>NZ_FXTU01000001.1:0-746491 GCF_900182735.1 Laceyella tengchongensis | reverse complement strand
GGCGTTCGGAACGAATGCCGAACAAATATCCAATGAGTAGCATTTTAAATAACATAATTGGGTCAAGACATGGACGCCCATTATCTTGGCAGTATAATTCTTTACATTTCTCAGCAATGAAGGAGAAGTCGATCGTTTCATTAATTTTCCGTAACAAGTGATCTCGTGGAACTAGTTCTTCTATGTTAACCAGTTCTGGTTGATGTTCTTTACTCGGATTTGTTCTAAACATAGAAAAAACTCCTTATAGATTGTTTTTTATTGATTCGACAAAAAAGGCTGCTGACCCTGCCTTTCAAGGCAGTTTGTCAGCAGCCTCACGACTCCGCAACAACGGAGTCGTTTTTTTCACTTTCCTTTATTCAGAGATGCAACATCTTTAGCAATTTGCGCTGCATCAGGTTGTAGGCCGTTGTAGAATCGGACCACTTTTCCAGTTCCGTCAATCAGATAAAACTGCGTAGGATGGGTAACCAACAGCGGAACGTCAGGGGATGTTCCTTTTTGATGCGCGATTTGCGCCTTGAAAGTGTCTTTGGTCACCTTGGTTATTTCTTCTAATGAATAGCCAGTCAAGAGATGCCAATTGCTAAAGTCAGCACCATGTTTCTCCGCATAGGCCTTCAGCACTTCTGGTTTGTCATACTCGGGGTCCACGCTGAAGGAGACCAGTTCCACCTGTACGCCAGCCTTTTTCAGCTCCTGTTGTACCTTGGCCATGTTGGCCGTCATCGGCGGACACACATTGGGGCAACGGGTAAAAATAAAATCAGCCAACCAGAATTTCCCTTGCAAATCCTTCAGCCCAAATGGCTTGCCCTCTTGGTTGGTGTACGTAAAATCGGGGACACGCCAATTGAGAGCGGATACATCATTATTGTTAGCGGACGCATCTTGGTTTTGGCCCGAGTCAGGAGACTCCGTCTTAGTTGGAGCACAACCAGCTACCAGCAAAAAAGCACACAAGATCAGGGAAAGTCGTCTGAATGTGAATAAATTCACAAAAAGTCATCTCCTATCTGCATCACATCGCGATGGATGCTTCTTAGTTCAACGTTTGGCAAGCAGCGCCGTCAAACGCCGCACAATCTTACTATAGCGCGATTAAACGCAACAGGGCAACCCGCATTTAAGCGGATCGCCCTGAAAGGGAATCAGGCAAAGCGTATGGATAAGTGCAAATTCATCTTTTCACGGTCCGCTTCTCCAACTCAGGCACCAAACCGTGCGAAACGCGCCAGATGTCTCCCGCGCCCATGGTCAATACGAGGTCGCCCGGCCGGACGTGATCTAAAAGATAGGCGATCACATTTTCTTTGGTATCAATGAAGCGGGTGTTGGGGTTGCTATTCTTTGTGATCAATTCGGCCAAGCGCTCGGCAGACACGCCCGGAATCGGTTGTTCACCGGCCGGGGCGTACAAGGTATTGATAATAACCTCGTCGGCCAAGGCAAACGCCCGGCTGAATTCATCCATCAACAGATGCGTGCGAGAGTAACGTTGCGGTTGGAACACCACGATCATCCGCCGCCCCAACGCTTTAGCACCTTTCAAGGTCGCTTCGATTTCAGTCGGATGGTGGGCATAGTCATCGACAACCACAATGTCGTCCACTTCGCCAATTACTTGGAAGCGGCGTTTGGCCCCTTGAAATTGATACAGGGCAGCTGCCGCGCGTTCAAATGGCACGCCCACTTCCAAACAAGCGATGATGGCCGCCAAGGCGTTGGCTACGTTGTGGCGCCCCGGAATCCGCAGGGATACATCTCCCAGCTCCTGGCCATTTTTAACCACCGTAAACGTCATTTCGCGCTCTTGTTCGCGGATGTTGGTCGCCATATAGTCGGCTGGATGATCCAACGCATACGTGATGTAACGGCCGCGCACTTCTGGAGCAATGGCTCGGACATATGCGTCATCCCAGCACAAAATCGCCGCTCCCTCTGGGCGAACCTGGCTGGCAAATACGCGATACGCTTGTTTTAGCTTTTCGAAGTCACCTTCATAATTCTCCAAATGGTCGGGCTCAATATTGGTTACCACCGCCAAGTAGGGGAAGTATTCCAAGAAAGAGCCGTCGCTCTCGTCGGCCTCGGCCACCACATAATCGCTTTGCCCCGCTTTGGCGTTGCCTTTTAAGCTGACGATTTCCCCGCCGATGATGTATGTTGGATCGACATCGCACAATTCCAACGTTTGCGCAATCATGGAAGACGTCGTTGTTTTGCCGTGTGCGCCAGCAACAGCGATCCCTTTCTTGTCGTTTAACAAACGGGCCAGCATTTGCGAGCGGTGCAACACTTCAATCCCCTGCTCTTGGGCTGCGATGCGCTCCACATTGTTTTCCGAAATGCTTGTGGAGAATACGACCATATCCGCTCCGTTGACATTGTCGGCATGATGGCCGATGGTCACCTTAGCGCCGCGTTCAATCAGCTTTTGCACCAATGCGTTTTCCGCGACATCAGACCCGGACACTTCATACCCCAAGTCCAGCAACACACGCGCGATCGCGCTCATCCCATATCCACCAATTCCAACGAAATGCACTCTTTTCTTATCCAACAGAATCACCAGCCTTTTTTAATACCTTATTCGTCTTTTGCTTGTATCAGTAATGAGCGGGCTTCAGATACGAGATAGAGAGAACCAGCGATCACACCCAGATCGCGTTCACCCAACTCAGCCCGTAACAACGCCAGCGCCTTTTGCACAGAGGATGCACTTGACACCGACGCGGACGGATGCAGACGCCGTGCCACTTCGGCCAATTCGCGTCCCGTCATGGAGCGCGGTTGATCAGCCACTTGCGTGGTGATCACATGGTCGGCCACGTCCAACAAGGGTGCCAACATATCCTCCACCCGTTTGTCATTCATCATCGCCAAGATCAACACAAGGCGATCATAAGTATAGTGGTCACGAAGTGCGTTGACCAATGAGTGAACCCCGTCGACGTTGTGTGCACCATCCAATAAGATGCGCGGATATTCACTCACTTGTTCCAACCGGCCCGGCCAATGAACAGAAGCCAAACCGCGTTGAATATGTTCATCTTCAATTACCGTGGCATAGGCTTGGCGCAACACATCCAGCGTCATCAAGGCTGTGCCTGCGTTTTTCAGCTGGTGTTCCCCCATTAGGGACACATTGGCCGAAAGCCGACGATAAACATTGGAAAAAGTAAACGCTTGTCCTGTCTCCGCCGTCTGTTCTGCTGGCTCTATCCGATAATCGCGGCCCACTTGGTAAACCTTGCAGTTTTTCAATTGTGCCGCTTCATGAATCACAGCTTGCACTTCCGCCCGTCCCGCACCGCACACGACAGGTACCCCCGCCTTGATGATGCCCGCTTTTTCCTGCGCGATGTCCGCGAGGGATTCCCCCAACCACGCTTGGTGATCCAAACCAACCTCGGTGATCACCGAAACCAGCGGATAGCAGACATTGGTGGAATCGAGGCGGCCGCCAAGGCCGGTTTCCCACACCACAAACCAAGGAACGGCATCCTTAGCAAAGTATAAAATCGCCACAAGCGTCCAAAATTCAAACGGAGTGAGCGGGCCAGGCCCTTCCGTTCTAATCTCTTCCGCCAATGGACGCAACTGATTGGACCAATGCACGAACGCCTCATCGGAGATCGGGTTCCCATCCACTTGAATCCGTTCGCGCCATGAAAGGATATAGGGGGAAACAAACAAACCAGTCGAATATCCCGCTTCCTTAAGCACCGATGCAATCATCGCCGCAGTCGACCCTTTGCCATTCGTGCCAGCGATATGAATAAATTTGCATCTTCTCTCTGGATGGCCCAGCCGCTCAAGCACCCACTCCATCCGCTCTAAACCGGGCTGGATCGCTTGCGCACAAGTTTGTTCCATCCAGTCGAACACATCACTTGGTACAGCAAATGAAGTCATTCGATCCATGACCTTCTTCCCCTTCGTTAAACAATAAAAAAACTACCTCTGTACATTTTGCATTTAAAAGGACGCTCCGTCAACAATACGGGACGGGAGGAATCTTTGGTCGTTCCTCCCGTCAACCGCCTTTTATGAACCTTTGATCTCCTGAATCCGTGCCAACACTTTCTCGCGTTTTTCCTTGTACTCTTCCCCTTTTTGCCGTTCCGCTTCCACCACATGTTCAGGTGCTTTGGCGACAAATCCCGGATTGGACAATTTCTTTTCAACGCGTTCTACTTCGGCGTTTAACTTTTTCAACTCCGCCTCCAAGCGTTTCACCGTCTGTTCCACATCAACCAGCCCCGCGAGCGGCAAGAACAGCTCAGCACCGGTCACTACCGCAGCCATCGATTTGTCGGGTCGCGCCAATGCAGGATCGATGGTCAATTGGTTCACTCCGCACAAACGCTTGATAGCCGCTTCGTTCCGTTCAAACGCCTGCCGGGTTTCCCCATCAGGACGCACCATCAATGACACTTGATGCTTAGGAGGTACTTCCATTTCAGCACGGATGTTGCGCACCGCACGGATCGTTTCGATTAACACTTGCATTTCATGAACCGCTTCTGGCGCGTCAAACGCTTCATTTACCTGAGGCCAAGCGGAAACGGTGATGCTTTCCCCTTCCACCGGCAGATGCTGCCAAATCTCTTCCGTGATGAAAGGCATCATCGGATGCAACAACCGCAACGCTTGATCCAGCACATGGGTCAGCACCGAGCGGGTCACGCGTTTGGCTTCTTCATCTTCTCCATACAGCGGTAGCTTGGCAAATTCAATGTACCAGTCGCACAGTTCATCCCAAATGAAGTTGTAGATCACACGTCCCACTTCGCCAAATTCGTACCGTTCCAACAGGCGAGTGGCGTCTTTCACTGTCTCGTTGAGTCGGTGCAAAATCCATTTGTCGGCGATGGAGAACGGCCCTTTGAGTTCCAGTTCTTCAGCCGACACCCCTTCCAAGTGCATGAGCGCAAACCGGGACGCATTCCAGATCTTGTTGGCGAAGTTGCGCGCCGCCTCCACCCGTTCAAAACGGAAGCGGAGGTCATTCCCCGGAGTACAACCAGTTGACAGCATATAGCGCATCGCATCTGCGCCATACTGGTCGATCACTTCCATCGGGTCAACGCCGTTCCCCAGAGACTTGGACATCTTTCTGCCTTCCGCATCGCGAACCAAACCGTTCATCAGCACATCTTTAAATGGAATCTGATCAGTGAATTCCAACGCCGTAAAGATCATGCGCGCTACCCAGAAGTAGATGATGTCATAACCTGTCACCAAAACATCCGTGGGGAAATAACGCTTGAGGTCGTCCGTTTGCTCAGGCCAACCCAGCGTGGAGAAAGGCCACAATGCCGAGCTAAACCATGTGTCAAGCACATCCTCGTCTTGGCGCAATGCGTTGCTTTGGCAATGCGGACAAGTGGTCGGTTCCTCTCTAGCCACAGTCATTTCACCACACTCGTCGCAATACCACGCCGGGATGCGATGCCCCCACCACAATTGGCGCGAGATGCACCAATCGCGCACGTTTTCAATCCAATTCAAGTAGATTTTCTCAAAGCGGTCAGGCACAAACTTTACGCCTTTCCCCTGTGTTTGCGCGTTGATGGCCCGTTCGGCGAGAGGCTTCATGGAAACGAACCATTGCGTGGACAGATACGGTTCGACTACGACTCCCGTCCGTTCACTGTGACCCACCGAGTGGACATGCTCCTCGATTTCAATCAACAAACCCGCCGCTTCCAAGTCTTTGACGATCTGTTTGCGGCATTCAAAGCGATCCATGCCTTGGTATTTCCCAGCCAACTCATTCATCCGACCCTCTTCATTCATCACGAGGATTTGCGGCAATTGATGGCGTTGCCCCATCTCAAAGTCGTTCGGGTCATGAGCCGGCGTGATCTTCACTGCTCCGCTACCGAATTCCGGGTCAACATACGCATCGGCGATAATCGGAATCTCCCGCTCCACGAACGGCAAGATAACTGTTTTGCCGATAAGCCCTTGATACCGCTCATCATCGGGGTGAACGGCCACCGCCACGTCACCCAACATCGTTTCGGGACGCGTTGTCGCTACTCGGATGTAGCCTGAACCATCTTTGAGCGGATATTTTAAGTGATACAACGCGCCTTTAACTTCTTTATGGATTACTTCAATATCAGACAAAGCCGTGCGAGCTTTGGGGTCCCAGTTGATGATATATTTGCCGCGATAAATGAGCCCCTTCTCATACAAGCGCACAAACACTTCTCTCACGGCGGCGGATAACCCTTCGTCCAATGTGAACCGCTCACGGCTGTAATCCAAGCTCAACCCCAATTTGCGCCACTGGTCGGCGATGTTCTGGGCGTATTCATCTTTCCATTTCCACACTTCCGCCAAGAATTTTTCCCGACCCAAGTCGTGTCGGCTGATCCCTTGCTCCCGCAACTTCGCCTCGACCCGCGCCTGGGTGGCGATGCCAGCGTGGTCCATTCCTGGCAACCACAGGGCGTCATACCCGCTCATCCGTTTGAAACGAATTAAGATATCCTGTAGTGTTACGTTCAGCGCATGGCCAATGTGTAGCTTGCCGGTGACGTTTGGCGGGGGAATGACAATCGTAAACGGCTGTTTGCTTTGGTCTTTCCCCGCTTCGAAAAACTTCCCTTCAATCCAATAGTTGTACCATTTCGTTTCCGCCTGTTTCGGGTCGTAGGCGGATGGCAAATTGCTTTTCACTGGTTCACCCATCTTACATCCTCCTCACTGTTAGACAAAATAAAAAACCTTCCGTCCCATGCAAAGGACGAAAGGTTGTTTCGCGGTACCACCTTTGTTCACCGAACCCAACTAGTCAGTTCAGTGCACTCTAGGGCCAGGTATCGGTTGGCGCCGGAACATCTTACACAGCAACACCCTTCAGATGTTCAGCTCAAGGGCGACGTTCAACGGTGTAACCTGAAGAAGCCTTCCAGCCGTGGGCTCCTCTCTCTGACAGGCTCTCTATCCCGCCTACTCTTCCCTTTCATAGCTTAATTAATCATTTATTGATTGTTTTATTATATTACAACCTTTGAATGTGAGAGTCAAACAAACGCCCAAACAAAATAAAAACGGCGATGGAGATCGCCAATGAATCATATGAGTCCAGTCCTGCCATATATCAGCGAACACCAAACGTTTGTCTGATGTGATCATACATCGCCTGAGGATCGGCCAAGAAGGTCATCAACAATACTGTCACCAGCATCAGAATACTGAGAAACACCAAAAACAAAACACCGCGATATGCTTTTTTCACCATGGTTTTTACCATACTCAACTTGAAAATCCCCTTCCTGTCAGCATCCGCTTTTGGTCCCTATAACATATTCCTATTCTCCACGTTTCGTTCACTTCTGTCTAGTCTTTCTCCCAAATCTCCAAAAAAACAAGCAACCACGCAACCTGTGGCATATAATTTGGTCATAAGCAACTTTTTTTCATTGGGCAACAAAAGATGAGGGGACGCTTGTCCCTTACCCTTTCTATACCATCTTCTATGTAAGTGAGGAGATCCTTGATGTTGGAAGTGATCTTATGGGTGCTTGCCCTTAGTTTACCATTAAAAGCCCTGCACAAACTTTTACAAAAAATAAAAAACCGGGGATAACCCCGATTCAAACTAGCGATAATTTGCCCTTTTCCTTTTCTTCTTGCGTCCGGGTTGGTGAGAGGCGACCTGGACTTTTTCCCGCTCTTCTTTTTTCTTTTTGGACGGCCACAAACTTTTCACCAGCTCCTGCATTTGTTCATGCTGGCTGATCTCGCGCTCGAAACGCTTGGTGAATTGCGGCTCTACCATGGCGGTACGCGGTTTGTCGAAATACCGCCCTAGTGTTTTCAATATTCGCTCGGGGTATGACAAATACAAGGCCAACAACCGTTTCTCTTTGGGCTCTAACTTCCACACCCGTTCATAAGCCTCAAACAGCTTGAACGGATCTGCCTCATCATGGAGCGAAAAACGCTGGATGGCGAGGGCTACATCACGGGCTGGCGTATCTACTTGCGCGTGGTCAAAATCAATCAGATACACTT
Source organism: Laceyella tengchongensis (assembly GCF_900182735.1). Taxonomy (NCBI): domain Bacteria; kingdom Bacillati; phylum Bacillota; class Bacilli; order Caryophanales; family Thermoactinomycetaceae; genus Laceyella; species Laceyella tengchongensis. The sequence goes on along the minus strand of NZ_FXTU01000001.1, from coordinate 738,451 downwards.
GCTCCTCGTCCTGTACCACATTGCTGGGATGAACCCTGCCATGGCAGAGAACGGCGCGCGGCAAGGAGGCGTTCTCACTTTCGCGGTAGCGTTCCAATCCCCGGATGGCAAATTGGAAGCTACGGTCCAGCTGTTCTTTGGCGCTTGCGAAGGCCTGTTCAAATGGGGAGATGAATTCGCGATCCTTCCCGTGTTTCGCATATTGTTCCAACATCTCCATCTTGCGCTTCCAAGACTCGATGTCTTCTTGCCGGATGGACGGCGCCAACTCATCCAATTTTTTGCAACCTGGTTCCGTCGCCTGATGCAAACGGGCTAAAGCCCCCATCGCTTCCTCAGATGACCAGCGCTTTCCATCTGGGACAGACCGCCGCTTCCAAGGAACCATATACCAACAGGTGCCTTCCACTTCGGCCACTGGCTCCCCTTGTTTGGTCTCCATCCAAGGCAACAGATGGTTACACCCCGATTGAATTGCCTCATTCAACAGTTGGTGCAAGAGGTACAATTTTTCACGTGGGGCTCTGGAACACTTCAGCGCATATTCCCCTTCAGGCAAAGCCAGGTAGATCACGCTACCCACTTTTTCCATATACGCATCTTCATAACCGTATTGCCGCAACACTTCCCACACTAAAGCTGATCGGTCCACTGCCACTCCCCCTTTCCGTGGGCATCAACGCTTTTTGCCGTGCCAACCAAACGCAGAAATCTCTGCATGCGGACTTGGGTGTTCAGGCTGCTTGGGCACATTCAAAATCTGCCCTTCAACCAGCACGTCTGTCTGCAATCGGTTTAGCCTGATCAACTCATTAGCCGATACGTTATATCTGTTCGCCACTGTGTCAATCGTGTCATCTTTCTGGACAATAACCATTTTCATCGGCACAAACGCTTCTTCTTTTTCCCGCAACAACCAGCCGATCCAGGAAGCGTTTTCCTGCTTCTCGTCGGGTTGTGCGCCATCCGCTTGTTCCGTATCGGCTTTTTCCGAGTCATCCGAATCCGACATTTCCACCGGCTCAGGCTGTTCCCCTTCCTTGATCGACTCCGCCGTCTGTGCCTGCTTGCTCGCCTGGCGTTCACGCCAGAAGTCTTGGGGATCGACTGTCAACGCCTTTTGCTCTTCGGAATTGGCTTGCATCGACTCGATCGACTCCACCGGTTGAATCAAATGCACATCTTGCTCTTCGTGCTCGGCGTCACCCACCTGCGGATCATCAGGTGTCTCCAATTCAATCTCCACTTTGGCGTCATCAAAATCATGCTGTTGCGCAAGCGAAGCCATCGGTTGGGCCGACTGTCCCGAAAAGACCGGCAGGGATTCTTCCTCTCCGGACCGTGCCACTTCGCTAGGCGTCTCCTCATTTCTTTCAGGCAACAACCCGTCGATCATCAGAATCGCATCGATCTTCAATTCGTAAGGGGACAACACTTGATAATCAAATGCCTCCACCTCCGCCGAGATCTGGTCTTCTTCCGCGCGGTCACGCGGGAGCGTGATCTCAACCGGAATGACATAAGCCAGTTCTTGCTGATCGTCCTCTCCATTCGTATGTACATCTGGCTCACTTTCGTCTTCCCGCTGCTTGAGATAAGACCCATTCAGCCGCAGATACCCCTGGATCTTCAAATGTTGCCCTTCATCCTTGATTTCGATGTCGGGATACAAGTCCAGCTCCAGGAGGGTGTCAATGCCAGGTTGCTGTGATTGGAGGCGAACATTTTCCGATATGTCGAAACGGAGTTGGGTGAAACTGCTTTCCATATACACAATCCCTCCTTGTGAGGTTCGTGCCGTACCGCTTGACTCAACGTTCAAACACGTGGGTCATCGGTTAAGACGTTACTGTATCTATATGCGTTCAAAATGGAGTTATAACCCAACCCAGACAAGACCGGGTCTTTAAGCGGAGAGCTTGTAGGGAAAACTGCCGGAGTGATGCCGCGCAACAAAAAAAGCCTATCTTTTCGCCAACGCGAAAAGATAGGCTTTCATTAGAACAAATTTATTTTTTCAAGCGGGCCAGTGCGCGGCGGTTCGCTTCCAACGTACGGTTCAAATCCTCATCCTGATGAGCCATCGAAATAAACATGCCTTCAAATTGTGAAGGGGGAATCAGAATCCCTTCCTCCATCATCAGGCGGAAATACTCGGCAAAACGCTCCGTATCCGCTTGCTTCGCTTGGGTATAGCTCGTAACCGCCTCTCCAGTGAAAAAGAGACAGACCATCGAACCAACACGGTTGATATGGTGTGGGATGCCCGCTTCTTCCGCATTGCGGCGCAAACCCTCCTCCAAAATCCGTCCTTTGCGTTCTAACTCTTCATAAGCAGCTGGTGTCATTTCTGACAAGGTAGCATAACCGGCGGCCATGGCCAGCGGATTGCCCGACAGCGTTCCCGCTTGGTACACCGGACCAACTGGTGCGACCTGTTCCATAATCTCCTTTTTGCCACCATAAGCCCCCACCGGAAGGCCGCCGCCGATCACTTTGCCCATCGTCGTCAAATCAGGAGTGATGCCGTAGCGCCCTTGGGCCGAGTGATAACCAACCCGGAAACCGGTCATCACTTCGTCAAAAATGAGCAATGCTCCATGCTGTTCCGTCAACTCCCGCAACCCCTCAAGGAACCCAGGCTGAGGAGGAACGACGCCCATGTTTCCAGCCACCGGCTCCAAGATGACGGCGGCAATTTCTTCACCCACTTTTTCAAACACCAGCTTGACGCTATCCAAATCATTGTAAGGTACCGTCAAGGTGTGCTGAGCGATATTCTCGGGCACGCCGGGGCTGTCCGGCAAGCCCAAGGTGGCCACGCCGGAGCCAGCTTTAATGAGCAGGCTGTCGGAATGTCCGTGATAGCTTCCTTCAAATTTGAGGATCTTGTTGCGTCCGGTGTATGCGCGAGCCAAACGCAAGGCACTCATCGTGGCCTCGGTTCCCGAGTTGACCATGCGCACAATCTCAACCGATGGCATGCGTTCAACCACTGTCTCAGCCATCAAGGTCTCCAATTCGGTCGGAGCACCAAAGCTGGTTCCCTTCTCCGCAGTCGTTTTGATAGCTTCCACCACTTTAGGGTGAGCATGCCCCAAAATGAGAGGCCCCCATGAACCGATGTAATCGATGTATTCGTTTCCGTCCACATCCACCACTTTGGAACCGAACCCGCGCTCAACAAACACCGGATTCATCTTCACTGATCTAAATGCGCGAACCGGACTGTTCACTCCGCCTGGAATCACTTGTTGGGCTTGCCGGTAATTCGCGATGGAACGATCATATCCTTTATGCATCCATATCACTACCTTTTATGTAAAACTCTTCACAAACATATTGTACCTCAAATAAAGCAAACCCATCTAATGGAAAAGCGACTTTTTTGAGAAAATGGGAGCTTCGCCCGTAAACCGGCCCGCTCCCATCTATGATGTAAGTCTGATCAAGCTATTGAGGAGTATCGGGTGCAGCCGATAACCTCACTCTACTAGATTGACCGGCATTCCGGCGCTTGCCTCCACCTCGTCCCCGCCGAAGAACGCCCGCAATTGGCGAAACACGTCCTTAGAACGCTGGATTTGTTCCAGCGACACACTGAAGGACACGCGGAAATGACCCGCTCGGCCAAATTGGCTACCCGGCACAACCAAGAGATGGAACCGCTCCATCGCTTCCATGCAAAAAGCCACGTCATCGGGAATGGGCGACTTCGGAAAGATAAAAAATCCCCCTTGCGGCGGGAGAAACGAAAAGCCCGCTTCCCGCAGGATATCAGACATCATCTCGCTACGAAGCCGATAAGGAGAAGCATCCACTTCTAGACTACCCATACCGGCGATAGCCCGTTGCATCAGCATCGGAGCGTGCAAAAATCCCATCACCCGGTTGCAGTAAGCCAGCGCAGCCGCAAGCAAATCCTTGTGCTCAAATGCTTCATTGAGCGCAATATAACCGACCCGTTCCCCGGCGAGTCCCAATTCTTTGCTGAAGGAACCAACAAAAATCACACGGTCGCTGGCGGAAAACGGATTAGCGTATGTGCCACCAAAGGTCAATTGGTCATAAGGGGAGTCATACACCAAAAACAGCTGGCGCCCTGTCTCTGCTTCCCACTCAGCCATCATCCGGCCCAATTGCGACAGGTTCTCCTGTGAAAACACTTTGCCGGTCGGATTGTGGGGTGAATTGACCATGATCGCTTTCGTCTTGTCCGTAAGCGCCTCTTTAACGCAGTCGATGTCGATATCAAAAGACTCCTCCGTCAGCGGAACGATGGTGCAGGCTCCACCGAAGTTGGTCACATACCGCTCGTATTCCAAAAAATACGGAGCCAGTAATACCACTTCATCACCGGGGTTCAATATACTTCTAAACACCAGGTTCAGCGCTCCCGCCGCCCCCGATGTCATTACTACATGTGCCGGTGAGAATCCAGTTTGATAGCGGTTGGCCAAGTAAGCGGCAATGCGCTCCCGGGCTTCATACAACCCTTGATAATCACCATAAGAATGCTTGCCGGCCAGAGGTTCATCCACAACCTGGCGCAAGGACTGATAAAAGGCTTCCGGTGGCTCCAAGGCAGGGCCACCAATGGAAAAGTCAAACACATGCTCCTCACCATGCAACTGTTTCAATCTCTTCCCTTCTTGAAACATGACGCGAATCCAAGAATGCTCATTGAGTGAATTGGCAATGTCATGGGAAATCATCGTTTTCTCCTTTTACCGTCTTTTGCGGATAGGTACGGGCAGGCAACCGCACAACATCGCTTGTCCCACCCTCTTACCACTAGCAGAATGGTCAGACGAATCCGACTTAATATCAAATCATACCGCATAACCATCTGCTTATCCAGAACCTCTTACAAAAAAATGTCTCCCCTTGTGATTCCGCCAGCATTTCCTATAAAACGTGCAATCAAAAAACGAGCCCCCTGTTTTCCAGGAGGCCCGTCATGCGACTGGACTCTTGGCTAAAGTCCAGCCATCCTTTATGCGTTTGCTTGCATTGGCTTATCCTTTTCGCAACCAGCGGGCGATGTCTTTGGCATGGTAGGTGATAATGAGGTCAGCACCAGCACGTTTAAACGAAAGCATGGTTTCCATCACTACTTTTTCCTCATCAATCCATCCATTGAGCGCCGCGGCTTTGATCATGGAGTACTCCCCGCTCACATTGTAGACAACGACGGGCAAATCAAACCGCTCTTTCACCCGATAGATCACATCCATATAAGACATCGCTGGCTTGACCATCAGCATATCGGCCCCTTCAGCGACGTCGGATGCCGCTTCCCGCATGGCTTCACGGGCGTTGGCTGGGTCCATCTGATACGAACGGCGGTCACCAAATTCCGGAGTGGAGTGGGCTGCATCACGGAATGGACCATAGTAGTTGGAAGCGTATTTCACAGCATAAGACAGAATTGGAATATGCGCGTAACCCGCCTCATCCAAGCCTTTCCGAATCGCGTAAACAAACCCATCCATCATATTGGAAGGAGCAATCATGTCAGCGCCCGCTTCCGCTTGCGACACGGCGGTCGCCGCCAACCGGCGCAGGGAGGGATCATTGAGCACTTCCCCATTTTCCACGATACCGCAATGGCCGTGCGAAGTGTATTGGCACAAACAGGTGTCGGCAATCACATAAAAAGAAGGATGCGTTTCTTTGATCTTGCGAATCGCTCGTTGCACAATGCCATGATCGTGGTCTGCTTGGCTACCCACCTCATCTTTCTCGGCGGGCACACCAAAAACCATCAAAGATGAGATGCCCAATGCCTTGAGTTCCTCCAACTCTTCTTCAAGCCGGTCTAGCGACAAGTGGAACACGCCAGGCATTGATGGCACTTCATTTTTAATGTTCTCCCCTTCAACCACAAACATGGGGTAAATCAAATCCTCCACATGCAGATGGTGTTCGCGCACCAAGTTACGGATCACTTCGTTGGCGCGTAAACGACGATGGCGCATGAATGGTTGCATTGCGACTACTCCTCTCTGTTCCTTGAGCCTGAGTAAACTCTCAGCATTTCGGGTGCGTTACAATTGTTTCATTGTCTCCACAAGCCCGTCAATCGTGTATGTTTCAGCGGTCGCATCGACTCGCACTCCAAGTTCCCGCGCAGTTTGTGCGGTGATGGGGCCGATGCACACAACTTTCGTTGACGCCAGCAATTCCTCGGCTTCTTCTGTGACTGATCGCACTGCCTTCAAAAAATTGCGTACGGTGGAAGAACTTGTGAAAGTAATCACATGAATGGCGCCTTCTTGCAACAGTTTAACTACTTCGGATGCCTCCGTTGCATCTGCTACCGTGTCATAAGCATCGACTTCCGTCACATGGCATCCCATGCGCGCCAGTTCGGTCGGCAACACCTTGCGGGCGATATTCGCGCGCGGTAACAAGATTTCCTGCCCCGCTTTCACCAAGGGGCGCAAATGCTCAACCAACGCTTCTGCTTGATACTCCCCTGGCAAAGATTCAACCAGCAACCCTCTATCAAGCAAGGCTTCCGCTGTTTTAGCGCCTACCGCCCCGATGCGCGCCCCGGCCAATGTCCGGATATCGATGCGCAATTCGCGTAAGCGTTTGAAAAAACAGTCCACCCCGTTGACGCTGGTGAAGATAACCCAATCATATTTATCTAGTTGCTTGACGGCTTCATCGAACACATCCTGCCGTTTGGGCGAAGTGATCCGAATCACCGGGAACTCTATGGCTTCTCCGCCTAAGGCTTCGATTTTTTCAACCAGCGCGCTGTTCTGGCTACGCGCCCGGGTCACTAAGATCCGTTTGCCAAACAAGGGCTTTTTCTCAACCCACTGCAAACGTTCGCGCAATTTCACTACTTCACCGACAACAATGACAGCCGGGGAGCGTAATCCGGCCTCCTCTACCTTCTGCACGATGTCTGCAAGGGTGCCGACAATGGTGCGCTGTTCCGCCCGCGTGCCCCAGCGAACCAATGCGATCGGTGTGTCCTCGGAGCGTCCGTGCTCCAGCAAGCTACTCACGATATGCGGCAGGTTACTCACACCCATCAAAAACACCAGTGTCTCCGAAGCCAGTGTCACCTTATCCCATCGAACCGACGACTTAATTTTCTTGGGGCACTCATGTCCCGTCACCACTGTGAAAGACGTATTATAATTGCGATGTGTCACGGGTATACCCGCATAAGCAGGCACAGCAATGGCAGAAGTAATACCGGGGACCACCTCAAAAGGGATGCCCTCTTCCACACAGCATTCCGCCTCTTCGCCACCTCGGCCAAAGATGAAAGGGTCGCCTCCTTTGAGGCGGGTGACCACCTTGCCCTCCTTCGCCTTTTCCACAATCAGTTCATTGATCTTCTCTTGTTTAAGCGTATGGCGATCAGGTAGCTTTCCCACATAAATCAATTCCGCACCAGGGCGTGCGTGCTTTAACAGCTGGGGATTCGCCAGACGGTCATAGATGATCACATCGGCTTTCTTGATGGCTTCCAAGCCTTTCACTGTGATGAGACCTGGGTCTCCGGGGCCCGCACCCACCAAATACACTAAGCCGGTCATCCGACTAACCCCTCTCGCACCTCACTCAACAATTCCCCTGCGCCCTGTTCCTTGAGCTCCGCGGCTAATTCTCGACCTACGGCTTTTTCATCCGAACCCTGTTTGATTCCTTTGATCACTCTGGTTCCGTCCGGATGCGCGACCAACCCAGTCAGACACACCTCATCACCGAGCACTTCCGCATGCGCGGCCAGCGGCAAATGGCAACCTCCTTCAAATGCACGCAAGAAGGCCCGTTCCGCTTGAACCGCCCGCGCCGTCTCTACATGATGAATTTCCAACAGCAATGCCAGCAGTTCATGGTCGTCTTCGCGGCACTGGATCGCCAAAGCCCCTTGACCCACCGCCGGCAACAAGATATCCTTCGACAGGGTTTCCGTCACCTTATCCTGCCAGCCCATACGAGCCAGTCCGGCCTGCGCCAACAAGATCGCATCAAATTGCCCTTCTTCCATCTTAGCAATGCGCGTATCCAGATTGCCACGCACCGGTTTCACCTTCAAATCGGGACGGTAAGCCAATATTTGCGCTTGGCGGCGCAAACTGCTGGTGCCGACCACCGCGCCAGATGGCAATTCAGCCAAAGAAAGACCGTTCCGCGACAACAGGCTGTCACAAGGGTTTTCCCGTTCAGGAATCGCTCCGATCACCAATCCCTCAGGCATTTCTCCCGGAAGGTCTTTCATGCTGTGAACCGCAAAATCAATCCGCCCATCCAACAGCGCCTGTTCAATCTCTTTGACAAACAGTCCTTTGCCGCCCACTTTTGACAAGGTCACATGAAGAATCTTATCCCCTTTGGTCACAATCTTTTCCAATTGGACGGTCAGATCAGGACGTACCTTCTTCAGTTGTTCGACCACCCAGTTGGTCTGGGTTAAAGCGAGCAGGCTCTTTCTCGTTCCTACCGTAATCGTGCGCACGCGTCCAACCTCCATTCTAGGTTTGCGGGGACAAGGCGTGATCCAACCACTGATACATCTTGCTCCGCACTTTCTCCGGATTGGCCCGGCACTCTTCCAACCATTCTTCGCCGGCCAATTCTTTCACCAATTGGTACCGTTCTTTGGGAACCGGTACGCGTTGTTGAATGATCCCGCGCATTTCTTGAAGCAACTCCAAGTGCAATTCATACTCTTCCCCATACATCGACGCCAATTGGTCGCGTATCGTTTGGGCCAGGGAAGGGCTGGCCCCGCCGGTGGAAACGGCAATGCAGAGCTTGCCCCTCGTCACCGTCGCGGGAACGGTGAACGTGCACAGCTCTGGACGGTCGATCACATTCACCCACTGGCCGCGCGCGTCGGCTTCGTGGCGGATCTGAACGTTGACCTCCGTTTGGTCGGTCGCAGCGATAACCAAGCGGCATCCCTCATGATCTTCCCGCCGATAAAGGCGATGCCGCCACTCAATCTCACCGGTGTCCGCCCATTGCGCCAACTGAGGAGTCAGCTTCGGACTCACCACGGTGACCAAAGCTCCCGCATCGAGTAGCCCTCGCGTTTTCCTTTCGGCCACCTTGCCGCCCCCTACCACCAGACAGCGCAATCCGTTGATGTCCACCATCATGGGATAGTATTTTTTCATCTCCTGAACCCCTTATCGCCCGAATCATATCCAGTGATGAAATGAAAAACCGGAGCGTGTGATGATATAATTGCTCAATACGGCAAACAGGGACAACAGCGTCCACCAAGCCAACTTGCGGCCATGCCACTGGCGCCTCGCCCACTTCCACAAGATGAATGCGTACAGCGCCAACACCCAGAGCGAGCTCCACACCTTGGCATCTTCCCAAAACTGGGCGCCGATTGTTTGGTACGCGTAAATCGCCCCCAACGTCATAGCAGTCAACAACAGGCTGGTGCCCAATACTAACAGCCAAGCCGACATCCCTTGTAAACGGTCGAGACTGGGAAGACGCCGCAACAAATCATTCCATTTTTTTTGTTTCAACAAATAATTGTTCACCAAATAAAGACCCGCTCCAATGCTGGCCAAAGAGAAAAACGCGTTGGCCATCATTGCTAGCGTCACGTGCAAAAAAACCAATTCCGACAGTAGCAGCTTCTCCATAACGGGTGATGATGACCTCACAAAAAAAAGATGGATGGCCAGCATGATGAAACTCAAAGAGTTGGCAATAAAGAAAAGAATGGACATCCGATACACAAAATGCATGACCAAGGTAAAGCTGATCAACACCCAACTATAAATGGACAAAGCGTCAATACTGGCAGATATGGGAATCAGCGCCAATCGCTGTACGACCAACACGATGGTCTGTAAGACCCACACCCCTGATAAAAAGAGGATGGACAATTGTTCCAACCGCTTGCTAGGGCGCAACAGATCGGCAAATGAAAACGCCAAGCTGATCGCATAGACGTACACCATGAAATCGATGATCCAACGCTCTTGGAACAAAGGCGCCTCCCCCTTTAAGCGTTTCCGCTGGCAAGCGCTGCCGTGTTAGGAAGCTCGACAGAATCAGACTCTTCTTGCTCCTGCTCCGCATTTAGCTGTTTTTCAAGAGCGAACAATGCGACGAACATCTCTTGCGCCAATTCTTTTTGAGGGGACGTTGCCAACTCTTTGACCCGCACGATGGGGTCACGCATCAATTGATTGACAATGCTTTTGGTGTGCTTGCGGATGACGCGCTTCTCCTTCTCCGTCAATTCCGGAAGTTTGCGTTCGATCCGCAACACTGCCTCTTCTTGGATGGCAAGTGCCTTATCGCGTAAAGCGGTGATGAGCGGAACCACCCCAAGTGTGTCAAGCCACTCGTTGAACTGCCGCAATTCTTCTTCGATCCACAGCCGCACTTTGGCCGCCTCTTGTTCCCTAATCGCCATGTTGGCGTCAACGATTCCGTTCAAGTCATCAATGTCATACAAAAACACTTGGTCGAGCTCATGGATCGCCGGATCGATGTCCCGCGGCACCGCAATATCAATCAGGAACAAAGGGGAGCGGCGCTTCTTGAGCACAGGCTCGACCATCGCCCTAGTCAATACAGGCTCCTTGGCGCCAGTCGAGCTCACAACGATATCCGCCTTTAACAGGGCGGGGATCAGCTCGTCCCATGTCCGGGCCTCGCCTTGAAACTTGCGCGCTAATTCCTCCGCTTTGCTGAGCGTGCGGTTGACCACCAACACCCGGTTGGCGCCGATTGCATGAAAATGCTTGGCGGTGAGCTCACTCATCTTTCCAGCTCCGATCAACAGAATCGTTTTGCCGGAAAAAGAATCAAACATTTTCTTGCCCAATTCAACCGCCGCATAACTGACTGACACGGCGTTCTGTCCAATTTCGGTCTCCGAGTGGACGCGTTTTCCAAACGTGACCGCTTGTTTGAACAACGCATTAAACAGCGTTCCCGTCGTCCCCGTCTGCTGGGCGGTCAGAAACGCTTGCTTCACTTGTCCCAGAATCTGCGTCTCTCCCAACACGAGCGAATCCATTCCGCACACGACGTGGAACAGATGACGCACAGCTTCTTGATTCGCTTTCACATAAAGGTGTTCGGCAAACCCCTCTTTGGGCAACCGGAACCAGCTTTCCAAAAAGGCTTTCGCATAATACTCTCCTGTGTGCAGTTGGTCAGCGACCACATACAGTTCCATGCGGTTGCAAGTGCTGACAATGACACATTCGAGCACACTCTTCATGTCCCGCAAACTCTTTAGCGCTAGCTGAAGCCGGTCTTCCTGAAACGCCAACTGTTCTCTGATCTCCACTGGAGCTGTTTTATGGTTTAAACCAATCACTAGCGTATGCATGCTTTGTCACCCCGAACTTCAGTTTAGCCGCTTTTTGGGCTAAGCTGGCCGAAAAAATCATTCTCAATCAAATTACATTATAGCACAACCTTTTTCAATCCCAAGTTCTGGGCTGTGAACAGATTTTGAAGGGCCGGGCAGCTGGCGGCATGGCAATCGGAGAATTTGTCGGCCATTGTTCATCTTTTTGCTCCCTTGCCAACTTGTTCAACAAGTGCTTCCCTTTACAATATAAGTTGACATCATTGAGAGAGGAAACTGCTATGAGACCTTATCTACGCTACATCCTCATCCTAATCGCTTTTGTCCTCCTGTTGGCCCTCGCCGCCGCACTCGAATACTTTGGGATCATTTGGCACAATGACCTGTTTGCGTGGCCTTATCAAGTGAAAGGCTTAGATGTTTCCCATCACCAAGGTGACATTGATTGGCATATGGTCCGGGCCGAACATGATTTTCGCTTCGTTTTCATCAAAGCCACTGAAGGACAAGACTTCATCGACAAACGCTTTAAGGAGAATTGGCGGGAGGCGAAAAAACAGGGGCTGCTTGTGGGCGCTTACCATTTTTTCTCCATGCAAAGCCTGGGCGCGCGACAGGCGAACAATTTTATCCGCACCGTCCCCAAAGAGCCTGACAGCCTGCCCCCTGTGATCGATGTGGAAATCCACTTAAATCACGACCGACGGAAAGTGCATCGGGAGTTGCTGGTGCTCTCCCAGCGCTTGGAACAACACTATGGCCAAAAACCAATCCTTTATGTGACGTATGATACATACGGGCAATACATCGAGTCTAGCTTCCCGACTCATCCCATCTGGATCCGCGACATCAAAAAATTCCCTACCTTAGACCGGAACTGGCTTTTCTGGCAATACAGCAACCGCGGACGTATCCAAGGCATCGACACATATGTGGACATCAATGCCTACCATGGGGAGCTTGACGAGTTTCTACAACACTTCACCACCGCGAAGTGAAACCTCCTAGACTAGCTTGGACGGGGAAGATGTCGCTAGCAATGCTTCCGGCACCGCCTTCCCCTTCATTTAGGCCATGACAGAGTGCATCGCAACAATGCGCTTGTCACCCTCTGTTGCTAAAGCAACGCTTCCACATCCGCCCCCTTCCTTTTCCAAAATAATTAAACAGCAGAATATTGCCAATTTCTTGTCAAATTTCGCCGGAAATGTCAAAATGAAATTAATCCTATGAAAAAGAGGTGGCGTTTGATGGCAAAGAAAATCAAGCCGTTTCGCATTCGGTTGTTGATATTCTGCATCGCTTGTCTGCTCGCCGCCTGTTCCCCCTCTACCCCGTCGAATCAAATCCGACTGGTCGAGGTAACGCATTCCCTCTTTTATGCCCCACAATACGTCGCTCTGAGCAAGGGCTTTTTTAAGAGGGAAGGGCTTAACATCGTGTTGACCAACGGCAACGGCGGCGACAAAACGATGGCGACCCTCCTCTCTGGTGACGCCGATATCGCTTTGGTCGGTGCCGAAGCCGCCATTTATGTGACCGCCCGCTCCACCAACCAACCCGTTAACGCCTTTGCTCAACTTACACAAACCGATGGGACATTCCTCGTCTCGCGGACACCCATCCCCTCATTCAAATGGAGCATGTTAAAAGGAAAAAACTTGCTCGGCCAGCGGCGCGGGGGGATGCCCCAGATGGTGAGCGAACATGTACAACGCATCAATGGCTTAACTCCCCATCAGGATGTCAACATCATCCAGAACGTGGACTTCAAAAACTTGGGCAATGCGTTTCTCGCGGGAACTGGCGATTTTGCCCAGCTGTTTGAACCCACCGCCTCTAAAATCGAGCAAGCCGGCAAAGGAACCATCGTCGCTTCTTTCGGCAAAGACAGCGGACGCCTGCCATATACCTGTTATCTCGCCAAAGAGAAATGGCTTGCGCAACATCCTGATTTGGCCCGGCGTTTCACCCGCGCCATCTATCAAGCACAACAATGGGTCGCTTCCCACTCCGCTGAAGAAGTGGCCACCGCCATCCAAAGTCATTTTCCCGACACCAACAAAGACATCCTGATCCGCGTCGTAAAACGTTATCAAGAACAGCAGTCCTATGCCACTTCCCCGATCATTGAGGAACCAGAGTACAATCACCTGTTACGCATTATGAAAGAGAGCGGGGAACTGCCCAAATCCATACCTTATAGTGAGCTGGTCAATACAGAAATCGCCAGCTACGTGGTAAAGGGGGGATAAATCATGGCTTCGGACTACGCGGTACAGATTGAAGACCTCACGCACACTTACTTTACCAAGACGGAAGAGGTAACCGCCATCCGCTCGCTCTCCCTGACCGTCCACCCCGGGGAATTCGTGGTCTTGGTCGGCCCTAGCGGATGTGGCAAGAGCACCATCCTCTCTCTGATCGCAGGATTAATCATCCCCGCCAGCGGGCGCATTCAGTTGTTCGGTAACCCGGTGAACGGCCCTTCTCCCCGAATCGCCTATATGCTGCAAAAAGACGGACTGCTGGCATGGCGCACCGTCGCGCAAAACATGATCCTCGGATTGGAACTTCGCCGTCAGGCCACCGCCGCGGCTATCGCCGACACACACCGACTTCTGGATGAAATGGGCTTATCCCATGTAGCCCACCACTACCCCCACCAACTGTCAGGAGGCATGCGGCAACGCGTGGCCCTCGTTCGCACCTTGGCGGTACGCCCCGATCTTCTGCTATTAGATGAACCCTTCTCCGCACTGGATATCCAAAACAAAATCCACTTGGAGCACCTGCTGACAAATGTGTTGAAAGAGCAACAGAAAACGGCCATTTTGGTCACTCACGATCTGGAAGAAGCGATCGCCATCGGGGACCGCGTCCTCGTCATAGGCGGACGACCGGGGCAAATTAGGTACACACTCCCGATTCCGACAGACATCCGCGCGCTTCCCCCTCTTGAAGCGAGAGCCCATCCATCCTTCCGTTCGTTGTTTAGCGAGTTGTGGCGGGAGGTGAATCGCATTGAAAAGCTGGCTTGAACGCGGTGCGGCAAGTCCCCATCACGCCCTTTATCTGCGTCGGCTCCGCATCCGGCAAACATGGGTATGGGGCCTTCGCATCCTGATCTTCATCGCCTTTGTGGCAGTATGGGAAGGGGCGGCCCGCGCCGGCTGGATTGATCCGTTTCTCTTCAGTAGTCCGTCTCTCATCTGGTCGCAGGCGGTACAATTGGCAACGGCAGGCGAACTGTTTCATCACATTGGTTTGACGTCATTGGAGACCGCCGCCGGATTCATCATGGGCACTGTCGGCGGGATTAGCTTGGCCACATGCATTTGGGCGTCCCCGTTTCTGTCACGCGTGCTTGACCCTTACCTCGTCATCTTGAACAGCATGCCCAAAGTAGCCTTGGGTCCTTTGTTCATTGTGACATTGGGTGCCAATGGCGCCTCCATTCTGGCCATGGCTGTCGCCATCACGATCATCATCACTACATTGGTCATCTACACCCGCTTCCAGAGCGTGGATGAAAGCTATCTGCACCTAGCCCGCTCGTTTGGCGCCACCCGCAGCCAAATCTTCCGCAAAATCATCTTCCCCGCCTGCATCCCCGACATGATTGCCGCTTTAAAAGTAAATGTGGGATTAGCCTGGGTGGGAGTAATCGTCGGCGAATTCCTAGTGTCCAAAGCTGGACTTGGTTATTTGATCATTTATGGATTCCAAGTGTTCAACCTCAATCTGGTCATGTTGAGCTTGGTGGTGGTGGCCATCATCGCCACTGTGATGTACCAATTGATCGCTTGGTTGGAAGCACGGTTATTGCGCCACCGTCAGCGCGGTTGACGCAGTAGTCGCCGACAACGAAACCATCGGATAAAACGGGGGGACGTCTGATACCAACGCCACCCCGTTTTTCATTTTTCTGTCCTGACTCGTCGCTGAATTGTGATAAGATGGAAAAGGAAAAATCTACTGATCTTCAAGGAGAGACGCTTTTCATGCAATCAAAGCTGATCGGATTTATCTTGATCCTTGGCGGAGCCTTGTTGTTGGTAACCAAATTTGAACTAGCTCCGCTCCAATCATTTATCACCTGGCCCTTTATCATGTTTTTAATCGGAGCGATCCTGCTATTTGTCGCTTTTCTAAAACGAATCGGCTCCTTGGCCTTATGGGCTGGGTTAATTACCTTTCTCGGATTATCGGTCTGGGGCATAAAATATGTAGAAGGCTGGCCCAACCACTGGAGCATCCTGCTCGTCTTCGTCGGTTTGTCCGTCTTGTTACAGTATCTCCTCACCAAACACAACATGAGCGGGATCGTGGGCGGTATCTTGGTCTTGACGGGTGTGGTCGCTTATCCGGGTGTTACGGAACTGCCGATTGTTTCCCCTGTCACCACCGTTTTGCACAACTATTGGCCGGTTTTTATTGTCGTTTTGGGATTGATCTTCTTGTCCAAAAAATAATGCGAGGAGTCAAGCCAATGAGCAAAGCATCGGAAGGGATTCGTCATATGCGGACAGCCGGCCGGATTTTGGCTGCCTGCCACCGGGAAATTCGCAAACGTATCCGCCCAGGCGTTTCCACTTGGGACATCGACCAATGGGTAGAATCCTATTTAAAGCGGCACGGGGCCACCCCAGAGCAAAAAGGGTACATGGGCTATCCTTACGCCACTTGCGCTTCAATCAACGATGAAGTCTGCCACGGATTTCCCCGCAAAACCCCTCTCTCGGAAGGCGACATCGTAACCATCGACATGGTGGTGAACTATAACGGCTGGTTGGCCGATTCGGCTTGGACTTACCCCGTCGGCGTGATCAGCGAGGCTGCGCAACGGTTGCTAGAAGTCACCAAAGAATCGCTATACCGCGGAATCGCCCAAGCACAAGTGGGAAACCGCGTCGGTGACATCTCCCACGCAATTCAAACTTTTGCCGAATCTAAAGGGTATGGCGTCGTTCGCCCGTTTATCGGCCATGGGATCGGGCAGCGCATCCATGAAGAGCCGGAAGTGCCCCACTACGGGCCGCCCAACCAAGGCCCGTTGCTAAAAGAAGGCATGGTGATCACAATTGAACCGATGCTGACGTTGGGCAACCATCACGTCACCATTGCAGCAGATGGCTGGACAGCTAAAACAGTGGACGGCAGTCTCGCGGCCCAATATGAACACACCATCGCCATCACCAAAGACGGCCCGGAGATCCTAACTGATCAAGGCGAAGCGGGCGCCTGACAGAACAGCGCCCGCTTCACACGTATGGATATTCCTCTCGCTCCCGCTGGTAACCCCGCTCCAGCCCCCGCGACACCAAATATAACGAAAACAGCAACAACAGAAACAATCCAACCGGGATCAGGATAATTTCCGGGTAGGAAATGACAAAGCTTTTGTTCTGCGTCAACAGCCCCGCCCACTCAAATGAACGAGTGATCGCCTGTTCCCGTTCAAACACATTTTCTATGCGGGTCATACCGCCGACAAACACCCCCAACACCCCCAGTTGCCCCAACAAATTTAACACCAGGATGCATTCCTGAAACATAAATAAGGCGCACGCATCTTTCAACCACGGCCACAATTGCTTACGCGCTATCCACCATTTGCTACCACCCATGAGTTTCGAGGCCTCCACAAACGATTGCCCCTTCCATTCAGTCACATATGCTTCAAAAATATGTACCACCTGCGGGATACCGATCAACACCAACACCGCGAGTTGAACCAAGGCGATGATCAGCACCTCCACGCTCCCCATTTGGTTGATGCCAAACAATAGAAAAAAAGCGATGAAAAACGCAGGGAATAGCCGGGTTACCCGCATCAGCGTACCATCCAGACGGCGCTTCCCTGCCTGCGGAGACAATCCTTTTAGTACGCCGATCATCCCGCCAAACAAGATGCGAAGCCCAGCTACCAACAAAACCGTCAGCAATGTGTAACGCAGCCCCAACAGAACCAACGTCAGCATATCGCGACCAAACGCATCCGTTCCCAACCAATGCCTCTCTGAAGGAAGTTCTGGCGGTCCGATGATTTCCCCAGCCCTGACCGGGAGCAAAAACATTTGATGGGGAGAGTAAGGAATCACCCACGGCCCGATCAGAGCCACCAGCGACAATAATAAAAGCAATCCCATTCCTGTATAAAAAGCGACTGGACGGCGTAATTTCCGTTTAATCATGAGCTACCCTCCTAACAATCAGCGAAAATGCCAGTTGCATCAAACCGTAAAGGCACATAAACAAGATGACCAACAGGAACAGCGAATTGACCAACACTGGATAGGTAAGTAGTGACGTTCTCTCAAACTTATGCAGGATAAACCAGCCCGCGCCATTGACGTTCATCCACTGCTCCACAACAATCATACTTCCGATCATAGCGGACACCAATTGGGGCAAGTGCGCCCTTACCTGTGGCAACACATTGCGCAAGACATGCCTGTTGAGAATGGCCGAGCGTGGGATGCCTTTTGCTTTGGCTAACAATACATACTCTTTGCTCAATTCAGCATGGGTGAGATGGGAAACCAACCGCACAACGTAGACAAAAGGCAAGATAAATAACACTAATATCGGCAACAACACCGCCTCTTCTTGCTCGATGGTCATCACATTGGCGAATAGCACCCCTGTTCGCTTATACACCCAGATGACCAACAATTGCAATGTCATTGCCATCATGAGATCGGGAACAACATTGCAAAACCCCACCACTTCCTTCAACCAACCTGTGGAACTGGCAAACCTCACTCCCACCCAGATCCCAAGGAACAAGGCGATCAACCCGGCTCCGCCCACATAAGCGCAAGAATACCAAAATAGCGGCCAAACCGCCTGCAAGAAATTTTCATGCACGAGTTCCAAGTTATGCAACCGGTTATACATGAAACTTTCGCCACTATAAATGCCAGCGAAATAGTCAGCTACCGAGCGAATTGCTTGACTGACCGAATGAATATTGCAACACAACACAAAAAACCCCCTTTCCAAATGGAAAAGGGGCCTCTTTTTGTTATTCAGCGGCAAAGTCGGTGCGAAGCTGGCTTTTTTCTTCATATCGTTCCAGGGCCAGCTGGATCAATTTGTCTACCAGTTCCGCGTAGGTCAAGCCGGAATGCTCCCACAATTTTGCATACATGCTGAATTGGGTGAACCCAGGCATCGTGTTGATTTCGTTCAACAAGATCTCACCCGTGTCTTTGCGGATGAAGAAATCCACCCGCGCCAGTCCGCTACCGTCAATGGCCTTAAACGCACGAATCGCCATTTCACGCAGTTGCTCGGCGGTGTCTTGAGGCAGTTCGGCGGGAATGCGCATGACCGATTTGCCATCGATATATTTTGCTTTGTAATCATAAAACTCATTGGATGAGACAATTTCTCCCGGCACAGAAGCTTCCGGTTCGTCATTGCCTAATACCGCAACTTCCACTTCATGAGCCGGCACAAATTCTTCGACCACGATTTTCCGGTCATACGCCGACGCCAAAGCAAGCGCCTCAATCAGTTCCTCACGGTTTTTCGCTTTGGAAATCCCCACACTGGAACCGAGATTGGCCGGTTTGACAAAACAAGGGTAACCCAATTCCGTTTCAATGCGCGCAAGCACCGCTTCTTGATTGCGCACCAAGTCAGCCTTCAAAAAGGAGACATAGTTGGCTTGTGGCAATCCGGCTTCGGCAAACACCTTTTTGGAAACGGCTTTATCCATACCAACGCTGGAAGCCAGTACACCGGCGCCTACGTAAGGGATGTTGGCAATCTCCAGAAATCCTTGAATCGTTCCGTCTTCTCCGTAAGTGCCATGCAACACCGGAAAAACGACATCGATCTCTTCTCGATGAAACGCAGGCAATGCATGCGTCCCAGTCGTAACAGCAGGCATCATCTGTTGCAAGCGGTTGATCTCCGCCTGTTCCGTCTTCCCCTCCAACATCGGCAATGCAGCTTGCCCCAAGAGGAACGATCCTTCTTGAGTGATGCCGATAGGAATGATATCGTATTTATCGTGATCCATCGCTTTCATCACTGAAGAAGCCGAAGCCAAAGAGACCTCATGCTCTCCCGATTTTCCCCCAAACAGTACGGCCACCCGTAATTTCTTGCTCATCTTCCCCACCCCTTCATCTGTTATGACTCATGTTTATGTGGTTAGCTCTGCATTCTGCTCTTCCATTCGTTGGGTGATTTCCCGCCACACTTCATCGCGCCCTTGTCCCGTTTCGGAAGAAAAGCAGATGAGTGGGTCTCCTTTTTGAAGCTCAAGCCCTTCTCTGATTACTTTCAAATGTTTCTGCCATTGCCCTTTTGAAATCTTATCTGCTTTGGTTGCCACGACAATGGTGGGAATGCCGAAATGCTTCAAGTATTGATACATGTTGTAATCATCATTGCTTGGTGGGTGGCGCAAGTCGACCACCTGAATCACCGCCTTGAGCTCATCGCGCTTACTCAGGTACGTTTCCATCATTTTTCCCCAAGCATTGCGCACGCTTTTAGGCACTTTGGCGAAGCCATAGCCCGGCACATCAGCAAAATATAGGGCATCATTGATCTTATAGAAGTTGATCGTCTGTGTTTTGCCGGGCTTGGAGCTCGTGCGGGCCAAGTTTTTGCGCCGAATCAGGCAATTGATCAACGAAGATTTGCCCACATTGGAACGCCCAGCCAGCGCGAATTCTGGCAGGGCGTCGTCTGGATACTGCGCCGGCTTCACAGCGCTTATCACAAATTCAGTTGTTTTCACGATCATAAGGATCCCTCACTAACGCCAACTTCAACACCTCATCCATTTGGCTGACCGCGGTGAAAACCAAATCTTTACGAACGCTTTTTGGAATTTCCTCCAGGTCTTTTTCATTGTCTTTTGGAATGATCACATGTTGAATGCCAGCTCGATGAGCGCTGAGCGCTTTCTCTTTCAATCCACCAATCGGTAGCACCCGCCCGCGCAAAGTGATCTCCCCAGTCATCGCCACAAAGCGGGATACCGGAATGTTGGTCAAGGCCGACACCAATGCGGTAGCCATGGTAATCCCGGCGGATGGCCCATCTTTGGGAATCGCTCCTTCCGGCACATGAACATGAACATCCATTTTCTCATGGAAATCGGGGTCGATGTTGAGCGCTTCCGCCCGGGAACGAATGAAACTGAACGCCGCTTGCGCCGATTCTTTCATCACGTCCCCTAGTTGTCCGGTCAAGGTCAATTTTCCTTTACCCGGTAAGAGCGAGACTTCAACCGATAACGTGTCGCCGCCAGTCTCCGTCCAAGCGAGACCGGTGGCCATGCCGACTTGATCTGTCTCTTCTGCCCGACCGTACCGGAATTTCTCTGGGCCGAGGTATTCTTCCAAATTCTTGGCCGTGATAACAACTTTGTTCTTCTTACCTGACACAATCTGCTTGGCAGCTTTGCGGCATAATGTGCCAATCGTGCGTTCCAGGTTGCGTACGCCCGCTTCCCTGGTATAATGACGAATCAGCTTCAATGTAGCCGCACCCTGAATCTGCAATTGCTCTTTTGTCAGCCCATGTTCTTTCAGCTGCTTGGGAATCAGGTACGATTTGGAAATTTGCTCCTTTTCCAGCTCAGTGTACCCGGAGATGTAAATCACTTCCATCCGATCCAAAAGCGGGCGTGGAATGTTGTGCACAGCGTTGGCCGTGGTTACGAACATCACTTTGGAAAGGTCAAAAGGAATTTCTATGTAATGATCGCTGAATGTGTTGTTTTGGTTCGGATCTAAGACCTCCAACAACGCTGCTGATGGATCACCACGAAAATCCATTGACATTTTATCAATTTCATCCAGCAAGAAGACTGGGTTCGCGCTACCAGCTTGCTTCATCCCCTGAATGATCCGCCCGGGCATCGCACCCACATAAGTGCGCCGGTGGCCGCGAATTTCCGCTTCATCGCGCACGCCGCCTAGGGAAATTCTGACAAAATGACGATTTAACGCCCGTGCGATGGAACGCGCCAATGACGTTTTCCCCACTCCGGGAGGACCCGCCAAACAGAGGATCGGCCCTTTCAACTGTTTCACCATCTGCTGCACAGCCAAGTATTCCAAGACCCGTTCCTTTACCTTTTCAAGTCCATAATGGTCTTCATCCAAGATGGTTTCCGCTTTGGCCAAGTCCAGATCGTCCACAGTCACCCGCTGCCACGGCAGGTCAAGCAACCACTCGATATACGTGCGCACCACGCCGCCTTCAGCGGATGTGGTCGGGATTTTCTCCAAACGATCGATCTCTTTTTCGATCTTCTCTTTGACGTCCTCCGAAGCTTCTAATTCAGCCAGCTTCTCTCGCAACTCTTCCGCTTCGGCAAGGCGTCCTTCTTTTTCTCCCAACTCTTTTTGAATGGCTTTCATCTGTTCGCGCAGATAATATTCTTTTTGCGTTTTTTCCATTTGTTTTTTCACGCGCGAACTGATTTTCTTCTCAAGCTCCAGCACTTCTTTCTCGTTGTGGATGATGGCGAGCAATTTTTCCAAACGCGCTTTGACATCAATCGTTTCGAGAATGGACTGTTTGTCGGAAATCTTGAGGGGCAGATGAGAAGTGATCACATCGGCAAGGCGTCCCGGTTCTTCAATGTCAGACACAACGGAATAGGTTTCAGGAGATACTTTTTTGGACAGGCGCAAGTATTGTTCAAAATGGTCTAATACGGAGCGCATCAGGGCTTCCGTGTCCATATCTCCCTCATCTATGCCAGCCAACTCTTCATAAGTGACGATATAACATTCTTCTAAATCTACATATTCCTTGATACGGGCTCTTTTTAACCCTTCCACCAGAACCCGAATGGTGCCGTTGGGTAATTTGAGCATCTGTCTCACTTTGGCAACCGTGCCGATCTCATAAATGTCTTCGGCTAAAGGTTCTTCTATTTGAATTTCCTTTTGTGTCGCAAGTAAAATATGATGTTCATCATCAACCATTGCCTTTTCCAAAGCTTGAACAGAGCGTTCCCGTCCCACGTCTAAATGCAAAACCATTGTCGGAAAGACAATCAACCCTCTTAAAGGGAGCAAAGGCAATGTGCGTTCCTCTTCTTTTACAGCCATACATGCACCTCCGTTGCTGACACTCAAGGAACTGAATAACTTTGTACGATTTTATCTTATTCGATTTGTTTTGTCTATGACATAACCAAGTCGGATTCCCACTGCGGGAGGCCGACTTGGCACGTTTGTCCAGGTCAATTCCGCTCTTACATCACACTGGCGCCGAGGTGGGGGCAAACACGGACGGCACAGTCGCGTCCTCGGTCTGCTTTTCCTCCTCTACAAGTGCCAGATCCAACACCGCTTCAATCCGTTCTACGGGAATCACTTCAATCCCTTCCATGTGCTCGAAAATGGATTGCATATTCTCACGCGGTATCAGCACTCTGGTCGCACCTGCTTGTTTGGCCGCATCTACTTTGGCTATGATCCCCCCCACTGGCTTCACATAGCCGTGTATGCTCAATTCACCCGTCATCGCCAAGCGATGATCTACGGGTTTCCCTTTGATTGCCGAATAGATAGCCGTGGCGATCGCCACCCCGGCCGAAGGGCCATCAAGCGGCATGCCGCCTGGGAAGTTGATATGCAAATGATAATCGTCGGGATACAGGTCCGTGCTTTGCCTCAAGACAGTGATCACATTTTCAACGGAACCCCGAGCCATGCTTTTGCGACGGATGGTACGCTCGCGTCCGGCCATCTCTTCTTCTTCGACCACTCCCGTGATCTGGATGCACCCTTTGCCTGATTCTGCGGGTGTAGCTGTCACTTCGACCTCGATCACGGTGCCCAGATGAGGGCCGTACACCGCCAATCCCGTCACCAATCCCACTTGCGGGGCGACAGGCATTTTCTGCTCTGGCCGCGGATTGAGCTGACTACTATGGACAACCCATTCCACATCTCTCGCCTCAACCACTCGGCGATTTTCCGACAAGACAAGCCCGACAGCGGTTTGGACGATGTTTACCGCGTCACGCCCGTTCGTCGCATAACGGGTGATCACTTGAACCGCTTCCGGCTCGTAGTCAAAATTGATGCGTTGCAACGCTTGTTCGGCCACTTGTTCGATCTCATGTGCTAACAAGGGACGGAAAAAGATCTCCATGCACCGGGAGCGAATGGCCGGTGGGATTTCGGCAGGCGTACGAGTGGTGGCGCCGATCAGTCGAAAATCAGCGGGTAGCCCATTTTGAAAAATATCATGGATGTGACTGGGGGTGTTGCTATCTTCAGAGCTATAGTAAGCGCTCTCGAAGAAAACTTTGCGGTCTTCCAACACTTTCAGGAGCTTATTCATCTGCACCGGGTGCAATTCACCGATCTCATCGATGAACAAAACTCCCCCATGCGCTTTTGTCACCGCTCCGGGTTTGGGCTGGGGCACGCCGGCGACTCCCATCGCCCCCGCCCCTTGGTAGATCGGGTCATGCACAGAACCGATCAGCGGGTCTGCGATACCCCGTTCATCAAACCGCGCCGTCGTCGCATCAATCTCCACGAATTTGGCATCGCGGGTGAAGGGCGAAGCGCTATTTTTAATGGCTTCTTTCAAAATAATGCGCGCCGCGGCCGTTTTGCCCACCCCTGGCGGACCATAGATGATCACATGTTGGGGATTGGGGCCGCACATGGCCGCCTTCAACGCGCGTATCCCTTCTTCTTGCCCGATAATTTCGCTCAATTCCGAGGGCCGGGTCTTTTCCGCCAATGGTTCCGTAAGGGAAATCTTGCGCATGGATTGCAATTTCTCCAATTCCCTCTTGGCTTCGCGATCCACGGCGCTACGGTTTGTCTGTTGGCTTTTAAGCAAGTTCCAAAAGTATAACCCGATGACGATGGAGAAGAACACTTGTAAAAACATGAGTAAAGCAGTCCAACTCATTTGACGCCCATTCCTTTCTGCTTCGCGGAACTCACCGTTTCTTTGTTTTGTATTATGACCGCCAACATGAAGGGCTACTCATGTTTTTATTTCCTTCCCCGCCGTCCTAACGCCGTTTCATATACATGTCAAACGCCCAGTGCAACATCGGTATCACCGGGTAATCCCATTCGCCGACCATTTCGCACGCTTCGCCCCCAAAACCCATTTTGAAATGCAACAATTCAAAATTGGGGTGGTGCTCGTCCAACGTGGTGCTGATCCCACGGAAATCAAAGATGCGATCTCCCTGCTGATAGGCGTCTTGGATCATTTTCCAACGCAACAGATACGGAGAAGGCTCTTCCATTGTTTCGCTCAACCGGGCGTTATATAAATCCCAGGTGTGGCCGTCGACGCGCACAGCAAGCGATGTGCTCAACAGCTTGTCCCCCTTGCGGGCCAAATAAAGGCGAACGCGATAAGGGTCTTCCAATATCAACGTTTCAAACATTTTTTCAAAATAAGACACATCACGAACTTGCGATTTTTCGCGTTTTGCCGCTAAAGCCAGTAGCCGGTGAAATTCCGGCAAATCCCGCTCCGTGCCCAATTGGACGCGAATCCCGTCCCGCTCCGCATTCTGGATGCGGTTTTGCCAGTAAGGATGGAACCCTTTATACACTTTTTCCAGTGTTTTGTTTTTCATGTTGAGCCGATACACGAACTGCGGTTGCACCGTTTCAAAACTATCTTCCACCACATGTTTCCGCCATCCCATGTCAGCCAGTTCCTGCTGAACGTATTCTACCGCGTTGAACACCTGATCCGGCCGGATATCCGTCAACCGTCTCCCACGCAAACCATGTGATTTGAATTCTTGGATGGATTGGTTGATCGTATCGCAAGACCATTTCCGGCGCACCAGCGGAGGGTCCATTTTGACGCTGAATACTTGCCGTTGTTTCAAATGATTGAATAAGGGAGCGAACCATTCTTTCATGTTGCGGTCGGAAAACCAGTCGATAATCGGACCGCGGGGTATGTATGCCAAAAATTTATTCATGCCTGGCACTTTGCGGTACAGCACAACCGCGCCGCCAACCATCTTGCCATCTTTGTTTACCCAGCCTAAGAAATCACTATTCCATTGCCACTCCCGCTTGAGATCAGCCCATGAAGGGTATTGCAAAAAATTGCGATAAGGTTGGGTTTTGACAAAATTGATATAGCGTTCACGATCAATTGCAACAATTTTCAACATATCCCTTTCACCTCTTTCTTTATCGAAAAAGCAGCCCTACCCTACAAGCAGTAGAACCGCTCCATTGTCGAATGGAAACTCCTACATTTTAACATATCACGACTAAATGAAAAAAGCATCTGCCTTGGAAAAGCAGATGCCAAATTTCGCGCTTTTATGGCTAAGCGGTTTCTTCTTGTTTGTTGTTGAGAACGTGCCCTTCTTTTGTCATCAATTTGGGGGACACACCATGGATCACCGTTTCTTTGGTAACCACGCACTTGATGACATCATCCCGGGACGGCAACTCAAACATGACATCAAGCATGATCGACTCAATGATCGCTCTCAAGCCGCGCGCACCCGTTTTGCGTTTGATGGCCTCTTGAGCAATCGCCTCCAAGGCCTCCATCTCGAACTCCAACTCAACATTGTCCATTTCGAGCAGTTTTTGGTACTGCTTGACAAGAGCGTTTTTGGGCTCTGTCAAAATGCGCACCAATGCGGTTTCATCCAGCGGTTCCAAGGTGGAGATGACCGGCAGGCGACCGACGAATTCGGGAATCAATCCGAATTTCAACAGGTCTTCCGGCAGAACCATCCGCAAGAACTCGCCTGGCTTCATGGTGACCGTTTGCGTATCCATGCCAAAACCGATCACTTTTTTGCCGATCCGGCGCTTAATGATGGTCTCCAATCCATCGAAAGCGCCACCGCAGATGAACAGGATATTGCTGGTGTCGATTTGGATGAACTCTTGATGCGGGTGTTTACGCCCGCCTTGCGGAGGCACGCTCGCAACAGTTCCTTCCAAAATCTTCAGCAGTGCTTGTTGCACCCCTTCTCCTGAAACATCACGGGTGATAGATGGGTTCTCCGATTTGCGGGCCACTTTGTCGATTTCATCGATATAAATGATGCCGCGCTCGGCCTTTTCAATATCGTAATCGGCAGCCTGTATCAGTTTGAGCAAAATGTTTTCCACATCTTCCCCAACATATCCCGCTTCCGTGAGTGAGGTTGCGTCGGCAATGGCGAAAGGAACATTCAAGATGCGAGCCAGCGTTTGGGCCAGCAAGGTTTTCCCGCTCCCCGTGGGACCCAGCATCATGATGTTGGATTTTTGCAATTCCACCTCATCCGACTTGGCCGTATGTGAGTTGATGCGTTTGTAGTGGTTGTACACCGCGACGGACAGCGATTTTTTCGCATGTTCCTGGCCGATGACGTATTGATCAAGGATTTGGCAAATCTCTTGCGGTTTGGGCAAGTTCGCCAAGTCGATATCCTCTTCGTTCCCCAGTTCTTCTTCAACTATTTCGTTGCACAGCTCAATGCACTCGTCACAGATGTAAACACCCGGACCTGCGACCAATTTGCGCACTTGATCTTGCGATTTGCCGCAGAAGGAACATTTGAGCTGCCCTTTTTCTTCGTTGAATTTGAACATGTCTCTCACCCCTTTCCTAAGTCCGTGCCATCACCTGATCCACGAGGCCGTATTCTTTCGCTTCTTCGGCACTCATAAAGAAGTCACGATCTGTGTCGCGCGCAATCTTATCCAATGGCTGCCCAGTGCGTTCAGCCAGAATTTTGTTAAGTTGGTCTTTGGTGCGCAAAATCCAATCCGCGTGGATCTTTATGTCGGAAGCTTGCCCTCTGGCGCCACCCAGTGGTTGATGGATCATCACTTCACTGTTTGGCAGGGCATAACGTTTCCCTTTGGTTCCAGCCGCTAGCAGGAAAGCACCCATGCTAGCCGCCAGTCCCACACAAATGGTGGATACATCGGGCTGGATATGGTTTATGGTATCGTAGATAGCCAATCCAGCCGTCACGGAGCCGCCGGGAGAATTTATGTACAAATGAATGTCTTTTTCCGGGTCTTCTGCGCTGAGAAACAACAATTGGGCTACAACGAGATTTGCGACGTTATCATCAATCGGACCGCTCAGAAAGATGATCCGGTCTTTCAATAGCCGGGAGTATATGTCGTACGCACGTTCGCCCCTGTTGGACTGCTCCACGACCATTGGCACTAAAGGCATAGGAAACACCTCATTTCGGAGTTTCAAATTTTAAAACAAGGCACGTAGTTTCACGTGCCCCGTTCCCTGACTCCCTATCACCATTATGCCTTATTTTTACTTTGGGATACAAGTAGATCAATCGTTTTCTTAACGCGAAGTTGTTCTTTGACGGACTCCAGCGCGTTTTGCGCCTCCAAGATGCGGCGAACTTCATCCGCCTCGCGGCTCATCTCTTTAGCCATTTCTTGGATTTCCTGTTCGATGTCTGCTTCAGTTACTTCGATGTTCTCCGCTTTAGCAATCGCTTCCAGCACCAAGTTGGCACGTACGCGTTTGCCTGCATCATCTTTGAATTGCGCTTTTAGAGCGTCTTTATCCTGACCCGTGAATTGGGCATACAGATCCAAGTTAAGCCCTTGTTGCATCAGGCGTTGTTCAAATTGGTGCAACATGTTTTCGGCTTCATTTTCGATCATGACTTCCGGAATTTCCACTTCGGCTTTTTCCGAAGCCAGTTCTACCAATTCGTTACGGATATAGTTTTCTTTCTCTTTTGCCGCTCTTTCGTTCAGGTTTTTCTCGATGTCGGCTTTCAGCTCAGCCAATGTGTCAAATTCGCTCACATCCTGCGCGAATTCATCATCCAGCTCCGGCAGGTTGAGGCGCTTGATTTCATGCAATTTCACTTTGAAGGTGGCTGGTTTCCCTTTCAACTCTTCCGCATGGTACTCTTCTGGGAAAGTGACGTTAACGTCTTTCTCTTCGCCGACTTTCATGCCAACCAATTGGTCTTCAAATCCAGGGATGAATGTGCCAGAACCTACTTCCAAGGTGTATTGCTCGGCTTTGCCCCCTTCAAAGGCTTTACCATCAACAAATCCTTCGAAGTCGATGATAACACGGTCGCCATTTTCAACTACGCCGTCTTCAATCGCTTCCAGTTGGCCTTGTTGCTTGCGCATTCTCTCCAATTCGGCATCCACATCTTCCGGTTTGACGGAGAAATCTTTGCCTTCTACTTCCAGCCCTTTGTATTCACCCAGAGTTACTTCTGGCTTCACCGTCACCGTCGCTTTGAAGATCAGAGGCATTCCCTTTTCCAATTGCTCGATGTCGATCTCTGGACGATCCACTGGCTCGATGCCGGTTTCGTTTACCGCGGCTTCATAAGCTTCCGGCAGCAGAATATCCAACGCGTCTTGGTAAAGGGCCTCTACACCGAAACGCTTTTCAAAGATGGGACGTGGAACTTTCCCTTTGCGGAATCCTGGGATGTTTACTTGTTTTACGACTTTTTTAAATGCTTGATCCAATGCTTCTGCCACTTTTTGTGCATCGGCTTCTACTGTAAGTACGCCTTTGTTTGTTTCTGTTTTTTCCCAACTTGCCTTCATTAACTGTACCCTCCTGCAATCTATGAATGATTGACATCAGTCCGATTTCAAAGTAGTCAATAAAGCCACAATAACCCTTTCATTATATCACAGCGCGCCCGCTTTGCAAGAAAACAACGTCAACAGGCGTAACCCCTTGGGCAAAGGGGGAGGAACAAGTTGTTATGTAGCCTTCTTGCCAACTTTCTTTATGTTACTTCAGGAGCGTCGGGATGTAAAGGATGAACCAAGATATACCATGCCACGCCACAACCCAGTCCCGCTGGAAAAACGGTAGCGGGCGGTCAAGATCGCTTCAACGCAAGGTTGACATGGACGATGTCCTCCGTGATCATCTCTTTCAAAAACTCCAAGACATCATCCACAATGTAGACGATCCCGCTCACCTCTTCGCTGCTCCATACCTTTTTCAGCCGTTTTCCATAACTGTTCAGATCCATGTGAAGCGATTCTAGCGCGGCCAATTCCTCTTCTGGGATGATTTCCTTGTATCGTTTCCGCTCGATGTGCTTGGCCACTTCATCTTTCAGCCCGATCAACTCCCGATATGCGTCATCCACATCGGTAATCGCCAGAAAATTGCCGATAATTTCTTTGATGACCGTGCCCAAGTGGAAACTCGGTACCTCAATCCCCGAATTTTGTAGCGTATGCTCTAATTCCACCGCACCCTGCAACGCCTTCATTGCCTTCTGTTTGTTCGCCTCGATGTACTTTAACGACCACTCCAGCTTTTCAATCACCTGCTCGATCCGTCGGGTCCAGTCCGTGATATCCACAGCGCATTTCTCTTGCAAGTGCATTTTATTCAAATGCCGGATCATCCGTCCAGTCCTCCTTCCCGGTCAACATGCGACGTTGGTTGGTTATCCCTATCATATCAGTAATCAGAATGATCTGCATTATCATCTTGACTAGGAGTCAATCCAATCGTCATGCGGACACACGATACAGGAACGTAGAAACGCCTCCGTTTCACCGAAAACGAAGGCGTCTGCTCACATTCGTCCTGCAAGCGTGAAAATGATTCCACGTGCTTCGCTCCGCTTGCTCCCCTTTCATGTGACACTCTGCACAAACCAAGGCTGACCGTCACCGTCTTCATCGATCTATCTGATTCCACTCCATCCTCCAAAGACCGTTTTGGATGCCGTCTTCGCCCACGCGCAATCCATTTCCATCCAAATCATGTTATAATAAGGGCAATTTAACATCGCATAGTTCCAGAGCCGTTTCGTTGGCTCTTTTTTTATTCCCTGCGTTCATAGCGACTCACCGTTATGGTCCCCACCTCAATTTGCTGCACCTCAGCATGGTTAAATGGCGTGCAGCTCAACATCCGTCCCATCTCTTCCACATCATCGATCATCTGGGTACGCCAATAGCGGATCACGCGTTTCTTTTGATCGTGACAGTGGGGACACTGATGAACTTGCCCCATTCTCGGCATGACCGTCTGGCAATGATGCCGCGTGACAAAACGGTCGCAGTCCTGGCAATATATACGGGACAAGTACAATCTCATCGTTTCGCAAAGCATTCCCTCACACCCATTGTTAAGAGAATAGATCATAACAGCGGCCGGTCAACACATACTTGCCATCCTCCAACTCCGCGCACACCAGATCGAGCATTGGAATCGCAATCTCACAACCGGAGCAATCTTGCAAACGGACAACACTCAATTTGCTTGCCGGCTGATGCTGCACATCGCAGGTTACCTCTCTCTCCTCCGCATCTGTCACTTCCACTTCCTCTGGAATCAGTTTTAATTCCATCAGTTGGCTTAACTCATAAAGGAAATGATTTACTTTATGTGCATTCCCTTTCACCGTAATCGATAGCATCCCCCTTCACCTCCCTCGATTTCAGCTCTAACCATTCTTTTTATAAATGAATGGTTTATCTATATAAATTGTAATATAATTTAATATATTCCTACAATACAAATTTAATTTAATATCATCCCTTTAAATCATTTCTTTTTTTTAATGGCACCCGCACGAAAGGTCGCCTTCTTCGCACCACCCTCGCATTGATTTAAGCCAATTCCGTTAAATGGATACTCTCTCGCTCGCTCTCGGCCTCCTTTCACAGCGGCGCGCCGACCTATTACCAACAAAGCGAGGGAAAACGCATGGTATATGGACTTGACCCGCATGTTGTTCGTTACGTCATGCGCAAAGTAAGAAAAGAAAGCGGCTATCGTCAAGAGGACATCGCCGACGCCACCATGTCGTACGGCACCATTTCCAACATCGAGCGCGGCGTGGGGAATGTGGATGTGAAAACCGTAACCAAATACCTCACCAAACTGGGACTTAATGAAGCGACACTGAAAAATTTGGTCAAAAAAGAGCTGGAACGTATGGAAGAACTCTCATTTCAGCTCCAGTTGATCGAAGCCATGCTGGACAACAACAAACTGGTAGAACATGCCGAGCAATTGCTCAAAAGCATTGCTATCGAACGCTACCACCCCCTCGCCCCTTTTTACACATACTTGGAAGGGCGGTGTTTCCACGCGAAAAAGGCATACACCAAAGCCGAGAAGTATTACAAACTGGCAATCCGCTTAAACAACCAATACAAATTGTGCTCCAGAGACAACATCGTCTCCATCTGTTACAACGAACTAAGCATCTGCCATTATGTTCAAAACAACATGAGCAAAGCCCTCCATTACGTAGAAAAGGGGCTGGACGCCTATTCGGAGCGCAACGGCGGGCGGGATGTGAAACACCCCATGCTATGTAACAAAGCGCTCTATCTCCTGAACATGACCCGTTTCGAGGCAGCCAAACAAATCGTCGATGAGTTGTGGGCCAAGCGATTTCACATCAGAAGCAGTTTATATACTTTGCTCAACATATACAAATATCGGGCCATCCTGTTGCGCAGAATGGAAAAATACAGTGAAGCCATCGAGATCTGCAAAGAAGGTATCAACATCGGCATCTGCAATAAAATCCAAAACCGCTATCTTGATATCATGAACATTTTGGGCAGTGTTTATCTGCTTCAAAAACAATGCGACAAAGCTGAAAACTGCTTCCAAATGGTGCTCAATTATGATTACGAGCGCAATCACCCCCGTAGCCATATAGACGCCTTGATCTATCTATCCATCATTTATTCCCATGAAAAAAATTGGCCCAAAGCGGAACAGCACATCGACCGCGCGCTTCAGATCGCCCGGCGTGCCACCCGAAACCAATTGTCCAAAGCATTGATTGTCGCCGGCAACATCTACGCGGCGCAACACAAATTTGCGGAAGCGATTCCCTGCTACCAGGAGGCTGAGCAAGCCGCGCTTCAGGCAAACCTGCCAAAGCGTCAGTACACCGCATTATTGCAGATGGCCAAGTGCTTTGATAGTATGAAGGCAGAAACCGAATGGAAAGTTACGATCAAAAAACTTCTCAATCTTCAGCAAAAATTGAATTTACAAAGTGAGGAGGAAATTTATGAGGTATGACATTTCCACCTTAGTGCGCCTGCCAAGAGAAGACAACGATGACGAGCCGGATCGCCAATAAAACAAATTTCTGTGACCGTGAAGCCATTTTCCCACTCGGTTGACCGGAAAATGGCTTATGTTTATTTACAGACAAAAAAAACCGCCACTTTAGGCAGCTTATCAATTGTTTGATATTGATTTACGCTGGCACAACACCGACATGATGCATTATGTATTCGTGAAAGTCCCTGATTTGACGTATGTCGCCGATTGGAACCTGTATCCGTTCATCGCCTATACGAATGAACATGCCGTCAAGCTTCGCTTCTTCATACGGGTACTTTTCCAACAACCAAAGTACATTTTCTTGAAAATCGGTTACATCAGACACAAAACAACACCCACAGTAAATGATGCCTATTTTCCTGTTCTGCATTTGTTCAAAACCTTTTAGATTTCCTCTGATTTTTTCTTTCCACATCTGGACATAAAAGTTAATTGCTTTAGGAGGAAAACCTAGAATCGTACCTAACACGCGATCTATTTCTTCTTTTGTAAATGAAATGCTGTTGATTTTTTCTTGGAATTGTTCAAGGATTACTTCATCTTGAAAAAATAGATAGAACCGGTTTCCGTTCAGTACATCGTACTGTTTCATCGACATAAGGATAATTGACCAACAGTAAATCTAATTTTTTTGTCGTAAACTCAGTACCTGGGATTTCTAAAAATGCTGGCTTGTACCCTTTAAGAAATGCTTTTACTGTTCTCAATATTCCGCTTCCTTTCCCTTGTATACTGCAATTATCTATTCCTCAATTAACCTTCCTATTCCTGTGAGAAAAAAGAACCCCCGCTATAGCGGGGTAACTAAGCATCATCTTCATCATCTTCTCCGTCATATTCTTCATAGATACAGGTATCACAGTAAATGTAGCCTTTCTTTTTGTTCAATTCGCCTATACCGCAACGTGGGCACGTTTTAGCCATACCGTTTACCCCCTCTCTATTGAGGTTAGGTAAATCTGGTAGCGCGGATATTGTTTTTAAATTTCTGCATATTATCATTATAAGCGATTTCGGATGCCTTATATCAGATTTTCGCCTGATTTCGTACACAGTTGAATTATTCATATTCTCTTGTGAAATGAGCCCGTCCATATGCTTACGATCATCACTACCTATTCATGACCTCATTCCATCTGACTTTCGCCATCTTTTCTCGACATAAAAAATACACTTACCTTCGCAACGTGCATCACACGGCTAAGGTAAGTGTATTTGGTAAAATGATTTGGCGTCCCAGGGAAGATTCGAACTCCCGACCGACGGCTTAGAAGGCCGCTGCTCTATCCAGCTGAGCTACTGGGACATATTAAACATCAATGATATCGCATCAGCGACAAAATTATATTAACTCATCTAGGAGCTCTTCGTCAAGACTTTTTTCTGCTAAATTTTTTTCCATTCCAATTTATGCGCAAAGCCAGGCCATGGTTCATACAAAGCCCGGCTCTGCTTCGTTTATGCCCAAGATTCCTCATAGCCGCGTGCGGTAATCAACGTCCCGTTCGTTTTAAAATAGGTCACTGCCAGCTTTTTGTCGGTTTTCTCCAACACGGCGTAGGTGGCATGCGGAAACCCTCGAGGGTAAGAAATGCTTCCCGGATTGATCAGCAACACATCTCCCACTTTTTCGCAAAATGGAAAATGGGAATGACCAAAACAGCCAATCTGCGCTCCCACTTCTTCCGTCCGGTAGCGCATGGGCAATGGCGTCGTTTTCACTTGATATTTATGGCCGTGGGTGATGAAAAAACGCACCCCTTCGCCTTCCCAGATTTGTTCTTGGGGAACCTGCGCCCAATCGCAATTCCCACGCACCACTGTGAGCGGCACTTTGGGCAACTCCGCTTCATCCGTGCAGAAATCCCCGCAGTGAATCACATGATCGGCTTTGACCCGCTTGACGATTTCGCTTAACAGCTTCGCTTCGCCGTGAGAATCGCTTAAGATTAGCACTCTCATCGAGCTCACTCCTCTTTCCCTCCGTCAAAATCATATTGAGCCTTCAATAGCTGGATCAATTTCCCCGTCGCTTCGGCGCGGTGGCTGATCTGGTATTTGCGTTCCTTAGGCAGCTCAGCCATCGTCTTCCCTTCTTCCGGAACATAAAACAGCGGATCATAGCCAAACCCCTCCTGCCCGCGAGGTTGACGGGTGATGACGCCGTGACACTCCCCGCGTACCACTTGGCTCTCCTCTCCCGGAACAGCCAGCGCCATGGCGCAAACATACTTGCCCTGCCGTTGCTCATCAGGTACCTCGCTCATCTCCGCCAGCAATTTCTCGTTGTTGGCTTCATCTGTCGCACCTTCACCAGCATATCGGGCAGAGTAAATACCAGGCGCACCATGCAAAGCGGGGACAACCAACCCAGAATCATCGGAAATGACAGGCGCCTGCAGGGCAGCGGCAATGGTTTCCGCTTTTTTGAGGGCGTTTCCCTCAAAAGTGTCCCGATCTTCCACGATTTCCGGTAATTGCGGAAACTCATCTAATCCTTTTACCCTGAGATGGAGTTGCTCTTGAAAAAGGTCGGCAAATTGTTTCAACTTGCCTTTGTTTTTGGTTGCTATGATGATATAGGGAAACGGCCAACGCTTTTTCACTCGGCGCCACCCTTTCTTCATTATTTTTTATCAAGAAAAAGCCCATGCCCCGTGTTCATGGACTCATCCTTGCCGAATTCATGGCCGGAAGCGGCATTTCGCCGCACCACCATGGTGGAACCAATCGCAATGTGTCTAACTTTCCTTCTCTTACCTATGCCAATTGGCCCCACCGCGGTTTGCAAACCTCTTGAGAAACAATCAAACCGCTAGGATTTGCTTGTTTTCTGAGCCCCGATCAACTGCGCGTCTTCTCCCAACAGCTCGCTTTGCAACGCAATCAATTCATCTGTCCCTTTTTTCGCCAATGCCAAAAGTTGATTCAACTCCTCGGGCGAAAATGGGGCTTCCTCTCCCGTTCCTTGCACTTCCACATATTTGCCCTCACCAGTCATAACAATGTTCATGTCGACAATCGCGCTGGAATCTTCTTCATAACAAAGATCAAGGCATGGCTGCCCATCGATGATTCCCACACTGGTGGCCGCCAAGAAATCCTTGATCGGTAACACAGGGAGTGTGCCGTTTTTAACAAGGGGAACCAATGCATCAACCATGGCCATGAACGCGCCTGTGATCGAGGCTGTTCTGGTTCCGCCATCCGCTTGAATGACATCGCAATCGATCCACAGCGTCCGTTCACCCAACGCGTTCAAATCGACTACGGAGCGCAATGCCCGGCCGATCAAGCGTTGGATTTCCATGGTGCGGCCACCCAGTTTTCCTTTACTGGCCTCACGGATCGTCCGGGTTTGGGTCGCGCGGGGCAACATAGAATATTCAGCGGTGATCCAACCCTTGCCGGAGTTGCGCAAAAACGGGGGCACGCGATCTTCAACTGTAGCAGTGCACAGTACGCGCGTATCCCCAACAGATATGTAGACAGAGCCTTCCGCGTGTTTGATGTAGTGACGCTCCATCTCTACTTTTCTTAGCTCATCAAGTGCACGTCCATCTACTCTCAATGATGTCCCCTCCTGTGTGAAGTCCCTTAAGTATAGCATACCCGGTGTTCAATTTCCGAATGTGAAAACAAAAAAGGAATGACGTTGTGATCATTCCTGTGTAAATCCCTCTGGTTCCTATGTTTTTTCTACAACGATTGCGGATTGATTTTTTCCGGCCGCATGACTGGCTTGGTCAAATCCCCTGCGATCCCGGAGACGCTCACATTTTGCTTGCCATTGACAGTCAACTTCACTTGCTTTAATCCTGTGTTCTCCGTCAGGGACAGAACCAACGAACCGACGGCGTCTTTGGAGGCGCGATGATCCGCGCTGTATTGCAACAACTGTTCACCCACATCAGCGACAACCATGTTCTTGTTGACACTCACCTTATTCACTTGCAATGTTTGATCAATGGCGCTGGAGAGGGAGGATTGTTGTCTTGGACCCTTGATCAATTCGGAAAGGGTTGCCTGGGCCACATTTTCCGTCCGTTTAACCATCCGCGTGACGGGGACATAATACACCTGATTGTCTGGTGTTTGCCCCAAGAAATAAAGTGTCACAGGCATGCTGTTCGAGATGTCGATCCCTTCAGCCCTTTCCAGGTTGATGCCGCGGTTACGGGTCAGATGGAGAGCGGGCGTTTTCTTCTTCGGCATTTCAGCCAGCGGTTTTCCCTCCACCCAGATGTTGACTTCTTTCACTTTTGGGAAACCGGTCAACGTCCAAGTGACCGCACTCAATACCTTTTCTTCCAGGTCGGCGGGATAATTGAGAAATTCTTTCGAAAAATCGACTGTCGCCGTGCCATCTTCAATGTTTAAGGCCTTGATCTTGGTGTTTTTCGGCAATATCGGCTCAAACCCCGCAGGTAGCATTTGTTCACCAGCTTCGCCCTTCACCATCAGGCGTATCGCCGCTTTAGCCACTTCCTTGCCAGCCGGCACCTCCACTGTATAGGGCACGACATAGCCAGCATCCGTCAAGAAATAAAGCTCGGTCCCCCGCCCTTTTTTCACCTCAGCCCGCTTGACGACGACCGGTTCAGCATCCAGCTTGGCGTTGGTCGGCGGAGGATCGATCGCTTGGGAGGCGGGTTTGCCCCCCCAAGTACAGCCGGTGAGCATCAACGGCAGAATCAGCCATGCGAACGACCTTTTTATCAGTGAATTTGGCATTTCATATCCCTCCAGGACAAGTCATGGTAGTAACATGTATACGGCCTTGGAGGGATTTTAGCACTCTCTTTTCGTAAATATTTGTGCGGGTAGCAGGCGTCGAGCTGAAAAATCACCAGGTTTGCGTTTTCAGGCCAGCCGCATCTGACTCACTCAACGCGATCTGCTCCACCTCAATCGGGTAGCCAAACCAATCTTCGGCGATCTGGGCAAACGGTTCAGCTTCTCCGGTGGTGAAGAAACGATGGCGCGGCGCTTTCATCATGGTCAACAACCCCTGATGTTGCAAAATGGTGCTGAGTTCAACCGCAGTTTCTTCTGCCGAGCTGATGATATTAACATCCGATCCCATCGCCTTCTGCACTGCGTCAGCCAACAACGGATAATGGGTGCAACCCAAAATTAACGTGTCCAACTCTGTTTTTTTCAGCGGTTGCAAGGTGTCATGCACAATCCGGTCAGCCAGCTCCGTATGCCGATATCCACTCTCCACCAGCGGGACAAAAGCCGGACAGGCCAAGCTGTGCACTGTCAAGTGGGGATGGATGCGGCGGAGGGCTTGCTCATACGCCCCGCTTTCAATCGTTCCTTGCGTTCCGATCACTCCCACCACATGGTTTTGGGTCGCTTTGATCGCAGCACGCGCCCCTGGGTCAATCACTCCCAGCACGGGGACGGACACTCGTTCCCTCACCGCTTGCAGGGCTGCGGCCGTTGCCGTGTTACAAGCGATGAGGATCGCTTTTAGCGGCTGGCTCATCAAAAACTCGACGATTTCCAAGGTATAACGTCGTACTTCTTCTGTACTGCGCGGTCCATATGGGCAACGCGCGGTATCCCCTACATAATAGATTGTCTCGCGAGGCAGTTGTCTCATCACCTCTCTGGCGACCGTCAAGCCCCCAACTCCCGAATCCAGAATGCCAATGGCACGCTCTGTAGCTGAAACTGTCATGTTCACATTCATCCCCAATCGTCGCTATACTGTTCATTGTTGCAATAAACAGTATATCGGTTATGTCAAAAGCCTTTTTCAATGAACGCCCCACCTTCGCCGAATGTGCGTGGGAAAACGGGCATCGCATCCAAAAAAAATCTCCCTCTTTGGCACAAGAGGGAATGGATTCAAGACTTTTTCATCTCTTCATGCAATACAGACAGATGCTTTTTCATATGCAGCGCCTCTTCGTCGGACAGATGGGACAAAATCTCGGAAAGATACTGGCGTCGCGTTTTCATCACTTCATCGATAATTTCTCTACCTTTTTCCAACAGATGGATCCGCACGACGCGCCGATCCCGTTCATCCCTCACGCGCTCGACCACCCCGTTTTTCTCCATGCGATCAATCAAATCGGTCATTGTGCTGCAAGCCAAAAACATCTTCTGGCTCAATTCGCCGATGGTCATGTCGCCGTCTTCATACAGCCACAACAACGCGTTAAATTGCGGCGGGGTAATCGGAAAATGATTTAAAATGTCTCTGCCTTTTCGCTTCACAATTACGCTGATCTCGCGCAAGAGCCGCTCAATCTCATTTACCGTTTCTGGTGACAAGGGTTGATGTTTATTCATAAAGCACTCCTTTAAAGCCCCACGTCAAGGGTGTTGACATAAATTTAAGTTGTGAGTGGAGGCAGGTTTTGAATCTGCCCCTCGGTCCATCGGCTCTTTCGCTTTCATCGCTGACATCCACTCATCCATTGGCGGCCGTTCAACAATGACACTAAGTAATAGGTTCCATTGACAAAAAGTATATTAAAAAAATGGGCGCGTGACAAATGCGAACGGTTTTTCGCACCGGGATGCCGGTCAATGCGCAAAAGAGAAGCGATCCTCCCAGTAGCCTAACGTCGGCTTCTCACATAGTCGATCCAATCCCCTTCTGGGATCACCGTCCCCCTCTCTTTCAGCCCAGTATCATCAACATAGACGTAAGTGTATGCGGTGTATTGCCTATCCGGCGACCTCACTGTCACAGTGATCCGCTCATACAGATTATCGGGATGGCCGGTTCCGTGATAATCCTCCAACTGATCAATCCATCTCAACTCTTGATTGGTGACTTGGTACACCTCTCCCCATACGCGCTTGCTACCTGCGACTAATCCCGGATATCCGTAGCCGGTGTCATACAGCGCGCCGCTTATCCAAGCTTTCTCCGCGATCAAGCGCGCCTTGCGCAAAAGAGAAGCATTTCGCATCCCGCGCCGCAAAGTGCCGTACACAAACAGCAATGTCACTCTCTCTTCACTCCTTTTGACAGTGCTTTCCCAATCTCCCCTGCAAAAAAGGCATCACATCTGCTAAAATGTCTTTTTGTAACCTTGCATCAGACCAAAGGAGGTTGTATCCACATGAATGATATGCCAAAATTCTTGCAGCGCATCAATCAAGATCTGTGGCTCGTGGAAGATGAGCGGGAAAACATGAAGATCAGTTACCGCATCAAAGACGTGATCTTCTCTGCCCAATCAGAATTCCAACATGTCATGATTTTGGATTCCTATGATTTTGGCCGTATGCTGGTGTTGGATGGGGTCGTGCAAACCACTTCTTTGGACGGACACATCTATAACGAAATGATCACACACATTCCATTGTCGATCCATCCCAATCCCGAGCGCGTCCTCATCATCGGCGGCGGCGACTGCGGTGCAGCCCGGGAAGCAGCCAAGTACGACGGGGTCAAACACATCGATATGGTGGAAATCGATGAAATGGTGGTCAAAGTATGCAAAGAGCATCTTCCCGCCGTCTCCGGTAATTTGGCTGATCCGCGGGTTCATTTCATTTATGCCGACGGCATGGAGCATGTGAAAGAAATGAAAAACCATTACGATGTGATCATCGTAGACTCTTCCGATCCCATCGGGCCAGCCAAACAATTGTTTGAATATGATTTTTATCGGAACATCCATGATGCATTGAAAGAAGACGGATTGATGGTCTGCCAAAGCCAATCTCCACTCTTCCACCGCGAAATCATGGAACAAACCGTGAAACACATCAAACAATTGTTTCCCATCCACAAAATTTACACGGCAACTGTGCCAACCTATCCCGGCGGATTTTGGAGTTTCACGCTTGGTTCAAAAAAACATCAGGCATTGCCGGAAGAACCGTTCAACAAAAAGACCAAGTATGTAAACGACGCGATCTTGCGCACTTGTTTCGAATTGCCGGAGTTCTTACGCACAAAGTAACCGTCGATCCCTGGAGGAACTCGTCCTACTCACCGCGCCTCCAGGGATCAAACCTTCTTTCCGGCAAAACCCTTCCCAAGAAAAAGAGATAATCAAAAATAAACGATATTTTCATAATAGATTCAATTAACAATTAATTTATTATACAATAATATCGCATCACCACACATCTCGCTGAAGGAAGGGGTTTTTTTCATGCGCACGTGGATCGTTTGTGTTGTTGCGACGATGGTGCTCAGTTTACTTTTTGTCCCCCATTCAGCCAACGCCCGCGCCGCTTCGAGCAACAAAAAGTATGTGGAGACGACCCGCTTCATCTTCGGCTCTTTCAGCGGCACCCGCACCAAAGGCGGTCAATTGCAATTGGACGCAAACCGGCTTCGGCAGGGAACCGATTCAACCGGGCGATACAATCAAGGCACTTATTACTACGGTCAATGGCTTTCCCCAATCTCCCATCACCGTTTCAATGAAGCCATTGTCTCTTGGCAAGCCAACACCCCGGTCAACACTTGGATTGAGGCCGAACTTCGCGCCAAGGTGAACGGTCACTGGACAAAGTGGTATTCCATGGGCGTCTGGCTTGAACACGATCAGCCTTTCAAGCGCCATTCCGTTTCGGGACAAGGGGATGAACACGGCCGCGTCGCCACGGACACACTAATTTTAAAAAGCTCGGCCACAGCTTATCAGACGCGGATCAAACTGTTTACAACAGACCCTGCAAAGACGCCAAGCTTACGCGCTTATGGGGTGGCCCTCTCCAATGGGCAAGACGAACCCGGCACCTTCCCCAGCCGCGGGGTGAACAAAGCCCTGGATGTGCCGACACGCTCACAGATGGTCTTCCCAGATGGCGGCGAAGTGTGGTGCTCCCCCACTTCCACATCCATGGTCATGGCCTATTGGGCAAGGGTGACCGGTCATGCGGAATGGGACCAGCCAGTTCCCCATGTCGTCAGCAAGGTGTGGGATTATGTATATGACGGAGCGGGCAACTGGCCGTACAATACGGCATATGCCGCATCCCAGGGCTTAGATGCCAAAGTGGTCCGCTTCAGAAGCTTAAGCGAGGTGGAACCTTGGATTAGAGCGGGTGTCCCCGTGATTGCCAGCATCGCTTTTGGGCCAGGTGAGTTACCAGGCGCCCCAATCTCCCATTCCAATGGCCATCTCTTGGTCATCCGTGGCTTCGACCGTGATGGCAATGTGCTCGTCAACGATCCTGCCGGCCCCGCAGATGACCAAGTGCGCTTCACCTATGGACGAAAGGAATTCGAAAGCGCTTTCCTAAAGCATTCCAATGGAACCGCCTATCTCATCCACCCCCACGGATGGAAAACACCATAACCTCATGCCGCTCGTCTCGGAGCGGCATCCTATTAGCACCGCAAAACCGCCCTCTCGTCCCACCACGGATTCAACCATTGGCTTTCTCCAATTTTTCCGTGTGTTTCAATTCCGTGACAGCGCGGATGCCTGAGGCGAACATGCAAATGCGCATTTCCAATTCAATCTGCTCCAATCGTTGCATGAGCGCATCCAAATCCATATCTGCGGCCGATTTCAACAAGGTTCGGCCAAATCCGGCCAAATCGGCCCCCAACGCAATGGCTTTGGCCGCGTCCACGCCATGATGAAGCCCTCCGCTAGCAATGACCGGAACGTCGGGGACGTGGCGGCGCACATCGATGACACACTGCGATGTGGGAATCCCCCATTCGCGAAAAGCATCCGCCG
This sequence comes from Laceyella tengchongensis, assembly GCF_900182735.1. Taxonomy (NCBI): domain Bacteria; kingdom Bacillati; phylum Bacillota; class Bacilli; order Caryophanales; family Thermoactinomycetaceae; genus Laceyella; species Laceyella tengchongensis. The sequence goes on along the minus strand of NZ_FXTU01000001.1, from coordinate 696,343 downwards.
CGGCAAAGCGGACCGGGTTATGCGAACGATATTTTTCTACTTGGCTCCATGACGTGCCACCTGCACCGGCCACATCGATAAACGCAATTCCCCGCTCAACTAACGCTTTGGCTAATGGGCCGTGAATACCCCACCCCACTTCTTTCACGCCCACCGGGAACTCCAACGCCCGGCACAAGTGTTCTATCTTTTGCAACAGCCCGCTGAATTGGGTGTCCCCTTCCGGCTGAAACACTTCTTGCAGGGGGTTTAGATGTAACACCAAGCCATCCGCCCCAATAAGGTCAACCAAGCGCCGGCAATCGTCCACTTGCAATCCTTTGTTCAATTGCACAGCTCCGATGTTTGCCAAAATCGGAATGTCCGGGGCGAAGTTACGCACTTGAAACGTCTCCAACGCTTCCGCGCACTCCAAAGCGACCCGCATCGATCCCAACCCCAACACCCATCCCCGCGCTTGAGCCGCCTGCGCCAACCGGCGGTTGATTTCACCCGTCTCCTTTGTGCCTCCAGTCATGGAGCTAATGAGCAAGGGCGCTTTCACCTGTTTGCCCAAAAAAGATGTCGCCAAAGAAACCGCGTCGAAATCGAGCTCCGGCAAGGCTTGGTGCCGAAAACGGTACTGTTCAAAGCCGGTGGTGATCGTTTTGCCCGTCACATCACGCTTTAGCACAATATCGATATGTTCCGCTTTGCGGCGTTTCGTTTCATCGGGCCGCTCAAGCATCGCCTTCATCCTTTCGTCACGCTGTCCGTTATCAATAATATCTCCCACCCGGCTGTTTTTGTATCCTGGTAGCAGATCATCGCATGAATACGCATGCAAAAAAAAAAAGCGGCAACGCGCCGAATATCGATTTTAGAGGCATCGGATAGATTGCCACAAACGCAACCTAACGCCGATCCGGTACCACATCTGCCTCTTCTTCTCTTCCCCTCACCTGATCGGTGAAAATATCTACTCTTCTCCCTTCGATTCGAACCGTACGGTTATTCAGCCAGGTTCCATCCGGCCAGCATTCATTTTCTTTAATATATATCTCTTTTGATGGGCGAAAGGGATTCTTATTGCTCGATACTTTCACCCTGGCCAAACACTTGGTCGTGAGGCTGGAAGCATGATTGACGGCGATGGTCAAGCGATACCTGCCGTCCGGGGAATCCACTTCCTTGATCACATCATCATGGGCGATGAGTGTCAACACAAAAAAAGGCTGGGTGAACAGGAACACAGCCCCCATTCCGACCGCCCCCAAGACGGTGATCGCTTTCGTCACCCGCCGATCCCAGTCCTCCGTCCGTTCTTGAACCCAATGGGAGAATGGAATCCTGAAGTGATAATCGGCATACCAATATGCCATGAAACCGGCCAAAAATAACATTTTCAGCAAGAAATCCCCTTGGTACAAAACCACCAAATAAAAAAGGGACACCACCAGATGCGTCGCCAAGGACAAGATGGCTCGGTTGGGACTAAGCTTTAACAGAATCAAGTAGTCGATCCAAAACGTGAGTGGAAATATCACGCCATAGGTAAAGAAAAAATAGGACAGGATGATGACGCTCCAATGAATGGAGTGTCCCGGATATGCGATAATCATCAGACTCAAAACCAGCCACAGGAAAAAGCAAAAGAATCCTTTTCTGATCATATGAAGACCAAAGGATGAAAACCCTTTTGCTTGCCGACTGCTTTGTGCGTAAACTGCCTCCACGGGTCGCCCTCCTTTGACAAAATTGTCCGATCAATCTTCACCATTCACCATTTTTCGCCCCGCAGTTGGCATATTCCTTTTTTTTGCAAGCCGTAAAAAATCTCTGCCGCGTCGGCTGACGGCAAAGAAAAAACCCCTTGATGCCCTAGGAACGGGACTGAAGGGGTTGCCTCACGCTATCCGTCTCTGCGAAAATATCCCATCACTTCAACTGTCTCCATGACATTGACAAATGCTTTGGGATCGATTTCTTTGATCAAGCGCTTCACACCAGCCAGTTCGTAGCGGGAAATGATCATGAATAACACTTTACGCCGTTCACGCGTATAGGCACCTTCACCATCCATGATCGTAATGCCTCGAACCAATTTAGAAATAAGGTGCTCTCTTACCTTTTCACCGTTATCGGTGATGATCATCAATGTTAATTTAAGGTGTTTGGTATGAATCGCATCAATGACTTTGCCGGAAACGAAAATAGACAGCATCGTGTACAATGCGCTATCCCAATCAAACACAAAGCCAGCCACAAAGATGACAATCGCATTTAACGCAAACATGAGCATTCCCGCCGGAAGCTCTTTTTTTCGCGTCAACATAAAGATGATAATGTCGAATCCACCGGTCGAACCGGAAGATTTAAAAATCAAACCCGTGCCGATCCCGGCCAGCACGCCGCCGAAAACCGAAGACAAAATAGGGTCTGACGAAATCGCCTTGATGGGAATCAACAATAAGGCAATCGATGTGACAGTAACCGAAAAAATCGTGTAAAACATAAACCGCTTGCCCAACTTGCAAAATCCGAGCACCATCAGCGGAAGATTGAGGGCGTAGTTGATAATCCCCGTATTGATTGGCGTAATTAGCGCCAACATCATCGCGATGCCCGCAACGCCGCTACTCAGAATCTTGTGTGGCAGCAAAAACATATTCCAAGCGAAAGCGATCAACACGGACGACAGAAAGATGTTCACGAAATTAATCACACGCAGTTTAACCATATCCACCACTTTTTCCAATCCTTTTGTTATCAAATCCATCCATGAGTATACCACCGGCACAGCACCATCGACATGTCACATCGTACACATTTCCACGGTCATTTCTCTGACACCTTGTATGAATACAGCCACACCTGCGCCGCGCTATACTATCAGGTTTCCTACATGCGTTGCCGGATAAACATGAACACCGCGCTCAACAACAAAGCCCCTCTTTTCCGTTTAGAGGGGCTTTGTTGTTGATGTTAATTGTATAAAAACTGCTAGAGAGCTAAGCCAATCGTACCGCGCCTTCATCCAATTTCATCGTGTAGCAACGCACCGGCTCCCCGCCCTTTGGCCGATATACCGCAAACAAGGCGGTTCGTTGCTCCAACACGCGGCCAGTGGCGAGATAAGCATCCAAATCAAACGGCAATATCTCCACCACGGCATGCTTATGCAAGTCCCGTTCGTTCAAGCGGTTTGAAGCAAACTCGTCCGACAAGCGCCCCGGCTGTTCAGCTGCCTGGCGCAACAAGTCGGCATGCGTGGCCTTGTCCATGTTAAAATCCCACCAAACCTTGCGAGGACGTTGTTTGTGGTTCAGGTAATAATCATATTTCATCAAGCCGAGGATTACATCCATCCGCTTGGTTCCGCGCTGTTGCAAAAAATCCCGCAAACGCGTAAACAAATCCTCCAACTGATGGCCGATCTTCCGCCATCCGCGCGCTTCCCAATAATCACCGAATTCCTGGAAAAAATCAAACGGCGATGGGAATTCGTGCCGGATCAAATAGCTGATGGTGTGATCCATGCGGTGGGCATTCCAATATTTCTCCAAAACATCCTCCACCCGCTTGATTCGGACGATGTCCGAAAACGGCAGGTGATCGTTGCCCAAAATTTCATAAGGGGCCCGCTCCATGAAGACGTAATTGTATTTTTCCGCATCATGGCGCATACCCGTCCCCCGTAACATCTTCAAGAAACCGAGCTGCAACTCCTCTGGCTCCAAGGCAAACACATCGTTAAAGGTCTTTTTGAACGTGGTGTAATCCTCCAACGGCAACCCCGCGATCAAATCCAAGTGTTGAGCAATCTTACCGCTTTCTTTCACTTTGGTTACCGTCCGGGCGAGTTTGGTGAAATTTTGGCGCCGCTTCACCAGCAAATTGGTAGGATCGTTGGTTGACTGGACACCGATTTCAAACCTGAAGATGCCCGGCGGCGCATGCTCTGCCAAAAAGTCGAGCACTTCCGGGCGCATGATGTCCGCTGTGATCTCAAATTGAAACACGCAACCTTGGTGGTTGTCGATCAGAAACTGGAAAATTTCCATCGCATAGTCCCGTTTGATATTAAACGTACGATCCACAAATTTAATCAGTTTGGCACCATGGTTGATCAAGTAGAGCAAGTCTTGTTTGGTACGCTCTATATCGAAATAACGGACACCCACTTCAATGCTGGACAGGCAAAACTGGCAACTAAATGGACACCCCCGGCTCGTCTCAAAATAGACGACACGGTTGGGCAAGTGGGCCACATCCTCCGGGAAACGGTGCGGAGATGGCAAGTGATTCAAGTCCAATTTGGGGCGCGGGGGGTTGATCCGTACCTCGTCCCCATCGCGGTAGGCCAAACCCAATACAAAATGGAACTTCTGCTCACCGCGCAATTCGGTCAAAAGTTGGTGAAATGTAGCTTCCCCCTCCCCGACAACAATGAAGTCGACTTGGGGCAGACGCTTCATCCAATAATCAGTGTCATAGGAGACCTCTGGCCCTCCTAGTACAATCTTCACATCCGGCTTCACTTTCTTCAGCATGTCGATCACGGTGATCGTCTCTTCTATATTCCAGATGTAACAAGAGAACCCCACCACATCAGGTTGTCGTCCATACAGGTCGGACACAATGTTCATCACTGGGTCCTTGATGGTGTATTCGACAATCTCGATCTCAAAATCCCGCTCACTGTATGCCTTCAGATAACGCAAGGCCAATGAGGTGTGGATATATTTTGCATTCAATGTAGCTAGCGCGATTTTCATTCGATTCAACCTCATCACTTTGTTCTCAAATCCATTGTCTCCGCGTCGGGAAACAATCCTGCCCCTATTCTACACTGTTCCCAGTTAAAAAGGGAATCTCCACCCATATTTCATCATCCGCCCCTGCCACGGAATATGCTGTAGCATGCACATAGCTAACGCAGAAATGGAGGGTACGGATTGAAATCATCCTCTGTCTTGATCCGGTCCTACTCGTACTCGCCCCGATTCTCGATAAGAAAGGCCCTTGGGGAAGGCTGATTCCATAAGAAAACCCCTGCCGGTCACGGCAAGGGCTTCTTTTATGCCCGAATCACACATCACTTATCTTCTCCCTTTCCGCTTGCTCCCAATCCTCCCGGGTCAGGGCATAGATAAGATGATCCTCCCACACCTGATTGATATATAGATATCGTTTGGACAACCCTTCATAGCGGAAACCCGTTTTTTCAAGAACCCGACTGGATCGTCGATTGCGTGGCATCACCGCCGCTTGCACCCGGTGCAAATCCGCTTCATTGAAGGCAAAACGAAGTGCCAGCCCCACTGCTTCGACCATCAATCCTTTTCCTTGTTGCTCCTCGGCGATGAAATAGCCTAAAGTGCAGTTTTGCCAGGCCCCGCGCACGACATTGCTCAAATTGACCCTGCCTATCAATGAACCCGTCTCATTTAGAAAAATGCCGAACCCATACCCTTGATCCTGATCCCACTTCGCCAAATCGCGCTCAATCACTTCCAGTTGCCCGGCCATCGTAAAATGACTATCAGGAAACCTTGGTTCAAACGGCTCCAAATACTGCCGATTGGCCACCCGCAACTGCAACAGCGCTTCTATATCTTCCCGTTCCAAACGGCGAATCGTGATTCGTTCTGTTGACAGCATGACTCATCTCCGCCCTTTTTTTGCGTATATTCCCAATCATCGGGTTTACAGTATAAATGGGAAATGGTGAGAAAGTCAAAAAACCCGGGTCCTTGATCAACCCGGGCGTGGTGCGTAAATCTAGCTTTATCGGTATGCGTTTTTCACATAATCGGTACTAAATTGGCCCAATCCATTGAAGTAACTATCGGTCAGTCGGGCGGGATCGGTAGCCATGGCCCCACGAGCGACGGAATCATCTTTGTCATCCCATCCCCATGCGGCGTTGGCCGCGTTATCCTTGCCATTGTCTCCAGCAAACGTCCCCCAGCTGGCAAAGGTTTGACTGTCTGAACGGTGATCCCACAATCCCCCGGCTTCAAAAGTGTTCACCAACCGATATTTAACATAGCGGTCATTCCCATGCTCCGGCACCTCTGCCACTGAACGATCTGGGTAGTAGATCACACCATCTCCACCTGGGAATTCTCCACCGTTCCACGCTTTCAGTCCATGCCCCTTCGCTTCTTGGAAAGTAGCCGGGTGCAACGCTCCGTCATAAGTCACCATCCGCAATTGGCCGTCAATATTCTCTTCCCCATCGGTAAGCGGACTGCCTGCTGGAGTGAAAGAATAGAAGTTGGTGTGGAAGACGGTGACCATGCCTTCCAATTTGCCATAGACGCTTCCATCCTTCCGTACAATCGCCATGGCTCCCTCCATATCATTCTCATGTGTGTCCAGCCCGAAATCAGGATAATCCACCCAATCACGCGGATGAAAAAAGCTGTAGACGATATACCAGTGAGTGCCAGTCTCCACGACAGAATAGTATACAGTCGCCCGCAGGCGGCTCAGATCGTCGTCTTGGTTTTCCCAATTGTTTTTGGCGTTCCAATCTCCGTCATAGTCGACCGCTGTCAAGTAATCGGCGTCCGCGTCAGTATCATCCGTATCCTGATAGTGAACGGGAGCCCAGCGATAAGCCAAGTCCAAATCGTCGGCCGCTTTTGCTGGTTGGGGCCATACGGCCGATGTACACACTACCACCGCCGCACAACAAATCCATGTTTTCCATCGGCTAAAATCCATGCGTTCTCCTCCTTTAAATCAATTGTCACACTTTTCGATCTTACTAATAAATTCTTATATCAACAAGAGAATATCCTATAAACCAACAAAAAATTGATCCATTTTTAAAGGAACATGATAAACTATTACCGATATTTAGGAGCCTGATCCAACTGACTGCGCGATGGATCAAGTTTTTGTTGGAGGTTTTCATGGAGAAAGAAAAGTGGCAAATCCCTTTCGATCACCCAGATGCGGTATCCCTCCTCACCCAACGCTTGGATGAGTTGCTGGCGCCGCATTCCCATCGGCCGCTTCTATGCCTGTGCATCGGAACAGACCGCAGTAGTGGCGACACCTTGGGTCCCTTGGTCGGCACGTTGCTAACTGAAGCGCCTTCACCCAAAATCCAAATCTGCGGCACCTTGGCCCAACCAGTCCATGCTTTCAGCTTGAATCAAACGGTCGCCGAAATCAAACAACTCGCCAACGCGCCACTCATTATCGCCATCGACGCCAGCCTAGGCAAACAGAAAGAAGTCGGCATGGTTGAAGTTGGGGAAGGTGCACTTATTCCGGGAAAAGGCGTCGGCAAAAAACTGCCACCGGTTGGGGACATCTATATCAAGGGCATCGTCAACGCTACCGGAGCTATGCCCTCTCACATTCTACAAACCACCCGATTCCATGTGACGTATGAGATGGCAACCAAAATTAGCCGCGCGCTGTTAACCGTGGCCGCGGCCCATAGCACGCCACCCGGCTGAGGTGGCGTATGGCTCAACATTTGTCCTCGAGAATGTTTCCTGATACATTGAAATTATCAGCTAGATCTTTATGCTTGGCCATGTGCAAACATTCTTTTTAACTATCGTCGAAAACGGAGCGGATGAATGATGAGAAAATGGCAAACCACGGCGCAATTGGTTGATCTTTTATGCGAGCTAGTCCATATTCCAAGCATCACCGGCAGTGCGGGAGAGATTATGCTTCCCGGATTGGTGACACAACAACTACGATCCCTTGCTTATTTCCAAGCCCACCCCGATCATATCGAAACCCATCCGACCGGCGATGGGCGCGAATTTGTGACGGCGCTGGTCAAACATCCAAGCAATGTGAGCAAAACGGTTATCTTGATCAGCCATTTCGATGTTGTGGATGTAATCGATTACGGGATATGGGAACAACACGCGTTTGATCCAAAGACGCTCACTTCCCTGTTTCGCGACAATCGGGAGACCCTGCCCGACACGGTCCGGGCCGACCTCGAAACCGGTCATTGGCTTTTCGGCAGGGGCATCATGGATATGAAATGCGGCTTGGCCCTGCACATGGCCATGATTGAACAAGCTTGTTATCAAGCCTTTGACGGCAACGTGTTGTTGTTGACCGTGCCTGATGAGGAGATCAATTCGGTAGGGATGCGGGCGGCAGTTCCCAAACTTTTGGAATTGGCTGAACGGCATGGACTCGTTTACCGAGCTGTCCTAAACTCCGAACCTATGTTCACCCGCTATCCCGGCGATGAAACAAACTATATTTACACCGGTTCCATCGGCAAAGTATTGCCTGGATTCCTGTGTTATGGCAAAGAAACCCATGTCGGTGAACCCTTTGCCGGGTTAAACGCCAACTTCATGGCCTCCAAACTCACCAACGCCCTGGAGTTAAACACCGACTTTTGCGAAAGGATTGGAGAGGAAGTGACGCCTCCCCCGACCAACCAGATGCAAACGGATTTGAAAAAAGATTACTCCGTTCAAATCCCGCACCGAGCAGTCACTTTGTTCAATCTATTCTTATATGATACAGGCATCGATGAACGCGTTACACAGTTGCTCTCACTCGCCCGGGAAGTGGCGGCCGACATCAAAGAAACTGTACTCATGCAGGCGCAGCGGTTTGGCACGTTCACGCCGGCGGAAACGGATATCAACGTGCTTACTTATGAACAACTTTATGCCTATGCGGCGCGCACGCACGGCCAGAACCGCTTGGAACAAACCCTGCAAGAAGCGGTACGCCGGAGCGATCCGGGAGACCAACGGCAAACCACGATAAACATGGTTGATGAACTGGCTATCTTGTGCAAAGAAATGGCTCCCATGATCGTGTTGTTTTTCTCTCCCCCGTATTATCCGGCGGTAAACAGGAGCGATCATCCCTTGATCAAACGGGTTGTTGCTCATATGATCGACACAGCCCAAAAAACGCATGGAGTGGCGCTGAAACACCAGCATTATTTCGGGGGAATTTCTGACCTGAGTTATGTGGGGTTGCAAAGACCCTTGTCCACTTTACTCCCGCTGGTGAACAACATGCCCCTATGGGAGCGCGGCTATGATATTCCGCTGGCCGCGTTGCAACAACTCGATGTGCCGGTGTTAAACTTTGGCCCTGTCGGCAGGGACGCCCATCAATGGACAGAGCGGCTCAATGTCGATTTTGCATTTGATCCAATGATGAAATGGTTGCCTGAATGCATTCAACAGCTTCTAGCCGATGATTGACCACTTGGCCCACATCACCCTGAAAAAACAAGCGGTCAGCCCATGGCTGACCGCTTGTTTTCAATATTCCCCTTTATCCACGATTTCGCCCAATTGACGGGACATCAAATACTCCGTCGCCGCTTGCACATCCCTTGTCAAAAACGGAGGTTTGCCTGGCTCGTATATAATCCATCCCAGCAGTTCCACATCGGCCACATAGCGGTCAATTGTAAACGGACCATACCGAACGGGCTCACCGATCTCAATCCATTCCAGGCTCCATTCTCTCATCGGCGCCAACTCCGTTCACCATTTTACAATATTTGACGGAACACCTTCCTATTTTGTTTCATTTATCGCAAAAAATCCTTGTTTTTTATCTGTTGTTAGTAGAGTGTGTCTGGCCAATCAAGTTGGAGGGGAAGAAGCGGCGGAAAAACCTTTTCTCGATGAGCGCCTCGCCACGCGTGAAGCGAATGAGAAAATGGTTTTGGAGCCGCTGGCCTATTCGGCCTATTTCATCAGACACACCCTAGTGACGGTTTGGCGCAATCTCATTTAATTCGATTCAAATCATATGGCGTTTCTTGGTATACGTAATAATTGAGCCAATTTGAGAACAACAAGTTCCCGTGGGCGCGCCAACGTTGCAGTGGTTGCTGATTGGGGTCATCCTGTGGGAAATAATGTTTAGGAAGCGGCACATCGATCCCTTTGGCCTGGTCTCGTTCATACTCTTCTTTCAATGTGTATAGTTCATATTCCGAGTGGCCCGTCACAAAAATCTGGCGCCCATCTTTGCTGATCACGATATAAACGCCCGCTTCAGGGGATTCTGCCAATATCTCCAGCTCCCCGACCTTCTCGATCTCCTCTCTGCGCACCTCGGACAAACGGGAATGCGGCGCGTAGAAACAATCGTCAAACCCGCGCAACAGCTTAGTGTTTTGCTTACAGATCACATGCTCAAACACACCAAAACACTTTTCTTGCAATCGGTGTTTGGGGATACCGTAATGATGGTACAAGGCGGCATGCGCCCCCCAACAGATGTGCAAAGTGGATGTTACGTGATGCAGTTTCCAATCCATGATCTGCCGCAACTCGTCCCAATAGTTGACCTCTTCGTATTCTAAATGGCCGACAGGAGCGCCCGTGATGATCATGCCATCGTATTTTTGGTGTCGAATTTCATCAAACGTCTTATAAAACATGGCCAAATGTTCCGGCGGCGTATGCCGGGTGGTGTGCGTCTTGGGATGAATCAGGTCAATCTCCACTTGCAGGGGCGAATTCCCCAAAAGGCGTAGGATCTGGGTTTCGGTTGTGATCTTGATGGGCATCATGTTCAAAATGACGATTTTCAGCGGGCGTATATCCTGGCGAAAGGCATCCCGCTCCCCCATGACAAAGATGTTTTCCTGATTGAGAATATCGATTGCCGGCAATTTATCCGGAATTTTGATCGGCACCAGACTCTCCCCCCGTTTCTCCTCGAGCGCATTTTGCTCGCGGGAAATGTTTCGTTATTAAACTTGTAAACCAACATACCACCTAACGCAAGAGGAATAAATAGATTGCGAATATTGAGAAACGACCTGCAATTTGCCGAAGTGAATAACCAAAACATAACTCCTCATCTCCGCCGCGGAAAGTCAATCAGGCTCCCCCCTTCTCTTCTTCTGGCCACCTTCACGGTGTATAATCGAGCATACGAGCGTCATTCCACTTCAGGAGGAACTCAACCATGAATCATCCCATCGAATTATTGCAAGCAATCCCCTTGTTTCAAGGCCTCACGGAAGCTGAGTTGGAAAAACTGTGGGAAATCGTAGGCATCCGCCACTGCCACAAGAAAGAAATCATCTTCAGAGAAGGTGCTGCTAAAACGGCGATTTACATCATTCAAAGCGGCATGGTGAAAACGTACAAAACGGACGACCAAGGGCAAGAACAAATTGTTTGTTTGCTCAGGCAAGGGGACATGTTTCCCCACACCGGTTTCTTCAACCAACTCCCTTACCCAGCGACGGCTGAAACCATTGATCAAACTGTGTTGATATCCATCCCGGTGGAACCGTTTGAACAAGTCATGCTGTCTAATCCCACCATGGCAGTCAAGGTCATGCGAGTGATGGGTAACAAAATCTTAGATTTACAAAAGCAATTGCACGAGTATGTCGGCCATGATGTACAACAGCGCGCGGTCACCTTTTTGTTGGATCTGGCGGACAAATACGGTGAAAATCGGGATGGCACCATTTTAATCAACATTCCGCTCACCCACCAGGACTTCGCCAGCGCCATCGGCACCACCCGTGAAACGGTCAGCCGGCTTTTGAGTCAACTTCGCAAACAAGGGTTGCTCCGTATGGGTCGGAATCAGTTTGTCATCCCGGATCTGGATGCCTTGCGCCATTGGGTAGGTTCTTGAACAACCTGGATGTGCTGTTCACCGCTTGTTCATATAATTTGTGATATCTATCACATACTTCCTCGGCAAATCCATTTACCATGAAAAGAGAACACACATCAGAAGAGAGGGATTTTCCATGTTACAAAAGGAAACGATTCGACTGATTCAAGAATCTGTCCCCTTATTACGTGAATACGGGCACAAAATCACCGCCAATTTTTACAAACGTATGTTCAACGAACATCCCGAATTGCTGAATATCTTCAACCACGCCAATCAACGTAAAGGCCATCAACAGCAAGCCTTGGCCAATGCCGTCTATGCTGCGGCCGCGAACATCACACAATTGGAACAAATCCTGCCGACAGTGAAACACATCGCCCATAAACATCGGAGCATCGGGGTGCTACCGGAGCATTATCCCATCGTCGGCCAAAATTTGCTGTTAGCCATGCGCGACGTGTTACAAGACAAACTGACGGAACCGATGCTGAACGCTTGGCAAGAAACGTATGGAGTCATCGCTGACCTCTTTATCCAAATGGAAGAAGAATTGTATCAGCAAGCCGAACAGCAACCAGGTGGCTGGCGTGGATTCCGGGATTTGGTCGTAACCAAAAAAGTGCGCGAAAGTGAGCACATCACGTCCTTTTATTTGGAGCCAAAAGACGGCCAACCGCTGGCCACCTTCCTACCGGGTCAATATATTAGTGTCAAAGTAGAGATTCCGGGCGATCCCTACACACACATCCGGCAATACAGCCTTTCTGACGACCCCAACGCATCACATTACCGCATCACGGTGAAACAGGAAGAGAATGGCAAAGTGTCGACTTATCTCCATCAAGAAGTCGAAGAAGGAAGTGTGCTGTCTGTCAGCGCCCCAGCCGGCGTGTTCACACTGGAGCAAACCGACTCCCCTGTCATCTTGCTCAGCGCCGGCGTAGGCTTGACACCGCTGTTGAGCATGCTCAAAGCCTTAGCCCAATCTCCCTCTTCACAGCGAGTCATCCATATTCACGCCACGCACAACAGCCAGACACATGCGCTGCGGGAAGAGGTACTCCGCATCGCCAACAGCCATGCCCATATCGAAAACTATTTCTGCTATTCTCAACCTACGGACACGGATCGGTTGAACCGGCTATATGACAAAGAAGGGCTCATTGACGCCGAGTGGCTGAAAACGGTATTGCCGTCCACTGGTCATTTCTATTTGTGCGGGCCGTCGGCGTTCATGCGCGATTGCTACCAAGCACTTCTGTCACTGGGCATTGCTCCGGCCGCGATCCATCATGAAATTTTCGGCCCAGCCGGAGCATGGACCCCACCTGCTGCTGCACCGATGGGAGCAACGCAATAAATGCCGTCTGGAGCTGACTTGCCAACATGCCCCTGTTTTCTCCTTGCTATGCCACAAACACTTGCATCGTCCTTGGCTATGCCCGAACGCATGGCCAAGGACGTTTTGTGTTACTATCAACAGCAAATCTCGCTGATACCCGACTCCTTTTCAAATCCATCAATATCTACTATACAGCCTAAGACGTTTGCTTGCTGAGAATTGGCGTGCGAGTTGGAACCGATTCTCTCCATTGTTTACAATAATTCTACGCGAGAAGCACTCCTTGCCCGCATTACTTTCCTCTTCCCTTGCTTTTCTTGGTGTTTGATCGCGGTTTGAGCGTGACATCGTCATCGTCCTCATCATCCAATATAACGCGATTCGTCTCCTCCTGCGTTTGATTCTCCTCTGACGCAACCGCTGAATCTTCCTCTTGTTTGCGCAGCGTCTCTATTTGCTCTTCTTTTTGATCCAGCTCTTTCTCCAACTGCTCCAGCCGCGCTTTCATTTTTATCGCTTTGTCTTGTTCATAACGCAATTGGGTATAACTTGGCCCAATGATCCCCGACAAAATGACCACGAGGATGAAAATGGCCGCATTCCACTTCCTCCGACCTAGGTCAATTCGCCACTTCCCTAAAGGGATAACCGGTTTTCGATGCCAGCGGCTCGGGTAAACCATGCCAATCAAGGTGTACAACCCCACACACCCAAGAATAAATTCCATTAGCGGCCTCCCACGAGATCATCCAAAATGCAGACAAAGCAACCCGGAATGTTTTTACCTAGGATGGAACACTGCTTCGTCCAAACAGCCCGGCCCTGCTTGGTCTGAATTTTCATTTACCCGAAAATGAAAAAATCAACCCTTCATCCATTCATAATAAACCATTTATTTAAGGCTATTTTTCATGTCTATTGGTTCACGAAAGCTTTGTTTCGTAAACCATTCATTTTTAAAGCGCATGTCATGCTGTATTCTGCACACAAAATCCCCTTTTCGCACCATCCAAACTGATGCTACTTGCATAGGAACACACCTTCGCAAAAATTTAGCCTCTGTTCAGCTTTGATTCATCTGCCATTCAACTTGAAGAGATAAGATTGAATGGAATCATCAAGCAACAGGAGGCACCACTGTGAAGAAACGTTTATGGCGGGCATTGCGCAAATCGTTCCCAATGACGCTCCGTTGGTTTATGGCGATGATCTTTCTCTTATATGGAGGAGTTAAACTAGTTTTTGGACAATTCGGCCACATCCCCTTAAATGAAATCACCCAAGTAGCTGCTCAAAAAGGAGGGATTCGCCATCACTTGGGCTTTTTTTGGTTATTCCCGCCCCTATGAGCTTTTTATCGGTCTCGGGGAAGTGATCCCTGCATTGCTCCTGCTCATCCCTCGTACTGCCACGCTCGGGGCAGTGATGTACTTCCCGGTAGCCCTTAACGTCATGCTCGTAAACTATTTTTACCATATCGGTGTGCATGACCTCAGCACGGTGTTAGTCATCATGAACCTCGTGCTCTTGTGGCTGGACCGACGGAAACTGTTGATGATTTTTTGGAAGAACATCCCTACGGGTCAAGCATCAGAGAAAGGAAGTGAAGTGGCATGACTCCGTTTATCACGAACGGACTGATCATTCTGTTTGTGGTGATCACCCTTTTTTACTTGGTCAAAGATTATGTGGAAGAAAAGAAGAAAACCAAATCCTGAACGCACGGGCCTACTCACCAAAATCAAAGAATCCCCAGCTGATTCAACCAGCTGGGGATTCATGCTTCACATTAAAATTTGAAATGGTCGGGATGTTGCCCAAAGCGGTGATTTTGATTTAATCCATCCAGTCGCGCCATATCCTCAGGCAAAATCTCAAAGTCAAAAATGTCTGCATTTTCCTCAATCCGACTTGGTGTGACAGACTTGGGGATGGTCACCATCCCATGCTGCAAATCCCACCGCAATACCAATTGCGCCGGCGTCTTCCCATATTTTTTCGCCAGCTCCACAATCACTGGCTGATTCACAACATTGCCGCGCATCAACGGACTCCACGCTTCCAACTGAACCTTCTCCCGCCCACAAAAGGCGCGCAACTCCTCCTGTGTCAACAAAGGATGGAATTCCACCTGATTGACTGCTGGCGGCACTTCACAGGTAGCAAGCAACTCCTCCAAATGATGCGTTTGAAAATTGCTTACCCCAATTGCTCGTACCCAGCCATCCCGGTACAACTTCTCCAAGGCCCGCCATGTATCTCGGAACATGCCCGGCACTGGCCAATGAATGAGATACAGATCGAGGTAATCCAAACCCAACTTTTTGCGGCTACGGTCAAAGGCAGCCAGCGTGGCTTCATACCCTTGATCCGTGTTCCACACTTTGGTAGTGACAAACAGTTTATCCCTTGCGATACCTGATTGTTTGAGCGCATGGCCCACGCCGGTTTCATTATGGTAGAAAGCCGCCGTATCCACACTGCGATAGCCTACTTGAAGAGCCGTTTCCACCGCCTGCTCCACTTCTTTGCCTTCTTGTGCCTTATACACCCCCAAACCCAACCAAGGCATTTCCACCCCGTTGTTTAACAAAACACGATCCGTAATGTGACGCACCATCCTTCTACTTCCTTTCCATTCTTCTGATTCATCCCGGGTTCGCCCACCAGGGATGGCAAGCAAGTACATTATACCCACCCTTCCCTGCCCATGAAAGGCAGACCCACAAAGTACGATTGCGCGTTCCGCTCATCCCGGCAAGTTTCCACGCTTATATCGGTCTAGGCAACCTTTGCAGATGCATGCCTTGTTTTTGTACGCTGATGGCACCTGTTCGAGCAGACCCGCAGGAAACGCTTCTATTCTACACCAACAGTCACTGATACGCTGCTCCGCCAGATTGCCGCACTGGTTGTGTTTGCCGCATAGCGGACAAGTTGCCGGATTCACTTCACTACCCATTTCTCCACATCCTTTCTTATCTTCTCCCATCGCCCGGTACCACCGACAAACACTCGGTCGTTCCTCTCCCTTACCAGCAGCCATTCTGTCACTGTCTTCAACCTGTCACACAATATTTTGCAACTATTTCAGAATAAGACACGTCACAATTGAGCAACAACCTCATCACATTCAAAGAAAAACTGGAGGAAAGAAACATGCATTCAGGTAAGCGCCGATCTCAAGCACTCTTGTTCGGCCTGGCTTTCACCCTTTTGGTCGGATGCTGCCGAGTGAAAAAGAAAAAAACCGGCCGACCCCACCTCCCGCTTCAGAATCATCCTCGTAGCGGGCGGCATGGACACGCATGGTTTCGGTCAGCAATGCAAAAGAGCGGGGCACGTAATATAGCCCGGCTTTTTGCGTCTTGCAGGTATGCTAATCTAGCGATTCACTCGCCGAAACGCCATCTTCCATCCTTTTTCCTTTCTCGCCGATTTTATATACAATGGGTAGGTTGAAGGGGAATCAAAGAAAAAGTGGTAATTAGTACAAGACAAGCTGTGAAAGGATGGAGATGGCAGTGGCGACTAGATCAAATGAAGAATTGCAGTTATTGAGCATTCCTTTTCGGAGCAGACTGAATCAATTTATGAGCAGTCTGACCAAAAAGCGGATTGTGTTGAATTGGCACAAGGACAAAGAACGTATACAGCGCAAACTGTATAAGGATGATGTGGATTGTGACACCCAGTTCCTGTTGTGCTTGGCCGATTATTATCATGAGATCAAACCCATCTTGCTGCAATCTTATCGGGAGGAATATCCCGAAGAACCGCCCACGCCAGCCAAATTGAAAGAATGGATGGAAGACTGCGCCATCGCTTCCAGCGTGCTTGGCCACAAAAAAGCCCGCAATGTATGGTTGGAAATCATCCGTGTATTTGAATGGTTGATGGAAGCCAACCTGATCCCGATGAATGAAAAAAACGTATTGATATAAAAAGGCTGAGGATCCCCCTCAGCCCACATTTTACAAAAACCGGTCACCCCATCAGCGTTTCCGTTTTCCCCGATTGGCCAACTGGATGGCTTCAAGAATTTTGCGCTGATATTCATCTTCTTCGGATTGGCGCGCTTCTTGAAGCCGTTTTGCTTCTGCTTGCAACCGCATTCTCTTTCTGTCTAAAATTTCAAGATACTTTTGATCAAAATCATCCCCGCTGTACCCCGCAAACAGGGACATTTTACTCGCATCACTTTGCTTTCTCCTCTGCTGCTGATGCCCACTAAACAATCTCATGTCAAGCCCCCCATCATTTTTTCTGTTTGGGGTGTGTAAAATGATCATGATTACCTTTATACATTTCTTATATGACGGAATGATCGATCGATTCATTCCCCTCCCTTCTTACTATGCGATAAACGGCCAACGCAATTCAATAGGCTCACGCAAATGACATGGATCATTCACCGTTTTGCCCTAGTAGCGCCAAAAAACGTTTTTTCATCAGACAAATAATTCAATTGCTTGATACAATTTAGTATTCTTAAACATAGAGATCATATCTACAAAAAGAATAGAGATATGTAATCCGCATAGAGCGACAACTGGGAGGATTCGCAATGGTAAAAAAGGCGTTATGGGGATTGGCTTTGTTCTGCTCCCTGGTCTTGCTGTGTTTTGGCGCTTTTTTGTTGTATGTGACGCTAACCGATTATGAACCTGAACCGGCCCTGCCCCTCACCGTCATCAATAACGCGAGCCAGAAATTGACCACTGGTGTCCCGTTCACGGTAACCACGTTTAACATCGGCTACGCCGGCTTGGACAAAGACCAAGACTTCTTCATGGATGGAGGAACCCGCTCCCGCGCCGCCAGTAAAGAGCAAACGGCAAAAAACTTGAGCAAGATTCTTTCCTTTTTGAAAAGGGAAGCTTCTTCGTTCTATCTATTGCAAGAGGTGGATGTGGACTCATCCCGAAGCTATCATATCAACCAACAGGCCGCCATGCGGCAACATCTTCCAGACTATGGATTGGTGTTTGCACAAAATTATTTGGTATCATGGGTGCCAGTGCCCGTCTTCGACCCCATGGGTTCTGTCAATGGGGGACTGGTCACCTTATCCAAGTACCAGTTGAAGCAAAGCACCCGATTCTCCCTGTATGGCAAGGAAGATTGGCCACAACAACCATTCGACTTGGACCGGTGTATCATGGAAAATCGGATCCCCTTAGAAAATGGCAAAGAATTGATCCTAGTTAACCTGCATTTGTCTGCCTTCGACAAAGGCGGAAAAGTAAGAAAACAACAACTAGCCTTTTTGAAAGAATTTATGCAGCGCCATGTGCAAGCGGGAAACTATCTGATTCTGGGTGGAGACTGGAACCATCTGATCCCTGGCACAGCCCCCAAACGGTTTAAAGCAAAAGAATCTTGGCCTGAGTGGATGCAAACGATCCCGTCCGACTTTCTGCCAAAAGGGTTTACTTGGGTGGCAGATGGCAGTGTTCCCACATCCAGAACGTTGGCACTCCCTTTTAAGCAGGGAATCAACTTTCAGTCCAACATCGACGGTTTCTTGATCTCATCCAATGTGGAAGTGAAGCGTGTGTACGGCCATTCGCTTCAATTTGAATACAGTGACCACAATCCGGTTACCGCCGAATTTGTATTAAAATAACTAAGCAAAGCATGGAAAAAAGCCGCCGGCCCGCCTAATTGGCGGATGTCAGCGGCTTTTTTCCTGCCCGTGTCACTGTGGCAATTCAATTTCCACCTTTTTGGTGGTCACATGACCCACAGAATCTTTCACTCGAACGATGATCAAATTTTTGCCGGGTTTCAATTGGCCCTTTGTAAACGCATGATGGAACTCAAATAATCCGTCTTCAACATAGTTCACATCTTCGATGATCTGCCAATCTTTCTCTCCAGCGAGACGCCAGCTTACCTCTTCCAGCCAAGCTTCTTTCACTTTGCCCGACAGTTGATCGGCGTCGGCTGTTAATTCGGTGATGACTGGGGCTTTGGTGTCGATGAGGACGAAGAAGTTGGCTTCCGCTTTTTTCCCCAAGTATTCGCATTCGACGATAATCGCGTAATCTCCATCAGGCAACTTCTTCCCTTTGCTGTCTTTCCCATCCCACATCCAATCCGTGTAGCCAGCGGCCGGATTGTTGGTTTGATAAAGCAGATACTTTTTCCCGCCTTCCGAGCTTTCGGCGGTGATTTTCAACGATGATGGCGCCACAGCCAAATAGTACGTCAAGAGCGTAAATTTGTGTTCATCTTTGCCGTTTGGTGAGATGATGTATGCAGATTGTCCCAAACTGGTGATGACTTCATAGCCCTTCGGTTCATTCAAAGCGATGAAGGGAACCTTCAATTCCTGTTTTCCATCTTTCAAAAATACGGCTCCCGTGTAAATCCCGCGGGGCAAGGAAGTGTTGAAGCTCATCGTCACCGGTACCTGCCCCTGTGATTTAGCACCAACTACTAGGGTGGACGGAACAGTCACGCGAATCCCTTTTTTGCCATTGTCTAGCTCTACCCGTACGGCATAGCGTTTAGCTTTACCAGACAGGTTTTCTACCCGTAAGGTTCGATCGATCTTCTTCACCCCAGTTTTGGGCTGTAACAAACCAAAGCTGAGGCGGTTTGAAACGACCAGGGATTGTGTAGTGATCGCCTTGGGCAAATCGATACGCCCAGCTCCCTGCGAAATGGGGGAATACTCTTTCTTCTCCGTATCCTTCAACTCGACCGCCGTATTGGACAAGGCCGATTTTACTTGTTCCGGATTCCAGTCGGGATGCTTCTGCAAAAGCAATGCGGCAGCTCCAGCCACGTGCGGGGTAGCCATGCTTGTTCCGCTCATTTTTCCATATCCCGTTTTCTCCAAGGAACGGGGCAAGGTGCTTACAATGTCGACACCGGGTGCTGTCACATCCGGCTTAACGTCCCAGATGCCGTTGGCCGGTCCGCGCGAACTGAAGTCGACCATTTTTTCCCGTTTGACTGAGCTGAGCTTGATCTCTGTTTTGCCAGCAGCTAGCTGATTCTTGATGTGGGTGCCAAAACCGCCAGAAATCGTCACGATTGGCACAAAGCGCTTCGTGTCCGGCTCGCCATTTTCATCTGTTTCCATCGGGATGGCAAACCAGTCACCTTTGAGGTGATTATAGATGATTACAGCCGCCGCTCCAGCTCGTTTGGCGTTTTCGGCAACCGACTGTACATCATCACCGCTCCGTTGAACCAATGCGATCTTGCCTTTGGCATCGATTTTTTTGAAGTCAGACTTTTTACCTTTTCCTGCATCTACTAGCTGATACGTTCCCTTCAATGGAAACTGGGGCGATGAAGTGATTAAATTGGTCTCCATTTTCTTGTTGTCCCCGACTACCTGCACAACCGGGGAAGGAATGATCTTCGTTGAAGCCCCGACGGAGATAATATTGGGGGATGCGGCAGGTGCTCCGACACTCCAGGTAGCGGGACCCGCATTGCCGTTGGCAACAACGACCACAATCCCTTTTTTGATGGCCCGTTCAAGGGATTGAGATACCGCTTCATCCGGCACATTGACATCCATCCCCAAAGAGAGGTTCATCACATCGGCTCGGTCTTTGACCGCTTGCTCGATCCCACTGATAACCCAGTCCGTGGTTCCACCGCCATGCGCCCCCAATACCCGGTAAGCCAACAGGGATGCTTCGGGAGCCACCCCTTTGATTTTCCCGTTGGCCGCGATGGTGCCGGCGACATGGGTGCCATGCCCCACTTCATCCTGCGGAATCTTGTCATTTTCTACAAAGTCATATCCGCCAATCATATTCTTTTTCAGATCGGGGTGATTCATATCCACGCCCGAATCGATGACAGCAACTTTGATGCCTTTGCCGGTGACCGCCTGTTTTCGGCCATCGTGCATCTTCCAAACATCTGGTGCTCCGATCAGCGGGGCACTTTTAGACATCAAGGCTTTGTAAGTACGTATGGGGTGGATGCGTTTCACACCGGGCAAAGCGGCCACTTTTTGCAAGTCATCCCCTTTGAGGGTGACAGCCATGCCCGAGAAGACCGTATCATAGGTACGTTTCACCCTCAGGCCAGGAGAGCGTTCTTTCATTTCTGCAATCAACTGCTTTTGTTTTTGGCCCAAGTATTTGCGATACTCCCCTTCGCTTTTTGCCGGCACCTTCTTGGTTTTAGACAAAGAACTGTACACCACGGTTGGCGCTTCGCTCATCTCAATGATGACAGAAGCCTGTTTCCCTTTGCTGGCAACCACACCCGGCGCCAATTTATTTTTTTGCGCTGCTGCCGCAACATGAGGAGTAGGCGATGCGACGACAGCCAGACTCCCCCATCCCCCCGTTCCCAGCACAAGAGTGGCACACAATACATAAGGGATAAGCTTTTTCACGGTGAATCCCCTCCGTATAATCAAACATTTTAATAAATGAAAATGTTCATCCTACAGACAACTAGTTCACCTTTTCTCTTTAATCACCACCTTTATAAAAATTTTTAAATTTAAATTAAGTATAAATCTATACCTGGGAAAAGTTGTTTCGAAATCGTTACATAAATGCTACGAAAGTTTGTTGTTAACAAATTTGTTGCTTTTTCCCTTCTTGGCGCCCCAGACAATCTCGTTGGTCATGTAAACACCCCCGCCATGCATCGTTGACGGGGGTGGAAAACGCGTCCTGTAAGCCTAGGGAGGTACCGCTTCTATCAGGCTCTTTGCGGAAATGAAAGCGCTGCCGGATCTATTTTGGGCACCAGCCCTTCTTGTGCGGCCCGGCCAAGCAAAGCATTGATTGCCGCATATCCGGTCTCGCCCAAATTGGCCGTGTATTCATTTACATATAGATTGATGTGCGCTTGGGCCACTTCCGGATCCAACTCTTGCGCGTGGCGCAACACGTACTCCCGTGAAGCGTCGGGGTGCGCCCAGCCGTATTCGACCGACGCCCGGAGCCAGCCTGCGATGGCCTCAACGTCGAGAGAGCGCCGGGCGATAATCGCCCCCAGTGGAATCGGCAAGCCGGTGTCTTCCTCCCACCATTGCCCCAAGTCGACCACCTGTTTCAAACCATATGTCGGGTAAGTGAAACGGGCTTCATGTATCACCAAGCCAGCATCGACTGCGCCGTCACGCACTGCCGGCATAATTTCATGAAACGGCATTACCACAATCTCACCCACGCCTCCGGGCACCTGTTGAGCCGCCCACAGCCGAAACAGCAGATAAGCGGTAGAACGCTCACTGGGAACAGCCACCCTACGCCCTGACAACATCGCCGGCTGACAGGCATCTCCTTCACCGGCCGTCAACACCAGTGGCCCGCAACCCCTTCCTAGGGCCCCCCCGCACGGCAACAAGGCGTATTCTGACATCACCCACGGCAAGGCCGCACACGATATCTTCAACACATCCGGTCCGCCCGGCTCGGCGGCTAACCCGTTGGTGATGTCAATATCAGCATACGTGACGTCTAATTGCGGCGCGCCCGGCACGAATCCATGCACCCAGGCGTGAAATACAAAAGTGTCATTGGGACAAGGAGAAAAAGCGATCTTCATGTCAACACCTCCCGTAGTACTGAGCTGGCGGCAGTCAACGCCTCCAACGCCTCACTGATTCGCCAAGCATCCCGGTCGCGCGGGCCGACAGGATTGGAGATGGCGCGCAGTTCAAGAATTGGCACACCGCAACGGCTCGCTGCGGCGGCCACACCAAATCCTTCCATCCCCTCAGCGGTGGCTCCTGGCACCCGCGCAACTAGCTCGGCGGCAGTCTCTGCCGTGCCCGTCACCGTTGACACAGTAAGTACCGCACCAGTGGTGACCGGCAATCCTGCCTTGTGCAAAGCCTCAACGACTCGTCTCATCCAGTCTCCGTCAGCCCGAAACAGGGTTGAACCAAAGCCAAGCTCGTCCAAGCTGAGGAAACCTTCTGGTGACTGCGCTCCCAAATCGGCGGCGACGATCTCATCCGCCACTACAAGCGAGCCTAGTTCGGCTCTGCCTTTGAACCCCCCAGCGATGCCAGCCGCGATCACTAGGTCGTACTTGTCGGTAGCCAATGCCGTCGCTGTGCCGATAGCGGCTGCAACGGGACCGACGCCAGCAGCCAATACACGAAAATTTGCGGTGTCGCCGATCCCACGCAACACTGCCTCTTTTTCAGCTGAAACAGCGGTGACCACGAGCACGCGCATGCCTGCTCCCTGCTTCTCGGCATGAAACACTGTAGGCGATTCTTGCATCTGATCAAGATTCATTTGCACTATCTCCTTTATTTAGCTTTCCTAATTATAAAGGGGATACGCCATGACATCAAATCATGCGAAACGCGTTCCTGCATTTGCCGTACCAGTCCTGCCATCAACCATTCACACCCGATATTGGGCAATAAAAAAGCCCCGCCTTAGGGCGTGTCTGTTGAATAGGCCAGCGGCTCCAAAACCATTTTCTCATTCGCTTCACGCTTGGCGAGGCGCTCCTCGAGAAAAGGTTTTTCCGCCGCTTCTTCCCACCAACTTGATTTGCCAGACACACCCTAGTCAAGGCGAGGGTCTTTTAGGCGTACAGTCACAGGGGCAACAGCCAATTCATTTTGCGTAATTTATGCATTGGATGTTTTGCAGTTCAGAAGCATGGATATAGCGGAAACCCATAAATGTGTTAAAGAAGTACCAAACATTTGATCCGTTTACCAAATCACCCTTTACTATCCCGTTAAAACCATGGATGGTTCCTCTCGGCCACGTAAGTTCCACCTCCGCATCCACACGCGGCGCAACACGAACTGACGCTCCTCCATCAACTACTGACGCTTGCAGCCGTCCATTCTCACAGGCGGCATCACCCGACTGGCCGACTGCTGCTTGCATCGGCGCCACATGCTCCTGCGCTCCGACCATGGACACTTGCCCCCATATGCTCACTAAAACCAATGCTACAGATACCAACCACTTATTCATGCTCTTTCCTCCAACCAAATAAATAAGGTGAATGTGATTCTATTCAATTAATCCACACGGAAACATGCTTAATCTTGTGGAAAGGATCAGGCATTGACAGGACTTGGACGGGGCTGGTCAATTGCGGAGAGACCACGGCATGAGGTTGCGGCTTAACTTCATTAGCCCAAATGAGCAACCGAGTGTCATTGATCCGGACAACACTATCAACCTCGATCGTATAGCCGGTTGTCGGCCGAATTCCCAAGGACAAGATCACGTAAGCGATTCCATCTTTATGAACCAATGCATGTCCATCAGTAACCCGCCACTGAAGTTCTTGTACTTTGTTTTTCACTTCATTTGGCAAATAATTAATATTTTCTACAATTTTAAACGAGGTTTCGAGTGATTCTTCCGCAGACGCGTAAGAATTGGACGGAATCCCTCCCCACAACGCGGTGACCATCAAGAAAGCGAGCAAACAAACTCTCATTCTTTTTCCATCCATATTTAAAACCCCTTTCTAAAATTTATTCCTCCTCTATAATAACATACTTAGCTGAATATTTGCATATAGAATATAATAAAAATAAATATGATATACAATATAAAAAGCAGGCAACACCCCTGTCACCCACTAAAACCTCACTTTTCCTTTGCATTTCCCCAATCTGATTAAAACCCACTTCCACACGAAGAAGTTTAATACTAAAAATCTATATATATTTTTCACACAAACCCCATCTCTACACTGCTATTTATTCTCCCCTTACACCAGTCGCTTTACACTGGCTTTAACGACTTACCGCAAACGCACTCCCGGTAAATCCACCATCATCCAGCTACTCGCCGAACGCTTTCCCAAGGGTGATCATGTGTGTAAAGACACCTTTCGACGTATGATTAACAAATATTTCACTCTAGTGTGCCGTTTATTGAAAGGCGGTCCTGTATAATCCAACTAGGGCATGCCTCACACGGAAAACTGCCAGTGCATGCGTCCTCCAATTCATCACGAAAGGAACATAACATGAAACGTTTGCGACACTGGAAAGTGATTCTGGCCTCCTCCTTGCTTGCAACCAGCCTTCCATGGGGCTTCGGCCAAGCTGCTGCTGCTGAGAAAGTCGTCACCAGCCACGATTATAAACTGACCATCACCTATGACGACAAAACGCTCGAACCAGCCATCGCCAAATACACGCTCGCTTTCAAACGCTCTTATTGGCTGATGGCTAAAGCCTACAGTCCACAAACTGCCCCCAAAGAGGTATTTATCCGATTTGTGAAAAATAACAAATACCCCATCGCCTACACCGTGGGCAACACGATTTACATCAACCCAGACTGGGCGAAGAAAAACCAGCTTGACGAAGGCATGCTCGTGCATGAGCTGTTTCATGTCGTCGATGCCTATCCCAATCAGACGACTGCCCCGAGCTGGGTGAAAGAAGGGTTGGCCGATTACGCCCGCTCGCGTTACTCTGTCTTGGATTCATGGATATATCCTGCTGTCGCCTCCTCCCATAAATACACCAACAGTTACGGGGTCACAGCCCGCTTTTTCGCTTGGATCAACCATATCAAAAAGCCTGGAACCATGTTGAAAATTCATCAAAAGATCCAACAAAACCAATATTCCGAGCAGCTGTTTAAAGAATATACTGGAAAAACGGTTGACCAACTCTGGGCTGAATACAAAAAAAACCCGGGCTCGGTGGAAGCGCTCAATTGGGTTTTCAAAAATAACAAAGCCCGTTACAACGGTGAACAAGGTGCCGGAAAATGGGTAACATATTTCGATTTCAATTACGTTCCTGGCTCCCAAAATTATTTGCGCGTGCGCAATGTGAGCAAAACGCAAGGCACCGTCACCTTTCAAGTGTTCAACAAAAAAACGGGCAAGGCAGTCCGCACATACTCCGTCGCGCTCAAAGCAAATGAAGTCAAGCGTTACGATCCTCTGTCCAAGGCACTGAAAGAGCCACCGAAAGGTAATTACACCTTGCGCGTCAAGATTCCCAAAGGCATGAAGATCGATTTTGAACTTAATTACGGCAATCAAACTTATTGACAAAGAGGCTACCACACACCGTGGTAGCCTTTTGTTGCAACAATAAATCGCTTATCTATTTTTTATATGCTTGCGTCAGTTCATAACAAATCGCATGATTTTAATAGAGGTGTTTTGAAAAACCTACTGCATTGCTCCCCAAGTGCTGGGGAAACAAATGCCAACCTTCAGTGTATGCTCATGTGAGAAACACCTCGTTTTACGCCATCCAGCTACAAGGTGGCGCATCATAATGAAGCCAGAACCAAGAACAATCGGTCTCGGCCTTGTTTTTCTCAAATAAATCCAGAAAGGGTGCGACGCAGATGGCAACTGTGGTGCAAACCAATGTATTCGGCATGACTGCGGATAGTGGTAATCCCTGTCCCTTGGTATTGGGCGGGGAGTCCTTGACAAGTGAGCAAATGCAACAGATCGCCGCTCGTTTTGGTGTTGAAACAGCCTTTATCTTGTCTCCTGACCGTCCCACTTCTCTTTTCAAACTGAGATACTTTGTTCCCAACCAAGAGATGTCGATGTGCGTTCATGCCACTGTAGGAGCTGTCAGCTATTGGTGCATGTCGCAACAGAGGAACCAAATACAAGGAACGATAGAAACTTCGCTGGGCGAGGTGAAAGTGCGGGCGCAAGAAAAGTACGGCCGTTTGCAGGTCACCGTGAACCAATTCCCCCCTGTGTTCAGCGAGAAAAATCCTGGGATCGCAGAAGTGGCGCAAGCCTTAAAGATCAGCGAGGAAGCATTCGATCTGAGTGTGGGGCCGATCCAATCAGTCTCCACCGCCCGCCCCAAGCTAATGATTCCCCTTCGCAACGGCAACACACTGCAACGATTGGAACCTGATTTCGCATTACTCTGGGAACTGTGTGACCGATTTGGGACAACCGGCTTTTATCCATTCACATTGCGTCCCCAATCCACCCCATGTGATGTTGAAGCCCGACAATTTCCCAACCAAGTCGGATACAACGAAGATCCGGCGACAGGAGTGGCTGCTTGTGCACTCGGTGCATACCTTGCTTTTTATTCCCCTTCCCGCCATCAGCAGAATGGGCGGTATGCGTACACTGTCGGACAGGGATTTGCCATGGGAAGGCCCAGTTTGCTCGAAACGGCAGGCATTGTCAGTAGGAACCGCATTACCCAAACATACGTGGGTGGAACGGCAACCATTTCGCAAATGAAAGAAGTGGCCTTGCAATCGCTCCTTTGACAAGCGGCAAACGTCGTTCTTCAGCTGTTAACAGGCCTTTTGTCCAATATCTCCCGCCGTTGGAACCCAAACTGCTCATACAAGCCGTGCGCATCGCGCGTAGCCAGTATCATATACGTGTGACGCACGGCGGGGTGCTCCCCCAACACTTGCATCATCCATTTTGCCAGCCCCTGGCCCCTGTGGCGCGGATCGATAATCACATCACAAATCCATGAGAAGGTCGCGTAATCTGTCACCACTCGCATAAATCCGACTTGCCCTTCCTCTCCGTAAAGGCCGAAACATAATGAGTGTTCAATGCTCTTTGCCACCGTTTCCCGCGAACGTTTTGCAGCCCAATAACTTGTCTGCAACAACTGATGAATAGTATCCAACTCCAACAACTCTTTGTTATCACTGATACGATATGGTAAACTTGGGTGCTTCCACTCCATCTTTCATTCCTCCAAAAACCATTTTTTTCAGTATAATCGAACAGGATGTATAGAAGAATAGTTTATATTTTACCTATTTTCACAGACACAAAAATGTTAGAAATAAAGAAAATTGGATACAAAACGAGGAACTATCCTCATACATACGATAACTGCATATTACGTGATTACATCCGTCACAAAAAGGGTATTGGGAAGTGTTAGGAGAGAGGAACAACGTGCTCCTCCTCCCCACTCCTTCTCATCATGAGCCAACAGATAAGGAGGCGAACATTATGAATCATCGTCAATCATTTTATGCCTTAGGCGTGGGCACCGGCGTCTCTGTGGGCGTGGCCATTGGCTTAGCCCTTGACAATTTGGCACTTGGTATTGGAATCGGCCTTTCCATTGGATGCTTGTCCGGCTCGTTCCTAGAAAGAAACTCTTCTAAATCGACTGAAAAGAATCAAATGAACTCATAATAAGCAATTATTTAACAAAAATAATAACGGTACAAAAGGAAAAGAAGGGGAGAAGCTCTTCTTTTCTTTTTTTGATTGATTCGCCACCTGCACCATGCGTAACCTGGCATAACTCACGTATTTTTTCACAAACAAGGGCACACTTCTCAAAAAAAAATGATTGACATTGACGTATACGTAAAGGTGTACAGTGAAGGTGTCAGGAGGTGAGCACATGGAATACACGGTGCAGAAGCTAAGTCAGTTGGCGGGGGTAAGCGCACGAACATTGCGGTACTATGATGAGATCGGGATTCTGAAGCCGGCCAGAATCAACTCCTCGGGATATCGCATCTATGGGTCGGCGGAAGTCGACCGCTTGCAACAGATTTTGTTTTACAAAGAATTGGGTGTCAACTTGGACACGATTAAAAAAATCGTTACTTCCCCCGATTACGATGGAACAACAGCGCTTCAAGAACACCATGAGCGGCTCCTCGACAAACGCAAGCAGCTAGACGTGCTGATTGCCAATGTGGAAAAAACCATCGCTGCGGCGGAAGGGAGAACCATCATGAGCGACAAAGAAAAATTTGAAGGTTTCAAGCAAAAGTTAATTGAGGAGAATGAAGCAAAATACGGGGAAGAAATCCGTTCCAAATATGGTGACGATGTCGTAAACCGGTCGAATGAAATATTAAAAAACATGACCCCCGAAGCATTTGAGAGGGCGAATCGGTTGGCGGATGAGATCTTAGCCACGCTGGCCGAAGCTTTCGCCAATGGCGACCCGGCAAGTGACCTCGCACAAAAAACAGCAGAATTGCACAAGCAATGGTTGCTGCATTATTGGGCTGAATACACCCCGGAAGCCCATGCAGGCCTGGCTCAGATGTATGTGGAAGATGAACGGTTCAAAGCATACTATGAAAAACAGCCAGGCATGGCCGAATTTTTGCGAGACGCCATTCACATCTACACCGGCGCCGCGAAATAAACAAACCGTGCAGATGCAAGAAACCGGCAGGCTTAGCCCGCCGGTTTCTTTTGTGTGCATGCGATATGTTGGCGTACCTCGGCGCCGTATTCATTGAGCTGGCTTAAGCTCAAGCATGACGCCATATCCTCCCTTCACCTTCACATCAGCCCAGACCTTGCCTTGCCGGGCCAGCTTTTCCCACTCCAGACCGCTGTCTTCCTCAACATAATAGCGATCCAATTGGTAATCGATAGCGTACTTGGTTCGCCGTTGGCCGTTTTCCCATTGCCAAATCGGCATCAACTCGCCCTTGAGATACAGGGAAGTGCGAGGTCGTTGCTCAGACACATGGGCGACAACCGCTGTCCGCCCGTTCTTCCGCAGGGAAACATACACAGGATAACGGTCGACTCCTGGATTCTTCTCCATTTTCTGCACCAGCGCTTTGTCAACCACGGAGCCGTCCACCTCTTCAATCGCAAATCGGAGTTGTACATAATCACCGTAAAATAGATCCCTGGGGTCAACCGGAACGGTCTGCAATGTGATACGTTCCCCCGCGTACAATGCCAGCAACGGCTGAACCGTCATTGATAACAAAATCCCCACCGGAACAAGGAGCGCAATCCAAAACCAACGAGTTGGATAAATGCGGCCTGCGTTCTTCTTCATGCTCGCTCCCCCTTTTTCTTCCGGCTTCTTTCAATCCAAAATCCACAACCGATCAGCAATCCGCCCGCCAGCAAGAAATAGAGCGATTTGGGCAAGAAGTCATAGGACAGATCAAGATAAAAACGGAAGATGAGTACACAAGTAATGATAACAGCTGGTAGGCTTCCTTTTTTAAGCCAATACAAAATCAGAGCCAGATAAGCAGCGGCCACAAGCACGCCCAACCCCGCAAAACCGAAGGTCCGCTCCCATACTTGCCAATATTCCGGAAAGGTGAGAAAAACGGCAGCCAAGCCATGAACCATCCCTCCCTGCCACTTTAGTACAGCCGCATACCTCTGGCTAGGGAGCAAAGCCATCGTGACACCAAGCACTAACAAAACCGCTGACATGACGCCCCCAGACAAATGGAAATAACCCATCGTCGCCCAAATCAAATAAATCGCCAACCCATTGGCAAAGAATAACACGAGCTTCGATTTTCCCAACACCCGTTCATTCAGCCAATAGCTCAACGGAACCATCGCCAATGTCAAAAACGGATAATCAACCCCCTCATCCCAAGCTGCTGACGTATAAACACCCATTAAAGTAATAGCAAACAGAGCCACCCATTTGTCTTTCAAGTAAAAGATCAGCGGGATCGCCCCGATGGCCCACGCCAGAAAAGCCTGAGAATAATGTGATGAGAAATGAAACATTTGTCCAATCAAAAAGATGCCTGCTCCAAAAATCGCCAAACCAATATAATACAAACTTTTTGCTGTTTTGGGATAGGACCGCTCCAGGCGCCAACCCGCTACATAAGCCCCTACCAAACCACACAAAATGAGCAGGAACTTCACGATTCTGGGAAGCTCACTCCAGTTGCCGGCAATGAAACTTAACACCCCGACCCCCACCAGCAATGCGCCGATAACCAAAAGAACTCGGATGAAATTGAGCCCGCCCCGCACTTCATAATCCGACAGGATCGCGCGCACCTGCTCCGCCTGGATCCGTCCTTCTCGTTCATGCCATAACAACTCTTGTTTCAGCCATGCAAACCGGGAAGGAGAAATCATCCTGTGTCCTTTTTGATTCACATCATTCTTTTCCATTCATCAAACTACTCCTTTCTCCGTAATAATCCCATGCATACGCCAATTTCCCTTCACCCTCAATCTCAAACCTCTTCCGTCGGGAAAACTTATTGGCCGCCGCTCTTTTTTAAAAAACAATAGGAAATCGTCATTGATTTATCTAATATATACTTATTAGCCACACTATATCACCCATTGGATGTTGCCGTCATCTCGGGACTTTTCAGCTTAACCCATTTTTTAGAAAGGGGAGGGTGACCCTGAGCAAATATATCATCATTGATCCCGGCCATGGAGGGAAAGACACTGGTGCAGTAGGATTCGGACTGCAAGAAAAAGAGGTTGTGCTTAACATTGCCAAGCGAATGAATGACCACTTTGGCCAATATGATGATGCAGTGGTTTCTCTGACAAGATGGGACGACCGCTTTCTTGAGCTGAATGAGCGAGCCGCCTTCGCAAATAAACGAAATTGTGACTTGTTCATATCCATCCATAACAACTCCGCCAGTGGTTCAGCAAGCGGATTTGAATCATTTATCCACCCCAATGCGGCTTCAGTGACGGCGCGTTATCAAGGAATGGTGCATGATCGCGTGATGGAATATTTGACGCAACACAATATTAACGATCGGGGTAAAAAACGCGCCAACTTTGCAGTACTCCGAGAAACCAACATGCCGGCGATCTTGCTTGAAAATTTGTTCATCTCCAACAAAAAAGAAAACCAGTTGTTGCGTGACGCGCAATTTTTGGACGGGTTGGCTCAATCCATTGTCGAAGGAATCGCAAAAGCGCTGGGATTGAGCAAAAAAGATACAACTCCGAAGCCGATGTATCGCGTCACCGTAAACGGCGCCTTTGTTGTAGATACCGCTTACCCGGCTATCATCAAAGAGAAAGTCGAAAAAGCGGTGCTTGACCAAGCCGATGAAATCATCATTAAAAAGCGAGATATCTGATTTTTATCATCGCCTTTTCCCTTTGATTCGTTATTTCAGGCCCTTGTCGCATTAAATCGACAAGGGCCTGATCTGATCGTTAAACGGTAAAGGTTTCCCGGGAAATATTGACGCCTGATCACCCGTTCATTCGCCGTAGCCTATCCCATCCTGTGGCAGGTGGGCAAACAACACCACTGACAAATTCGATTTCCACGCCAAACGCAAGCTCTTTCCAATCAACGATTTTCGGCCACACTATACCCTCTCCTCTCTATTTGATCGGATCAAACAGAGAGAAGGTGGAGCCCGAGATTAACGGGGAATTTTTTTCTGTGCATGATGCCTCTCCTTTTTACGAATTGGTCATTGACCATTCATCATCAAACTCCTTCTCTTAAATCGCTTTTTTTTCCTCCCCAATTCCCTTTTTCACGATCCCTATCAGATGAAAAAAGGTATAATCATTTGCCAACAGTAGACAATAAAAAGGGTTGATTGAACGATATAATAGGTGTGAAGACAATAAGATAAGAAAAGGAGACACTATGACACCGAAAAACGGATCGATGGTAGCAGGATGGAACTTTGACAACAGTTACGCCCGCCTGCCACAATCTTTTTTCACCTTACACGAACCAACGCCTGTGCGCTCTCCGAAACTGGTCATTCTCAACGAACGGTTGGCAACTTCCCTAGGATTGAACATCGAAGCGCTCCAAAGCGAAGACGGCGTGGCGGTACTAGCTGGCAATCGGATACCCAAAGGTGCTTTGCCCCTCGCTCAGGCATACGCAGGCCATCAATTCGGACATTTCACTATGTTGGGGGACGGACGAGCTCTGCTACTGGGCGAACAAATCACGCCTGTGGGTGAACGGGTCGACATTCAGCTCAAGGGGGCTGGCAAAACGCCCTACTCCCGCGGCGGGGATGGCCGGGCAGCACTCGGGCCGATGTTGCGCGAATATATCATCAGCGAAGCGATGCATGGGCTTGGCATCCCCACCACTCGAAGCTTGGCAGTAGTGACAACAGGGGAATCCGTGTTCCGCGAAACAGAACTTCCTGGCGCCATTCTGACCCGTGTAGCCAGTAGCCATCTTCGCGTCGGCACTTTTGAATATGTGTCAAATTTTTGCACACCTGAGGAGCTTCGAAGCTTGGCCGATTATGCGTTGCAACGCCATTTCCCAGATATCGGCGAGGTTGAAAACCGCTACCTGTCCCTGCTTCGGGAAGTGATCAAGCGCCAAGCCGCGCTGATTGCCAAGTGGCAATTGGTCGGCTTTGTTCATGGAGTGATGAACACGGACAACATGACCATCAGCGGAGAAGCCATCGATTATGGACCATGCGCTTTCATGGACACATACGACCCGGCAACAGTATTTAGTTCGATCGATCTTCAAGGTCGCTATGCTTATGGTAATCAACCGCACATGGCTGCATGGAATCTAGCACGGTTCGCAGAAGCGCTTTTGCCCATATTGCATGATAATCCAGCAGAAGCGGTCGAACTGGCCCAAGAGGCCGTATCAGACTTCGCCAAGCAGTATCACTATTACTGGCTTCATGGCATGCGCGCCAAGCTGGGGCTTTTTAATGAAGAAACAGAAGACCTCACCTTGATCAAAGGTCTCCTTAACCTCATGCAAAAACACCGTGCAGACTATACCAACACCTTCCGCGCATTAACTTTTGATGAAACAGAAGACACCGCCCTGTTTCGATCTCAGGAATTCGCCCAATGGCGCGAGCAGTGGCATAACAGGCTGACACGACAATCAGAACCTAAGTCCGCTTCTCACCAATTTATGCGAAACAACAACCCTGCGTTAATTCCTCGGAACCACCGAGTGGAAGAGGCACTTGAGGCCGCTGTAAATGGGGACAAGAGCGTGATGAAGAAGCTTCTTAAAGCTCTTTCAAACCCCTTCGCCCACTCACCTGAACAGGCTGATTATTGTACATTGCCTCCGAAATCATCCCAACCTTACCGAACTTACTGCGGTACATGATATCTAAATAACACAGGTGTGCTATTGACAGGCTCCTCCGGCTTAACTAGACATAGCCGGAGTTTTCCCTCTCTTTACCCTTGCGAAAGCGGCAGATATGAAATGGAATCAATACCAATAATATGATATGTATCGATACTCAGCTGAAGCTAGCAACCAGAGGCAGACAAAAACACCCCCACTTCACCGCAGGGGTATCCATCGATTATATCTTTAGTTCGCCCAGGCGCACCAACTCGACGACCGCTTGGGAACGACCTTTGACATTAAGCTTCTGCATCACGTTGCTAATGTGTGCCATTTGCAAAAAAGGGGACGAGAGCTGAAATTAATTTTGTTTTAAAACATATCAAACTCCCGCCAATTTAATTTGGGATGAAGCTCACCATCATGATCGAAAAAATGTTTGACCGCTTTTATCATATGGTCCCAGCAAACACATACATTTTCCGGCATAACGGTAAGCTGTGAAATCGTAATTTGGCACTCCTTTTCCTCTGTTTTTGTATCATCCACTAATTCAAAATGCATATCATATGGGTACAACTCCTTAATCCCCATTTCTTCTTCCTCCTGGAAGAGTTGATCCGTTACTTCATACCAATAATTTACGTAGTATATTTTCTTACCCTCTGAAAAGTTTCCACCATGAATAATGATTTCGCCTTTGGCCTTTCTACGAAGCAGGATCATGGATAAACGTTGCCCATCCATCTCGCTGAGACTGTTTTGAATCAAGTCCCAATTAGGATTTTCAATATACGGATCGCGATTGATTTTTAATAACCATTGATTCGTTTTTCTGCTTTTGCATTTCATCATCTTCTTTAGTAACACTCCAATATTTCGGAAAGATCATGTTTAAACAATTCTCTCTTTCATTTTACCTTTATCAGATCATGCACACGCAACCTCTAAAGCAACAAAAGCACTCCCTAGTCATACACACTAGGAAGTGCTTCTTTCTTTTCTCATATGAATCGTACCCATCAACCCTCTTCATTTATCACCACGTTTTTACCCCGTAGCTTCATGATAAATGGAATGATTAGCCAGAGGGCAGCGATGATAAGAAAAGTCAGGGAGAGCGGATGGGTGACAAACACGCTCCAATCCCCATTGGAAGCGGTTAGCGCACGGCGCAAATTGTTTTCAATCATCGGCCCAAGCACCAAACCCAGCACCAACGGAGCAAGCGGATAATCATGTTTCGCTAAAAAGTATCCGATCACCCCAAACCCTATCAATAAATAGAGATCAAACGTATTCACCTGTACCGCATACACACCAAAGAACGAAATCGCAATAATGATCGGAATCAAGTATTTCGCCGGAGTTTCAATAATCTTGGCAAACATCTTCACCAACGGCATGTTGAGAACCAGCAACATCACGTTTCCGATAAACATACTGGCGATGAGTCCCCAAGCCACCTGCGGATGCTCATCAAATAATAGCGGGCCGGGTTGCACGTTGTACATAATCAAGGCTCCCATTAGAATCGCCGTTGTGCCCGAACCTGGTATTCCGAGGGTTAACAAGGGAATCATCGCTCCGCCTGAAGCGGCGTTGTTAGCCGACTCCGGCGCTGCCACTCCTT
This sequence comes from Laceyella tengchongensis, assembly GCF_900182735.1. Taxonomy (NCBI): domain Bacteria; kingdom Bacillati; phylum Bacillota; class Bacilli; order Caryophanales; family Thermoactinomycetaceae; genus Laceyella; species Laceyella tengchongensis. The sequence goes on along the minus strand of NZ_FXTU01000001.1, from coordinate 661,006 downwards.
CAATCGCCCCTTTTCCAAATTTGTCGGGGTTTTTGCTCAGTTTTTTCTCTAAAATATAGGAGAAAAAGGAGGCCAACGTGGCACCAGCTCCTGGAAGCACACCAATGAAAAATCCCAACAGCGAACCTCTTGCAATGGGGCCTGCGCTATCTTTCAAATCTGTTGCCGTGGGAGTCACTCGTCCGATTTTCACAATATGACCATCATTGCTTTCTTTCTCCAAAATCGTTTTGAACACTTCACCCAAAGCAAACAGCCCCACGGCCACCGTCAAAAATTCCAATCCCTGATACAGGATCGGCATATCATAAGTAAACCGGGCCACTCCCGAAACATTGTCGATGCCGATGGTAGCGAGCAGGAGCCCGGCCACGGTCATGATCAGTCCCTTTGTCATCGACTTGCCAGCGAGTCCGCTTACCGCACACAACCCCAAAAGCATCAAAGAGAAATACTCAGCCGGGCCGAATCGGATGGCGACTTCAGATAGAGGGACAGCCAGAAAGACAAGTGCGATCAGCGAGACGATCCCCGCGACAAAAGAGCCAATCGCCGCAATGGACAATGCTGAGCCAGCACGTCCTTGCTTCGCCAGTTGGTACCCGTCAAGCGCAGTGACAACGGAAGAAGATTCCCCAGGCGTGTTTAACAAAATGGACGTGGTTGACCCACCATACATCGCTCCATAATAAACACCCGCCAACAAAATGATTGCGCTGGCCGCCGCCTCTTCAGGGGTTGCTCCCGCGGTGAGCGTGGAGGTGATAGGGATCAACAACGCCACCCCGCTCATCGGCCCGATTCCGGGCAACACTCCCACTGCCGTTCCTATCAACACTCCGACCAAAGCATAGATCAGATTCACCGGTTGCAAAGCGACTAAAAATCCGTTGTACAAAAATTCCCACGTATTCATCAAGTCACCACCCCTCTATAACAACGGGAAAGCTGGAAGGGTTCCCTGCAGGACATGTACATATGCATAATAAACCCCGCCTGAAAACAGAGCGGAAATCACGGTCGACTTCAGCCATTTGCCCCGCTCCATAGTTTGAAAACCAATAAGCAAAAACAAAAAGGTAGACAGTACATAACCGATCCATTCCAGAATTAACGCATAGCCAATCGCTACAATGAGCAAAGTGCCAAACCTCTTCCAATCTAGTTTTGCCTTTTTATCATTGTCTGGCGGATATTTGAACGTTTCGTAGAAAAGCCGGATACTTAATAAGACCATAATGATACCAAGACATGTCGGGAATAGATCGGGACCCACTCCACTCCCATACGCAGCGGTAGAAAACGCTCTGCTTTCTACAATAAAAAAGATACCAATCAACAAAAACACGACACTTGCATATCGATCAAACACACGACTCATCTTGAACCCCCCTTAATAAAGGAAGGGCGCGCCTCCTTCCTGTGCTTAAATCCGTTATTTGCTCATACCCAATGCTTTTAAGAGTTCAAGAACTTGTTGATCTTGCTCCTTGAGAAAAGCAGTAAATTGGTCTGAATTTTTGTACTCGCTCTGCCAGCCTTTCGCTTCCAACTCTTTTTGCCATGCTTCATGTTCAGACAACGCTTTTAACTTCCCATCCCAAAACTTCTTGGCTTCCGGTGTCATCTCTTTCGGGCCAAACACTCCGCGCCAAATGGTGAATTCGGCATGATTGATGCCTAGTTCTTTGAGGGTTGGAACATCTTTCAATTCCCCGCCCAGCCGCTCGGGAGCGGTGACAGCGAGCACCCGCACTTTGCCGGCCTTTTTATATTCACCCACTGCGGATGCATCCGTTGCGATAATGTCCACATTGCCACCTAACAGTGCCGCAATGGCTTCCCCGCCGCCATCATAAGAGACATACTTAAGTTTTTTCGCATCGATCCCCGACTGGTATGCGGGCAAAATCGCGATCAGGTGATCCATGGAGCCAGGAGCAGAACCTCCGGCCAAGGTATATTTCGTTGGATTGGCTTTTAGTTCAGCCAGCATGGAGGGCAGATCTTTCACCGGCGAATCAGCTTTAACCACATAGACGCCATAATCTTTGGTCAACTGGGCGAGCGGAGTCACATCTGTATAACCAAATGGGCTGTTCCCTTCTTTTTTTAGATGGTTGATTAACAAAGGCGGAGAATTGACAAACAGTTTGTAGTCATTCTTTGTCTCTTGGGTGGCATACTCCGCCAAGAAAACCGCGCCTCCACCACCCGGTTTATTTTCTACGATCACGGATTGATTCACCAATTTACTTTCTTGCAACACCTTGCTGATGGAGCGTGCCGTCTGATCCCAGCCGCCTCCTGCTCCTGATGGAGCGACCATCGTAACAGCTCTGCTTGGATAGTCGCCAGAACCAGACCCGCTTCCCGCGAAGTTGGGCTTTTGTGAACAGGCGGCAAGGCCAAGGGCCAACACTCCCGCAAATAAGGCGGTGGAGATTTTTTTCATCGGAACCCCTCCCCATGTGAACGCTTTCATTGTTGTGCAAAATGGATTGCGTGATATTTCTACTGTACATGGTGCAGGGTCAAAAGCCTAGTTAAGGAAAATAAAGAGAATAAAAAAGATAAGGAACATTTTGTTCATATTGTTCACCGATTGTTCAAATTTGTTCAGCATAATACTTCCGTTCCGGCCTGCCAATCGTTCCATAAGTGTGATCAGCGCGAATACGTTTGATTGACACTAAATACTCCAGGTATCGCCGCGCCGTGGTGCGACTGGCGCCCAAATGCTTGCCAACCTGTTCCGCCGTCAAGCCCTGCTCCGAATGTGCTTGCACCACTTGCACCACCTTCTCCAAGGTTACCGGATCGATCCCCTTGGGAAGCGCTTTGGACAAGTGTTTTTCCGGTATGGGTTCCTGCACATGGCCCAATAGTTGATCCACTTGTTTTTGATCCAATCTTTGATGGGAGGATAAGGTTTGCAAATGCAACCGGTATTTCTCCATGCTCTGCTTAAAGCGGTCGAAGAGCACAGGCTTTACCAAATAATCAAATACACCGCCACGCAATGCGTCTTGAATGACCTCAATTTCCTCTGCTGCGGTAATCATGATGATATCGATATCTTTGCAGTGTTGCCGAATATACCAGACGAGCTCGATTCCTTTCATATCAGGGAGATAAACGTCCAGCAAAACCAGCTGGGGCCGCATTTCCTCCAACCATACTTTGGCTTCTTGACCATTTGCCGCGATCCCCACCACTTGAAAACCTTCAATTTTCTCCATAAAACGCCGGTTCACTTTAGCCACTCGCGCATCATCTTCTACGATTAAAACTTCAATGGGTTTCAACTTGCTCATATCCTTTCCCTTTCCTGTTTGGGAAGAGCGACTGCAAAGACGGCTCCACCCCAGTCTCCTTGTTCAATCGTAATAGCTCCACCCAGCTCGTCCGCCAATTGTTTCACTTTGGCCAACCCAAAACCCCGCCGCATCCCATCAGCAGAAGGCTTGGTCGAAAATCCCCGGTCAAAAATGCGGGCAAGATGTTCCTCGCGAATACCCGCTCCCGAATCTTCTACTTCTATCCAGATCGAATCTCCAATATCCGTGATGAAAAGCTTTACTTTGCGTTCTCCCTCTGCCAAACTCTGCACCGCTTCAAACGCATTGGTGATCAGGTTGCCCAAGATGGAAACAAGAGACGAAGGGCTGATAGATGGAGGAATTCTGCCCATACTGCTTTCGCGTTCAATGATGAGATCGATCTTTAGCTCGCGTGCCCGGTTGTAGAAACCGATCAGAATCGCACCCAACCAAGGATCCGCTATCTTCTCCAGCACCCATAACACATGATCTTGGTGAACTTCGCTCTCATGATGAATAAGCTCAATCGCTTCTTGATAAGACTTGAGTTGAATCAACCCGGAAATGGTGTAGAGGGTGTTTTGGTATTCATGTGTTTGTGCTCTTAACGCTTCGACATATCGCTTCACTTGTGATAGATTCTCGTTTAACTCATCCAGCTCCGATTTCAAGCGAAAACTGGCTACAACCCCTACCACCTGTCCATTGTTGCGAATGGGCAAGCGGTTCACTACGATTTCCCTACCATTGATGACCATTTCCCGATCTAGTTCTGCTTCTCCCGTATGTAACACTTCCAAAAGTCTGGTATTGGGAAGGATTGTCTGGATAGGAGAACCAATGGCCGGTTTGGAATCGACGAAACCCAACATGCCGAGCGCCGCCTGATTGAATAGAGTTAAATTTCCGTCTCCATCGATCATGATAATCCCTTCTCTGACTGATTCAATCACTGTATCTCGTTGTTGAAACAACTCAGAAATCTTTTCGGGCTCCAAGCCAAAGATTGATCTTTTCAACTGCTTTGCCAAGTACATAGCACCAATCACCGCAATCGCAAATACCAGAATGATCACCGTAGCAATCCTCACGAAATAAGTGTGAGACATCTGATCAATATCGCTCAACAAAATACCCACCGACACGATTCCAATCACTCTGCCACGGTCATCTCGGATCGGGGCTTTTCCCCTCAAGGATGGCCCCAAACTCCCGATGGCCTTCGATACATATGACTCCCCGCGCGATAAAGCCCGCTCATTATCCCCGCCGATCATGTATTGGCCGATCCGCTCCTGAACCGGATGAGAGTAGCGAATTCCTTTTTTATTGCCCACAACGATAAACTCCGCTTCGGTTTGTTTGCGAATCTTTTCAACCAATGGCTGAATGCTCTGCGATGGTACTTCATCGTCAAAAGCACGTCGGATTTCAGGCATTTCCGCCACCGTCAGCGCAATCCCAAGCGCCCGTTTGCCCACTTGTTCTTGGATATAATCAACCATTAAAACATAATAAGTGCCACCAAGCAAACTAATAACCAAAATCAACAACAGGCTGATCCACCAAACCATTCTTGCTTCCAAAGACCACTTCCGTTTGCCCATCGTCGCCTCCACTTATACAATGACAATTAAAACTTCTGCATTTTATGTTAAAGTCATTAGTTTAATTTCAAAATATATTTTTCCATATCTATTTCACTAGGAAAATAGTCTAATCCACCTAGGATAAATAAATCCTGCTACTTCCCACCAGGCTCTGCAAACGCGTACACCACATCGATTTTGCCATGAGGATGAATGATGACTTCATGTAACAGCGTTTTAAACAGCTGATGCAAATCCCTTTGTTCACTGTCCATCGCTTCAAACGCTTGTTGCACATTGCAAATCTGTTTATGAGGGTACTCCTTTTGACTAAGTTCGGAAATCTCGGCCTCGAGCTGATGAATGTGTTCATCCAGTTCCATTCTTTTCTCTTCAAATTCTTCTTTGGAGATCAGTTTCTCTAATAATACATTCAAAAGATTTTTCTTTTTCATCTCCAATTGCTTCAATTGTTTCTGCAACTGTTTGATCTGGCGTTGCTTTCTCTGCTCCATGTCGTTGACAAAGTTAAATGTGATCGATTTCCCTTTTTCTTTCAGCCGCTCAATCAGAAACTGTCGCACATCTTCATAAAAAATGGGGTAATGATTGACACAACCATGTTTCTCGCCGCTACGCCGGTAGGCGGAACACTTCAAATAATTATATTGCTTCTTCGAGCCGTCTGCCAGTTTCCGTTTGGATTGAATAATCACCATGTTGCACCCGCACTCGCTGCATTTGCAGACACCGCGCAAATCATTCCAAGGGGTGATGGCGTGTTTTTGATCCTTGATGTGATCCGAATTGGCTTTTTCCCACATGGTTCTTGAGACGATTGGCACATGGTGGTCTTTAAACACGATCCACTTTTGCCTCGGATTGCGGATTTGCTTTTTCTTGCCCTCCGCTTTCACCTTGCTAAACTGATTCAGAATAAAGTCACCACAATAGATGGGATTTTGAATCAGCCGTTGCACTGAGGTCACTTGCCATTTGTTTTTTTCTTTGGTAGGAATGTTGAACCGGTTCAATTCATGTGTAATTCTTCGGAATCCCCATCCATTATTTACATACCAACTATAGATCTGACGCACCACGTTGGCTTCTTTCTCGTTGATCTGGAGAAATCCGTCTACACGGTCATAACCATATGGGATTTTACCGATATGCTCGCCACGTCTCACCTTGGCGGCTAACGCGGCGGAAACGCTGGACGACAGTGTGCGGCTGTACTGCGCGGAAAATAAAGACCAGAGCTCAAACGCCATGTCATTTTTGCCTGCTTGCAAGGAGTCATAGCCCTCTTCGACGGAGATAATCCGGACATTATGAGCGATAAATACTTCCCTGATTTCCAAAGAATCCTTTAAATCACGAGCCAAACGGCTGATGGATTTAAAAATAACCATATCGATTTCCTTGCGTTTGGCCTTTGCCAAGATGCGCTGAATGGCGTGCCGTTCAATAAACACGGTTCCACTAATTCCGTGGTCTTTATATACGCACTGTTCGTCCCACACAAACCCGTTTCGTTCCAGCCAGTTGCGGCATATGTCGATTTGGTTCTCAACAGAAGAGATCTGTTCATCTTTTTCTGTGGAAACCCGTACATACACTGCATATGTATTTCGGTTCATGATCTCCTCCCATCTTATACACGCTTCTTTCAATGTAAGAAAGCGCCCCATTCCAGCGGGAACTGTCAGGCGCTTATTCAGACCCGTTTTGATCTCCATCGACCAACGGCATCCTCCACCACCAATTCAACTCATGTCTATTGCGTGATCTTTGAGCTTTTTTTGCCGCCATATTTCACGGAGCTTTTGTGCAAACAGTTCAACCGCTCCCCCTCATCGCCCGCCTTCTCGACAAAATAAGGAGTGAACGCTTCTTGAAATGCTACCTCCGGATTCTTATTGCCGAACGTCTCTTTTCCTAGCACCAAGGTTACTTTCTTCACGATCATCACCTCTCTCTTCACTTTATGCATGAACAACGGTTGTACGAGCCTAGAACTTCAACTTGAATCCAAAAGACTTTATATGTTTGTCTTGCTCTCAAAAGCGTGTGATCGTGGAAAAGCAACGCACTACCGTTAATGGCCCTTTCCGAGGAGGGAACGAAAAACGGTGTGAAAACAAAAAACGGGGACCCGTTGGTCCCCAATCAAGAAAACATGTTTTTAAACCCCTTCCACAATCCGCTTCGCTCGTCTTTGCGCCTCATATAGCACTTTCTCTTCATCAATCGTCAGCAATTGGCGATGCTTCATCAAGATTTTCCCATTTACAATCGTTGTATCTACGTCTTGGCCAAATGCGGAATACACCAGCAGGGAAACCAGATCATGATGCGGTACCAAATGAGGCTGATTGACGTTAACCAAAATGATATCCGCTTTTTTCCCCTTCTCGATTCTCCCTACTTGGTCATCAATCCCCAAGATTTTAGCACCATTCACTGTCGCCATTTGCAAAATCGCATGCGCATCGATGATGGCTGGATCTAAGTGTTCCAACTTCTGCAGACCAGATGCCATTTTCATTTCCTTAAACAAATCGAGTGAAGTAGCACTGCCCGCCCCATCTGTTCCCAAGCCAACCAAAATTCCTTTTTCAATGAATTTGGAAACCGGAGCAATGCCACAACCTAACTTCATATTGCTATAAGGATTGTGCGCAATCCCGCCCTTCATGTTTTTCAGCAATGCAATATCCTGTTCATCTAAATGAACAGCATGCGCTAACAAAGCATGATGCTCACCATCAAACAACCCCAGATCAGCCAAGTACTCGGTGGGGCTTTTTCCATATCTCTTGTTGATTTTCTCCACTTCTTCATGCGTCTCGGCCAAATGAATGTGAATCGGTACTCCTAATTCTTTGGCGATCTCCATGACCTCTTTCAAGTTCTCTGGAGGACAGGTATATGGTGCATGAGGCCCCATCATGGTTGTGATGCGACCATCCCCTTTCCCCGACCATGACTGAACTAAATCTACGCTCTCCTTTAAGCGCTGCCCCCCATCATCCTCCAAAAACACGAGCCCCCGTGTCAACGATGCACGGATTCCCGAATCGTAGACAGCTTGTGCGATTTGATCTATATGGATGTACATGTCCGCATACGCCGTAGTTCCTGATTTAATCATCTCTGTGATTCCCAACAGAGATCCCCAATAGATATCTTCTTGCGTCATGTTCTCTTCCGCAGGGAGCATTTTCTTATCAAGCCATTCCATCAAGCGCAAATCATCGCTGAATGACCGCAACAAGCTCATTGGAGAATGGTTGTGGGTATTGATCAATCCTGGCAAAGCCACCAATTGGGACGCCTGAATGATCTCATCAAAACCAGACAAATCCTCTGGCAAATCGTTGGTGATGTCAGATATCGTTCCATTCTCGATCATGATGTGAGCCCGATATGTAACGAATTTCTCTTCCTTAAAATCTAAAATCAATGGATCTTTGATTAGAATCTTCATAACCATCCTCCTTTAGTTTTTAGAATCATAATTTATATAATTGTATTGCATTTTACACCGTAAAGTACATTCCACCTATTGTCTAACAATCTTCTATTGAGACCGATCCAACAGTGAGGGGAGCAATATTGCAAATAAGGCCCATTATTATTTCTAATGCTACTTCTTTTTGCTATCTAAAAATAAAAAGAGAGGGTACCATAAGGTCACTCCCCCCTCTTCTTAGCCATCCCTAAGATTGATTAGATATCCGTCTTTCTTTGTAACTTAATCAGGCCTACACCTTTTTTTCTGTTTCCATTTTATTGTACCAATCGGCCAACTCCATCATTTCAAATTCCTCTTCCACATCAAGTCTAAGAGGTGAGATCAATTCCAACAAATTTCCGTCAGGGTCATGAAAATAAATGGCTGCGTGTGCTTGTGGATTATTTGGGAGTACAAGTGGTTGTCGTTCCGGAGAAAAACGAAAAGCTTCTTTGACCTCGATTCCCTTTTCTTGTAGCCATTTTTTAGCTTGGGTGATATCTTCCAGGCTGACATGAAAGGCAATATGTCGGATAGAGGGATGATAGGGCAGAGTTACTTGATCCGTTTCCCATAAACCAAGCCAACTCTTGCCTTTTTCAATCCAAACAAATGCAAGCTTTTCACCTTTATATGCTAGTTCCAAGCCAAGTTTTTGATAAAACGCAATGGATCTTTCGATATCACTGACAGGCAAATGCGCTTCATATAACCCTTTTATCATTAAAATACCTCCTGATTGTATGCTCAGAAGAATAGCAAAAGGATATCCAGGAAAAAAGATGACCAGATTAAAAATGGTCACCTTGCATATGATTGATGATTATCAACGCAAATTGGATCAGTTGGATGTGCTGGAATCACCTGTAGGTAAATGGGCAATCGAATAGGCAACCTCTGCCCCCGCATAAAGCTGATGATCTTGATTAATATAGAGATCATGATCAATTGGTTGTTGTTTTTTCTTTAATTTAGGCATAATTAATAAGGCAATTGCGATCATTAAAACAATGCCTAATACAATGAAGCCTAGAACCATATCCTTATCTATCCACCTTCTTTCATTTGATCAAAAATGATCAATCTTTATAATATTTACCCGTTTTTTCTTCGTTAGGCACTTTTTTTAAACGTAATAAAAAGTACCACCTATTTCATTAACTCCTTTCTTCCCTTTATAACAGGTTCCCATTCCCACGTTTTGGGCAATAACCCTTCTTAGGCACGTTCTGGCACAACAGGAATAATGAATAAGGCAACACATACGTTACTGATGCGCACCTTTTGCAAACTTTGGAACAGGATTTTATTGTGAACGGTGTTTCAGATAATGGGTTATAAAATCCAAATTACCCCAATCAATTTCTTTGAAGTCACTAATCTTAACTTCTTCTATATTTCTCACCAATTTCAACTGATAGTTTTTAACCTCATACTTACTTCTTCTGGTATTTTTCCCAAGAAATAGTCTTCAATCAATTCCCAGAACTCCTTCGTTGATACTTCATTTTTAAACAAATATGTTAACATTTCCACAGATGTTTTATGTCGTTCATATACATTAGTCAGAACTCGATTTTCATATTGTGTAGGATTGTTTACTTCACGGTACAACTGAAAAAATGAGTTGATACGAATGTAAATTTCCGGATTATCGCCTCCGGTTACTGAATAAATTAGTAATCCCATTGCCTCAACCAATCCCAGCAAGATAAATGTTTTTTCGATTTCCTTTCTGTTTTCTTTTGATAAGTACATTTCAAAACGATTGTTCTCAACCTCAGATGTATTTCGATTTGATAGGATTAGTTTCATCTGAGAATTTACCCAATCTAAAAAGTCACTGTAGCTGCTGTTAAGCAGTGTGTACTTTTTGCGCCCCTCGTCAAAACGGATGAAGCTGTTATAAAAGTTTGCATGTTTTTTTGTCAGTCGGTCGAAATTCTCCGCGCTATACAGACAAACCATCGCAAGGTTTTCACAATAATATTTGTCTTTTTTAGTCTGCCTTTTTAGCTCTTTAGCAAACTCTTCGATGGAAAAGTATTGATTGTTTCGGGCGTACTTACCAAAAATGTTGGAAACTTTACCCACCAGATTCTGTAACTCCAATTTAAATTGAGTGATGTTACTTGTTTTTATCAGAAAATCAATCAGTAAGACAGATTGTATGGAATCAAGAAAAAACAATTTTAAACTTTCATCTTTTGAATGAAACAAGTATTTAAACTGTGGGTAAGACAGAGATGTGTAATGATCTTGCCATAAGTTTTTTAAATTACACTTGTAAACGCTTTTTTCTTTTCCTTGTTTTTTGCGAACTAAGGTGAAGTAACGACCAAATTGTTTCATTAATTTGTCTTCAATCTCTTTGTCGACCAAAAAATATTCATTAGCAAAAATGCTCCTCGGTCTGGCAACGATAGGCGAATAGTTCATCTTCAATTTAAAATCTTTTTCAATGATTAATAGTGCCGTTTTTAGCTTGTTATCAATATCCTCAACCTGGTCAGTGACATTCTTTTTTTCAAAGATATAGCGAAACTCATCTGATCTGACAAGCAAATTACGAATAGGGGAGCTTTCTTTGCTTTTTTCCGCTAGTTTTAATATTTTCTCCATCACCTGAATCAGTTGGTGTTTTTTTAGAGTTGAAATTCCATGCAATCGATTCACATGAACAAAATCTTTCGGAAGGAAATCGAAATAAGCATACCCCTTGTTCAGAGAACGTGCTGCACGACCAATTTCTTGGATATAGTCACATACATTTCCGGTTGGTGCGAAGTGATACACATTTTGAATATCAGGAATATCTATACCCATTCCAAACGCCTTGGTTGCGAGCATAATATTCGTTTCGTTATTTTTATATTTCAGGTAATTAATATTTTTGTCTTCCTTCTCCATGCTACCATAATAACATGAAAGGTTACTGATTAATTTAGTTGATCCGTATACTCTTGCAAATTGTATAAAGTCAAGTATTAAGCGTACAGTAGGAAAATAAACCAGCGTTTTTTGCCCTCTCTGCAGGAAAGTTTCCAACCGAACCAAAAGGATCTTAAATTTGTCGCTTAAGTACTCTTTATATTTTTGCTGGTCGAGATCTTTTTGCCTAATTTTGACCTCAATATCATCTCTCTTAATATAACCAAAATAACTGATTGGATTGATTAAGTTCAGACTATCTCGGGTTTCCGCATACATATCTTCAACACCGCCATAGATTGCTGTGGCAGTAAACGTAGCAATCGGAAATTGCATTTCTTTCCTAAGTTTTTGTAAATAACCGCCCAAATACCAATAATCTGAACGGAAAGCTTTTCCCCAGGTAGTCACGATGTGAGCTTCATCAATTACAAACAGCCCGACTTTCCTCTCGCCGATCAGTTGTGAAATGTCGGATCGACTTAATAAAGTCTCGGGAGAAATGTAAAGGATGGAGATGTTTCCTTGCTTAATTTTCTCCATGATATCAAGTTTTTCTACTGGAGTAAGTTCGGAGTTGATCGTTGCCGAGATATCCACATTTTTATTTTGCAACCCCTGAACTTGGTCTGTCATAAGTCCGATGAGCGGAGAAATGACGATTGTCATTAAATTATATTTATGCGCCAAATATATGGCCGGGATTTGAAACATGATTGATTTGCCAGCACCAGTAGGAGATGTGACAAAAATATCATTGTAATCTTCTTTGTTGAGCGATTTCTCCGCTTGCTTTATGATATCATCTATAATTTGACTCTGTGATACCAATATTGTCTCTTTTTTATTGGAAGGATTATTGATGTTTTTGTACATTTTGAGTAGCCTAAATGAATCATATCCCCAATACCTTTTTAAAATTTTTAAATACTCTTCCTCGTAAACTCTCTTGGGTTCAAGTTTCTTCGTGGATAAAACCAGTTGGACTTGTTCCTTATACAGGTATTGAAGAAGGGTTAACCGATTATAATAGTTATTTGGAAAAGAATTCAATTCACCGGAGTAAGTAATATGAACTACTTTTCCAGTTATTTTTCCCTGTGTGACATCATGAATGAATTGTAATATCTGATCCTCTTCTTCAGAAAGCTCTAAATAGGCTTCTTCATAAACACTTTGAACATCCTCTGGTAGCTGATCTAAGTCATCAAAAACATAAAAATCCAGATCATTCATTTCGGTAGCGTAAGTCACATAATATTGGTTGTCGACTTTTTTGATATCTCCAAAATAAGTTTGCAATATTTCCAGTTCAGTGGATAAGTTATCCGGCCATTCATCATGATGATAATAACGCTGATAAATCTCATCAATATTATCAATCGGGTATAAAATTGGAAAGGTTTGGTGATATAAGTTATTCTTTAACATGATAATCTCAAAATATAGAGAAAGTATATCTCTTCCCAAGGTAATAAACTCTTCAAATGTTACCCAAAAAACCGACTTTTGACCCGGCGAAATTCTACTAAATACTTCAGGATAAAGATGTGCTCTAGAATCAGCCAGTTGTTGAATGCTAACTTCAGTGGAATAAGACAATAATTTTTCAATCGACAGATCGTTATAAAATGATTGATCAAATCCTTTAAATACAAATAAAATATTTTTTTGAGTGCCTTTATTTTTTGCATTAGACAAATGAAATTGAATCATTGATTCGTTGTGGTCCAACAAAGGAATCATCTCCAGTTCTTGTATTTTAAGATGCTAACTCTTTATGATGTTTCAGGATTAGTTTTTTCAACCTTTCCAGGGCTTTCTTTTCGATCTGCCTGATTCGTTCGCGAGTGACACCCATGATTTGCCCAATTTCCTCCAAAGTTCTGGTTTGACCATCCTCAAAACCGAATCGAAGTTTTATGATATTTCTTTGTTTGGAGGATAATTGTTCCAACAGCTTGTTAATCTCGTCCCTTTCAAGTTTACTTTCGACCATAAATACCGGGTCAGTATACTCATTATCCTGATATCCTAAAATTCTCATCCGTTCGTTATCTATAAATTCAATGAGTTCGGTATCTTCTCCCTCTCCTGACGCAAAGGAATTTAAAGAGACAAGATTCAAAAATCGGTGTTCAATTCTTTTAGACTCTTCATACTTCTCTCTCGAGATTCCCAATTGTTCACAAATCTCTTCAACATCCATTTTTGGATTATGAAAAAGGTATTTTTGTTCTACTCTTTTTATTTTTAAAACAGTCTCAAATGCATGAACCGGAATCCTTACCGTCAATCCTGTATCCATGATTGCACGTGTAATTTGCTGACGAATCCACCAAGTCGCATAGGTGGAAAACTGGTAACCTCGTGTAGGATCAAATCTGTGAATCGCTTTGATTAAACCAATAATCCCTTCTGAAACTAAATCGTCATAGCTTAACTTATGACTAACATAGTTTTGATATCTCAAAGCAATTTTTTGTACAAGCCGTCTATTATTTAAGATCAGATTTTTGAACACCCGGTCTTCATGATATTTTTGGTAGTTGCTAATCAGGTCAGTGTTGTTATTGTAATCTTTTGATTCATTATCTATAAAACTTTCAGTCCTACTTTTTAACTCAAGGCTTAAGATTTCGTCAATATCCAAATCTTCTTCAGGATCAAGTTTGCTAGATCTTTCATTTTTGACAGGGACAATATGCTCTTCTACGATCTGACAACCTTTTGATCTAAGATAACCCCGAATAAACTCCTCATCAACATCTTGCTTAACAATGCCAGCTATAATTTTTTTCGCTTCTTCCATGTTTATGAATTTTCTTGATGAAAAAGCTGAATGGAGTTGTTTTATCATCATATAATCCAAACGCATATACCCGACCCGCTTTCATAAAAAATCAATCATAAATCAATTTACTTCACATCGGATATATAACCATGTTTACAAAATTCGTATTGTTTGCCTTCTTACCATTCTATCAATCTGGGCATTCCTTTTTTGTCATATCCTAAGTACGTGTAAAACATTATTGGACGGTTGCCTGGCTCGTGCAACGAGCCAGGTATAAGATCTTAAACTCTCAAAAAGGGCGACAGTTTCCCATATGAAGTAATAAACAATTTTTCTCGCGCTCTTGTACTCGCAACATACAAGAGAGACCTTTCTTGTCTGATTTTCTCTTCTCTTTCTTCAACATCTTCAATTTTGGTAAAAGCATCGAGGGGAACGACTTTTTCATTGACCCCAGCCAGGAAGACCACGCGAAATTCAAGCCCCTTACTTCGATGCATCGTGCCGCAATGAACTCCTTTATTTTTTAAATGAGATTCTGTGGTAAGAAGCGAGACGGCCATTCCATTCTCCTCCAAAAACTTTTGATACCTCTCAACCATTTTTTTCGTTCTCGCAAAAAGGCCGATCTCATGAGGCAAAATTCCTTCTCTCAATAATTCCTTCATCTGTTTCAGAATAAACTGCCTCTCAAGATTTACGTTTGCAAAGTTCATGCATACGGGTTCCGTTCCTGACATAAGCGAGATATCATCTGCAAAATTTTGCCCTCCATCTAAGTCATCAAATGGAATATCTCCGATAACTTGTATCGCCTGTTTTCGAATTTGTTCGGTGGTGCGGTAGTTAATCCGTAAACGTCTGGATCTTTGCCCACGAACATCAATTCCGCAACGTGAAAGAACCGCAAAACGGGAGTAAATCCGTTGGTGGGGATCACCCACAATAAACAGGTCATTTCTGTTTTTTGGGACCAAGGCCCTCAACAATTTAAACGACTCTTCAGTAAAGTCCTGAGCTTCATCAACAATAGCAGCACGGTAACTCAATCGACCGGGGTTCGTTTCCAACCATTTTCGGGCCAAGCGAATGATATCCGGATATTCATACCAGCCTCTTGCCTCCATCTCACTGCGGACATACTCAACCACTTTCCATATTTCTTCCCGTTTCCTTTTGCTGATTTTTGTTTTCCCTCCTTTGCGCATAAGAGTTAAATATTCTTCCTTTTCTTCGATTCCATAGGGTTGGATAAACCGGTCATATTCTCTCTTGATGAGCAGCAGTTGATTTGTGTCTATGTTTAAAGAGCTTCCAGCTTGCCGCCAGATGATCTCCCGGTCTTGATCACTCTCAATCATTTTATTGATTTGTACACCGCAATAAGTTTCAACAATTTCTTTGGCCAACCGGTCGATGTTAATGATATCCATTCTTTGTAACTCCTCAGGTGTACACATGGTGTTTAAGTGGTCTTGTACGATTGCTACCATATTAACGTTAAAGGTTGTAAAGAGAAGTTTCTCATCCGGAAGCAAAAAATCTCTCACCAGCTTCCTTGCCCGGTGCAAAGCAACCACCGTTTTGCCTGTTCCGGCTCCTCCGAGCACTTTTACCGAGCCGCTAAAATCTTTCTCGACCAATTCTTTTTGAGTGGAATGCAAAAACAACCGCCATCGGTCAAAAGGATATTTTAAAATCTCCTGCAGCTGTGTGTCGGAAGAAATCACAGCCACTTGGCTTGACGTATTTAACATAGCCTGGAGAAATGGTTGATCCGATTTTTCTTGATCTTTCCTTTGTTCTGCCTTGATCTCGGTGACAATCTGAAGCACGTCCTGGTACGGCTCACCCTGAGCGATCCATAAAAGGGGTTCAAACGTATCTTCCGGAATTTCATCGGCATACTTGTACAGCTCATCGGCTGTTTGAATACTGTATATCACATGAATAAGCTCTTCCGGCACACCTATGGCAATCAGTTGCTTTTCGGTATAATCACAAAATATTCCTTTTACCGTATTTGAACCGTTCCTTCCCGGGCTTGTCCACATCTGCAAAAGACCCGTCACCTTGTTAACTTCAAATCGCTTCTTTTCCGCCCATGCATATGCCTGATCGTGATTGCCAATCCACAAAAACAAATTCACATCTTCTTTTTCCGGCTTGACAAGAATCGCCCGGTATTTTTGATTTACACGGACAGAATGGACTTTGGGGTCAATGGCTCCTTTTACCCGTTCAAAATTTAAGCCATGAGCTTCCGGGTGTTCGGTCAGCTGATGAATCATATCCCAGGCCGATTTTTGAACTTGTGGTGGTACTTGGGCGATAGCGTCGGTAAAGGATTTATGAATGGAAACAATGGACATAGAAAATTCTCCTTTCAGAATCATAAATAATGGTCACGATATCTGTAGTAGGCAGAAGCTTTCTTACTTCCGCCTACCTCTTTCTTCCGTTACTTCAAACCAAACTGCGCCTTTGTATTCAGCTTGTTGTTTTGAAACATCGCATTCATATTCGAACCGTCGTCATTTTGCCAAGAGTACATAATGGTTTTGATACCGCCAAGTTCAGAAGAACTCATTTCTGTTCCCTCAAAACCGATAATTTTTACAACCTCTTCATATGTCATCCCGTTTTTAATCTTTTTGAATTCTTCCATCGTCACTTCATCATTTTCTTTTACCGCTGGTTCAGGTGTGGACATTGCTGGAGTGTCCACCTTTTCTGAAATTGATTTTTTATCTGTCTGAAGATTGTCTTTATCTGTGTCTACACTTGACATGAGTGCCGCACATGCTCCCAACATCAAAAACAGTCCCACAAAAGCTCCGCATCCAATCATCCATTTTTTCATCTTTTGTTCCTCCCAAAGAAATGAAATATCGGACTTGACTTGAAGGGAGCGCAAAGAGTTCGTTACAATGAGAGAAAGGCTAGTTTAAGAAAGCATAGGTTGAAGGGGTTGCACAAACGAATCTCTTTGCGCGTAAAACCTATGGAGTGATCTCGTCTATGCAGTCTTCCATTTGGCGGTGGAAACTGCATCTATGACTCTACTGATCCTGTTGGCGCAGGTTCAGCAGATTAGATTTCTATGTGCAGTTGGAACTGGCACTTCCAACCGCAACCATTCCTTTCAGCCTGCTTTCGGGCATCCCCCCTTTCACTTTTTCATACTTTTACAAGAATTAATCCAGTTCTTCGTCTAATTCTTCTGCCTCATTCTGACAGCTTAATTCTGCCTGTTTCATCACAATTTCAACTGCACTTTTCTCTTTGTCTGGCGGATAACCGTATTTTCTCAACAATTTTTTGACTGTTACCCTCATTTTGGCTCGGACGCTTTCCCGCAGATTCCAGTCCACCGTTAGATTTCTTTTAATCGAATCGGTCAGATCGCGCGCGATCTGCTTTAACACTTCATCTCCCAGGACTTCTTTTGCCGATTCATTATTGGCCAAAGCATCATAAAAGGCCACTTCATCATCGGATAACCCCGTTTCCTCACCCCGTTTGTGAGCTTTATTCATCTCTTTCGCCAGCTCAATCAATTCCATGATGACCTGAGTCGATTCAATCGTCCGATTTTGATACTTGATAATCGATTCTTCCAGCATCTCAGAGAACTTTTTCGATTGAACCAGATTCCGTTTAGCGATGGTTTTTACTTTTCCGTTTAACAAGCGTTTGAGCAGCTCTACGGCAAGGTTTTTCTGTTTTAATCCTTTCACCTCGGCCAAAAACTCATCGGACAAGATGGCGATGTTGGGTTTATTGAGGCCAACGGCGCCCAAAATGTCCACCACGCCTTCAGAGATAATGGACTTGGATACCAATTGGTTGATCTCGGCATCCAACTGGGAAGCCGTTTTTTTCTTGCCCGAAGCTGGAATCATCTTGATAATCCCGGCTTTCACCGATTTAAAGAACCCGATTTCCAAGTTCAATTTTTCCGCTTCGGGAGTGGTTGAGCACAAAGCATAAGCTTTTGCCAGCTCGGTAACCAGTTGCAGAAATTGTTTTTTCTTTTCTTCACCGAGCCCTAATACATAATCAACGGTGGCAACGATGGTTTGCATCCGCTCGGATGGGCTTTCGCTTTTAAACTTGCTGTAATCATGACCGTGAAGCAAATCCTGGATCAGGTCATACTTCTCATGCATGAGGTCAACTGCCAGTTCCGTATCCACACCCGCCGTTTTGCGGTCATTTTCGGTATACTGTTGCAGAGCCTTTTTCAAAGAGTCGGCGATCCCGATATAGTCGACCACCAATCCACCTGGTTTATCTTTAAACACACGGTTAACACGGGCGATGGCTTGCATCAGGTTATGACCTTTCATGGGTTTATCAATGTACATCGTGTGCATGCAGGGAACGTCAAAACCGGTGAGCCACATATCGCAGACAATGACAATGTTGAGCTCATCATGGATATCTTTCATCCGGTTGGCGAGAAGTTCGCGCTGCTGTTTGGTGGTGTGATGAGAATGCATTTTTGCCTCATCGCTCGAATTTCCGGTCATCACCACCTTGATGACACCTTTATCCAGGTCGTCACTGTGCCACTTCGGTCTTAATGCAACGATCTCGTTATAGAGGTCAACGGCAATCTTTCTGGACATGGTGACAATCATCGCTTTACCAAACATGGCTTTCTGCCTGGTTTCGAAGTGTTCCACGATGTCTTTGGCGATTTGCTTGAGCCGCTTTTCCGCCCCGACTAATGCTTCCAAACGGGCCCATTTAGATTTGAGCTTCTCTTTCTCATCCAGTTCCTGATGCTCGGTGATTTCTTCATACTCCTCATCGATCTTCGGCTTTTCGTCCTCCGGCAAGGAGAGTTTGGCAATCCGGCTTTCGTAGTAAATCTTGACGGTGGTTCCGTCTTCCACCGCGCGGGTCATATCATAAATGTCAATGTAGTCTCCAAACACTGCCGGCGTGTTTCTATCCGCCAACTCAACAGGCGTACCGGTAAATCCGATATACGAAGCGTTCGGCAAGGCGTCCCGCATATATTTGGCGAAGCCGAACTTGATTTTCGCCTCGTCTTTCCCTTCCACCACTTCCGCGTTGAACCCATACTGGCTTCGATGTGCCTCATCGGCGATCACCACTACATTGCGGCGATCCGTCAATACCGGCATCTGATCTCCATTTTCCTCAGGGGCAAACTTGTGGATTGTGGTAAAGATAATACCCCCGGACTCCACATTGAGCAGCTCGCGCAGTTCTTTGCGGGAATGGGCCTGTTTCGGCGTTTGGCGCAACAACTGCTTAGACTTGCTGAAGGTGGAGAAAAGCTGATCATCGAGGTCGTTACGGTCAGTGATCACTACAATGGTCGGGTTATCCAGCTCAGAGACCAATTTTCCGGCATAAAAGACCATGGACAAACTTTTCCCGGACCCCTGAGTATGCCAGATCACCCCAATTTTGCGGTCCCCTTGCTCATCAGTTGCGCGAATCGTGCTCTCAATTGCTTTCACCGTCGCATGGTATTGATGATATCCGGCTAAAATCTTGTAGACATTTTCTCCGTCCGTTTGGAAAAAAATGAAATGCCTTAAGATATCCAGAAAACGTTTTCTTTCAAACATTCCCTTGATTAAAACTTCCAGTTGCGGAATGGCACCCGGAGCGACATCCTCTCCGTCGATCGTCCGCCACATCATGTACCGGTCTTCGTCAGCCGTCAGGGAACCTGCCCGGGCGTTCACCCCGTCACTAATCACAGAGAAAGCATTGTAAGCAAACAGGGATGGAATCTTCTTTTTATAAGTCTGAATCTGATTGTATGCCTTGGTAATGTCAGTTTCTTCATTGGAAGCACTTTTTAATTCAATCACCACGAGCGGCATTCCGTTAACAAAAACCACCAGATCCGGGCGCTTCTCTACTCCGTTTTCGACGACGGTAAACTGGTTAACCACCAGCCAGTCGTTATTGTGGGGATCTTTAAAGTCGATGGGCCATACTTTTTCCGTTTTGAAGCTGCCATCATCGCGCTGGACCTGGACATCAATTCCGTCGGTGATCATTTGATGAAATGCTTGATTGTTAATTAGAAGATTGGGACTTTGCGGAATCGAAACCTTGCGAACGGCTTCGTCGATCGCAGCCGGCGGAAGATGAGAGTTGATGCGGGACAGGGCATCCCGCAATCTCTCTTCCAAAATGACATCGCTGTACTCGTTCCGTTCCGGATAATCGCCTTCAGGGGAAATTTCGGGGCCGTAGCTCACATCGTAGGCTAACTCTTGAAACCATTCCAAGGAAGCTTGTTCCAACTCATACTCGTTGAAGCTGCTCATCTTGATGTCTCCCTTCGTTTTCTAGAGGTACGCGAATCTCACCGGACATGAGTTTGGGTAGGAGGGTGTCGCGGAGGTTGGATAACAAATCATTTTCCACTACATTTTCACGAATTTTGTCAAAGATAGGCTGGATTAAACTATCAAATAAGCTTAATACTCTTCTTTCAGGGACTATAATTTCCATATTCTTTAAAATAGAGGTGTTTAAATTTTTTTGAACCGAACCATCTGCAATGGAAAATAACTTTCTATAATTGTTAAGCAGATAATGATAAAGGTAATTTCTTGATATCTCTTGATAATTGTTAAACGCTAACCAACCGTCATGAATACAACCAGAAATGTTTAATATTTTAGGTATACCTACTGACGCACTATTTGAAAGAATTAAGGTTCCTTTTTCTACATATCTACTTTTTGCAATGGCAAGTTTAGTACAAAATTCTTTGGTAGAATTGATGTAAATACTACTTGATGCTGTAGCATCAGAAATTTTAATCCAATGGATAGTGCCGTTTGAAAAATACTTAGGATCTGTTATTGGTCTGGGTGAAGCCCCTCTAACAACATTGCATTGTTCGCCAACCAATGCTACTTTCCATCCTCTAGGAATCTCACCGTTTTGTGTATTTTCAAATTCCCCACCACTTGATTTATAAGGATCACCTTTTTCATTTGGAAATTCAAAGTCGACAAACCAGGATTTAAAGATCGCTTGTGCCATTTCTTCAAGGTTTTTGTTGATTTGGTTATTGAGTTCGATTTTGTCATCCAAAGCTGAGAGAATGTCAGCAATAGCTTTTTGTTCTCGCAGAGGTCTATCAGCTATTTCCAGTTGTTCTAATACAGAGATATATAAATTTTTCTGAACACTACCTACCGCTAAATTTTGTATATAATTCTGTTGATTCAATAGCCAATAAAAAACATATCTCAGATTCATTTTTTCTTGATTTACTTCTATATTTATGATCGCTCTATTACCGCACATGTAATCTTTAAGTATTCCAATCCTACCAATAGTACCAGACTTGCTTATAGCAATTGTGTCTGGTTTAAACAGGATAGAACTTTTACCTGCACTTTTAAATCCTTCCTCTGTTAAAGTCCTTGAAGTATTGTATACATAGGAGTTATTTAAGTCAGTCGCTCTTAACCATTTAATAGGTCCATCAAAATAACTTGCAATTTTTTGTGAAGGATTAACATAACCCTCCTTAAAAGTGCAAAAGTCCTTAAACTTCATACCCAATCCCCCGCAAATTCTTTCTAATCTCCTCTTCCAACTCCCGCGACTTGGCAAACTGCTCCGCCAACTCACTGGTCAATCGCGCCATTTTATCGGCAAACGCTTCCCCGTCATCTTCCGTCTCTTCGATCCCCACATACCGTCCCGGAGTAAGGATATACTCATGCTCCCTTACCTCTTCCAAAGTGGCTGATTTACAAAAGCCTTTGATATCCTCATACTCTCCCGCTTCTTCTTGCCCACGCCAAGCATGGAAGGTCCGGGCGATCTTTTGAATATCTTTATCGCTTAATTCCCTGCGGACACGGTCCACCATATAGCCCAGTTTGCGGGCATCGATAAAGAGGATTTCCCCTTTGCGGTTGCGGTGGTTTTTGGCCGCTTTGTTTTTGGTCATCACCCAGACGCAGACGGGAATTTGGGTAGAGTAAAAGAGCTGCCCCGGAAGAGTGACAATGGCTTCTACCAGATCATTCTCAATCAAATTTTTGCGGATGGCGACTTCTCTGCTTTGATTGGTAGACATGGAACCGTTCGCTAGGATAAAGGCAGCCGTTCCGCTGGGAGCCAGTTTGGAGACAATATGCTGAATCCAAGCGTAGTTGGCGTTTCCAGCCGGCGGAACTCCGTATTTCCAGCGGTGGTCCTCGGTTAAGCGCTCGCCGCCCCAGTCGCTGATGTTAAACGGTGGATTGGCCAGAATGTAGTCCGCTTTCAGGTTTTTATGCAGGTCATCATGGAAGGTATCTGCATGGTACTCACCCAGGTTATTGTCGATCCCGCGAATGGCCAGGTTCATTTTGCAGAGGCGCCAGGTGGTCGGGTTGGATTCTTGACCGTAGACAGCCACATCCCCAATTCTGCCTTGATGGGCTTTGATAAACTCCTGGCTTTGGACAAACATGCCGCCCGAACCGCAACAGGGGTCGTAAATCCGCCCTTTAAAAGGTTGAATCAATTCAACCAACAACTTAACAACGGTACGCGGGGTGTAGAATTGCCCGCCGTTTTTCCCTTCGGCACTGGCAAAGTTATTGAGGAAGTATTCGTATACTCGTCCCAGCACATCGTGGGCCTGACTGTCTTTGTCCCCTACTTTGAACGAGAATAAGTCGATAATCTCCCCCAATTTGGTTTTATCTAATTCCGGGCGGGCGTAATCTTTGGGAAGCACACCTTTTAACGAGTTGTTGTCCCGTTCGATAGCCACCATCGCGTTATCGATGATTTGCCCAATCTCCGGCTTCTTAGCATTGGCTTTGATGTAAGACCAGCGAGCCTCTTGAGGGACCCAGAAAATATTGTTAGCAAGGTATTCATCTGGATCTTCAGGGTCTGCCCATTCATCGTTGGATAGGCGTTCGTATTCTTCC
Source organism: Laceyella tengchongensis (assembly GCF_900182735.1). Lineage (NCBI taxonomy): Bacteria > Bacillati > Bacillota > Bacilli > Caryophanales > Thermoactinomycetaceae > Laceyella > Laceyella tengchongensis. The sequence continues at coordinate 637,898 of NZ_FXTU01000001.1, read as the reverse complement.
TCAAACGCATCCGATATGTACTTTAGGAAAAGCAAGCCCAACACCACATGCTTATATTCAGCCGCGTCCATGTTGTTTCTCAGTTTGTCCGCCATGCTCCACAGACGTTGTTCAAATCCCAATTCAGCGCTATTGTTGTTGGATACTGCCATCAGTTAAGGCCTCCTCAGTCCAATAATTGATCGTAAATCTGCTGTCTTTTTTTCTCCCATCGTTCTTTGGCTTTGCGGACAGTTTCGAAATAGAGTTGATGCTCTTTCCGATACTCTTCGACAATCTTCCGCTGTTCTTCTATATCCGGAAGTGGAATCTCCATCTCGCCCAGATCGGCCGGGTTAATATTCATCACAGTGCTTCCGCGCTGGAATGTTTTTACCAATTGGGTGCCAACCGGACTTTCCAAAAAAACTTTCACATATTCGCTCATCACTTCTTTCGAAAAACGGACTACAATAATATTCGCAGAAGCGATCACTTTTTTGGGTAATTCCCGAACCACTGCCACTTTATTAACCGTTCCCCGACAGGTGATCACCAAATCTCCCGGTTCCAATGCATAACGCCTTACTTTCCTGTACTCTTCATCGATTGTATCCATCCCTTCCCAGATAATCTCCCCGTCTTCGATATTGGAGATATTGAGAACCGATATTTCTCCGGGTTGGATATGGCTTTTCATAATCGACTTTCCACGAAAAAGTTCGGCGATCTCTTTTAACTTGACCACTTCCCGGTTGGGCCCGGCCAGTCCACCAAGGAGATCTTCCTGGTCATCGGCCAGTAAAAGCTCGATTCGCCAGTCTTCCCGTTCCTCAAGCTCTTCCTGAAAAATCTCCTTTTGAACACGGGGAAGAAATTGGCCTTTTTTCAGCTCAAGGCTTCCCAGTTGGATGGAATCCACCGCTTGATGGGAGATCGTGAGCAAGTACGTTTTCATCCCCGTATACGGCCGCAGGGTTCCTTCAGGCAATGTAAAAATTGACTTTATATTGAAATGTTGGAGAATCCAGGATCTCAATTTCGCAAAGGAACCACCTGAAAACGTAAATCTTGCGGGGACAACCATTTGCAACTCCCCGAATTCATTCAGCCAGTCAAGCAAGTTTTCAGCGGCAATCCCTTCCGATTCCCGTGTCATAAACCGTTCCGTGTTTACTTCCGGTTTAAAGCCAAAGGCGGGTATGGCGATAATCAGGTCAAATTCTTGATCCAATGGTAAGAGGCTGTAGATGGAAACCTGAAGCACTTCCACATGGTTGCAGTGTGCAAAAAGAAACTTTAACACTTCTGCCAACCACTTTTTTTCAGCGGTCAGGACAAAGTTTTTATCCAGATTAGTTTCGATCAGCTCTATCAAACCATTCAGATGTTTATGTGCTTCCGCAATCAATACCGTCTCAATATGCCCGTCCATCAAAGATCGCGAAAAATAATTCACAAGATAGGCGGGGCTGACCATCACTCCAGACCGGTCTTTTTGGAATATTTGCTTGAGAGCCTGAATGAAGTCGATCTCTTTGCCGGCCTGAAAAAGTTCATAAAACCAGCTCGGGTCTCCCGGAAAATAACCGAGTCGATTTTCGGTTGTTTCTTTCATCAATTCATACAGAGACGCTTCATCTACACTCTCCAAGTGGTTGTATTTTTGTTCATATGCTTTTTGGGTCAGGTGGATGCGCAATAACTCAACGGTGATTTGATCACGGTCGATGATATTTCTCTGTCTGAGCAGTTCTTTGAAGTGAAAAAGTGTTGCCATGTTTTGTGCCTCCTTTTTCCACCGTTCCCTCCTCCTGTGAATAGTATATACCCATTCACATGATATTCGCAACAACAAATTTAGTATTTGATTACTAAAATTCGATTTGATCTTATTACATTATTTTTCACGTCAATATCAAATAAAAAAGGTGTGTCATTTCCACACACCTTTGAGTCGGCCCACCTGTTTTTTTCTTAAAAATCATTGTTCAAAAAAGTCGCTGTCAATTCGTTTAACAATATAGCGCTCCTCTTCAGATACCCCTATATTATAATCGATCATCCGTTCAGCCAGATCACCCCCAATTAAAACAATATTTTTCGGAACCTTTTCAGCAAAACTGATCGCGCTGGCAGTAAATCTGGAGGTAGTGATAAAGACCCCTTTTTCAGCGTTTTTAGCCGTCAAAGCGCCGGCAAACTGTTGAATTTCGGGACTGCTAACCGGCTTGTCCCATCTTTTGGCTTGAATGTAGATCTGGCTCAATCCAAGTTTATCTTCTTTAATAATACCATCAATTCCCCCATCACCTGTGCCTCAAACTCTTTGACCCGCATCTGCCAGAGATCCTCCATATCCCATCGCTACCAACAACTTAACAACAAGATCCTCAAAAAAATCAGCCCAACCAACTCTGCTATCAAAAACGAGTTTTCTTCCGCTGGGCAGCAGTTGTTTTCTCTCTTTGGCGGTTATCTTAAACTCCGTTGCCATCGCTTCTCTAAGGTCTTTCGTCGTATGCTCTTTTCCACTGGATAGATATTCCAGAACAGGTAACATCAATGTTTGATAATCCGGGATTACATTTTCACCTTCTTCATTATGTTGGCCAGAGCATGTTGCGGCAATTTGTCCTAACTGTCATAGACGTGTTCATTTAGGTAAGGAAGGTAAAGAATATAATGATATGCTGATAGAAAAAATCAAACTGAAGGAAAATGGAACGAGATAGTCTAACCGGTTCTACCCCAACCACTCCATATGCTTTTCCCCTTTTTTGCAAATACACCACATCACGTTGCTGATGTGGTTGCGGACAGTTTTCTCACTAATGAAGAGTTGTTGGGCGATTTCTTTGGTGGTCCTGTCTTGGACTAACAGCTCGAATACTTCCCTCTCCCGATTAGTCAATAAGGGTTTGCCTTTTTGGTTACTCAAATGTTGACACCCTTCCTTGCTCAAGCACTGGAATACAAGGGTCAGGGACCAGTCAAGTTATACTATGAGCAGGGAGGCTGCGTGGTGAGCGGTGGCGGAGAATTTAGGCAGGTTTGCTTGGTATTTCTTTCCTCTGCTCCACTTTTCTCCTCATCTTATGTCGCCGGTGCGGCGTTGGTTCCTGGCCTCTCTTGTCTTTGTTTGGCGTCACCGCGTAAGGGAGTACCAACAAGCAAGCCCAGCCATCCAGCGGGCTGGGCTGTGCTTGCGTTAAGAGCTACTCAGGAATCCGGACGATGTCTTCCGGAGTGGTGGTGATGGCTTTTAATCCCTGCTTAGTCACAACATAGGTGTTTTCAATACCGATGACGCCCCGGCCCGGGAAGGTGAATTTGGGCTCAATGGCGATGACCATGTTTTTCTCCAAGGGTTGCGCAAATCCACGTGCCAAGACCGGCAATTCGTCAAACTCCAATCCGACGCCGTGGCCGAGGAATTTGGCTTGGTCGTTTCCAAAGCCCATGAAGTGTTGTTGCAGGCCGGCGGCTTCGGCCATCTCCAAAGCCTTGAGGTATAAGTCCTGCCAGGGGACGCCCGGTTTTCCCATGCGCTCCGCTTCTCTGATGATGGACACAGCCACTTCATAGGCACGGGTCAACTCCTCGTCCAATTCGCCGATGACGGCCATGCGCGTCTGGTCAATGATGTATCCTTCTACCACCGTGCTGATGTCGAAGAGGATGGGCTCCCCCACTGAGAATGTTTTACGGCTAGCTCCTTGTGGGCTAGCGACGGACATACCTAAGCCCCCTGCTGGGCCGTCAAAGTAAGTTGGGGTAGCAGCAGCCTCTCCCGATGCGACCATGCCCAAGCAAAGTTCCTGGTTGTAGCCGCGCATGCGATAAATGCCAATGTTTCCTTTCAATCTGAGCGCGTGTTCGATTTGCGCGGACAGTTCGACCTCGCTCATCCCCACGCGGATCTGTTGCGGCAGCATGGCTACCATCTCCTGCACATGTGTAGCGGCGATCCGTAGCTGGTTGAGTTCGTATTCCGACTTCACTGCCCGGACCAGTCGAAGCATAAAGGCGACATCCACGGCTTCGGTATCCGGGAAAAAGCCGAGGTACCGTACCGCCAAACCATAAGGCAACACATCCATTTCGATCCCGATCCGCTTCACGTTCCCGAAAGTTGAACGCAACCGCTCGCCAAGCTGTTTCATCCGGCCCATTTCCTCCACGGGAACGGACGCCTCAAATTCGGCCCGAGCGACGCTTTTCTTCACATAAAAACGGGGCTCCCCCGACTGCGGCACATATAGCAGGCCGTTTTGCATCGACCCGGTCAAATAATACAAGTCCACATTCTGTGTAATCATGGCCCCATCGATCTGATTCTCCTGTAGTTTCGCCTGAAAACGAGCAATCCGCTCTCTTACTTCCGTTGTTTGCACTTTTGGCAATGGGTGCATTGAAATCCTTCCTTTCTATATGACAAGCCTCTATATACTTCCATTCTCTCTCTCACTTGCTTTACCCTTTCCATTTAGCATAAAAAAACCGGTTCCATGGCACATTAAGGGTTGAATCTGCGAAAACAGAGGTTGAAACATATGATATGGATAGGGTTAATTGGTTTGCTTATCATCTTGTTTTTCATTCTGATTGGATACACGGGCTCTCAGGCTTCCCGCAACAAAGAAACATTTGCTAACAAGGAGGCGTTGGCGGCGGCGCCGGTGAAACCCATCATCTTATTGATCATTGATTCCTTGATGGATGCACCGTTGCGTGAAGCCATACAACTGGGCAAAACGCCCGCGCTCCGGTTCCTCAAAGAGCGGGGCCAATACCATCCCCGGGTGGTGACTTCGTTTCCCAGCATGTCGGTCTCCATTGACTCGACTTTGCTGACGGGCACCCCTCCCAATCAGCATCAGATATACGGATTGGTCTACATGGACCCACAAGAACAGCGCATGGTCAATTTCGGCACCGGCTTAAAGGAAACGTTGAAGTTCGGTACACGCACTGTATTAAAAGACAGTCTGCAACGTTTGAATCAAGTCTGTCTTAACCCAGATGTAAAAACGATTCATGAAGCGTTCGACGGGCCGACCGCTTCCATCAATGCCTTGATCTATCGCGGTCCCCACCAACAAACGCTGACCGCGCCCTGGCTAGGCCGACTCTTTCGCCTCATGCCCAAAACGATTGCCACGATGGCTACCCGTTATTTTTCGTTTGGCGCTATGGCCAAGATCGATCACAACAGCAGACCGACGGGTCCTTTGAGCCGCTTCGGCTTCCATGACACCTTCACGCGCAATGAAATTTCCCACCTGCTGGAATCCGGCCAATTGCCCCCTTTCACCATCGCTTATTTTCCTCGCAACGATGACTATGTGCATCAAAAAGGAACATCGGAGATCAAGGGGATTGTGAAAGCCGATGAGGAATTGCAAGCGTTGTTAAATCTGTTTCCCAGCTGGGATGAAGCGGTGGATGACGTGATCTGGATTGTCATGGGAGACAGCGGGCAAGTACCCATCATCCCCAACCGCAAAGAAGCATATATCGATCTGCGCAAAAGCTTGCATCCGTACCGCATCATGCCCATCAAACAGAAAAAGCCACGTCCCGATGATCAGCTCGTCATCTGTTGCAATGAGCGGATGGCTTATATCTATGTATTGGACGAACAGCTCGATCTCGCGGAAGTGATCACCACGCTCAAGCAAGAGCCCAAACTGGATATCATCGCTTGGAATGATCAAGGCCGCGTTTCCTGCGTAAGTGGCCAAATGGAGGGCCACCTAAGCTTTAAAGAAGGCGGTTCCCTCGCCGATGAGTATGATCAAACGTGGGATTTGATCGGCGATTTGGTTATTCTCGATTTGAGCGTAGATGATCAGAATCGGATTACGTATGGCATCTTCCCCGACGTATTAGCCCGGTTGGCCGGGGTGATGGGCACATCAGAGCGAGTGATTGTGGTGACGGTATCACCTGGATATGAAATGGTCAGTGAAGCATCGCCCACTCATAGCGGAGCCTCCCACGGTTCTCTGCATCATCTGGACTCCCTAGTGCCGATGATCATCTGCGGCACTGACTCCTGCCCCTCCTATATGCGGGTGATTGATTTGAAGCCTTGGTTGCTCAAATTGTTAACCACTCCCCGCAAGCAAAAAAAGGAAAACGCACAGAATCCATGACGCTAGCTCATGGATTCTGTGTCCAGTTTGGGAATGAGTCAAGCCCTTGTCGACATAGAAGTGAGGTAAACATGTCGAAATGGGGAAAAAGCATGAAAACAAATGCAGTCAAACCGTTTCGCAAGCCATTGGCAGAGATTCATCTCGACCGACATTGGCCTTCTGTTGACCCACAAACGCTCTTCCAACTTGAATTGAAGCAAGATGAGTGTTATGAGCACATCCCCCCCGACGCACTCCCCTACTATGTGGAGCAAGCCATGAAGAAAGGGCAATCCGTAGCTTCCCTCCACGGCCGCCCACTGTCGTTGCGGACATTGCTGAACCAGTTGCTGAAAGAAGGCGTTTGCATTCGTTTTCGGGATGCGCACCCCCATGACCCCTTTATTCGCGCGCAATACAGAAAAAAGCCAAAAACGATCGAAATCTACCGACGCTCACTCCAACAGATCGACCAATTTTTTGATGCCATGGGCGAATCCGTGGCTGAAGAGGAAATCATGTTGCTTCATTTGTACCACGAGTGGTTCCATCATTTAGAGGAAACGCGGTGTGGACGGACCGACGCTGACCTAGACAAAGTCGTGGTCAAACAGATTGGACCTTTTAAACGGCGGAAAGGGATTTTGCGGACAAGAGAGATCGCCGCGCATACATTTACCCAATCGGTCATGAAACTTCCTTGGTCCCCTCTGCTCTTGGATTATTTATTGGATTTCCAGCAGCGCGGATGGTCCAAAACGGAAATCCGCGAACACTTTCAAAGCCTGAAACAATCACCCCCACCAAATCCCCCTCCCCCATCGCCGTCAGAACATGTTACAATCAACAATAATTAGAGTGTGCGGCACCATCACGAGCATGGACCCTACCGACAGATCCATGCTCCCCTCTCTTACAACCACCTGCGAGCCGTCAGGAAAAAATCGAAAATGATGTCATAGACAGATGCCAAGCATCCACAAGATTTGTTAAGATATGAAGAGAGGTGAAACAAAATGGATCGTTGCATCTGCCCCAAATTCGAATCGGCTATTGAAATATTGGCCAAAAAATGGACAGGTTTGATCATTCGTGTGTTGCTTGAAAAAACAAGTCGTTTTCGCGATATAAGAGAACAAATCCCATTGATGAGCGAACGGATGTTGGCAGAACGCCTGAAAGAGTTAGAAGCCCACGGGATTGTTGAACGAACCGTTTATCCCGAAACGCCTGTGCGAATTGAATACGCCCTCACCGAAAAAGGGGAAGCCCTCGCTCCGGTGATCGACTCAATCCAAAACTGGGCGGAAGAATGGATCTAAACCGTTTGGGGCAAGGTAAGGATGGAGGTGTCTAAGGTGTCGTATCCTTATCTTTGTCCCGTGTGCGGTACCAACCGCAGTCGGTTTAACATCATCGAACAAATCCCATTTGCCGTGAAAAAAGATGCCCGCTCAGGCATCATCACTGAGCGAGTGCCGGAAGGCGACCCCTTGCACCATCACTACCGCGGTGATGAATATCGCGTGCAATGCGGCATTTGCGGAGTAATCGAAAATGAACAAGTGTTTATTAAAAGCGCCCAACGCAACCCGTTGTGACCATCGGGTGTTTTATTCATGTATCAGCCGTTATTCAAACCGTTTATACCCGTTCTGACGTGACAGGACGGGTATTTATTCTTTTTTAGTTGACGCAATTTTCAGACATTGCGAGCGGATGAGAAAAATGGCAACACCCGTTATAATATAAAAGAGAAGCGATCCAAATAACCATGTGGAATAAAAGAGGGGTTACCATGCAATCTTTTAAAGACTCGATTTTAAAGCTAATCACCGAAACATCAACCAACTTGCCACCCGATGTGCGCTACGCCATCCAGCAGGCTCGGTTGCGTGAAGATGCCGGCACACGCTCGGCACTGGCGCTTGGCACCATCACCGACAATATCAAAAGGGCAGAAGAGAACGTATCCCCCATCTGTCAAGATACCGGGATGCTTACATTTAAAATTAAAGCACCGGTTGACGCCAACCAAATCGAAATGGCTAAACAGATTCGCCAAGCCGTAAAAGAGGCCACCCAATTGGGGAAACTACGCCCCAACTCCGTCGATTCGCTCACAGGTGAAAACAGCGGTGACAACCTAGGTGAGGGTGTGCCGGTGATCCACTTTGAGCAATGGGAAAACGATTACATTGATGTGCGCCTGATTTTAAAAGGCGGCGGATGTGAAAACAAAAACATTCAATACAGCCTCCCTTGTGAATTGGAAGGCTTGGGTCGGGCTGGTCGTGACTTGGACGGCATCCGCAAGTGTATCCTGCATGCTGTGTATCAAGCGCAGGGTCAAGGATGCAGTGCCGGGTTTATCGGCGTTGGCATCGGAGGGGACCGCACGACTGGTTATGAGCTGGCGAAAAAACAGCTGTTCCGTTCTGTAACCGATACCAATCCGAATCCTGATCTGGCTCGCCTGGAAGAGTACATTATGGAAAAAGCCAATACCCTGAGCATCGGAACCATGGGATTTGGCGGCAACACAACGCTTTTGGGTTGCAAGATTGGCTCCATGCACCGGATTCCGGCTAGTTTCTATGTTTCCGTCGCATACAATTGTTGGGCTTTCCGTCGCCAAGGCGTCACCATCGATCCGGAGACAGGAGCCATCCGGGATTGGATTTACACTGATGACGCGGTACCGGCTGATGCAAAAGACGCATCTGTTGTCGAAACCGCCGAGGAAAAGCTGGGCGGACGTCAAGTTGTCCTTACCACGCCGATCACCGAAGAGCAGATCCGCGATTTAAAAGTCGGGGATATCGTAGTGATCAATGGGTTGATCCATACCGGACGGGATGCGTTGCATAAGCACCTGATGGATCATGATTCCCCGGTCGATTTGAATGGCGGCGTCATTTACCACTGCGGCCCTGTAATGCTTAAAGATGCGGATGGCAAATGGAACGTGAAAGCAGCCGGACCTACCACCAGCATCCGTGAAGAGCCTTATCAAGGCGACATCATTAAAAAATTCGGCATCCGGGCTGTGATCGGGAAAGGTGGCATGGGTGCGAAAACCCTGGCAGCATTAAAAGAGCATGGCGCTGTCTATCTCAATGCGATCGGTGGGGCAGCCCAGTACTACGCGGAATGCATTGAGAACGTGGATGGCGTTGACTTCATGGAGTTTGGTATACCGGAAGCGATGTGGCACCTGCAAGTCAAAGATTTTGCAGCGATTGTTACCATGGATGCCCATGGCAACAGTTTGCACGCCGATGTGGAGAAAACCTCCCTCGACAAATTGGCGGAATTAAAAGAGCCTGTCTTCAAATAAACTGTAGCCCTGTCACGCCATCTTTCACGACAACGTGACAGGGCTTTTTATCTTCTCTTAAACAAAGCCAAACGATCCCCAGCAATACCCGCTCCAATTTCATCATCACTGACCTGTACTGAAGCAATTTGATCCAGTTTGGTAATTTACCTACTTTTTTACTGTTCACAGATGCGACAATACACGATACAATAAAATCTGATATGGACTTTCGACCTTTGGCAACTTCATCCATTGCCGGAGGCGATTCTTTTCTCTTCTATAAGGGGGTTTCATTTCTAATGAAACATTTGAAGAAATTTAGCTTGCTGGCCTTGGCTATGCTTACGGCCGTTGCGCTCGCCTTGCCGCTTAGCGCATCCGCCGACGCCATCGCCGGTCAAACTGTGGTGACGTTGGGTAAAGACCTGACAGGAACCCAACGCGATGCCATCTTGAAAGAGATGGGCGTTGACGAAACGCAGGCGAAAATCATCGAAGTCACAAACCAAGAAGAATATCAGTACTTGGGGAAATACTTGAAAGCGGATGTTATCGGTCGTCATGCTCTGTCTTCCGCTAAAATCGTCTTGACTGAATCCGGTAAAGGCATCTCGGTGAAAACCAACAACATCTCCACCATCACCGACAGCATGTACGCGAACGCAGCCATTACCGCGGGTATCAAAGATGCGGACATCTATGTAACCGCACCGATCCGTGTATCCGGCACCGCCGGCTTGACCGGGATCATCAAGGCCTTTGAAACGGCCACAGGCAAAAAGATCGATGAAAACACCAAGCAAGTGGCCAACGAAGAGATCGTTCGCACGCAAGAGCTTGCCCAAGAATTGGGAGACTCAAATAAAGCCGTGCAATTCATCAATGCCGTGAAACAGGAAGTGGCGCAAGAAAAACCACAGACTCCCGAGGAATACAGAGATATCATCATCAACGTTTCCAACGATTTCAATATTAATTTGAACGAACAAACCATCAACCAATTGATCCAATTCTCTCAGCACTTCAGCTCTTTGAACATTGATTGGGACCAACTCGCCCAACAATTTGAAAGCTTGCGCGGGGACATCAAAAACATTTTGAATGCCGAAGTAACTCGAGGGTTCTTTGACACCATTTTTGAATGGTTAGGCGACTTGTTTAGCGCGATCGGTGACTTCTTCACCTCCGCGTCTTCACAAAAATAAGCTTTGGCATTGCAAACACAGAACCGACTTAAAAAGTCGGTTCTGTGTTTTTATCCCATGTTGTTATCCAAAAAAAACTGCCGGCTTTTAAAGCCGGCAGTCCGTGCATTAATTGGATAGCCACTTTTTGAACATATGAACCGTTGCATCACGGTTGCTCTTGGCAATCGCTGTCGTGAGCGGAATCCCTTTGGGGCAAGCTTGCACACAGTTTTGCGAGTTCCCGCACTCTTGCAACCCGCCGTCATCCAGCAGTGCTTCCAGTCGCTCTTCTTTGTTCATCGCTCCAGTCGGATGGGAGTTGAACAGTTGCACTTGTCCCACGACAAACGGGCCGACGAAGTTGGATTTGGAGTTCACATTAGGGCATGCTTCCAAGCATACGCCACAGGTCATGCACTTGGACAATTCATAACGCCATTGCCGCTCATTTTCAGCGATACGCGGACCAGGTCCCAGATCATGGGTGCCATCGATCGGAATCCAAGCTTTCACCCGCTTCAGGGCGTTGAACATCCGGGTGCGATCCACAACCAGGTCGCGAATCACAGGGAACGTGCGCATCGGTTCAATGCGTATCGGTTGTTCCAACCGGTCGACAAGCGCCGTGCACGCTTGGCGTGGCTTCCCATTGATGACCATGGAGCAGGCACCACACACTTCTTCCAAGCAGTTTGATTCCCACTGAATCGGCGCGACTTTTTCACCTTTCGCATTAACGGGGTTCCGTTGGATCTCCATCATCGCAGAGATCACGTTCATGTTTTTGCGATAAGGGATTTTAAACTCTTCTTTATACGGTTGGCTGTCTGGACCATCTTGACGTGTCACAATCAGCTGTACATATTGTTGCTCGCTCATTTTTTGTCCCCTCCCTTATCCACATCGTAACGGCGCGGACGGGGTTTAATCAGAGAAGTGTCAACCGGCTCATACTCGAACACCGGACCGTCAGGGGTGAATTTCGCTTTGGTCGTTTTCAACCATTCTTCGTCATTGCGGTCCGGGAACTCCGGTTTGTAATGCGCCCCACGGCTTTCGTTACGATGGTATGCGCCAAGCGTGATAACACGCGCCAATTGCAGCATGTTCCACAGGTGGCGAGTGAACGGCGCCGCTTGGTTGCTCCATTTGCTGGTGTCGATCATGTTGATATTTTGGTACCGTTCCATCAATTCTTGGATTTTTTCATCCGTTTTCTTCAGACGGTCATTGTAGCGAACCACCGTTACGTTGTCCGTCATCCATTCACCCAGCTCTTTGTGCAACGCATAGGCGTTTTCGTTTCCGTCCATCTTCAGGATATTTTCGTACTTCTCTTCTTCTAGCTTTTGCTGTTTGTCAAAGATGTCCGAGCTGAGCGAATCGACATGTTTGTCCAGTCCGCGCACATATTCAATCGCTTTCGGTCCAGCAACCATGCCGCCGTAAATGCAGGACAAGAGGGAGTTCGCACCCAGGCGGTTCGCACCGTGGTATTGATAGTCACATTCACCCGCAGCGAACAATCCGGGGATGTTGGTCATTTGGTCATAGTTGACCCACATGCCGCCCATGGAATAGTGTACGGCCGGGAAGATTTTCATCGGAACTTTGCGTGGATCTTCACCCATGAATTTCTCATAGATCTCAATGATCCCACCCAGCTTGATATCCAATTCCTTCGGATCTTTGTGGGATAAATCAAGATAAACCATGTTCTCCCCGTTGATCCCAAGCTTATCGTCTACACACACTTTGAAGATGGCGCGAGTAGCGATATCGCGTGGTACCAAGTTCCCATAAGCTGGGTACATCTCTTCGAGGAAATACCATGGTTTGCCGTCTTTGTATGTCCAGACGCGGCCACCTTCACCACGAGCCGATTCGGACATCAGGCGGAGTTTGTCATCTCCAGGAATCGCGGTTGGATGCACTTGAATAAACTCACCGTTGGCGTAATAAACCCCTTGCTGGTACACAGCAGCAGCCGCCGTTCCGGTGTTGATCATGGAGTTGGTGGACTTACCGAAGATGATACCGGGTCCTCCTGTCGCCAAGATCACCGCATCGGCAGGGAAAGAGACGATTTCGCCACTGCGCAGGTTTTGCGCGACGATCCCGCGGCAACGTCCTTCATCATCTTTAACAATGCTCAAGAACTCCCAGTTTTCATACTTGGACACTTTACCTTCAGATTCATAGCGACGTACTTGTTCATCTAACGCATAAAGCAATTGCTGCCCTGTGGTGGCACCTGCAAAAGCGGTGCGGTGGTGTTTCGTTCCCCCGAAACGGCGGAAGTCGATCAACCCTTCCGGCGTGCGGTTGAACGGAACCCCCATGCGGTCCATCAGATAAATGATCCCGGGCGCGGCTTCACACATCGCTTTGACCGGTGGTTGGTTGGCGAGGAAGTCGCCTCCATAAATGGTGTCGTCAAAGTGTTCCCATGGGGAATCCCCTTCCCCTTTGGTGTTTACCGCACCGTTGATGCCGCCCTGTGCGCACACAGAGTGAGAGCGTTTCACCGGTACGATGGAAAATAGTTGGACGTGGGCTCCAGCCTCAGCTGCCTTGAGCGTTGCCATCAAGCCAGCCAGGCCCCCACCGACAACGATTAGTTTTTCATTCATGAGAAAAGCTCCCTTCTAATGCTGTGCCATTTGACCCATAAAGTCAGCTTGCGCGAAGGCCAACAGCGCAGAAATGCCGAGATAAGAAACAAGGACAAACACAACCGCCCACACATAGGAAGAGACGCGTTGCGCGCGCGGCCCCACTGTCACACCCCAAGTAATGAGGAACGTCCACATACCATTGGAGAAGTGGAAAACAGCCGCAACCAGACCGATCAAATACAACGCCAAATTGACTGGATTTTGCAGGATTTCATGCGTCAAATTGGCAAGCTGGGGAGCGGTCATGTCATAAAGCGCCACTTGCACGCGAGTCTCCCATACATGCCATACGACATAAATGAGGGTGGCGACACCTGTGATCCGTTGCAAGGTGAACATCCAGTTGCGAAACGTATTAAAGTTGCCGACATTGTTTTTGGCTTGCAAAGCAATATACAGACCATAGACGCCATGGTAAAGGAGCGGCAAGAAAATAAAAAAGATTTCCAGAACAGTGATGAACGGGATCCCCCAAAGCCATTCTACCTGTTCAACAAATGCTTGTGCCCCTTTGGTAGCAGCATAGTTGGAAAATAAATGTTCCACCAAAAAAAAGCCCACCGGTATCACGCCTAGCAAAGAGTGTAACCGACGGTTGAAGAAACTGCGTTCTCTGCTCATCATTTGCCTCCAATCTTGGACATAGTCGCAGTAGAGTTAGTGGGTTTCAGCACTTTCTCAAACTGCTGACAGAAAAGTTGAGAAAGGGGTTTCAACTCGCTATTTATTTTACTCCCATCCGGATGGGGGCGTCAAGGAATGTCAACCGTCCTCTCTTTGCTTAAGCCGCCCGGAATGCGCTTTACCTCCCGCTTTTTACGACCACATCCGCCAATTCGGGACCAGGAACAATCGCATGGGGAAAACAAGAAACTCCCTCCAGCAAAAGCGGGGGAGTTTCTTGCGTGGCGGTCGCCTACCAAGCAAATGGCTGGTTCATCTCCGCTGGCGGCGCTTCGGGGTCTTCCAGCCAGCACTTGACTTGATGGGTATCCGACAGACGGGTCAATGGAGGCGCTTCTTCATAACAGACATGCATCGCGTAGGGGCAGCGGTCAGCAAATGGACATCCTTGCGGCGGTTCATACAAGTCGGGCGGCGATCCTGGGATGGGTTGCAACTCTCGATCCCGCGGCTGATCCAACCTCGGCATCGACTGCAACAACCCCCACGTGTACGGGTGACGGGCCTGACGGAAACATTCATTGACTGTTCCCGTTTCCACAACTTGTCCGCCGTACATCACACAGACGCGATCAGCCGTTTCAGCCACCACGCCTAGATCGTGCGTAATCAGGATGATAGAGGTTCCCGTCTCCTCTTGCAACGTTTTCATCAATTCCAGGATTTGCGCCTGAACCGTCACATCCAAGGCCGTGGTCGGCTCATCCGCAATCAGCACCTTCGGGTTGAGGGACAAGGCCATCGCGATCATCACCCGTTGCCTCATCCCTCCGCTGAATTCATGTGGGTATTGCTCCAATCTGCGTTCGGCTTGCGCAATGCCTACCCGTTTTAACATCTCGGCCGCACGCGCTTTGGCCTCAGCCGTTCCCATCTTCCGGTGCCAGCGAAGCCCCTCGATGATTTGCTCACCGACCTTCATCGTCGGATTAAGGGAAGTCATGGGGTCCTGAAATATCATCGCGATTTCCGCACCGCGGATGCGAAACATCCCTTTCTCTTCCATCCGCGTCAACTCAATGCCATCATAGCAGATCTCCCCGCCCTTGATCCGGCCCGGGTGTTGGAGCAACCGCATCACAGCCAAGGCCGTCACGCTCTTTCCGCTTCCCGACTCCCCCACAATCGCCAACGTTTCCCCGCGGGCCAGCGAAAAAGAAACGCCTCGCACCGCTTGCACTTCCCCTTTGTCCAGCTGAAAAGACACTTCTAATCCGTTCACTTCAAGCAGCTTCTCCACCTTATTCCCTCCTTATTTGCGCAATTTCGGATCAAGTGCGTCGCGCAACCCATCACCAAACGCGTTGAAAGCCAACATGGTCAGGCACAGGAACAGTGCTGGGAAAAAGAGGCGCCACCATTCCCCTGACAACACCGTTACCAGCGCATCATTGATCATCGTACCCCAACTGGCTACTGGCGCTTGCACTCCCAGCCCCAAAAAACTTAAAAACGCTTCTGCGAAAATGGCGCTCGGTACCGTCAGCGTCAACATGATCAGGATGGGCCCCATCGCGTTCGGTATCAGATGTTTGACCAGCAGACGGGAAGTTGTGGCCCCCAGCGCTTGCGCGGCCAGCACATACTCCTGTTGTTTCAGTTGAAGCACTTGTCCCCGCACGAGCCGCGCCATATTCAACCAACCGGTCACGGTGAGCGCGAGGATGATTGTCCCCAATCCCGGCGGCAAGATAACCATGAGCAAAATCACCGTCAATAGATAAGGAAGACCCCACAGCACATCCACTACCCTCATCATCACTTCATCCAGCCGACCGCCGCGAAGCCCCGCAATGCCGCCATAAACCACGCCGATGCCCATGTCAATCATAGCGGCCGCCAACCCGATAGCGAGTGAAATACGCCCACCTTCGCACACCCGCACAAACACATCTCGCCCCAAATCATCCGTGCCAAACCAATGCTCAGCCGACGGCGGCAAATTGCGGCCCGTTTGCAGGTTTTGCTCATTGTATTCATATTCGGACAGCATCGGGCCGACAATTGAAAGGATCGCGATCAAGACAATGGTAATGAGACCCGCCATAGCTAACGCGTTTTGTCGCAACCGTCGCCAACTCTCCCGCCAATACGACACCCGGGGGCGGCGGATCGCCTCCATCGCCGGCCTTGAACGGCTCACACGCTGAAAACGGGGATGATACACCGGTTCCATGTCACTTGCCTCCTTTGGCCAACTGAATCCGTGGGTCAATCCAGCCATAAGCCAGATCAACCAGGAAATTGACGATAATCAACAGCGAAGAGTAAAACAGGGTGATTCCCATGATCAAAGGATAGTCACGGTTGGTGATGCTCTCCACAAAATACTTGCCAATGCCCGGTATGGAAAAAATGCTCTCAACCACAAAACTGCCCGTCAACACCCCGACCGTGAGCGGTCCCAACACGGTGACCACAGGTAAAATCGCGTTGCGGATCGTATGGCGGACGATCACGAACAAGGGTGGCAACCCTTTGGCTCTGGCCGTACGCACATAATCTTGCGTCAAGACCTCGACCATGCTCGACCGCATCAACCGAGTCACGCTAGCTAGAGGGAACGCGGCCAGCGCGATTGTTGGCATCACAGTAGACGCGAACCCTTCCCACGTGGCCACTGGCAAAAGCTCCCACTCGACCCCCAAATATTTTTGCAAGATCGGAGCCAGCACAAAGCTAGGCACAGAGATCCCCAACACCGCCACCAGCATGGAGAAATAGTCCAGCGACCTGTTTTGCTTGAGCGCGGCCACGACGCCCAAAGCAAGGCCAGCCACAACCGCTACCAACAACGCTTGCGCCCCCAACTGGGCCGAGACGGGAAAACCTTCCGCCACAATCTCATTGATCGAGCGAGTTTCATATTTGAAGGAAGGGCCCAAATCCAGCGACACCAGATTTTTCATATAATGGACATACTGAACGGGCAGCGGATCGTCCAATTGGTAATAAGCATACAAATTACGCAACACTTCTTCGGGTAGTTTTTTTTCATTGCTGAACGGATCGCCCGGAATCGCTTTCATCATAATGAATGTGACCGTCGCGATCACCCAGAGTGTCAACACCATCTGTAACAATCGGGACATCACATATTTGACCAACGCCAACACCTCCTGAAACAATGATAGATGGATCGATTCAATTATTTTAATCATCACCTAAACAATGATTTTCAGTCAATAAATAATTTTATCATTAATCTGTTTATTATAACTCCACTTGGCTTTACTCAGCAGAATAGGGATTCCCATCTACTCCGGTTCATTATATGAGATGAGATCACAGAATAGAAAAGGCAGTCCGCCCTCCCCAGACAGACTGCCTCTCTTGTCTACACTTTGACTTCGATCCGATCCAGGCCAAACGCCGAATGTAGGCGGCGCGCCCCTTCCAGAGCCTGCTCCCGCTCCACCACGCAGGAAATTTTAATCTCGGAAGTGGAAACCATTTTCACCCGAATGCCCGCTTCGCTTAACGTGGCAAACATCTTGGCCGCTACACCCGGGCGGGCCATCATCCCCACGCCCACCGCGGAAACCTTGGCCAATCCCCCTTCATACAAAATCTTGGCAAAGCCCAACTCACTTTGCGCCGCCTCCAATACCTGCCGCGCTTCCAAGCCTACTTCTTCATTCACACTGAAAGCCACATCAACCCGTTCATGATCATGTTCGCTCTGGACGATGATATCCACATTGATGTGCGCCTCGGCCAACAATCCAAACAGCCGCGTCAACGTTTCTTCATGATTCGGCAATCCCAACACCTTGATTCGTGCCACTTGCAGGTCGTGTGCGATGCCGCTGACATGATGCGAGGTTTCCATCTCATTTTCCCCCTTAATCCAAGTGCCCGATTCATTGACAAAGCTAGAGCGCACCACTAATTTCACCTTATTCCGCAACGCGGCTTCCACCGAACGTGGATGAAGCACGCCCGCCCCCAAGTGGGCCAGTTCCAACATCTCTTGGTATGAAATCTCATCCATCTTCTGCGCCGCCGGAATTACGCGGGGATCTGCCGTATACACGCCTTCGACATCCGTGTAGATCTCGCAATAATCAGCTCCCAACGCAGCCGCCAATACAACGGCCGTCGTATCTGAGCCGCCCCTTCCCAATGTCGTGATCTCCCGTTGAGAAGAAATCCCTTGAAACCCGGCGACGACCACAATTTCCCCTTGATCCAACGCCGTAGTGATCGTCTCCGTGTTCACATCATGAACCATCGCCCGACCATGGACACAATCGGTGGTAATCCCTGCTTGCCAGCCAGTGAGCGAGCGGGCTTTCAATCCTTTCCGATGCAAGGCCATGGTTAATAACGCGATGCTCACTTGTTCACCTGTCGCAAGCAACATATCCATCTCGCGGGGAGAAGGGTGTGGATGAATCTCTTTGGCCATCCCAACCAATTGATCTGTGGACTTCCCCATCGCCGACACCACTGCCACACAACGCTTCCCTTGTTCATAGGTACGAGCTATGATCTCTGCTACGGCTTGAATCCGTTCAATGCTTCCTACCGAGGTACCGCCAAACTTTTGCACCACGATGCTCATGCTTACTCTCCTCTCGATTCTGCATAGCTGGCTGGGGCCTGACTGGCAAAGCAAACTGACCCCTAAAAGCGGCGGACAAACCGGTTTTCCTTAAACCGATGGGTGTTAAAAAACCGCAGATATGAATCAGACATGACCCAGAAAGGCCTGTAAAAAAACAGAAAAGGCCACAGCAGAGAATCGCTCGCTGTCGCCTTTGTTTTTTTTCGCTCCAGCTCGCTCATCTACTGCGGATTAGCGCTTCACAAAAGCAACCCATGCGCTTTTGTGACAGTCCTGTTCCTGTTCGGATACAGTCCCAGCCTGCTTTCTGTCGGGTCTTCCAGCAAACTTCGGCGGCGTTTCCCTTTCCTTGTCCATCAACGGCCCGTCCTCCGAACAAGTACTCATGAAACCCGCGCCTCTACTCCACAATGAGTGGCGAGAATTCAAATAAAATATTAATTTTTATGATATTAACATAGCTCGATCCGAGTTGGCAAGGGCAAAAAAACATTTGCTCAAGACATTTTCACACTGATTCTTTATGATTAACATATAAATCAAAATATATTTAAAGGATGAAGCGGATGATCAAATATCCTCGCACACGCCATTTGTCGGGGTCAGGACTGCAACCCGGCGATGAAGACTTAAACATAGCAACTTATAAGGAACTGATCGGACGGCATATTGTCATCGAAGAGAAGATGGACGGGTCCAACACGGGCATCCGTTTTACCCCGGACGGCTCCTTGCTATTGCAAAGCCGCGGGCATTACTTGACGGGTGGCCCCCGAGAGCGGCAATTCGCCTTGTTCAAAAGCTGGGCTCACCACCATGCCCCTGCGCTTTGGGATTTGCTCACCGACCGATATATCATGTATGGCGAATGGATGTATGCCAAACACACCATCTTTTACACCGACTTGCCCCATTATTTTTTGGAATTTGATATTTACGACACACAAGCCGGTGCCTTCCTTTCCACAGCCAAACGGCGGGAATTCTTGGCCAAAGCGCCTTTTATCGTTTCGGTGAGGGTCTTGTATGAAGGCGTCGCTGCCAGAAAAAACACCTTACCGGATTGGATCGCCCCTTCCCCGTTCATTGCCGCAGACCATTTGGAACAACTAAGGCAACTAGCCGACCTTTTGGGACTGCAGCCCGAACTGGCTTGGCGGGAAACGGACCCTTCCGGATTGATGGAGGGTTTGTATATAAAAGTGGAAGAGGGCGATTTTGTGCAAAACCGTTACAAATGGGTGCGTTCCGACTTTTTGCAAACCATCATCGATTCCGAATCCCACTGGATGAACCGGCCACTCATTCCCAATCAATTGCGGAAAGGAGTGAATCTTTTTGATTGATTCTGTACCATTTAACCGCCAGCAAGCTCTTGACCAATTCCCTTGGTTGCAAACACTTAGCCACGTGAACCAAGATCCACATTATCATGGGGAAGGGGATGTGCTATCCCACACATGGATGGTGGTGGATGAACTTCGCCGGCTCCCCGCGTGGCAAGCCTTGGCACCGGCTGAGCAATCCTTGTTGCTAAAGGCCGCCCTGTTTCATGATATCGGCAAAGACATGCACAAAGATCGGCGACGACGGCCGCATCCATGCTCCTAATCATGCCAAAGTCGGTGCCCAGATCGTGAGAGAGAAAATGCAGGCCCTACCGCTTCAAGAGCGGGAGATGTTGGTACAACTCGTCCGGCATCACGGTTTGCCATTGTGGTTTTTTGAAAAGCCCGACCCCGAGAAAGCGGTGGTTGGCGCCAGCTGGCATATCCGCCTCGATTGGGTAGCCATGTTGGCCGAAGCTGATGTGCGCGGGCGAATTTGCCCAGACCAAGCGGAATTGTTGGAGCGGATCGCCTATTTCCGCCAATATGCCACCGAACTGGGCTGCTACACACAACCCAAACCCTTCGC
The DNA here is from genome assembly GCF_900182735.1 of Laceyella tengchongensis. Classification (NCBI taxonomy): domain Bacteria; kingdom Bacillati; phylum Bacillota; class Bacilli; order Caryophanales; family Thermoactinomycetaceae; genus Laceyella; species Laceyella tengchongensis. The sequence goes on along the minus strand of NZ_FXTU01000001.1, from coordinate 617,418 downwards.
CAACAACCATACCCGCTTTCGTTATTTTCGTAGCGACCACCTGCGGATCGACGACGTGCTATATGATGATACCGACTTCGAAGTGATCATGATGTCTGGATTACCCGGTGCGGGCAAAGACACCTGGATTAGCTTGAACCATCCGGATCTCCCAGTCGTTTCCTTGGATCGCATCCGGCATGAACGCCGCATCTCTCCTACCGCCAATCAGGGAGAAGTGGTCAGCATCGCCAAAGAAGAGGCCAAATGTCTGTTGCGAAGAAAACAACCATTCATCTGGAACGCCACCAATCTCACTCGGCATTTACGCGATCCACTCGTTGATCTATTCGCTTCCTATGGCGCGCATGTCAGCATCGTGTATATCGACGCGCCGCTTACGCTGTTGTTGTCCCGCAATCGAAGCCGGAAACAGGCCGTTCCCGCAGCAACGATCCGCAAGCTGTTGCAAAAATTAGAAGTTCCTACAGCCGAGGAAGCGCACCAGGTACGGTGGATCGAAAGCGAACAAGCCTGACTCCCTATGGAAGCCAGGCTTCTCTTTCGCCCGTTAGCTAGCGTAATGCTTTAATACCTTTTGCAAACGGAGCGCAGCTTCAATCGAGCCTTTTACTTTCAGCTTGCCCATCATTACCGCCGTCGTCGCTCCCAGTTTCCCCGTGACGAGCTTCAGCAAATCCTCATCTTTGATCTGCAATGAACAAGTGGGCTCCCATTTGTTTCCTTCGGCCCACTCCGCTTGTCCATCTGCAAACCGCACCTGATATATCCCACTGGTCACTTCCAACTGATACACATCGTTCAAATGACTGATTCCCGTTGGATCTTGATTGATTTTCTCCGCCATTGAAGTGAAAATCCGGATTAATTCCACACATGCCACTCCTTTTTGTCATGATAAATTGATTATAATGCAAAAAAAGCTTTACTTGGCATCTTTCTGGCGAAGCGATATAATGGCTAAAGAACAGATCAGGCTGTCTTAGCCTGTTGGAGCGTGAAAATATGTTCAGTAGTATCGGTATACCCGGACTTATTGTCATCCTCGTTGTCGCCCTGCTTTTGTTCGGGCCAAAAAAATTGCCTGAATTGGGACGCGCAACTGGACAAACTTTAAAAATGTTCCGCGATGCAGTATCCGGTAAAGACGATTCCAAAGAGAAAAAAGAGGATAAATCATGACGCAAGCTCACCCCAACCGGGTGAGCTTGCTCTCTTTTCTCTCTTCTTCCAGCTTGATGAGATGAGCGGTATGCAGCCCGCTGATCGCCGCCATCGCTTGATCCCCTCCCGGATACGCTCCGGCGCCTGCATAATACAGCCCTTGTCGCTTGCGATCCTTGAGCGGTTGGCGGATCGCCGCGCGAAACCCATGAAAAACCCGTCCATTCAACGCCCCGCCATAGGCCCCCGTCATCTCCTGCAAATCAAGGGGGCCCAACCACTGCTCTACTTCGATCTGCTCACTCAGCCCTTGCAGACCCCAAACCCGTTCCAGCAAGTACAAAAGTCGCTCCCGGTACAATTCAAACTGACCCGGTTTCAGCCCGAAGCTGGCTGGCACCTGAACAGTGACACACAAACTGCAACCAGAGCCGGTGCGATCCGCTTCATACAAACAGGGATTCCCCACATAAATCAAGGGGGCGTCAGGCCATTCCCGCTGTTCAAACAAATCAATATAGTACCGCTCCATCTCGCGCGGATAAAAATAATTATGATAATGCAACACAGGATACGTTTCTTTGCAACCAAGCAAACCTACGACCTGCGAACAGCTGAGTTGCCTCATATCTGGCGCGTACCGCTCATCCTTCAACAACGACACCCTCGTTTGGATGGGATCGATGCAAGACACCACTACATCTGCCTCCCATTTTTCCCCGCCTGCGTCTACGCCGGTCACTTTGCGGTCAGACAACAGGATTTCATCCACAGCGCATCCCGTGTGCAACTCCACACCCCGCGACTGCGCCAGGCGCACCAACGCCTCAATCAACCGCTCATTCCCGCCTTCGACGTAAGACACTCCCTGCACCAATTCCAAGTAGGCGAACATCGCCACCACCGCTGGCGCCTTATAGGGGGAAGAGCCAACATAGGTTGCATAACGGTTCATCATCGCCAGCATGCGGGCGTCGTCGAAAAAGCGCCGATGAAAAGCATCCAGCGGCTGCAACAGCTTCATCTTCCATGACGATTTCACCGCTCCCGGACGGAGCAGATCCGTCCAACCCACTGTCGGACTGGCTAAGAGCGTTTCTTCTACCCACTCGTATATGGTTTGTGCCGCATACAGATAGTCCAAAAAGCCGGTGCGGTTTTCCGGAGAAAATCCCGTCAGTTGATCAGCCATCGCCTCGCCATCTGCAGTTAAATCAACAATCGACTTATTGTAGAAAAAGTGCCGGCTGTTTACTGGCAAGGGAATGAACCGCAGCGAAGGATCAACTACTGAGCCAGCTTCCCGAAAGATGCGTTCAAACACCCATGGCATCATCATCGGCGCCGGTTCCAAATCAAACTGATACCCTCCTCCCAATTGGATTGCGCGGCACGATCCGCCCACCTTGCTTTCTTTTTCAAACAGGGACACCTTGAAATCCATTGTGGCCAATTTGATCGCCGTCACCAAGCCGGCCAAGCCGCCACCAATGATGATCGCTTTTTTCATTGCTGTGATCGCCCTTTCTTCCATCTTCGCCACCATTGGCTGGCCTGCTTCAGTCCGTCCCGCGCGCGATTCCACTGCTCCGGAAATGATGAGAAGCCCTGCCAAGCCAACTCAAAACCGGTGAGCCGGTTGGCAATCACCCCTTCACGCATAGCATCTAGCTCTAGCGCCAACTCCTTTTCACAGGCGGCGACCCATTGCCGACGATGGCCTTTAGTAAATGTCTCCGGCAACAATGGATCTGCAAGGCGAATATAGACATCCGGCCGACTTTGGGTAAATGAAGTGTAAATTGCCACCGGAACAACTTGTACCTGCCCACCCGTTTCAAGCAACGACCCCAGCCCCGGTACGAAGCGGATAGGGCGTGCGTCTTGATGAACGGCTTCTCCTTGGCCCAAAATCCACAACGAACGGAACCGCGAGGACAACAGCTCTTTTCCAGATTCCAGCGCTGACCGCCACTCCTGATAATCATCCGGGTCGACTTCGATGAATCCTTGATCTTTCAATAATGAAAAAAAAGGCCACGCCCGCTCTTGCAGCAGGACATAGGCGTCTTGGCGCAGATATGCGTGATTCAGCCACAACACGAACAACGGATCCCACCAATGGCTATGATTCACCAAATATAAGGTGGGGGTAGACACATTGATGCGTTCCGAACAGTTGACATACATCCGCGCAAAATGACGCCGCAACACACATGTCACCATGGCATGCACAAGCGGCGTAAATCGTTTATTTTTCTCTTCCGCAATCATCCGAGTCACTCCTCTGTCCGCATATGACGCCCTTCTTTGGCAATGCCGTCCATGAACACAGTGACTGCCATCTCCGCTAGCCGGCCGATCTCCTCCGCATCTGTTTCCTTGCGGCAATGTTTCGCCAAAGTATCCAACATCCCCAGCCACAATTCCACCAGCATCGGAATCTGCTCGGCCTGCGCACGCACTTCCCCTTGCTCCACCCCCTCTTGAATCAGATCCTGCAACGGCTTCACGATTGCACGATGCAACGTGAGATGCACGCGTTCGGTCAGGTCAGGACGCAGTTGTTCATCCACGTCGCGCATTAGTGGTTGCATCGACATGGAGGCATAGTGGAAAAAGCCCGTCGCCAAACAAATGAGGCGTTGCCGGACACTTCCCCCTTTTGCGATTCCCCGTTGGATATGCGTCCCAGCCAACTCCAGTTTTTTGCACACCACCGCCGCGAACAATGTCTCTTTGTCAGGAAAATAATGATACAGTGTCGGTTTGGTGATGCCCACGGCGTCCGTTATCATACTGATCGAAACGGCGGCATAACCACTTTTTAAAAACAATCCCGCCGCTTCGCATAAAATCTTCTGTTCAGTGTCCATTGTCCCTTCCAAATCTGAGCGCCTTGGCCTACCCGGCGCCCGCTTTACCCGGTCCTTCAATCTCATACCCCTTTTGATTTGAATTTCAATCCATGTACCATCATACCAATCGCGATCAAAAATACAATCAACTTCTTTTAAGCCGATTCTACACGGTTTCTCCCCTTGTTTCCACCCTGTTTTTTCCAACAAAACAATGAAAAAACGCCTCTTCAAGGAGGCGAAACGCGACCGGCTGACGAGCAATCGTTTAAATATTCCAAATTAACATCCCAAAAAAACCCATTTCATTTCAACCAGTCTGCAACTTGAGACAGACGCCGCTCGATTTGATCTAGCTGTTGGTTCATCAAGTTAAACTTCAAATTCATTTCTTTGCGAAGTTCATGCAATTGTTTGGCGATGAGGGCAATATTGGTTTCCACATATTCCATGTTGTAATCAGCATCGTCCGACACATGCGGGCTGGACTCAGGTTGCCGCTTTTGATACGGTCTCTCCCGCAAATAACGGAATACCTCATGCGCGTTTCGCACACCCACTTCATCCAGCTCCTCAGCCAATTGCAATACATATGTACGAACGATTTTATAATTATTTTCGATGAGGCAATACTCGAACAACGCGTTGATGACGCCATTAGAAAAAGCGTGTGTCTTCTTCAATTCATATACCAGCTGGACCAACTGTTTGGACAAAGGTTGGCCTCCCGTATATTGGCGCAAAAATTCTACCGGTTCGGTATTCTCCATTTTAAGGATTTGTTTGTCAAGTGCTGTCATAAATACCCTCCCGCATCAGATATGTACCCTCATTATATCAAAAATTGCAAAAGAACGATTATAAATTTCGAAAGATGCGAACATAAATAAAGCCCTGCCCGACACACTGACCGGGCGGGCTCATGTCTTCACAGGCGCTTTTCGCTTCAGGGCTTCCATAATTGATTGGGCTAATTTGTCACTGATGCCGGCTTTGCGGAATTCTTCTAGGCCGGCTTCGCGCATCTTGTCAATCGATCCGAAATGGCGGAACAATTGTTGTTTGCGCTTCGGCCCCACGCCTGGAATATCGTCCAGCTCGGACTTGATCAATTGTTTGCCACGCGTTTGCCGGTGAAAAGTAATTGCAAAACGGTGCACTTCTTCCTGTATGCGTTGAATCAGATAAAATGCTTGGCTTCCTTGTTTGATATCTGTTTCTTGCGGCGGGTCTCCAAAAAGCAACCTTGCAGTGCGGTGCTTTTCATCCTTGACCATCCCCCCGACCGGAACATAGAGGCCCAGTTCGTTTTCCAACACATCCAAGGCCGCGTTCATCTGTGTTTTACCTCCGTCGACCAAAATCAAGTCGGGCAACGGCAAATCTTCCTTCAACACACGCGTGTATCGGCGGCGAATCACTTCCCGCATCGTCTCCACATCATTGGGCGATTGCACGGAGCGGATTTTGTACTTCCGGTATTCTTTCTTCTCTGGTTTCCCATCGATAAAGCAAACCATCGCCGATACGGGATCAACCCCTTGAATGTTGGAGTTGTCAAATGCCTCAATCCGACGTGGCAAACCGATGCCAAGCGCATCCCCCAACTGGTTGAGCGCTTGAAACGTCTTCTCTTCATCTCTTTCCATCATCTGAAACCGTTCATTCAAAGCGATTTTGGCATTTTCCATCGCCATTTGCACCAAGTTCTTTTTCATGCCTCGTTGCGGAATGGCTACCCGCACCCCGGAAAGCAATTTTCCGACCGTTTCCCAGTCCGTTTGTTGCGGCAAGTCTACTTCTTTCGGGAGGGTGGGTGCTTCATGGTAAAATTGCGCGACATAGGACAAAAAATCTTCCTCCGGTTCATGATAGTGGGGGAACACAGAGACATCACGCTCAATCAGCTTTCCTTGCCGCACATAAAAGACCTGTACGCACATCCAGCCTTTCTCCGCGGCGTATCCAAACACATCGCGATCCACATGGTCATTGAGAATGATATTCTGCTTTTGCATCACCGCATCAATGTCCGCCAGCAGGTCGCGAATCTCTTTGGCCCGTTCAAACTCCAGATTCTCAGCCGCCTCTTCCATTTTTCTGCGCAGATCCTGCTTTAATTCAGGGTACCCCCCGTTAAGAAAACGGGTCACTTTGCGTATAATATCTTCGTAAGCTTCCGCTTTTACCTCATATTCACACGGCGCTAAGCATTGGCCCATATGGTAGTACAGACATACCCGTTTAGGGATCGTCTGGCACTTGCGCAACGGGAATAAACGATCCAACAACTTCTTAGCTTGCTGGGCGGCTCCGGCATGGGGATACGGACCGAAATACTTCGAGCCGTCCTTTTTCACCTTGCGCGTCACTTCCAAGCGGGGATGCCGCTCTTTGGTCAACCGGATGTATGGATAAGATTTGTCATCCTTTAACATCACGTTGTAACGCGGCCGATGCTTTTTGATCAAGTTGCACTCTAAAATCAAGGCTTCCACCGGCGAGCCGGTCACAATATACTCGAAATCGCAAATATCCATCACCAATCGTTGCGTCTTACCGTCATGGCTGCCTGTAAAATAAGAACGAACCCGGTTTTTTAAACTTTTGGCCTTGCCCACATAAATGATTTCCTGATCACGATTTTTCATCAGGTAACACCCAGGTTGATCCGGCAGCAGGGCCAATTTCTCTTTCAGCATTCCCCTCCCCTCCTTTCCTCGCGGCAGTGCTCTGTCCCATGCATACCAACAGCGGCAAAGGACCGCCCCTGTCGCCGTTTTAAGCCTTTCTCCGGCGATGGCTAGGCTATCTTAGCGCATCGATAAAAAAGGCCTAATATATTATATCAATTTGCGGAGCCAGCGGCATGGTGAATCTTGCCTTTGGCCGACCGCTCTGGAACGTTTGGTGAATCTTCCCTTCTCACGATAGACAAATATGTAATTTATGTTTAATATTATTTAGTCTAAAAATATACAAACTGTTCAGGAGGAACCAATGGAACACATAAAAAAACATGGTTTTAAACTGGCCTGGATCCAACTTCTCGGCATGATCGTCCTCTTCGTTATGTACGCAGGGGCCATGCTCGTGTATTATCTGATCTCACTAGCCGTCGGTATGTCCAGCATGATGTCCAATCCCAATCCGTTTGAATCGGCAGCGCAACTGGGGACCGGCCTCATCACCCTCAGCATTGTTCTTTATTTGGGCCTGCTGGCGGTCGAAATGATCATCGGCGCCATGTCAACAGGGGCCATTTATGGGATCAGCATTGAAGCAGTGTTTAACAACCGCGTTACTTTAAGCTTGTATTTCCACCACATGTTTCGCCACATCAAGCGCTTAACTCTGTTGTCGCTGACGACATTTCTCCTACTGGTTCCATTCATCATCGCCATCGTGGTGATCTCCGTTATCGCAATCGCAAATCCACACGACGTCGGTGCCATCAGTCTGTCGCTTGCCATCTTAGCGTTCGTGGTGTATAGTTTGTTCATCATCGCCATCACCATCTTCGCCCCCATCATGATCATTCATGAAAAAAAACCAGTATGGGAGTCGATCAAGCTATCGGCAAAGTTGTGGGGACGCGCCTTCGGCAGATCCCTTAGTGCCGTGCTATCCGCTTTTTTCATCACCTTACTCATCGTCCTAGGGTACTTATTGCTCATGCTGTGCTTCGCTCTTCTCACGGGCGTCTCTTTCGATAATGACTTGAACGGCTTGGGCTCCATGTCAATCATCTTTTTGGTGATTTTCTGCATTTTCTTCTTTATCTTCATCCTTCCCTTTGCATCGATCAGCTTCTATTTGATCTTGATCGGCCGTTATCAAAAGCGTCTGCGTCCCGTCCTGTTCCCCGAGCAAAATCAAGAGGCGCCAGCAGAAGTGCAATCTGGTGCGGAAGAACCGGCAGACGCCGACGAACAGTCCAACCAACCTTCAGACATGTAAAAAGGCCTTGGCATTACGCCAGGCCTTTTTTCTTGCTTTTACAGGTGTTCCTTCACCCAAGCAACCAATTGCTCTTTTGGTTGAACACCCAACGCTTTGTCAACCGCTTTCCCGTTTTTGAAAATCATCAGGGTTGGAATCGACATCACGCCGAATTGGCCAGCAGATTCCGGGCTGTTGTCCACGTTTACTTTCACGATTTTCACTTGCTCGCCGATCTCCGCATCGACTTCTTCCAAAATGGGGGCCAGTTGACGGCATGGGCCGCACCACGGAGCCCAAAAATCCACCAAGACGACACCAGCGTCCGGGTTTTGGACTTCTTTATCGAATGTTTGATCCGTAATTTCCAAAATCGCCACGGTCAAACCCTCCTTCTAATGTGCCTATGTAACAGGTTCTTTGCTAGTATACCACTTCATCAAAAAAAGTTCCAAGCGTTTCGGCTCACGAAATGAAAAGAAGAGCACAACTGTGTGCCCTTCTCGTCTTCACCCAGAATCACTTTTTCATTTACGCTTGATCCGCAAGCAACTTCTTCAGTTCTTCGGTCAACAGCGGCACAACTTCAAACAGATCACCGACAATGCCGTAATCGGCTACTTGGAAGATCGGCGCTTCGGGGTCTTTGTTGATGGCGACGATCACTTTGGAGTTGGACATCCCCGCCAAGTGCTGAATCGCTCCGGAGATACCGCAGGCGATATAAAGGTCAGGGGTGACCACCTTACCTGTTTGCCCGATTTGCAAAGCGTAGTCGCAGTATCCCGAGTCACAGGCCCCGCGTGAAGCACCCACTGCGCCGCCCAAGAGGTTGGCCAGCTCTTGCAACGGCTTGAATCCATCTGCGCTTTTCACGCCGCGTCCGCCAGAGACGATGACGCGCGCTTCGGACAGGTCCACCCCGTCAGTCGATTTTTTCACCATGTCTTTGATCAGTGTGCGCAGGGAATCTGCTGCAAACGTCACGGTCACCTCTTCGATGTCCGCTTGACGAGAAGCGTCGGGTTCTCCTGCAGGAATGTTGTTGGGACGCAAGGTAGCAAAAACGGTACCCTCAGTGAACACCTTTTTGACAAACGCTTTGCCGGCATAAATCGGACGGGTGAAAACGATTTTGTCCCCATCCAACTCCACCTGCGTGCAGTCGGAGACGAGCCCCAAGCCAAGACGCGCGGCCAGGCGAGGGCTAACATCTTTGCCCACGGCCGTATGACCAGTGAAGATCACATCCGGCTTCACTTCTTCGATCACTTTTTTGTACGCTTGGAAGTAAGCGTCCGTCGTATATTGATCCAACTCTTTGTTCAACACGACAACCACTTTGTCCGCACCGTGTTCAGCAAGGGTGCCGGCCAAGTCCTTAGCTCCTGATCCCAACACCGCCGCCGTCACTGTTCCTCCCGCCGAGACTGTGCGTGCCGCTGCCAGCGCTTCCAAGCTAACATTGCGGAGTTTGCCCTCACGAACATCAGCCAGTACCAATACGTGTTTGCCCATGTTTCGCTCCTCCTCGCCGTTAGATCACTTTAGCTTCCGAATGTAATAATTGCACCAGTTCTTTCACTTGATCAGGAATGTCCCCTTGCAACACTTTGCCCGCTTCTTTCTTAGGCGGCAAGAAGATTTCAGTGATCTCCGTTTTGGCTTTGATGTCTTCTTCATCCAAGTCGAGATCATCCAACTCCAAGCGCGTAAGCGGTTTCTTTTTGGCTTTCATGATGCCTGGCAGGGATGGATAACGAGGGTCGTTCAATCCTTGCTGTGCCGTCACAAGCAATGGCAACTTGGTCTCAATGATTTCCAAGTCCCCTTCCACGTCTTTCTCCACTGTCACCTTATCGCCATCCACTTCCAGTTTCACAATCGTTGAAACATGGGGGATCTCCAATAGTTCTGCCAATCGGGGCCCCACTTGGGAAGAACCATCATCCACCGCCATCGACCCACACAAGATCAGATCGTATTCCAAGTCTTCCTCTTCGATCGTCGCATGCAGGATTTTCGCGATGGTGTGTTCATCAACGGCGTCGTCCAATTCTTCGATGTCGACAATCACGCCTTTGTCAGCTCCCATCGCCATCGCCGTGCGCAACGCCTGCTCGGCGCGATCTGGCCCGATGGTCAACACCGTCACTTCGCCACCGTGTTTTTCTTTTAGGCGAATCGCTTCTTCTACTGCATACTCATCGTAAGGGTTGATGACGAATTCCACACCCTCTTCGCTGATGCGGCCATTTTCAATGGTGATCCGCTCTTCGGTGTCAAACGTTTGTTTCAAACATACGAGGATATTCATGCGGCTTCCCTCCTAAGCGTTTGCATCATTTCGTTGGCTTCCCATCCCATTGACAAATAAGCGATGCAATTCATCCACTTGGTCCATCAACCGATACTTGTGATCCTTCATGATCCAAGATGTGACGGTCTCATCCAACGTGCCGAAAATCATCCTGCGCGTGATCCGCACATCGAGATCCTGGCGAAACACACCTTCTCGCATCCCTTTTTCGACAATGCCGTCGATTACATCCAAATACCGTTTGAGAATTTCCCCAATCCCTTTGCGTACTTCAGGATTGGATTGCCTCAGCTCAATCTGCGTGACAATCGCCAGTTGATGATCCTTTTCCAGATGCTCAAAATGCAAGCAGATCAGTTTGTACAACTGGTCGACAGCTGAATCGACTTGAGCCAGTTCCTCTTCTGCCCGGCTGATAAATGCTCCCATCTTCTCACTGAACAAGGAGATGAGCACGTCATCTTTATTTTCGAAGTAGAGATAAATGGTACCATCCGCCACCTTGGCTTCACGGGCAATTTTGGACACCTGGGCGTTATGATAGCCGTATTCGGCGATCACGCGAGTTGCCGCATCAATAATCGCTTCATACTTTTCTCCTGTCCGTTTAGCCATGGTCATGTTCCCCTCTGCCTTATCACTGAATGACTATTCATTCAATTTCAAGTGTAGTATGACATTATTCAATTGTCAATGTATTTTTATACTTTTGATGTCGACTTTACCGATCAACTCTTCATTACGCTCCTTCGTTCTTGTTTTTTTGCATTTCTTCATCCAATAATACCCTTCTTAATACTTTTCCGATTGTCGATTTTGGTAATTCTTTTCGAAATTCGACTAGTCGCGGAATTTTATAGCTGGCCAAGCGCTCCCGGCAAAACTTTTCCAACTCTTTTTCAGACAATTGCATGCCTTCTTTTAACACGATATACGCTTTGACCGTCTCTCCCCGGTAAGGATCGGGCACACCGACCACTGCTGCTTCCTGAATGGCGGGATGCTCAAACAGCACTTCTTCCACCTCGCGCGGATAGATGTTGAATCCACCGGCGATGATCATATCTTTCTTGCGGTCAATGATATAAAAATATCCGTCTTCATCCATCTTGGCAATATCTCCTGTACACAACCACCCGTCAACCAACACTTTGGCCGTCTCTTCCGGACGCTTCCAATACCCTTTCATCACTTGGGGCCCTTTCACTTGCAACTCCCCTGCTTGGCCCGGTGGCAGCACTTCCCCCGTTTCCAAATCCACAATGCGCGCCTCCGTGTCCGGCCACGGCAACCCGATCGTCCCGCTTTTGGTTCGCTCCCAGATCAAGTTGGCATGGGTGACAGGGGAAGATTCGGTCATGCCGTACCCCTCGATCAACAAGCCACCCGTCAACGCTTCAAACTGCTCTTGCACTTCGATTGGCAATGGAGCCGAACCGCTCAGACAGGCGTTGATGGAAGATAGGTCATACTTTTTGATATCGGGGTGGTTGATCAATCCCACATACATCGTGGGCGCCCCTGGAAAATACGATGGGCGGTGTTCCGTAATCAGCTTAAGAATCAAGTCGCGGTCAAACTTGGGCACAAGGATCATCGTTGCCGCCAAGCGCACCGCAAAGTTCATCACCACTGTCATCCCATACACATGGAAAAAGGGAAGCGCTCCCAAAATCGTGTCTGCACCCCGTTGCGCTTGGTACATCCACGCCTCCGCTTGACAGCAGTTCACCACCAAGTTGCGATGGGTCAACATCGCGCCTTTGGCAAGTCCGGTCGTCCCTCCGGTGTACTGCAACAACGCCACGTCGTCTCCGGAGTCATATGGAGTCTCCACCGGACTAGACGGGGCTTGAGACATGATCTTTTTCAATTTGAACACGCCAGGCGCTTCTGGAATCTCCACATGCGTGTTGTCAAAACGGCTCTTAAGCTGGAACAACCAGTTCTTCGGAAACGGCAAATAGTCAGAAATACTCGTAACTATCGTATGTTTCAGTTTTGTTTGCGCTTTCACTTCACTGACTCGAGGATACACCATATCCAAACAAATGAGGGTCTCCACTTCTGCATCATTCAATTGGTGCTCGAGCTCCCGCTTCATGTAAAGCGGATTAAATTGCACCACGATACCGCCTGCAAACAGTGCGGCGTAATAAGCGATGACGGCTTGTGGTGAGTTGGGCAACATGATGCCGATCCGCTCTCCCCTTGAGATCCCCAGCGACTTCAACGCATGTGCGAGGCGGTAGGAATCTTCCAACACCTGGCGATATGTCATCCGTTTTCCCAGGAAGAAAATCGCGTCACGCTCCGGATAGTCGCGAGCGGCGTCCACCAAAAACTGCGTCAATGGAACATCCGGGTAATTCAGATGATGGGGCACTTGTGGCGGGTAATGTTTAAGCCACACTTTTTCCGTATCGGCCATCAGAACTCCTCCTCTTTTCGACTGAACAGTCATTCAATTTAGCGGTGCGATTATTAAGAATTAACACTATGATCACTATAGATTATTTTATCTAATTTTTGACCATTTTTAAATACATATAAAAAAATCCCTGTGATTTTTCACAAGGATCATTTCATTTGCGGTCAGGATCTTGGGGTGACAGCACGCGCGGCCGCTTCGTCTTGTTGGGCATCGGCGTCCGAACGAGCACATCCCACATCGCTTTACCATTAAAAGGAATCAACGGCCACAGGTAAGGCGTTTGCAATACTTCGACGCGCATCAGCCAAACAAACCAGAACAAAATGCTGCCAACAAAGCCGATCCATCCGAATAATGCCGTCATCGTCAAAAAATAGAGCCGCGACAGCTTATTGGCCAACCCCAATTCATAACTGGGGGAAGCAAACGTACCAATCGCTGAAATGGCCACATACAAGATGACTTCCGAAGTGAATAGCCCCACTTGCACCGCGGTCTCCCCCAACAAAATCCCGGCGACCAAGCCCATGGCCGTAGCCAGCGGTGACGGGGTGTGAATCGAAGCCATCCTCAACACTTCTACACCGATATCGGCAATCAATATTTGTAAAAACAAAGGAATCGCAGCCTTCTTGTCCGGCCCGATCACCGCGAGCTCGGCGGGAAAAAGTTCGGGTTGGGTGGCGATCAGATACCACAAAGGCAACAGAAACAGGGATGCCAGCAAGGCCAACAACCTTGTCCATCGCAAAAACGCCCCGACCACAGGCTGTTGGCGGTATTCTTCCGCATGTTGTACATGATGAAATAGGGTAATAGGGGTGATCATGACACTGGGGGAAGTATCCACATAGATCAGCACATGCCCTTCCAACAAGTGCACCGCCGCCACGTCTGGCCGTTCTGTGTAACGAACCATCGGATATGGATTCCAATACCGCTTAAACAGGTATTCTTCCAAGCTTTTCTCCGCCATCGGCAGGCTGTCCGTTTTCACTTTGCCGATGGCCCGCCGTACCTCTTCCACAACCTTCGGATCGACAATGTCTTTCACATAAGCGATGCACACATCAGTACGCGACCGCGTCCCCACTTGCATATATTCCATCCGCAAGCTGGGATCGCGCAGATGGCGGCGTGTCAACGCCGTATTGAAGATGATCGTCTCTACAAACCCGTCGCGCGCCCCCCTGACCACCCGTTCGATGTCCGGCTCTTCTGGACCGCGGGCCGGATAGGTGCGCGCGTCGATGATGATCGCGGTCGCTTCCCCTTCCACCAACAACACCGTAGGGCCTGACAAAACCGCGTTCACTACTTTTTCTAGCTCATCCGTCGTCTCTACTTCGATGTAGGCGATTTCCGTATTTACCAACTTCTCAATCGCATCAACGCGCATATCCCTGGGGCTCAATCGGGCCAATTGCTCCATGATGCGATTGAGGATATCGTCCTTGGCAAACCCGTCCACAAAATAAAATGCGCACGCTTTGCCCCCGTATTCCGTTCGGCGGCAAATCATATCAAAACTCTCATTAACCCCCAATATTTCATTTAACCATCGCACATTGGTTTCCAAATCAACGGTCAATTTGGCTGTTTGCCACCAAGGCTTTTGCTGTTGTTCGGCCATCGGCACCACCTGCCTTCATCACTGATGCTTCCATTATGGTCATAATTGAAAGCCAGCAAACAAAAAAAGGTGCGGGCGTCCATTCCCTCAATGGAGAATTTCCACCCGCACCCTGCGGATAGCAAGCATCCTTACCAATTCCCGCGTCAATTCTTGGCCCATTTGCTCCTGTTCGGCGGCCACAGCTGTTCAAACAAAATGCAGATAACGGTTCCCACCAACAATCCATTGCTGAAAAAGGACTGCAACACGGAAGGCATAGATAGGAATAGTGAAGCCGGCAAAAACATCATCCCGGCTCCCAGCGACAGCGTCAAACCCAATATGCGTGTTCGCCTTGGATCAAGTGGCTCTTTTAACACACCGTGCAATCCCAATCCGAACATCTGGCCAAACGATGCCAATAAAGCGGCGTAAGCGATCGGCCCTGGCAACTTGGACAAAAATCCGATTACCACCGGAATCAACGCCACCCCGGCCAATGCCAAACAAGCGGTCAAGAAAGGCCCCCTGCGCTTTTGGCCGGTCATTTCCACAAAGCCAGCCGCCACCGTCAAGGGAACCATCCCCACAGTGGAGAATAGCGCCGACAGGATGGTGGCCACCCCCGACCAGACCCCTGCCCGAGTCAGCACACTTGGCGCAACCTTCGCTTCCCCTGTCAACACCTGTTGCATCGCGTTCGTGCTAGCAATCAGATTGGACAGCAAGATCAAGGCGACCACGATGGCGGATACCACCATACCCGGCTCAAAAATAGGCCCGCCCCAAGCCAAGAATTCAGGCAGGGTGAAAAAACCGCTATGTGTAAACGAATTGCTTTGATAGCCCAAGGCAGTAAATCCGGCCCAGCCGACCACAATCCCGATCAACACGGCATAGCTACGCATCCAGCCTTTGCCCCACGTAGTGAAACATAAAACCAACGCAAACACCACTAAGGACACCCCGACGAGATCCCAGCGAACGGTTCCGCTCACCGTTCGGATATCCATCATTCCGCGCAAAAAAACACCACTCAATTGAATGGCCAGTAACATTAAGAAAGAACCCGTCACCAATGGCGTGAATATCCCTAACATCTTTGGAATTAAGCGCAACCCGGCCAAGAGCAAGATCAATAGCCCGGCAACGATCATGCCGCCAACCATGACACGCAACACCTCTTCGGGCTGCTGACCCGTGTTGGCCGCCAACTCTCCCATGATGACAAAAATGCCGAGCCAAATTCCGGCCGGCCCGTCTGATAGCGGAAAACGATGACCCAACCAGCCTTGTAAAAATGACGTCAGACCTATCACAAAAAAAGTACGTTGCATCAACCCGGCGACTTCCTCCGGCGGCAAATGATAAATTTGCCCGATGACAATCGGCAAGGACAGCGCATTGGCGAGCAAAAAAATAAACCATTGCGCCGTAGTGAAACCGAAGGAAAACCAATTTGTCTGTCTCATGGCATTACCATACCCTTCTTACCTATATCACTGTTACCTCACAACTCTTTCGATTATAGAAACAATATCGCGGGAAATCCACCCTTTTTTCTTTTCCCCCACGCTGTTCCTGTCGCATCGAGGTGAGCTAAGTGATGACGCCCGCTTCCCTTTTCAATGACCACGCTTTCGCCTAAAATGAATAAGGTTGGGCAAAGATACCCCTAGAGGCGATGCAAAGGAGTTGGCATATGAATTACGATGTCATCGTGATCGGCGGTGGACCGGCAGGCTTGATGGCCAGCGCCGCGGCCGGAATGCACGGCGCCCGCGTCCTGCTCTTGGACAAAGGCGAAAAACTCGGTAAAAAACTGGCCATCTCGGGAGGCGGCCGGTGCAATGTCACCAATATCAAAGAGATTGACGAATTAATCCAGAACATTCCCGGCAACGGACGGTTTTTATACAGCGTTTTCTCCGTCTTCAACAATCGCGATCTCATGCATTTTTTTGAAGACCTTGGCGTGGCCTTGAAAGAAGAAGACAATGGGCGGATGTTTCCCGTGACTGACAGCGCCAAAACCGTGGTACAAGCCCTGGTGAAAAAAGTGAAAATGGTCGGAACAACGATCCGCGTAAATACGCCCGTCAAACGGGTGCTTTATGAAAACGGCCGGGTCGTTGGCGTCGAAACGCAAGACAAGGAAAGAATCTATGCGCCATCGGTCATTGTGGCAACAGGGGGAAAGGCGGCTTCCCACACCGGTTCCAGCGGGGATGGTTACGCCTGGGCGGAAGCTGCAGGTCATACGATCACCGAACTGTTTCCCACCGAAGTCCCCCTCACGTCATCCGAAGCACTGATCAAGCAACGGACCCTGCAAGGCTTGTCCCTGCGGGATGTGGCACTTAGTGTGCTCAATCCCAAAGGTAAGAAAATCATCGAACACCGTGGAGACATGCTGTTCACCCATTTCGGCCTTTCCGGCCCTATCGCTCTAAGATGCAGTCAGTTTGTCGTCAAGCAGTTGAAGAAAACGGGCGCACGCACGATTCCTGTGGCCATTGACTTATTCCCCGACCAAAAAGCGGAACCGTGGGAAGAAAAGCTGTGGGCGAAAATGAAAGCCAATCCAAAGAAAGCAGTGCGAAACATCTTGAAGCCCCTTATCCCCGAACGCATGGTTCCTGTCTTGATGAATCGGGCGCAGATCGACGAAGATCTGAATGCCGCCAATCTTTCCCGGGAACAATTGCACCGATTATGCCAAGAGGCCAAACAATTCATTATTGAAGTGAATGGCACACTGCCTTTGGAAAAAGCATTTGTTACTGGCGGTGGCGTGCATGTGAAAGA
The DNA here is from genome assembly GCF_900182735.1 of Laceyella tengchongensis. Taxonomy (NCBI): domain Bacteria; kingdom Bacillati; phylum Bacillota; class Bacilli; order Caryophanales; family Thermoactinomycetaceae; genus Laceyella; species Laceyella tengchongensis. The sequence continues at coordinate 600,277 of NZ_FXTU01000001.1, read as the reverse complement.
AATCGATCCCAAAACGATGCAGTCGAAACGGATGACCGGTTTGTATTTTTGCGGCGAGATTCTGGACATTCACGGATACACCGGCGGCTACAATATCACTGCGGCGTCTTGCACCGGCTATGTGGCAGGCAAAAGCGCGGCCGAGCAGGCGGTCAGGAATTGACCTTGTTTCCCCACTTTACGGACGAAATCGGCACCCTTTTTAGTCGACAAACCCGGCGTCAATAAAAACGCCGGGTCAAGCGATGCATAGATTCTCCCTCAGAGAAAATACTATGGTCAATCATTGTCGTCCTGATCGGAAAGGGGTAGCCGTGTTAGCATGAGCATATTAAATTGGACTTTGTTGATCATCTTTATTTCCATTCCTTTTGTGGCTATCGCATGGTGGCAAATCAAAGCCAGCAAAGCGAATAAACAAAAATGACGGTAACGCGAACACATATTTTTTTACATTCAAAATGAATATCTTTCATTTTTTAATGAATGATTAATTAATTTAAATTAATCATTAACTTTAAACATTTATTAACCCAACATGCTAGAATAAAACGGGGGCGCGGTTAAGCCCCCGTTTTATTCTACAGGAGGGATGGCAATGTTTAATATCTTACGTCAACTTATACTCGCCTTTTTGTTGGTCTTCTCCGTCATGCTACCCGTCCAAGCGGAAGCTGGGGTGCCTGAACAGCAAACTGTCAGCATCGAAGCATGGCCAGTTGTGACCATCACCGGTACAATTCAATCTCTACCCGGGTATGACTCCGACGGGGAACACCAATACGCACTGATCAGCAACGTCCGCCGCGTCAGTGGATCCGTATCGGTACCTAGCACAATCTTCGCGTCCATCCGGATCGATGAGCGGGGAACGGAAGGTGCCCTTCCCTTGCGCGTCGGTTCTTCCATCCAAATCAAAGGGGAATTCATCCCTGAAGATGAGGCTTACAAAACACCGGAAAACTGCTGTTACGCCGTGATCCATTTCACACATGATCCTGTCGGATATGTATATTACAATGGCGTCTATTACAGATGATTGCCCTTCCAATGTGATAGCGCTCCTGATCCGTGGCAAGCGTACATTTGCCGCGGATCAGGTCTTTTTTATGCCCTAAATCCATGTTTTCCCGTCACATTTGGGAATATAATGTGAAGCAAGCCCCATTCCGCAAACATCACTTCACAACGTAACAATGTTATGTTACACTAATGACAAAGGAGGGTGCCGCGATGGAGCAGGAACTCATTTCCAAAAAAGACCTACTGGAGCTGACCGGAATCTCTTATGGCCAGCTTTACCGATGGAAGCGCAAAAACCTCATTCCCGAAGAATGGTTCATTCGCAAATCGACTTACACGGGGCAAGAAACTTTCTTTCCAAAAGAGCAAATCCTCGATCGGGTAGAAAAGATTAAAAACCTGAAAGATGATCTCTCTCTGGATGAGATTGCCGGCATGTTCTCCACCGTTCCGATAACCACCGCGCTGGAGAGACACGAATTAATCGAACGTAACATTGTTTCGGATATTGCTCTGAAATTGTACACGCAACAGTTTGCTGAGCAACAACGCTTCACATTTAAAGAAGTTCTCCACATCTACATTCTCGACAAATTGCTCTCCAAAGGAGACATCAACCTAGAGGAAGGAAAGACGCTCCTCCAACTGTTGCACGACCACTTTGAGAAAGTGGAGCAAGCCGGCGGGCAATTGATCTTTATTCGCAAAATGGGTGTCACTTCATTTATCCTGGCCCAATCTGGGGACATCTATTTTGAAGAAGGCGTCCGCGTGGTTTTCACCATGAATCTGTTGACCTGCATGGAAGAATGCAAATTGAAATGGCATGGAGGCGAGTCGCATGGATAAAGAGAACCGCCGTGATTTGACTATCTCTGGTACCGGAAGCGCCAATGGCGGCGTATACGACCGTTTAAGCATTAATGGCGAGGGACGCATCCACGGCGATGTGGACTGCAACAGCATCAAAGCTTACGGCGTGACCACGTTTAAAGGCAACATCAAAGCCGAACGGTTTGACATCGTGGGGGAGACCACAGTCAAGGGCGAGGTGCACACCGATGAGATGAAAGTGAAAGGGCAGGCGCACATTCACGGGCAAGCGCATTGTCAAGAGTTGACAGTGATCGGATCTGCCACTGTCAACGGCAATCTAATCGGTGAAGAAATTGAAATCAAAGGCGGAGCCACCGTCAATGGGGATTGCTCTGCAGAATCGTTCCAAGCGCGCGGAGGGTTCACCATCGATGGCCTACTTAACGCGGGGCTAATCCACGTGCGGCTATATGGCAAATGCCAAGCGAGGGAAATCGGCGGGGAAACGATCCGCGTCGAGAAAGACGGATTGGATTTCTCCCTTGTCAAATGGCTTAAGTCCATCCTCCACTACACCAATGAACTGATCGCCGACACCATCGAAGGCGATGATATTTACCTGGAGAAAACCAAAGCCAAAGTCGTACGCGGCAACAACGTCCTAATCGGCCCTGGTTGTGAGATCGAGCTTGTGGAATACAAAAATCACTTTGAACAAAAAGGAGATTCGATTGTAAAAGAACACAATCAGGTCTGATGATCCCCGCCAGGCACCCGCCCCAAACGGCGGATGTTTTTTTGTAAATCCGCCAAGTGAATAACGAATCATTTTTTTAAACAATTTTTAAAAAACCGCAAAATAGGATCAAAAAAGACTCAGATACACATTTTTTTAATTATTTATTTCAAATTATATAAACTTTGCGATTTAATGCGAAAAAACGCTAGACAAATCATTATCAAAAAAATAAGATTAAAGCAAAGAGGTGATCACAGTGAACGTGAATGACTTAAAAACATTGGGTGAAGCCTTGCGAAAGATACGCAAAGAAAAAGGCTTGCGCTTAAAAGACTTGGAGGATGAGCATATCTCTTTTGCCACCATCAGCAGTATCGAGCGAGGCATTCCGACGGTTAAACCTCAAAACCGCGAATATTATTGTAAAAAACTTGGATTTAACATCGAAGACATTCCCCAATTGATCCATCGCGAACAAAGGGAACACAAGCAATTGGAAAACTTGCTCTTCCTTATAGAAACATGTATCAACCTTGATTGCGATGGCGCATTGGAGCGGCTTCGCTTTCTGCAAAAGCATACCCAAGGCGGGTATATGGATATCATTCTGTATCTGAAAGGCTTGTGTTATGTTAAGAAAAACAACTTAAAAACGGCTGAGAAGTTCTTCAAGCAATCCATCCAACATATCAACTCTAAGCAGTTCTTGTCCAACAGCAATATTAAAGCCGCCTGTTACAAGGAATTGGGTCGCATTTATTATCAACGGGACAACTCACTCCAACAAGCGCTTGAATATACCAACAAAGGCTTGGCCGCATACAATGAAAATGCCGACCGCCAAGAAATCAAATATTTCTTGATGATCGACAAAGTGTCTTTCCTAGAAAAGCAATATCGTATTGATGAAGCTTTGCAGACTCTGGATGAGCTGTGGGACTCGATCCAAGATATCAACAGCTTAGAAGTAAAGCTCAATATGTATGAGTTGAAGGCGACGCTGCTCAATCAGAAGAAAAAATATGAAAAAGCATTGCAATATGCCAAAGAAGGATTATTTATCGCCCGTGAAAACGGAACCCATGAAAAAGGAGTCGAGCTACTCACTGTTTGGGGGAATATCCTGCAAAACGCGGATGACTATATGACCGCCGAAAATTGCTACAATCTGGCCCTCCGCCTTGAAGGGAAACTCAAGGACAAAAAATATGTGTTAGTCTCCACCCATACGCAACTCGGGAAACTGTACAGCAAAATGAAAAAATACGATCAATCATATGAACAGCTAACCACAGCGGTAGCCAAAGGCCGCAAATACAACGACGCCCATCGCTTCTGCGAATCACTGGTCGCTCTAGGTGATTACTATCTTGAGACAGGGAAACACCAGAAAGCCATTCAACCCTATGACGAAGCATTAACTATCACCAACCAATATTCCTTCCAACGCCTGAAAGAACGAATCTTACTCAACTTATCTGAGTGTTGGAAAAACATCGGCAACAATGAGAAGTACATTTCACTCCTCGTAGAGTTGCAATCCGAACTTCGGTTGCGCGAACAGGAAGTAGCACAAGCCTGACTCACAAACCCGTAATCTCTTTCTCAAGCGGCGTCAGATGACCGCGTTTTCCATACGCCACCATGCGCAAATACTCACCGTACACCACCGCTCGGTGCGCCAACACTCGCGACCATCCCCAAGATGTTACAGGAATCTTGCCGATGGTCGTGAGTGCTGGGTAAGCTGCGAGGGTGATCCGCTCCGGCAGATGCCTCGTCAAGGTACGATGCTGCCTGCCCACAGCATACGCTTTACTGACAAATAAAATCGTCGAAAGGCGACTCACGTCGACTCGTTGCAGTCCAAACCAGACATTTTCCAATGAATTGGCCGATTGATCTTCCCAGACCATCTTCTCTTTAGGAACCCCCAACTCCACCAACTTGTCACGAATCACCTGCGCTTCCGGCGTTCTTCCATAGGTCCAAGTGTGGTGTCGCGTGGCATTTTCCTTATACCCCCCAGTGATCAAAACCTGCTTTACGATCCCTTGCTGATAGGCGTGTGCCGCCGTAATCCAGATTTCGGGATGAGAACCCCCAAAAACAAACAACAGATCATAACACGGTACTGTTCGCTCGGTCAGATCAGGCCTGAAGACAAGCTCTGTCAACGCCCGGATTTGTGCCCCACTGAGCGGGGGAACGCTGGGGAATTTCGGAATGCTCATCTCATCGCCTCCTCATCGCCGTCTGCCCAATTCATCTCCCCCTTTTCCCCTCTCCCCAATCGCTCAAACCCTCTTGTCACGCATGAAGGGAATCACGCCATTTTATGTTATAATTTCGTGTATCTAGGTTTTGAGGAGGACAAGCATGGTTTCACTGCCAGAAGACTACTTGAAGCAGATGCGTGCATTGCTTCAGGAGGAATACGAAACGTTTATCCATACATATGAAGAAGCGCCCACCCGCAGCCTGCGCGTCAACACGCTTAAACTATCCCCCGCGCAATTGGCTGAACGTGTCGCTTTTCATCTGCAACCGATTCCCTGGTGCAGGGAAGCCTTTTATTATGATCATGAGCAGGACCGACCAGGCAAGCATGTCTACCATGCCGCTGGCCTTTACTACATTCAAGATGCCAGTGCGATGTCGCCGGCAGAGGCGCTTGCGCCACAGCCCGGTGAGACAATATTGGATCTGTGTGCCGCCCCTGGCGGAAAGACAACGCAAATCGCGGCGAAGATGCAAGGCCAGGGTCTCCTCGTCGCCAATGAGATCGATGGCAAACGGATCAAGGCGTTGGTGGAGAACCTCGAACGATGCGGTGTGACCAACGCGGTTGTACTAAATGAAAACCCGTTGCGTTTGACCCATCGTTTCGCTGGCTTTTTTGACCGCATCTTAATCGACGCGCCCTGTTCGGGGGAAGGGATGTTCCGCAAAGACAAAGATGCCCGTGAACGCTGGAGTGTGCGGGCCACAAAGAAATGCGCCGATCTCCAGTTGGAAATCGTGTCCGCCGCCGCCCCTATGCTGAAACCCGGCGGAAGGTTGGTCTACTCTACCTGCACCTTCAATCCGCAAGAAAACGAGCAGTTGCTGGTTCGCTTCCTGACGAAGCATCCCGAGTTCCGCTTGGTGCCAGTTCCGCAGGCGGAGCATTATCAGCCGGGACGACCCGATTGGACTACTTCCGCCGACCCCGAATTGAGCAAAGCAGCTCGGCTCTGGCCGCATCACTTGCGGGGGGAAGGACATTTTGTGGCCGTCTTGGAAAAAGACCCCGACGCGGAGGAAAGCAAGCAACGGCCCGGCAAATTTCCGCCCGTCCATGCGCAAGCTAAAAAGCTTTGGCAACAATTTGCCGCAGAGACATTTCGCGAACCCGATCACATACAAGGTCAGTTAACCCTGTACGGCGAACATCTGTATTTAGTTCCTGACGAACTGCCTTCCTTGAAAGGATTAAAAGTGGAGCGACCGGGACGTTACTTGGGTCAAGTCAAGAAGAGTCATTTTGCTCCTTCCCACGCCTTGGCCTTATCCGTTTGGCCGGATCAAGTAACGCAAACAGTCAATTTCAACGCAGACGATCCTAACCTGTTGCTGTATCTACAGGGAGAGGCATTGCCAGTTTCGCGGAAAAAAGGCTGGACCTTGGTCAGTGTTGACGGTTTTGGACTCGGCTGGGGAAAAGTGTCGGGCGGTCTCTTAAAAAACCATTACCCAAAATGGTTACGCTGGGATAAATATTAATATCATGAGCAAGAGAAATGACAAGGCATTTGCGTTCGGTTGCAACCAAAACGCAAATGCCTTGTCGCATAAAATACTTCTGCGGTTAGGACTTGTCCCCGTCGGTATTCATTAAGCGTACCCCAGGCCAGAACTCCCCTGTATCTCCTTTTGCACAGCCATCAATTTATCCGGATTGACAACCATGTAGATCGCCTTGATGCGCTCCCCTTGCATGTGAAACGAAATGGCACAAAAAACCTGATTGCCGTCCAGCGCAATGATGCCTGGTTGCCCGTTGACGTTGCGCATTTGGAGTGACGCCCCCGCCGGCACCTTGGGCAAAGTTCCAGCAAAGAAACGAATAATGCGGTCCATGCCCAAGATCGGATGGAGCGCCGCTCTGACCTTGCCACCGCCATCGGTGATCAGGGTCACATCTGTCGACAGCAGATCCAACAATTGATTCACATTTCCGATTGATAGCGCTTGGATAAACTGTTCAACCACTGCCCCCGCCTTCTCATGCATTTCCCCACCATTTGCAGGGACGCCATGGATGCTTCGTTTGGCCCGGCTGAAGATTTGCCGGCAATTTGCATTGCTTTTGTTTACAATCTCCGCTATTTCATCGTAATCAAACTGCAAAACCTCCCGCAACAAAAACACAACGCGTTCCGTCCAAGATAGCTGCTGCAACAGCAATAGATAGGCTGTGGAAATCGTCTCTTTCTGCACATACTGTTCCGAAAGCTCATCTGGATTTCTATCTGTAATGATCGGCTCCGGCAACCACGGACCGACATATACCTCACGCTGTTTGCGGGCTGATTTGAGCAAGTCGATGCAACGATGGGTCACTATTTTTCACAAATAAGATTTTGGATTGCGCACATGGGCTGACGGGATTTCATTCAAGGAAATAAACGCTTCCTGTACAATGTCTTCCGCATCCATCATGCTACCCAACATGCGGTATGCCAGTGATATAAGCAAAGGCTTCGTTTCTGCGTACAGTTTCTCTGTTTCCATCAGTATGGGCTGACCCCGCTTTCGTCATGGTTTATAGCAAATTCCTGAATGATGCGAAGAGCTGCCCTTTTCCCGCTAGCCAGCGCCGCATCCGCCAACATCTCTCCATGCCCGCACCCATCGCCCGCGATGTACAAGCCACGCATTTCAGGAACTTCCGGTCCGGGGAATGATGTTTTATCCAGCGTGACCGAGTCATGTACAACGGTCATGTTTGGTAGGAATTGCCGAGCGACAACTTCCTTTCGCCACTGGGGATGAAGAAGGTCCATGACCTGCTCTAAATGTCTTTCATCCTCGCTGGGGTTGCCAGGCTCCGCACCGAGATACTTGACGAGATGCACCACCGTGATGCCGTCTTCGCTCAACCTAGAAGCCGCGGAATGATTCGTGAAAAAGACAGGCTGGTCGATGCCGATAACAAAATGATGCTTGGGATTGGGCAATCTCTTAAGTCCCAGATCTAGGCAGGCGGCGATAATCGGGCGGGCTTGCTCTCTCCATTTTCGGAGCGAAGTGCGCTCTGCATCCTTAACGAGCCGGCAAGTCTGTGCGGGGCCGACGGTGACGATCACGAAAGGAACTTCCAGCATAGCGCCATCCGCAAAATGGAGGCGATAAATCTTGCCGCTTTGCTCGATTTGTGTTGCTGTCTGCCGGTTCAGCAAGGTAACCCCAGTAGCGATGGCTTGATCCCGCAGGCTGTTGACAATGGACTCCCAGCCTCCGTCCACATAGAGAACATTCTCCTTCAATCCTCTCTGTAACTGTTTTATGGTCGCACCAGCAAGCTGATGATCGGGATCGTTCGCAAAGGTTGTGGTTCGGCATAATGCATAAAAGATATGGCGCGCCATCGGATCCTGTATAGTTTTTTCCGCCCATTCTCGCAAACTGATTCGGCCGACGGCATGGGGCTCGATCCGGCTTAGTCGAACCATGAGGCTAACAAACTCTTTTTTCCCGTAAAGGGTTAACAGCTTGGAAGTTAGAAGCGAACCCACGCTGGCCGGCAAGGGATAAATGTCATTGTTCCACATGGCGTAACCCTTTGCGTTAGGAATACCGCCTTGCACCTCGACACCCAATTCCCGCAAAATAGAAAAAGCTTCACCCCCGCGATACAACGCATGCCCACCAAGATTAAACAGCGCTCCGTTCTTGTGTGCCGTGCCTGCGCGCCCACCCGACCGATCAGATTTTTCCAACACAGCAACCGCTTTCCCAGCTTTGGCCAGATAAATGGACGCCACCAATCCGGAGAGCCCGCCACCTATGATTGCCACATCATATTTTTTCATGTTATCACCTTATTCCCTGTTTTACTAATATGACGAGAAAGCAGGTGACTTTGTGACAGAACCAAACGGGGTATTTTAATCGAGCTACCCATGCATGTGCCGTTTCGCTCAGATATTTCCGGGGAAATCGCACAGGGCGACTATTAAAAAAAGGATGATTCTTGGACGCATATCGCACCAAAAACCATCCCTTAAGCATATTCCTTCACTTTTCGATTACGCGCTTAAACGCGTCACATCCGGGTGACCAGAGCCTGTTTCCGCTCGCCGCGCCTTCCAATACAACAGCGCAGAAACGGCGACAAAGAACAGTACGAACAAAAACATCCCCCGGTAACCCAACCAGGCGGCGATCATCCCCAACAAGAAAGAGCCTACGCCAATTCCGACGTCTGCAGCGATGAAAAACGTCGCCGTGGCCGCGCCGCGCCTTGCCGCTGACACCTTTGAGATAACCATGGCCTGCAAGCAGGGCTGAATACTACCATACCCAGCGCCGATGAACGCCCCCGCTGTGTAAAAAAGCGCCTGGTCTTCCGCCATCGCCATGCAGATCAATCCGATAATATAACAGGCGATGCTCGGGTACACGACAGAATCCGGCCCTTTGCGGTCAAATAGGCGCCCTGACAACAATCGAGCGACGACTAAGGCCAACGCATAGAAAAAATAAAAGCCGCCAGCCATATCTGCGTCACCCAGTTCAGCTGCATACAGCGAAATAAACGACACAATGCCCCCAAACACCATGGCAAAGCCGATAATCGGCATAGAGTAGGCAAACGCTTTGCGCTCAATCATTTTTCCCCAATCCGTAAGGCGGATGCGCATAGCTGGAGCGGGGTTAGCTTTTTTAGGAAACTTCACCCGCATGATCAACAACAGGCTGATCAATACAAATAAGCCGCAAAACAGAAACAGCCAGGTATATGACAGGGATTGGACCACCCAGAATCCAAACGCCGGCCCGACAACCATCGCCAGCATGTTGGACGTACCAAAGTAGCCCAGCCCTTCTCCGCGTTTGGCCGGCGGAATGATATCATTCACCGCCGCACCCAAAGCAGTGGTAGCCATGCCAAACGCCCCGCCGTGCAACAAGCGGATCGCCAACAGCAAGATGAAGCTCATGGCCGCAAAATACCCGATCGTCGAGGCCAAATACAATCCGATCGTCCACACCAGAATCGTTTTTCTATCCAACTGATCTACCAGCAAGCCACCGTATGGCCGCATCAGAACAGAAGCCATCGTGAATATACCGATCACCAAACCCACTTGTTGTTCCTGTGCGTGCAATTCATCTACGGCATATACCGGCAAGGTTGACAACAACACAAAAAATCCGCCAAACAAGAAAAAGTTTGCCAGACAAATCAAGATAAAATCTTTTGTCCACAATCTCATCCGTATCGTTCCTCCCATATCCCCCATCTGTCCGTATCCACTTGCGTGTGTTTGGCGCATGCCAACTGGCTGCAAACGTTTTTCCCATGCTTCTCACAGGAATTGGACGTATGAGAAAAACGTTTGCAGCCAAATCCATTGGGACGTATCTAGCAAATAACGTAAGCAAGGTACAAAAAGACCTTTTCCCGATGCGAACCTCATCACGTGTTATGCGAACGAGAAAATGGTGTTAAAGCTACTGGACACATTTATCAGTCACGACCCGGCCATGCACACATTAGTTATTATATTTCGTAATCCGAAACAAACTCAATAAGAAAAATGCGGCAAAAAAACGCTTTCTTTCACATGGGGCAAGCTCGCACAAGCATATACTTGATCAGAGGCACACGGAGGTGTTTTCTTTGACAAAAGAAGAAAAAATCCCAACCCATCCAAGATTTCTTCCCTATACGCAAGTGGCAATGGGCATGATTCAGCCGGAATGGATTTTCATGAACCATTTTTTTGAACGAGATATGGAAGAAGAACAGCTGGATTCCACAACCCTCTCCATCTCCACAACTTCCCCTAGTGAAACCAAAAAAAAGGCCATCCAGATCCATTTCCACGCTCGCCGCGAACCTAGGGGAAAAGAGTGAGCAATCCCTTGGCTTTCTCAGCATTTCACTGCATACTCCACACAAAAACCGCTTCCCCCGAAGGGAAAACGGTTTGTAAGGGGAAGATGGCTTTTCATTTCGCCCCATCACTTTTGAACATCATCAAGTTTCGCAAACAGCAATTCACACGATGTGTCTTGCTCTATTTCCGAAAAAACAGCTTGTCCTTGATAAACAAATTCTTTATAACTGATCCCGCTAGCCACCGTGGCCGGAAATAACTTTCGAAAAATATGCTTGGAGGCTTCATTGGTGCATATCATCGCCACTTTGTTATACCCTTGTGATTGTCCTTGTTCAACGACGCGTTTCTCCAATTGTTGAACCAATCCTTGCCCAGTAAAATCGCTATGACTGGCTCCCATGTCCAACACAAGTGTATCAGGGCCGAGACAAGAGGTAGCTTTTTTCTCTATTTCTTCAAATAAGGTGATGATCGGATCTAGTTCCGGACACACTTTCTTGATTTCCTCTTTATTAAGAAAAGGCACCGTCGCTTTTCGACCAAGAACGACGGCAGCCAAATGCTCCCCTTCTATCGCCACAAAAGACATTTGTTGTTCCACAGCTTTAACCAATGTCAAATAACAATAACGGTAAAATGCATCCTCGGGAATCCGCAAGAAAGCAGCCATCGGTTCATTTTTAATAAAAGAATGGGTAAGTAAAATGCTTGCTTTACTAATATGTTGTGCTCCCAACTGTTTAATAATCATTTCATCATCCCGCTTCCTACAAAGTTTTCATACAATCGGTGTCCCAATCTAACGGCGGCAAAGGAAGTTGATTTGCATTCCTGCCTTAGTGGTCGGGCATCGTCCACTTACTACTAGAGCGTGTCTTATGAATAGGCCAGCGGCTCCAAAACCATTTTCTCATTCGCTTCACGCGTAGCGAGGCGCTCCTCGAGAAAAGGTTTTTCCGCCGTTTCTTCCCTATTAACTTGATCTGCCAGACACACCCTAGTGACACTGCACCGCAAAACGCGGCACAGGTGCCCGCCGAGCGCCTTTTACTGCGCTAAAGAAATCCCATCTCCCCCATCCCATTATATAGTAAATTTCATATCTTCCAAAAACATTTCATGCGGTATTATATGATTTAATCTTAAAAACATAAAACACCGGGAAGAAAAGGGGCTCTCTTAGGCGGTCGAATCCCCATTTCCCTCCCGGCGCGAATTACAAACATCCCGCTTTTTTCCAATTGAATTTGTTCTTTTTAGTCTCTTCCTTCTGCTTCTGCTTAATCCATAAGTCCCTTTTAATTTTCAAATAGCGCTTCATTTCACCGATAAAGTGATACACCGCTGCGCGCGTCTCAAATTCCTCAAGCGTTTGCGGCAAGGCAGACTCTTTAAAACGACGACTGATCTGCTCCAATTCCTCCAAATAATGCGATGCGGTATTGCCCGGATGAACCGCGCCGGCCAAGCGATCCAAGAATTCGCCGACGATAAGGCTCTCCTGACAACAATGATCCAATGAGGAAACACTGGGCGCGATCCGTTCCAGAATTTCAAACTGCCGCTCACGCATTTCAAAGTAGCGGTAATAATACGCGCAGTCGTAAGGAGCCACATTTTCTATGTCACGCAGAGCCAACGCCTTAGCCTCTTTCAACAACTGGGCCGTCTCCGTGATCTCTTTGCCGTCCCATTGTTGATCCTTATCGCGCAAATAAGCGGCCAGTTCGCGCAAAATGGCCTTGAAGTTGGCTTCGATCTGCTGTTGAATCTCTTTCAACTTCTTTTCGCTGCTCGGCATATGCATATTGGCCAGCACCGCCATCCCGATCCCGATAACAATCAGTAGCCCCTCGTTAATAACAATGGGGAGGGACACCTCTTTCAGGATATACAGATGCAAAATGACCACGGTCGCCGTCGTAATGCCGTCCGTTGCTTTCAGCTTGACGCAGAGGGGGATCAACAAAAGCATCAGGATGGTTAACCCCCAAGCGTGGTATCCGAGCAGTTCAAAGACCAGTATGGCCAAGACCAATCCCAACACACAAGCGAGCACTCTCTCCCATGCGGTTTGGTAAGATTTTTTCTTCGTCGTTTTGATGCATAAGATAGTAATCACAGCAGCTGAACTATAAAATTGCAAACCAAGCCATTGGGCGATGGCTAAAGATAAACCCGTCCCAACAGCTGTCTTCACCGTACGATACCCGATCTTCATATTGCCTCACTTTTTCTTTTAAGGAATGTCTGATAAACATACCCGGTGTCACTCACACCGATTTCCCATTCGTTGGCACTCAACAGAGAAAGCGTTTTTCGCCACCTTCCTATGTGCCAACTTGATTGATCAGACTATCCCAGTTATGTAACCATTATAATACAACAGAATAATTTCTGGTAATCCAAGTCCCTCCTTTTTTCACCTGTTTCATGAACAGCCTTCAGAAACGGACACCGTCATATTCCATCATTCCCGACGATTTGATATCATTGGAATTGTCGGGAACATTTCGCAAGGAGTGGTCATCATGAACACAACCACCACACCGGCTAAAATCTCTTATTATCGGCTGTTGCAAGCCAGCTACCGCAGAGCCGAGCAACTCTTGCGTGAAATCTCCGAACATCCCCACCGCTACCATCCAGCAAAAAAACAGGAAACGGCGGATTATTTAACCCAATTACGCAAAGAAATGGGGAAATTTCATATCGACCAATCGTAGTGGGGCCTGATCAGGCCTTTTTTCTTTGCGCTTAACGCGCCATTTATAACCGAGAATGACCAGTCGCGCACATGAGATTTTGTTACCCTTTTTTAAATTCTTATCATATGTATCCATTTTCCCGATTTACATTGCTTCAGTATATGCCAAAGCAAATATTTCCCATATCATTCCACATCTTCTAAGTTGAATATAAATAATTCCATTTATTATCGGTAATAAATTTATTTATTTTTTTATCGATTAAAGAAGGAAAACTTAATTTGTTCACGAAAAGATAATATAACAAACTGAAAGGAGGCTGGAAAAAAAGCACTCCCGCCTGTGCCATTCCTACGCGAGCAATCACCTCATCCAACCCTTGGATTATAATTATCTTGGCTTTATATGACAATTGTCCTTCCACAGTACGACATCAACCCAAAGGCAGGGAGGCATGTTTGAGAAATTTGTATTCCCACCACATCCCGTCGAAGTGTTATGTCCGCCCCGCGTTCTGACTCATACCACGTACTCATCTCCGAAAATGACTGATGAATCATATATTTTCGTATATTCTGCTAATTTCTACCTACTAGCGCGTCGAGTCTCCTCGCCGGGGGACGGATCACTGACAGGCATCGCTTGACTCATGACAACAGGTGCATTGTGCTGACGCAAATCATGTTCTTTTGCATCGGAACCACTTACCCAACCAATCAAATCCACAAATCAAAAGGAGGATATTTTTCGTGAAGAAACGCGTTTCCCTCATCGCTTCCTTCGTTTTGATGGCCAGCGCCGCCCTGCCTTCCGCCATTTTTGCTGAGGAAGTAGATAGCCAAGCGGGTAAACTCTATGCCCCCGGACAAGTCGTGGTGAAATACAAAGCCAACGCTTCGGCCAGCGCCGTCAAATCTGCTCGCGCCAAAGCCAACGGTACAGTCATGGAGAAAAACAACAAGCTCGGCTTCGAAGTGGTCAAAGTGAAAGGCTCTGTAGAAGCGACCATCGAAAAGCTGAAAAAAGACCCCAACGTGGAATATGCTGAGCCCAACTACTATCTCCACGCTTCCTACACGCCTAACGATCCTTACTTCAGCTCCCGCCAATACGGTCCGCAAAAAATCCAAGCGCCGCAAGCATGGGACATCGCTGAAGGCTCTGGCGCAAAGATCGCCATCGTCGACACCGGGGTGCAATCCAACCATCCCGACTTGGCCGGTAAAGTAGTTGGCGGCTGGGACTTCGTTGACAACGACTCCACTCCGCAAGATGGCAACGGCCACGGCACCCACTGCGCTGGTATCGCCGCAGCAGTGACCAACAACAGCACCGGTATCGCTGGTACTGCTCCAAAAGCATCGATCCTCGCTGTGCGTGTGCTGGACAACAGTGGTAGCGGCACCTGGACTGCTGTCGCCAACGGCATCACCTATGCTGCCGACCAAGGCGCTAAAGTCATCAGCTTGAGCTTGGGCGGCACCGTCGGTAACTCCGGCCTGCAACAAGCTGTCGACTACGCTTGGAGCAAAGGTTCCGTTGTCGTGGCCGCAGCTGGTAACGCCGGCAACACCGCTCCTAACTATCCCGCTTACTATTCCAACGCCATCGCAGTGGCTTCCACCGACCAAAACGACAACAAATCCTCCTTCTCCACTTACGGTTCCTGGGTGGATGTAGCTGCTCCCGGCTCCAGCATCTATTCCACTTACCCGACCAGCACTTATGCTTCCTTGAGCGGAACCTCCATGGCTACTCCTCATGTAGCTGGAGTGGCTGGACTCCTGGCTTCCCAAGGCCGTAGCGCTGCCAATATCCGCGCCGCCATTGAAAACACCGCCGACAAAATCAGCGGCACTGGCACCTACTGGGCCAAAGGGCGCGTCAACGCTTACAAAGCCGTTCAGTACTAAAAAAGCGGCCACACCAAGCGCATGGTGTGGCCAACAAAAAAAGAAAAGTCTCACTATTAAAGCTTAACACACAAGGAGGACGTTTACCATGAAGAAACGCGTTTCCCTCATCGCTTCCTTCGTTTTGATGGCCAGCGCCGCCCTGCCTTCCGCCATTTTTGCTAAGGAAGTAGATAGCCAAGCGGGTAAACTCTATGCCCCCGGACAAGTCGTGGTGAAATACAAAGCCAACGCTTCGGCCAACGCCGTCAAATCTGCTCGCGCCAAAGCCAACGGTACAGTCATGGAGAAAAACAACAAGCTCGGCTTCGAAGTGGTCAAAGTGAAAGGCTCTGTGGAAGCGACCATCGAAAAGCTGAAAAAAGACCCCAACGTGGAATATGCTGAGCCCAACTACTATCTCCACGCTTCCTACACGCCTAACGATCCTTACTTCAGCTCCCGCCAATACGGTCCGCAAAAAATCCAAGCGCCGCAAGCATGGGACATCGCTGAAGGCTCTGGCGCAAAGATCGCCATCGTCGACACCGGGGTGCAATCCAATCATCCCGACTTGGCCGGTAAAGTAGTTGGCGGCTGGGACTTCGTTGACAACGACTCCACTCCGCAAGATGGCAACGGCCACGGCACCCACTGCGCTGGTATCGCCGCAGCAGTGACCAACAACAGCACCGGTATCGCTGGTACTGCTCCAAAAGCATCGATCCTCGCTGTGCGTGTGCTGGACAATAGTGGTAGCGGCACCTGGACTGCTGTCGCCAACGGCATCACCTATGCTGCCGACCAAGGCGCTAAAGTCATCAGCTTGAGCTTGGGCGGCACCGTCGGTAACTCCGGCCTGCAACAAGCTGTCGACTACGCTTGGAGCAAAGGTTCCGTTGTCGTGGCCGCAGCTGGTAACGCCGGCAACACCGCTCCTAACTATCCCGCTTACTATTCCAACGCCATCGCGGTGGCTTCCACCGACCAAAACGACAACAAATCCTCCTTCTCCACTTACGGTTCCTGGGTGGATGTAGCTGCTCCCGGCTCCAGCATCTATTCCACTTACCCGACCAGCACTTATGCTTCCTTGAGCGGAACCTCCATGGCTACTCCTCATGTAGCTGGAGTGGCTGGCCTCTTGGCTTCCCAAGGCCGTAGCGCTGCCAATATCCGCGCCGCTATTGAAAACACCGCCGACAAAATCAGCGGCACTGGCACCTACTGGGCCAAAGGGCGCGTCAACGCTTACAAAGCTGTGCAATACTGAGCTACCAACCGCTGACCATACCCAACTGGTGTGGTCAGCTTTCCACATGCATCCAGCTGCCCTTCTGGGATTTCGGGGCGATGATTAATCCGAAACCATACTGCACCGGCCCTATGCAGTGAGGGTACAGGAGCCTCACGCTTTTCCCACCCTTTTTCAAGAGGTGACCCATCTTGAGAAAATGCGCAATGATTATCTTCGTCATCCTGTTGGCTATAGCATGGCCGGTTCCCTCCCCCGCACAAGCCGATGCTTCCCCGCCCTACGCGCCTGGCCAATTGATAGTCAAATTCAAACCCGACTTGACCATGAAAGCGAAGGCGAACTTCCATCAACAACAAGGGGCTGTCGTGCTGGAGAAAAACGCCCAGTTAGGGTTTGAAGTCATCCAATTTCAAGGCACATCGGTTCCCGACATGATGAAGCGGTACCAACAATCAACATATGTGGAATACGCGGAGCCCAATTACCTCGCCCAAGCCCTAGCCGTTCCCAATGATCCTCTCTATCCGCAACAGTGGGGCTTACAAAAGATCGGCGGCCCATTTGAGGGAACCGCAAACGCGGTGAAACTGGCAGTGATTGACACCGGCGTTCAATCCGACCATCCAGACCTCAGTGGAAAAGTCATACAGGGCTGGGACTTTGTCGATGATGACAGCATCTCACAAGACGGTAACGGTCACGGCACCGCTGTCGCCGGAATCGCTGCAGCCAAAATCAATAACGCCATCGGCATCGCAGGAACGACCAACACGGCGCAAATCTTGGCCATTCGTGTACTGAACAACAGCGGAAGTGGCACGTTCGCCGATATCGCCAGCGGAATCACGTATGCCGCGGATCAAGGAGCACGGGTTATCAACCTCAGCTTGGGCGGGTCCACCAGCAGCTCCGTCTTAGAGAATGCTGTGAATTATGCTTGGAACAAAGGCGCTGTTCTCGTGGCCGCGGCAGGTGGTTCCGCCAACACGGCTCCCTCCTATCCGGCTTACTATTCCAATGTGATCGCCGTTGCCTGCACGGACCCAAACGACAACAAATGCTCCTTCTCCTCATACGGAAATTGGATTGACATCGGCGCTCCTGGACTAAATATCATCACTACTTACCTTGGCAACACCTACCAAACGATGTCCGGCGTATCCCTCTCCACCGCGTTTGTCAGCGGAACTGCGGCCTACCTAGCAAGCCTTGGCAAGACCAACTCCCAGATCCGCCACACCATTGAAGACCAATGTCCGGCCCCCGTCGCAGGACATTCCTTTGGCCGGCTGCGGATCAATTGCCCCTGAAAAAAGCCCGGCGATCACTCCATGATCGCCGGGCTTTCCCCATTTTAAGCGTTGATGATGAACCAAATAACTCCCACCAGAAAGAAAAGCAGGGCTACTGTGCCCAATATTGGCGGTAAATACTTCATATCGTCCCTCCGTCGCAACCAACCTCGTTTCTAACGCAACTCAACAACAGTCACTCCCGATCCACCTTCACCGTGGGCTCCCAGACGGAAAGTCTTCACTGCCCGGTGCCGGCGCAAGAATTCTTGCACTCCTGTGCGCAAAGCGCCAGTACCTTTACCGTGGATCAAAGAGATTTGTTTGTAACCCGATAGAATCGCTTTGTCCAGATATTGATCAATCTCCATCAACGCCTCTTCCACCAATTTGCCCCGCAAATCCAATTCCGGTTTGACATCAGCCGTTGACCGCTTCACCGTCGCATGGCTTTTCGCTTTTGGTTTTTGTTTCGGCGCCGCTTGTTTCTCCAGTTGATCACGATGCACTTTCATTTTCAAAAAACCGATCTGCACTTGGTACTCGTTCTGACCCAGATCCTCCACGACGGTGCCCTTTTGGTTGACGGTCAAAACGAGCACTTCATCCCCCACTTGGATCTGTTGCGGCTTGGGCGGACGGGAGGCCTTTTTCTTAGGCAACGCCGCTTCGGGAATGGAAGCGTCCAATCGTTTTTTTAGCTCAATCAATTCGTGTTCCTTGATATCCTGCGGACGCAACTTCGCCCACTCCCGCAACTCTTTCAGCACGTCTTCAGCTTCCGTTTTCGCCTTGGCCACAGCCTCAATCGCTTCTTGGCGCGCTTTTTCCTTGAGCCGTGCCTTTTCTTCTTCCCATTGATCCATCTGTTGCCGTAAGTCTTCATACAATGCTTCCGCTTCATTGCGCAACGCTTCCGCTTGTTTGCGCTCTTCCTCAGCCCATTTGCGCTCATTGGTCAAGCTGGTGATCATTTCTTCCAACTTGTTCTCCTCGCTGGAAATGTGCCGTTTCGCCAAGTCAATAATCGGTGCCGGCAATCCGAGTCGGGTCGATATGGCAAAGGCGTTGCTCCGCCCCGGCACGCCGATCAAGAGGCGATAGGTGGGCCGTAAGGTTTCCACATCAAATTCCACGCTGGCATTAATCGCCTGCGGATGCGTGTGAGCAAACAGCTTCAATTCACTGTAGTGAGTGGTCGCCACTACCATGGAACCGCGCTCAATCACATGTTCCAAAATAGCCATGGCTAAGGCTGCCCCTTCGGTGGGGTCAGTCCCCGCCCCCAGTTCGTCGAACAGAACCAGACTCGACTCATCTAGTTTCTGCAAGATGCCAATGATATTGGTCAGATGACCGGAAAATGTACTCAAGCTTTGTTCGATGCTCTGCTCGTCCCCGATGTCGGCGAACACGCCGCTGAATATCGGCATCACGCTTTCTTCCTGAGCGGGGATCGGCAGGCCCGATTGCGTCATCAATGCCAGCAAGCCGACAGTTTTGAGAGTGACCGTTTTCCCGCCGGTGTTCGGTCCCGTAATAATGATGGCTTGATAATGTTTTCCCATCTCCACATGGATTGGCACCACTTCTTCGCTGGGAATGAGCGGATGCCGCGCTTGTTTCAACACCAGCACCCGATCTTCGGCAATCTTTGGGCACACCCCTTTAATAAGGTAACCATAACGGGAGCGGGCCACGATAAAGTCAAGTACTCCCAGCCGTTCGATATTCTGGCTAAGCTCTTCTGCCACTTCTGCGACTTTGGCTGTAAGCAGGCTCAGAATTCGCTCTACTTCCTTCTGCTCGGCCATCTCCAACTCGCGCAATCGGTTTCCCAAATGCACAACGGCTTCCGGTTCAATGAACAAAGTGGCTCCCGAAGAGGACTGATCATGCACAATGCCGCCAAACTGTCCCCGGTACTCCTGTTTGACGGGAATCACATAGCGGTCGAACCGTTGTGTGATCAACGGCTCTTGCATCATTTTGGTGTAATGGGAACTGCGCAACATCTGATTCAGTGTTTGCTGGATTTGTTGTCGAACACCGTCCATTTGCTGTCGAATGCGACGCAACTCTGGGCTGGCTTGATCTTTGACTACCGCATGTTCATCAATACAAGCCAAGATCTCCGCTTCCAGCTGGTCTAGACTTTCTATTTGTTCAGTCAGTTCACGCAACCGCGGCAAAGGCGCCGTCTCCACTTCAAGTTGGCGCAAGTGGGACTTCACCTTGCGACCGCCTGATATGGTCGTGGCGATATCCAAGCACTCCGCTTCATTCAACATGCCGCCCACCTTGGCTCGGCGAATGGAGGCGCGAATGTCGCGAATGCCGCCAAAGGGGACATCTCCTTTGAGGCGCAACAGATCCATCCCTTCCCGCGTTTCAGCGAGCCACTGCTCCACCATGTCGCGGTCAGCGGACGGCGCCAATTGATCTATTTTTTCTTTTCCTAAAAACGTCGCCGCTTGTTCTTTGACGATTTCTTTCACTCGATGAAATTCCAATGATCTCAGCGTCCACTGTTCCACGCCGACAACTCCTCTATCGATAAAATCCTCTACCATTATAACATGTTCAAACAAAAGGAAACATCGAGCCCCAGAAAGGCTCGATGCCTGACTTTATCGACAGAAAATGTGTTTGCCGATGGTCTTGATTTGAGGGCGGCTCCAAATCCATTTGGAAGTCGCGCGAGCCGGATTGAAATAATACAACGCACCTCCTGATGGATCCCATCCATTCACCGCATCCATCACCGCTTTTTTGGCCGTCTCATCGGGCTCCATCCAAATCTGGCCATCAGCAACCGCTTCAAATGCCAATGGTTGGAAGATGATTCCTGATACGGTATCAGGAAACTTGTCGCTCTCAATCCGATTAAGAATCACCGACGCGATGGCCACTTGACCCACATACGGTTCGCCACGCCCTTCGGCATAAACGGCCTGCGCCAACAATTTTAAATCGTTTTGGCTAAAGCCGTTAGAAGAACGCGGAAGCTTGGTTCCAGTAGCTGGTGCCGCTTTTTTGGCGATTTGTTTTTTGGGTTCCGTCATGGACGGGGTCCAATGCTTCGTCGCTTTCCATAACATCAGTTTCGTTTTGGGTCCAACCGACCCGTCCACTTTTAAACCAAAGCGGTACTGAAACAACCGCACAGCCAAATAGGTGCGATGGGTGAACACGCCGTTAATCGGACCAGTGTAAAATCCCAACAACTTCAAACGGCCTTGCAATTCATTGACATCTTTACCCTTAGCTCCCGGCTTTAACACACCCGGTCCGAAAGCGGGCACCGCAGTTTCGTCTGGCGGTGCAGCCATCGCGGACAATGAAGTCGCCCCGCTAGACAACATGAGCGCCATCGCTAGCACGCTGAGAAGAATTCGATATATGGTTCGGCGTTTCATAAGCAAACAACAACCCTTTCCCAGGTTGGTATTTTTCGTTATTATGCCGAACCAGGCGCCGATTCATTCCTGTGGTGGAAAATTCACTTGGCCAGCTTTTTTTCAACTCTGCCAACTATAAGACCTACACCTAAGCCATCAGCAATAATATACCTACCTTGATCTTTTCTTTATTACAAAAAACCTTTTTCTTCCATATCCTCTTTCATATTCATAAACATACGATACATATTCTCTCCCTGCCTACGATCTACACTAGCCAAAAGAAGTGACCACGGAGACTCAGCATAGATATTGTCGTGATCGTCTCTCTGCTTTACCAAAGGCATACTGTAAAAAACATCATTCTTATCGTTCAGTTCTACATCCCATATCCATTTTAACTGCTTCACATAAACTTACCCAACATATCGAAGCATACCATCAAGTACTGCTTCCTTTTCATTTTTCACTAAAGTTTGGGGAGATGAATGCCGATCTAAAATCCATTTTTCCAGTCTAAGTAGTGATTCTGGAGAATAGTCCAATTTTAAGTGACTAAACTCATCAATAAAGTTTTCAACTGCATCCGATTGAAAAAAAGCCATTCCTCAAATTCATCTCTTGAAGAAAAAAACCCCTGTCTTAACATAATCAACACCTACTTATCAGATCTTGAATTAAGCTCCTGTTTTAGAAGCTCACTAGTAGCGGCATCTTCAAGTACCCAGGTTATATCCCAGCCTCTTCTTACGAGACCGGAGGAAGATGTTACAATTGAGAAATCATTTACAGATAAAAAGGGGACGTCCTCTTATAATATTCGCCTAATATTTGAGCATAAGTCGTCTTTCCGATACCAAACATTCCGCCAAAACAAATCATATGAGTCTACCTCTCTTTTTAGAAAAGGAACCCCCAACAGGCTTTCGCTGAGAGTTCCCTTTTCTGATCCCCTACCAACCGTAACTATCAAACCATCTTCCTTCTTTATAGTTGTCGATCGCCCGAAGAATATAAGGAATGATATTTGTAGGAAGTTCATTCAACGGGAAAAACCGTAGATCATCGCATTTGTGGGGCTCCAGATTTTGAATCTCTCCTTCCCAGTTTTTAACGACCGCGAAGAAGTCTACCCGCTCATCACCTGCTTTTCTGTGCATGACCCCAACGATTTCCACGTCATCTTCTTTCAACTGAACTCCGGCTTCCTCTTTTGCTTCCCTAACTGCCGCTTGTTTGACGGTCTCCCCACCATCCAAATGCCCCGCAACTACAGAATAATTCCCATCCTCGTATCCGGTATTGTAGCGGCGGAGCAAGAGGATTTTATTATCTTGTACAAAAAAGAGATGAATCGTTACTGGAGCAGTAAAACGTTTTTTTGGCATATTGCACAACTCCTTTATTAGGAACTTTCAATAGATACCCCTTCAAGAGGATAGGTAATAAGCATAGCTAAGGTGTTTAAAGAATTAGCGATTAACCATTTCAGGCGGAACCGCTTTAAATCCGCGAAGAATCGAGTCTTGCGTTTCGTCGGTAATGAGATAATTCTGAACATCTTTTTCGGAAATCCACTGGTAAGCAGAATGGTCTTCACTCAATTGGATCTTCGCCGAATCATCGGTCAATCGAACCAGATACACGATTTCGACTGTGTGACTGTTTCCGTTCTCTGAGACATAGGAAAAGACTTTGTATGGTTTGACGATTTCCACGTTTACATTGATTTCTTCACGAAATTAGCGTTTCAGTGCTTCTTCCGGGTTTTCACCAAAGTCCACTTTTCCTCCGGGCAGTTCATAAAACCCGGGCA
Source organism: Laceyella tengchongensis (assembly GCF_900182735.1). NCBI lineage: Bacteria > Bacillati > Bacillota > Bacilli > Caryophanales > Thermoactinomycetaceae > Laceyella > Laceyella tengchongensis. Next base: position 577,218 of record NZ_FXTU01000001.1, on the reverse strand, counting down.
AAAACGCTTCTCGTAAAGACCGCTTTATAATGAGCGTCTTTCCTTGATGATAAAAGAAATCCTGTACAAACGATTTTCTGATACATTTTAGTCCTCTAATTATTACATTTGAATAGATCACCAAGTCATTTCCGAAATCTACTTGACTGATCCTGTCAATAAAAGATCAGCTATTTCTCTTGGTCGAACATCATGATCAGCTAAATCCTCGATCTCCATCCATACAGGTTCAAACGTACCACGTTTTCTATCCGGCTGAGTAAATTCTTTTCCTTGGCCTGTACCAAAAGTACCTCCAGTAATCTCACCGAGGAAATAATATTGCAACCCGCCATTAAATTCTATTATGGCTACCCTTTCTTTTATAGCGATGGTAATACCTAATTCTTCATATGCCTCGCGTATTGTTGCATCTTCTGGCGACTCCCCTTCTTTAATTCCTTCACCAGGGATAACATAAAATGTCATCCCATCACGAACTCTTTTTATTAAAGCGACACGGTTGCCACTAATCAAAATCACTGATCCTCGATCTTTCATTTGAAACTCTCCTCACAAGCAATTAAGCCATTGCTTTTCAAATGCTCGAGAGCTTAGTGCAAAAGATTTTCCGAAGACTCAAGCCCATCCAATACCACAAAATTTTCTTCTTTCGCAATCAGGGAGTAATGCTGGGTGATTTGTTGATGATAAAGAAGAAACGCTTCCTCTTTAGTACGGTCGGGCCAAATATCAACCCCGGCATTGTAGCCAAAGAAAGGCTTGGTTTGAATATGCCGTTGAAGTGCTATATCACTGGGAACCTCGATATAAAAAACACAATCAGGCTTCTTTGCGAATTGGTAACATTGACGAACATATTCGTTCTCAATTCCTCTCACGCTGTCTCTCGTCCATGCTGTGTAAACCCAACGATCCGCCAGAACTACATCCACCTTTTTTAGTGCAGGCTGAATAATCTCTTCATAGCGAAGGGCAAATTCCGCTAAATGTAATAAACAGTAGGTTAGCGGAGTAAAAGAGGAATCGACCTTTTTTTGATTGATAATGCTTTGTAGCGGAGGATAAGAATTCCACTCCGTGAAAAATGTCTGCAATCCTCTTTTTTCAAGCGCATTCTTAACCAGATGAATTAATGTACTCTTACCGCTTCTTCCTGCACCTTCAAAGACAATGAGTTTCGCTTGCTTCTCATCCACATTGGTCCCCCCCTATTCCCAACCTTGCGAATTTTGATTCAACAACACTTTAACTTCAGCAACATGAAGAGAGTGGAGCTCTTTTTTCACTAAACCTAATTGGCTTTCCAAAACTGAAATCCGTTCAAATAGAGGAAGAGTCAACTGTTCAGCTTGATGAAACTCCTTTTCCGATTTTCTCATCCATTCCTGTTCCATAGAAGGAGTCATACCAGATTCAATTGCCTCGATCGTTCCTTCCACCAATTGCAACATCATTTCACCATGATCCTGAATAAACCTCTCTATATCTCTTCTTAGCGCGAGATAAGATTCTTTATACTCATTTTCCTCGCTATTCAAGCCAGGTTGCATCACACGTCCTTCAATTTTCCTCATTCGGTAGTCCATGTGATAAATGTGCTTTAAACTCGGTTTTGCATGTCGAAAATAGCTCATGACCATGTGATAAAGTTGTCCTACTCTCGGGTCTGTAAAGTCGTAGTCCCCTAAGTCATACCAATTTTTACGTTTAATACGTCCCTCCGCCAAAAGTTTCTCTGTAAGGGGTGTGCCGGAATAAGGCTTGAATTTGCCCGTTACATCACGAATGTCGAAGGTCCCGAGCTTCTTCAAAAACTCGATGTTTTCCTTGATCCCTTCTAAAGAAACCTCAGGTTCAAACGGCATCATTCCGATGGATATTTCAGGAATGCCTACTTTCTTGAGAATCCGAACTGCCTCGACATTTTGTTCTGGGGTAATATCTTTTTGATACCGCTTCAAGCTGTCAGCATGACCTGATTCCAGACCAAGAAAAATCTTTTTAAGACCTATTTCTTTTAACGCAAGGAATATGTCTTCCCTTACACAAACAGCACGAACTTGTAACCACAAATTTAAATCATTCATGCCAGCTTCCTTGATTTTTTCGCAGAACGATAAAATCCAATCCCGACTTTTTTACTTGGGTCGATAAACAAATCATCAACAAACTTAAATTTGCGAACTCCGTATTTTTTATAAAGCTGAAGCATCTCCCCGACAACTTGCTCAACTTTTCTCACTCTTCTGGGACGCCAGTTGAAGAACGTAAAGAACATCGAGCATAACAACCACGGCTCGCCAGCATCGAAATCCTACGGTTCTTTTCCAAAAGAATGCCAATTGTATCTCGATGCGGCAGCGGCAAGGTGTCCAGGTCTTCAACAAGAGGGCGGTCTGGATTGACAACAATTTCCCCGAAGCAGTTTCTGAACGTAATGCCTTTTACATCGTCTAATGGCTTTCCGTCTTTTACATATTCGGCAAGTTCAACGACAGTAATTTCGCCTTCTCCACGAACCACGCTATCGATCCCTGGAACATGAGTCAATATCTTATCATGTTCATATGTGGGAAAATGACCTCCAATGGTAATATGTTCCGCGTACCGATTTTTTCTTAATAATCCAACCACTTCGAACGTAGCTGTGATATTATCTTGTGCCGAAGCCGATATGCCAACCATCCAAGGGCGTTTATCAAGTATTTCTTGTACCGTTTGCTCAGGTGTCAACATCAATAAGTGAGCGTCTAATACCCCTGTTTCATACTGCGCTTCCCGTAAAGATGCCGCCAAGTAACCCAATGCCAGATTTTCCGACTGGTAACGAAAATCATTCAACTCATGTTTCGGGCGACACTGAACAAGCAAGATATCCATCTTCATTCCCTCTCCTTTCATATCATAAAGTTTCACATAGATCGAAAATAAACCGTTCCATAAAAGAGAGATGCTGAACCTGATCCATCTTAATGGTATGGACCGTATCTCCGGCATGAATTCTTTCATCCATTAACGAGGCAAACTCCTCCGAAACGCTTCGTAACAAATGGGGATTCTTAATATACTTGTGGTGGGCTCCATCATCAGAGTTTAAACGATTTTAAATAACCTTATTTGACGCATAACACCAAATCGTCGCTTCCGGTCGGGCTAATAAGCCAACCTCTGTATACAAGTCCACTACTGGTTTGATATCCTCGATTATTCCGTTCATTTTAGTCAATGCCCGATGAAACGAAATAATGGAGTCTACATAGCGATCCTGTATAACAACATAACCTCGTTTTAACATTGGCTGTATTTGGGATTGCGTAAGTTGAACAAGATCGGCTAGGTAGTAGTAGGTAGAGGTCAACTCTAGCTTCCATGATCGGACTTCTTCTTTAAAGCGTCTGCCTACAGGCGTGTCCGATAACGCTCCATGAAGGTAAATCACGGGCACTTCCCTATCTGTCAGGGTTTTGACCCAATTTCGAGCAAGCGTTGTTTTTCCGACACCACTCATCCCTTCCAGTACAATCAATCTCCCTTTTTTCATTCAAGAGACCTCCTTGACTAAACCCAAGGAGGAAGTTTCCTCCCAGGGCCTAGCTTTGTTCAAACAAGAAGTTTCTCATTTCACTGATTTTCTTTTCAATATAATACTTTGTTTTCCGTCATTCTCATCCCGTATCTTACATAAATGCTCATAATTGGATTTGGTCATATAGAAGGTTTTATCACTTGATTGGATGGTCACGTTAACCAATTTCTCGGCATAATGCTCAATTGCTTCCCGAATTACCGTTCTCCCAAGACCCGACCACCAAGCAATGTGACGGGACCGAACGTATCAATATGATGAAAAACAAGCCTTCTTCGTGCTTCCTCTATAGAAAGATCATTAAGGCGATGCTTGGGATAGAGTGTTGGAGCATGTCCATATAAGCGTTGCTCTTTTCCCCAATGGGGCGACTCATTAATATAACAAAGCTCTCCGCTCTCCCATAACTCTTTTATTGCAATCGAGATGGCCTGAGAGTATTCATCAGTCAATACTCCAAGTTTAAATTTACTCAACGATTGAATATCACTTGCAGATAAGGGATTTTCTTTAACAAGCTCGACAATAATTGATTTGATTTCTTCCTTTTTCCTGTCATCGATTTGAATCTTTTTATACTTTGTATTACAGTCAGCAATCTGAAAAGAAAGTGTCGCACGATGGGCTATTGGTGAGAATAAAGGTGATAAGATGTGCAAGGTTCGTCTCATACATCGCAGCTTGATAAGATCTCCGTCTTTGTAAAGAGGCTCCCATAGCATATTAGAGTTAAAATTATTTACACGCACTGCAAGGGAGACAAAGGGTGTTGGCAATCTCGCTGCATGAAGTCCAAGCAAATCATTAGCTACTTCAATCACGCTGTTGCTTTGATATCCTGGAACTACATGATGTTTTTTAAGTAAGTAGTTCATCACTTGGTTAGGAGCAAATTGGTCGTTTGTCTTTTCAATTAGACTTGTCATTGTTATACACCGCCGATTAAATAGATTGACTTAGACTGTGTCTAATAAGAAACCAAACTAATTACTTGTATAAACTGTTTTGATTCCCTTGTGAATTATAAGCAAATTTTTATTACACCCAACCAAGTTAACAAATTCGAACTACTTAAATTCTCCAAATCCAATAAACAAATCCTGATACAGAAATAATTAGTAAGAAGATCGATAGCCAAAACATCTAGTACCTCCTGTACTTCTTCTAAGTCCTGAGTCCATTACTTGAATCACTGTCTTTTTGGTTCAGTATTTTATTAGAAAGTTTTTTGTTGTACTTTCCTGCAAACATAAACCATCCATTTACTTTGCGGTTGAATAGCATTGTTATTCCAACCTGAAAAAACATTTATAGGCTCAAGTCCAGTTAAACGTAATAATCTCACCATCTCTTGCGGGTATGTATAGCGCAAATCAATATGTGAGATGTGTTCTTCAACTTGTCCATCTGTATCCTTATAGCGACGAACAACCTTATGATGCTGGACCTGTGTCAATGTGTTATACTCCTCCTGATGGAAAAGATCATATTCTCTACCTTCATGATCACGAAGGGTCTTTTTGTACGAAAGCGTAGACGGACTAAGCAATTCCTTCGCGCAAGGAAAACGCGAGTCAAAAATAAAGATTCCATCGGATGTAAGGGCATTGGTGACAGAGCGAAGTAGTTGTTCTTGACTCTCATTGGTTAGAAAGTGTTGAAAAGCGGAGTCAATCAATAATACAAGTGGAAATGTTTCGTCTAAATCTAATTGAGTACAATCTTGATGTATGAAATTAATACTCACCCCCTTCTCTTTGGCCTTCTCTTTAGCACGGGTCAACATCCCCTCATTGATATCCACGCCTGTGACCTTAAATCCTTGCTCGGCAAGTGGGATGGTAATACGGCCAGTTCCGCAAGCAAGGTCAAGAATGGGGCCTTGTTTAACCTCGGCCCATTCCTGAATAAAAGAAAATTCAGGTACTCGATTGTTCTCCAAATCATATAAAAGAGGATTCGAATATTCTTCTTGATTGTTCATCCTTAGTACACCCCATCTATTTTACTCATTTGAGTTTGGCTTTTAGTTTCATGATTTCCACAGAGATTTGCGCTGCTTGAATCGGATCACTCTCAGCTAATGTTTTAATCTGTTGTTCTTTTTCCATAATTTGTTCCAGAATCGGAACCGTTTTGATGTTTTTCAAATGATCGTTTAACTCTGTTTCAGAAGGATGGTCTGGTAGCTCAATCATTTGAAGCTCACTGGCTTTTGACTTTAACGAATCATCAGGCAAGGATTGAATAAACCGACTCACATCCTCTGGATATCCTTGCTCATAATATGCATAAATGTAGGCAGCAAGCGCGGTATATATCTCTGTATGAAACTCGGCTCCAATCTTCTCCTTCGCCCACTCAGTAACTTTTCCACTGCGCATCATATGCGCGATCAAATGCCTTTCAGACATCTCGGTTACAGAGTGCTTACTAGAGCGAGTCTTTGCCTCAATCCCTTGACCTTTTTTGTATGATTTTTGTTTCCTCTCTTGCTGACGCCGCTTCTTTTTTCTCTCTCTTCGACACTCTTCTTTCAATGCTTCCAGGGATAGGCCAAACTCATTAGAAAGCTTTTGTAAATAATGCTCCTGCTCAATCGGTTTGGGTAAATCGGCAATAACACCTACCGCTTGAGACAAGTATTTCATCCTTGCATCTTCGTCTTTTAGATTAAAGTTGCGCTTTAAACTCTCTAGGGTAAAAGCAACAGAAGGTAAAGCGCCCGCAATGATTTCCTCTTTAAACAAGTCTCCACCATGACGGCGAATATAATCATCAGGGTCCAGTCCAATTGGCATCTGGGCGATCTTTACAGTACAATCCTGTTCTCGTAGGATTTCAAGACCCTTTACTGATGCTGATTGACCCGCGTTGTCTGAGTCATAACATAGAACGACATTTTGCGTATTACGCTTGATTAGCGAAGCTTGATGATCTGTAAGCGCAGTGCCCAAGGTAGCAACGACTGTTTTGATTCCTGCTTGCCAAGCCGAGATCACATCAATGGACCCTTCAAATAAGACCACTTGTTGTTCTTTACGAATGGGAGAACGTGCCCGATGCAAATTGAATAGATGAAGTCTCTTTTGAAATAGGCGAGTCTCTGGGCTATTTAAGTATTTCGGGCCATCCCCATCAATGAGTCGTCCACCAAAACCGATGATCCGTCCTTGAGCGTCATGGATCGGGATCATTAACCGATGACGAAAGCGGTCAAAAGCACGTCCAGTCTCTTCTTTAATAGAGATAAGCCCAGCTTTCTCTAGAATCTCTTCGGTAAATCCTCTCTTCTTCATAAACGGCAGCAGGAATTGAAACGAGTCAGGAGCATAGCCGATCTGAAACTCATAAACCGTTTCTTTCATAATGTTGCGTTTCTCTAGATAACGCCGTCCTACTTCGCCGAAGGGGGTGTTCATTAATACGTGATGATATAGTTTAGCAGCAAGATCAAGCGAGTCTCTTATCTGCTGCAACTCGGCATCTTTTACTTCTTCGGAAACCTCTAAGTCAGGAAGGGGGAGATTTACCTGGTCCGCGAGGTGTTTGACCGCTTCAATAAAGGTTAACTGCTCGATATCCATAATGAACTTAATCGCATCGCCGCCTGCCCCACATCCGAAGCAATAGTAAATTTGTTTATCGGGCGAAACAGAAAATGAAGGTGTTTTTTCTGAATGAAACGGACATAAACCAAAATAATTACGCCCACTTTTCTTTAGTTGCACATAAGGGCTTACCACATCCACCAAATCAATAAATGTACGTAGCTGATCTAATATCTCATCAGTAATTTTTCCATTCATTGCAATCACTGCTTTCTGGTTGGTATCAAGAGGATATGGCTAATTTTCTAGTTTGTTATTTTATTTTCCTTTGATAAATGCTTGAATGCAATCAACGGTATGTATTAAGTTTTTTCCGTTTAACAACTTCATAGTTGGCAATCGATCAAAGAGAGCAGCTGTATGTTGAATAGCTCTCTGAATAAAATGAGCTTCATTTTCCTGCTTCAATACAGTAAGATCACGTTGAACGAGACTCAAGATTTCTTCTTTGCTTATTGATTGAAGTTTACTTGGTCCATCTATTCGTTCTAGATAAAAGCAACCAACTAGTTCTGCCGACCGTTTTAGTAAATTGGGATAAAACTCCCATAAAGGAACAAGCGCCTTTGTGTGAGGAGAGCCAGTCATTTGAAACTCGGGGTACATTCTTAATTCATCTGAACGAATAAACGTAATCCATGGTTCACCCCAAATTGTGTTATCTCGAACACTTAAATGGCGAATAACAAGATCATCTGATAAATAGTGAAAACCTCTTCTCAAACAATGTAGAGCTATCGTTGATTTCCCTGCACCTCTTGGTCCTAAAAGAAGGATTGCTTTGTTGTTGAAGCTGATCGCTGAGGCATGAAATGCGCAGATGTCCATCCGTCGATAAACGAGATACATCAACAATCGTCTCATAAAATGACGAACAAACCAGTATTCATTTTCGAGATCATCGTAGGAGATAAATATCGTGATCTTACTGGTATCCCCTTCGCAAATTCCAATGGTTGAACCATAGATTTGAATGTACTTGTTTTCAAGAAAATATTCTGCTTTGGGTTTCGTTCTTTTGTCACCTGCTGGTTTATCGTGGACAAACATATAGATCATTATTGGATGTACTGTCACTATATCTGGACCATGATCACCAAGGAAATAACATAAAAATTCTTCAATACCATCGGAATTAGAAAAAACGTGAACAGGCAAACCATAGAAAGAGTAACGGCCCTCATGAGTGATAGGATAATAGAGTTCATTTCCTTCTGGTAAAGTAAAGGAAAACTCATCTTTTTGAACCTCAATCATGGCAGTCCCTCTCTTGTATATATTCTTCAAAGATATGTCGGTTGTTGATCGCAATGGGATTATTGGGATCAAGCTTGATTGCTTGACTAATCGCGGTCAAAGCCCCATTAATATCTTCTTCTTCAAAATAAAGTGTAGCCAATTCAATCCATGCTTCTTTGCATTCCATGTCAATGGTTATTGCTTTTTGAATATGACACTTTGCTAATTCTGTTTCTCCAAGTTCATGATAAGCTCGTCCTAATTGAAACAAATACAACGGATGCTTGGATTGATAAGACTCTCCTTGAAGCAGCAGATGTTTTGCCTTTTCAGGCTCCCCAAGGTGATCAAGATAAATCATCGCTGAATCAACAAAACCCTCTATCCGTTCAGGAAACTTCATACGCAACTCGGTTAATGTTTCAAGTGAGCTTGTTAAATCCCCCATCATATACTGTGCATTGGCAAGTCCAATCAACAATTCTGGATTAGGTACACCCATTTTTTTTGCAGATTGATAAAGGGAAATCGCATCTTCATAACGTGTTAAGTGGCATAGATAATTAGCATGTTCGATTTGATAAATAGGAAAATCGGGTTCTAGTTCTCGTGCTTGTTTGACCCATTCAATCGCTTCTTCTACATTATTTTCTGCAACCAAGAGTTATGAGAAGTTGTAGCAAAACGTAGCTTGCTCCATTCTAATATGATCGTGATCTAAAAAAGGCTCTAATATTTTTTTTGCTTGGTTTAAATAGTCCTTGGCCCTCTCTGCTTGGTGTAGTTGAAAGTAGGCAAAGGCTTTTGCGTTTAGACAGAATGCGTAGACAAAAGCAACTTTGATGTTTTGGATCTCATCTTCTAGAAGGTGTGGTGTCTGACAGAGGTGGAGTAACGCTTGTCTGGGGTTTTTGTTGACTCGTAACTCATTCATTGCAAGATTATAGCCAGCATTGGCTATTTTTACATGATCATTTAACGCACAAGCTACTTCGAATTGCTGACCAGCCGTTTCACTTGCTTCTTTTCCTTTATAATGAGTCACTTCACAGAGGTATTTTGTGTGTAACAACCTATAGAAGATGTGAGATTGGGTTTGATTGAGTTTCTTGGCCAGTTCAATTCCTTCAACAGCATATTGAAATGCTTCTTTGTAGTAGCCACCATTTGCATATTCAAAAGATGCTTTAGAAAGAATAGACAACAATTCCTGAGATTCTTGTTTATTACGTGCTTCCTGAATAAGAGCAGATAAGTTTTTTCTCCTCTCCAATCCAGTTAAAGGTTGACCATTAACCTTTTGATGGAAGGTAGAGAGCTGTTCTAGTCCAGAATTCGACTCAACAGTTAACAATTTACCTTTAACCAATGGCCCTTCACAAGTGAGCTTAAAAGGACACGGTTTAAGATAAATCAACATTACATAACAGGGCTCCATTCGCAACAGTGCCTCAATAAAACGAATGGATAGATCGTCTAAGTAATTTGCACCCGTTATCACAAGAAGGAATGTTTTATTTTGCTCCCTAAGCAAACGATGGACAAAATAAGCCCCGTCTATCACAACATTTATTAAATAATCTTTAGGGTAAAAACGAAACGGGCGCTCCCACTTTGTTTTTTCCATCATGGATGGTTTAATCTCATCTCTAGTACCAACCCATAAGTCCCGAAGCATTGGGGCATGCTCATTTTCTAAAGGCGATTGGTAACGCTTACTTAGGCATTCAACTAGAGTACGAGCGACAAACCCTTGTGATGGAAAGGGACATTCGACTTCTACTTGGATTAGATGATCTGACTCATAAATCATGAGCGTTCTCTCCTTGAAAGATTCGACCCCTAGGTAGTGGACTCAGCTATATAAGGGGTCGAATCATGAAATTACTTATGAGGGAACTACTATTGGGGTCACTTTCTTCTTCCCTCATCTCTCTGGAGCATCATCGCCCGCGCCATACCACATAACAATTGGTTTCTGAGGAGACATCAGCTTAATTGATATCTTTTTAAGTTGTCTTAGCTTCTTCTTCTCGTTATCCGATTTTTTAATCGGTTGAGCAATCGCAGCACTCATATTCTCACCTCCCCTATAGCATAATCAAGGGATCTTGATCATAATTGAGTTGTGAAAGGAGGATCTAGGTTGTTGTAGAACGCCCCACCCGAAGTTCCAGGGTCAACGGACAAGGCGTTAGGAATAGTGTTTTCATTTAATCTTTGGTGACCAATCACAGAGATTATCGTCACAATCAGACGACTTGAAGGTATTACGTCATCATACCTGTACATACGTAATTTTGGGAGACAAGGAAAATCAAAGACAACTAACAACAAATTCATTACCTACAACAAGCATTAAGCTTGGGGTGGTTCGCCAAAACCATTACGTTTCATGGACCCTCACCTCCTTACGCTATATGTTTTTATGTCATGCCCTATCCACGGAGGGAAATCAGGCTGGACACCAATTTCACTAAGTCTTTCATGAGTTTCTTTTGGTGTAAGATAGCGAAGTATACCTTCTGGGTCATAATAGCCTTCTTCTAAGGTCCAATACACATCTTTTATTCTTGCAGGTCGTGAATCTGGTCCGCTGCCACCTATTCTGTATACTCTTAGATTGGAACAAAATAGAGAATAAGCTCTACGGAGACTCATATTATTGCAAAATGTTATTGACTCGCCTTTTGATGGACCATTATCTTTGATCCAAAAAGTAAACCAATAAGCTCGTTTTAGTTGTTCCATGGTCTTTCATTCCCTTAGTTGATTCTCAGTTGAAAGTTCGAGGATCAGCGGTCGGTAGATATTTTTTTACTTCAAGCTTAATATCTGGAAATAGTCTGTCGATCTCGTCACATATTTCTTGTACCTGCTGAGCAGATAATCCCTTACTAGCTAAAACATGGGAAATCGCGAGTACTACTTCTGTCTTTTTTACCCATTCAGACATAAACCCTCTCACTCCCCCGTTTCCAGTAGCTGAAAGCCTGTACCGCGAATACATATGGTTTGAGTACCATCGATTTGAGTACCTTTGAGAACAGTTCCTTTTGATGCAATAGAAAAAGTTAATCTTGTAGATTGAGTTGTATGAAAGGTGATTTTTTGCAGAGGCTGGAATTGAAATTTTACAAGTGGTTTACTATTTGCGAAATGTTCCACTTCTAGTCCTCCCTGCGATCAAATTTGAATAGTACATTTAGTCTGAATATATCATCCGTACAAATATTAAACGAATATCAAGTGCATAAAAGCAATTGTTGATGTTTTGCTTGACTTTATTATATAATCTGCATTAAGCGGATGTAAATTTTCTAATATAGCGAATTCTCGAAATGAAATATATTAGAATATAGGGCTAATTCACTCCAATATAAAGCACGATACATTTAATATTCAGAAGAAGGAATAAAATAAATTCGAAAACAGGCTATTTCACTCCGCTTTTTCCTTAAAAAAAATTTTTTTGAGGTGAATATAATGAATATAATTGATCGTGCTGCTTTTGGAGAGTATATCAGAAGAGTACGCAAACAGCAGAAGTTACAACAGAAGGATCTAGTTGACGATGTTATGACTCAACCACTGTTGAGTTTAATCGAAACAGGGAAACCAGGTGTTAGCGAGGATAAAATGAGGTATGTACTTAAAAAGCTAAATTCATCTCTGGATCTATCAGACTTTTACATTATTGAAAATGATGAAGAAAATAAGGATACTGGTGAAGAAATAATTATCAAATTGAATATTGCTGAAAACTTAATCGACTTGTTAGATCCTGATGAAGGACTTGAGATGATAAGGAAGCTAGATCTTTCGGATGACAATCCGTTTATAGTTTATAGCAACTACCTAAAAGGGAAAGTATTTATGCACAAGAAGAACTGGAAAAAAGCGCACAAATATTTCCATGACACTATTTATAATATTCAGCATCAGTTTGAGGACCTAGCTTATTCAAACTTGCAAGCAGCTGCCTATCATGAGCTAGGGATTATAGCGTATTTGCAGAATAATTATCGTGAAGCACTGGCTTGTTCCCAAAGAGCATCAATGTGTTTTTTGCCAGATGGAGAACGAGAATATTATCAAGAAATGATCTTAACCAGTAAAGCAATTTATTTGCAAAATCTGAATGATATTGATGGTGCACAATCAACCCTTGATGAAATGGAAAACATAATCTTTCCTAAAGAGAGAAATCATCGCAAATGCTTTAGTAAAGAAGCCGCACTAAATATGTATGATGTTCGCTCAAGTCTTTTTATGAAATCTAAAATGTACAAACAAGCTATCCAATACGCACTTAAAGGCATAGAGCTCGCTCGTATTGATAAAATGTACAACCGTTTATGTGAACTTTGGACCACTTTGGGTAAAATCCACGTACAAAAAAATAAGCTTGACTTAGCTCAGCTTTGTTTTGAAACAGCGTTAAAGTTCGAAAAGCTCATTGACAGTCAATCTCTGCTATCGTATATTTACAACCAGTTAGGCCTGTTGTACTCTAAAAGTAGAGAAAACAAAAAAGCAATAGACAATTCACTAAGGGCAGCAAAATTCGCCAAAAAAGCCAATAACGCATTTAGATATTGTGAAGCACTTATCATGTTAGGACAGCTTTATTTTAAGGAACATCAAAACGACGAGGCCATTCAAATTTTGAATGAAGCTCGGGAATTAAGTAAGCAACATTCATTCCAAGATTTAAAGAACCGAATTAATCTAATTTTGGGTAAACAACTAGTGAAATTAGGTGACCCCAATGCGAATAAGTTTATACGAGAGTTCTTTGATGACTATGCTGATACTCTGGAGGGAGGTGAAGAAAAGATGATCCGTAGATCTATCGGTGAACCGCCATCTGGCTAAGAAAAAATAAAAAAACTCAGAGAAAACACCTATTATTTTCCTGAGTTATAAGAGCTGATCCATTTTTTATTAGTCCTCATTACCTTTTTTTAAAGGTTCTGAGGATTATTTATTTATCGTTTATCAAACAACCATTATTATTATATCCTATATTTAAAATAAGTGTAAACTCCAGTTTTTTACGATCCAAGAAAAATTAAAACCAAAGCAATTTCCTCGTTTGGGCGCAATTTAGTCGGAGTCTTTTTGAACATTCTCTTTCATAATAACAGGCCGCCATTGAGTTAGCAGAAAAAAGTGATGATATTGTCCGTTATCATCACGCGCTGGTTGCTCTCGGTGACTACTAAAAAATGAACGATTCCAAAACTGCCATTATTCATTACGAAAAAGCGCTAAACAAGCGAAAAAAAGGTGGCTAGTGACATCCCTTTCGACTAGCACCAACCTAGCAAACCCTATATTCGCCTATATTTTACGCTGGTATGTCGCAGTATTTTTAACGCGCCTAACCGATAGTCAGTCGAACATTGAACCAACCGAAAAACCAATTCTATCGCATCGTTTACATTTACTTTTTTTCCCTGAACGAAAGTAAATATTATAATTCTGCTGCGCCTACGGGACTGAAAAGTCTCGTAATCATTATTCTAGTTTTAATTCGTTCTTGTTTAAGTTAGTTCTTGTTAGTGCCAAGCTGAACGGTGTCGGTTAGACCTGACACAGACCAACTTGGCATGGTTTCTGATATTAAACATTAATTTTTAGCTAAGACGGTTCTTAATTGGCCCAATGTGTATGTATTAATCACATCTTTCTTTTCCAACCAACCCCGACGTGCTGTAGCAATTCCATAAATAATATAATCATATCCCTCGGCCGAGTGTGCATCCGTGTTGATGGTAAATTTTAATCCATATTCTTCTTTGGCTTTCTTTAACAACTGGTCATTTAAATCCAGACGATGAGGATGAGCATTTAATTCCAAAATAGTACCCGTTTCCTGTGCAGCCTTAAATAACTGATCCGCATTGACTTCATATGAATCCCGCCGCAATAACAGTCGTCCTGTCGGATGTGCAATGATATTTACATAAGGATTTTCCATCGCTTTGATTATTCGACGTGTCATGGTTTCTTCGTCTTGTTTAAATTGAGTATGTACAGATGCAATAACCAAATCCATTTGTTTCAGCAATTCATCTGGATAATCAAGTGTTCCGTCTGCTAAGATATCTACTTCAGCACCTTTAAGAATTGTGATCCCTAAACCTTCTTGGTTCAGTTGATCGATTTCAGCCCATTGTTCGTAAACCTCATCCACTGTCAAACCACTTGCTACTTTTAGCGACTGTGAATGATCAGTTATTGCAATATACTCATATCCTTTTGCTTTTGCGGCTAACGCCATGTCTTTGATCGAATGAGAACCATCACTATAGAGTGTATGGGCATGTAAATCTCCGCGATAGTCACTTAGCTGAATTAATGCAGGTAATGCTCCCAGTTCAGCTTTTTCTATTTCACCACGATCTTCACGCAACTCTGGTGGAATAAAAGGCAACTCCAACTGAGCAAAAAAATCAGCCTCATCTTTAAAAGTCATTGTTTGATCTGTTTCAGGATCATAAATGCCGTATTCACTTACTTTCCAGCCATATTGCTTCGCTCGTTGCCTGATGAGTATATTAAATTCTTTAGATCCTGTGAAATGACTTAAAGCACTACCGAATTGATCTGAGGTAACTAGCCGTACGTCTACTCCCATCACCATACCATCTACGTCAACAACAATGCTTACTTTGGTTTCACCTTGCCCAACAATTTGTATTACTTCAGGTAAGTTAGCAATCTGCTCAGCCACTTTTACAAGATGATCTGTTGCTACAACAAAATCAATATCTTTGATTGTTTCCTTATATCGCCGTATACTTCCTGCTAACTCAATCTTCTCAATTTCAGCGATCCCTTCCAATCGTTTTTTGATTGCAGAAGCAACAGCCATTGCCACATGAAGATGCGCTCGTTTGGGGCGATTTGAAAATTGTTCAATTGCTTCGAGTATCTTTTGTTCCTTTTTCGGTCCAAATCCAGCCAAGCTGCGAATTTTTTCCTGTTTAGCCGCTTGTTTCAATTCTTCCATATTGGTAATATGTAATTTTTTATATAAGGTATAAATGGTTTTCGGACCTATTCCCGGCAGTGCGAGTAAGTCAGGCAGTTCGGGAGGCAGCTGTTGTCTTAATTCATCTAGTTGTGCTAAACGTCCTGTCTCAATAATCTCCCGAATCACAGATGCAGTCCCTTTTCCTATTCCTGATAATTTTTCCAATTCGTCACTCATCTCAACTATTGGTGTACGACTATTCTCTACTGTGCGTGCTGCTCTACGATAAGCTTGAACTTTAAATGCGTTCTCACCGCTTAGTTCCATCAAATCAGCCAACTGGTTTAATATTGCTACGATCTGTTTATTATTCATCGAATTCCCCCCTACCTTTCCTTATTCTAGACAAAATCATCACTAATCGCTCCACTTCATGGACTTTTTTTCTATAATCAGAATACCTCTATGCTTCCTCCATTTTTCTCCGTTCTACGCTTATTCTTTCGCAACCCACGTAGAATCAGCAACGTGGTTCCATTGTTTTCATCTGGGTACGTTTGAAAACTATGATACCACCATAATCCATTTTATAGTAAATCCACTGCAAATGCCGTAACATCAATCGCACGAACTCTCCTGTTAGCTGAATACGATTAGCCACTTTTCAGATGGGCGTTCTGAATTCATCCAAATTGCTTCGGCATACGACCGCCCGTTCCCTTTTTGATTTATAATATAGGGGAATTCATCTAATGGAAAGGAACAATGCCATGGCACAAGCTCAAATCAACATAGAAGACCGCATCTTAGGAGGCTTGTGGGGGCTCTTGATCGGGGACGCACTCGGAGTTCCGTACGAATTTAAGCAACCACGCGAGCTACCCCCGGCTAGTCAGATCGACTTCCACCCGCCAGCCGGGTATCCCCGCACTTATCCAACCGTTCCGCCAGGCACCTGGTCAGATGACGGTGCGCAAGCCTTGGCTCTGCTCGATTCTTTGATCACATGCGAACAATTGGATCTCGACGACTTTTCGGCGCGGTTGATCGCTTGGGCTGAGCGCGGGGAATATGCAGTCGATCACCGCGTCTTTGATATCGGTGTGCAGACCAGTGAAGCATTGCGCGCCATTCAACACCACGGGGTACCCCCGACTCGAGCCGGATATCTCCGTCCTGAAGGGAAAGGCAATGGATCATTGATGCGCGTATTGCCACTCGCCCTGTGGCATCATGGCACAGATGAAGACTTGGTTCGGGATGCACATCTACAATCCATCGTCACGCATGGGCATGAGACCAATCAAGCTTGTTGTGCCCTGTATTGCTTGTGGGCACGGCGCCTTCTACAAGGTCTAGAGTGGAATGAAGCCTACAACGATGCCGTGCGCACGTTGCGCGATCTATATAGAGACCTGCCGTCACATGAACAGGCCTTGGAATGGGAAATCCGACCCGACAGCGAACCATTCAGTGACGGAAGCGGTTATGTTGTCGCCAGTCTGCACGCTGCCCGCTTAGCCTTAAAGGAGAAAACATATCCCGATGTGGTGAAGGCGGCCATTCTCTTGGGACAGGATACCGACACCAATGCAGCGATTGTCGGCGGCCTGGCCGGATTGCGCGATGGCATCCAATCGATTCCTGTTAATTGGCGCTCCGAACTCCGCGGCCAAGAACGATTAAACCCATTAGTTAAAAAATTGTTAGAGCACCGTCATGCCTGAATCCGACTTCCTTCATTTGGCGGCCTTGACACCCTAGCCGAGAACGGCTGGGGTGTTACTTTTTAAGAAAGCGCCCACGCCCGAATAGACAAGGGGGGTAATTCATCCATTCCAATGAAGGGGTAGCTAAATCGATAAAAAGAAAGCATTGGTAACAACATCTCGTTTCAGTCACGCTTGCATCGGGAAAAATATGCTCTGGCCGTAAAAATAAGATAAAGGATGTATTAAAGTGGAATCAGTGCAAGGAATAAACCACAAACAACCAGACACCCCTGTCTGGCGCGCAATGTTCATCTTTCTGATCCCGTTGATCCTCAGCAATGCACTGCAATCAATCAGCCAGTTAGTAAACAGCTTGATTGTAGGTCGTTGGCTCGGTGTGGAAGCGTTAGCCGCCATCTCGTCCTTCTTCCCACTATTTTTTCTACTTGTCTCATTCACCATTGGAATCGGTTCAGGCAGTTCCATTCTGATCGGTCAGGCACATGGTGCGAAAAACGAAGAGCGCTTAAAAGCCATCGTCGGCACTACGCTCACCTTTACTTTTATTCTCGGCGTGGTGTCATCCGTAGTCGGCAGCTTGTTTACTTGGGAGATCATGCGCTTCATCGGCACACCCGAGAACATCATCACCGTTAGCGTGCATTATGCGCGCATCCTCTTTTGGTCTTTGCCGGTGATGTTTTTATATATCTCCTACACCACGTTTATTCGGGGGATCGGGGACTCCAAAACGCCATTTTACTCTCTGATTGTCAGCACGGTGCTGAATGTGGCTCTGATGCCGTTTCTCATCTTCGGATGGTTGGGTTTGCCCCGTCTGGGCATCTACGGCTCCGCTTACGCGTCTGTGATATCCACCGTACTGACGTTTATCATTACGCTAATCTACCTTAGCAAAACCAAACATCCGTTGCAATTTGATGCCTCTGTACGCAAACACTTGCGGATGGATTGGGATTTATTGAAATTGCTCCTTCGCCTCGGGATTCCGTCCAGTATCCAAATGATCCTCATCTCACTGTCTGAAATCGCCGTCATCTCCTTTGTGAACAAGTTCGGCTCCAACGCCACCGCCGCCTATGGCGCAGTCAATCAAGTAGTGAGTTATGTATCCATGCCGGCCATCAGTTTGGGGATTGCCGTCTCGATCTTCGCAGCCCAATCGATTGGCTCTAAGCAATTGGATCGCCTGAAACAAGTCATTCGGGCCGGCGCGTTGCTCAACGTCGTGATGGGCGGCGTATTAATCACCTTGGTCTATCTGCTCTCAAAAGAAATTTTATCCTTATTCCTGACCAATCAACCAACGCTAACCATCGCCCATGATCTGCTTATGATCACGCTGTGGAGTTATTTGATCTTCGGCCAGGCCATGATTATCAGCGCCACCATGCGCGCCAGTGGCACCGTCTTTTGGCCGACCGTGTTTAGTGTTGCTTCTATCTGGCTTGTAGAAGTGCCTGTTGCTTATTTCCTGTCCAATTTCACCAGTCTTGGCATCATTGGGATCTGGATCGGCTACCCCGCCGCATTCATCGTCAATTTAGGCTTGCAATACGCCTACTATCGTTGGTCTTGGAAACAAAAGAGCATCACCAGTCTGATTCATTAATCGGTCCATGTAATGCACACAAAGCAAACACCTTGCCTTTGTGGCAAGGTGTTTGCTTTTACCGTTTCAACCAACTCGTCAGCTCTTCAGCTAACGTCGGGGTCATTTGGATACAAGCCTGCGCAACAACCGATTCTTTCATCGCCGTTTGGCCGGTCGCCCATGGCAAGACCGTCAGCATGTGCACGATGACCACAGTTATCACTGTGAGTTTGGCCACCGCAAACAGCACGCCTCCGGAACGGTTCAAGGTGGACACCACAGGCAGTTTAGTCACTTGATTGATCAAGGTGACCACCAAGGACAGTACAAGCCGGATGCCGATCATCAAGACAAAAAACGCCAAGACCGAATACAGCAGTTTATCCACCTTCAGGAAAGTAAGCAAAGCGGTCTGGCCTGTCTTTGGCAAAGGCCACTTTTCCGCCAAAACAGGGGCCAAATCATCGGCGAACAGATACGCAAGCCAAATGCTTACCGCATAACAGACGAGCGAGGCGGCCTGAAGCACCAACCCCCGCCGGTAACCTTGTAACACAGCCCCGATCAAGAAGAGCAGTACGATCAGATCAAACCACCCCATACGATCCTCCTACGGTTCTTCATCTTCGATCAGGTGCATGATTTCATCATGTTCTTGTTTTAATTTCAAAAACTCATCGGCAATGTTGACCGCGGACAACACGGCCAGTCGCGTCGTGTCGAGCCTGGGGTTTTTGTCGGCGATTTGCCGCATCTTCTCATCCACATGGCTGGCCACTTGGCGCATGTGCCCTGGACTCGCTTTGCCGGTTAAATTGTATTGCTGACCGTATATCTCCACACTCAATTTATTTTTCATCTTACGCCTCCTTCACAGAAGGTGAAGGCCTTTATGCCCGATGGATTCACAGGTCCAAAAAAGCCGCAATCCGTCAACGCAACTTGGCGCCAAACGTTTCTTCCAGATGGCAAATCACACGCTCATGCACTTTAGATACTTCCTCATCAGTCAACGTGCGGTCCGCCGCGCGATAAGCTAATGAGAAGGCGACATTTTTCTTGCCGACTCCAATCTGCTCTCCAGCGAAAACATCAAACAACACCACAGACTCAACCAATTCTCCGCCAGCCTGCCAAATTCCTTCTTCCAACAATCCGACCGGAACGGCTTCATCGACAACGACGGCCAGATCACGCGTAACCGCAGGAACACGCGGAATCGGCTGATACACCAACGGCCCCTCGATTGCTGCGAACAATCTCTCCACATCTAGCTGGAATGCGACAGGGCGCGAGAGATCGTGTTTTTTGGCCAGCTGCGGATGCAATTCACCAAGCAGTCCAGCAACCTCACCGCCAATCAAAATCTGGGCGGTTCGTCCCGGGTGGAAACCGTGAGGAGCGACAGCTTGATATTCCACATCAACAACACCCAAGCGAGCGAACAAAGCATCCAAAATCCCTTTGGCCTTGTAGAAATCGCCAGCAGGCAATGGCTGCTCTTTCCAGATGCCGGCGGGTTGCTTCCCAGTCAATAACCCACCCAAGACCAACCGTTCTTCTGGCAACGTCTCGTCCGCATGTCCAGGCAAGTACACATGAGCCAACTCAAAGATTTGCACTCGTTCGTTTCCATGGCGATGGTTGTATGATGCGGCTTCAATCAAGTGTGGAAGTAGGTTGCTACGCAATACAGCATGCTCCGCGCTCATCGGCATGGCCAGAGATACATGGTTCTCCACCGCAAACAAAGAGGCCACCTCTTGTTCCAGCGCCGTCGAAGTCAGGCTGTACGTCAACACCTCATGCAATCCCAAATCCATCAATGTGTGACGAATCACCCGGCGCGCCTTTTGTTCCTCAGTCAAGCCCCCAGGCGGTTGCTGACCCCACGGAAGTGTCGTCGGGATTCGGTCATATCCGTACAACCGAGCCACTTCTTCTATCAAATCCACCTCAATTGTGATGTCCGGACGCCGTGTCGGGATCTGCACAGCATACCCCTCATCGGTCACTTCGGTCGGGAACTGCAGACGACGGAAAATATCAAGCACTTCTTCTGGATCTACCTGCACGCCCAGCAGATTGACCAAGCGTTCATGGCGCAGATTGATCACCATCTCCTCAACATCGCCCACTTTTTTCACGATCGCTTCAGAAGCTACCGCACCGCCGGCGATTTGGCAGAGCAACTGCACAGCCCGCGCCAGTGCTGGCAAAATCCCTTCCGGATCGACACCTTTTTCAAAGCGAGCGCTCGCCTCGGAACGCAATCCCACTTTGCGGGAGGTTTGCCGCACCATTTGCGGATCGAAGAACGCGGATTCCAACAAGATGGTCACCGTTTCGTCGGTCACCTCGGAAGACTCTCCGCCCATGACTCCAGCTAAAGCCAAAGGCTGTTCACCGTCGGTGATGAGTAACATTTGATCGTCACATGTGCGCGTCACACCGTCTAATGTCACGATCTGTTCGCCGGACAGCGCGCGGCGGACAATGATTTGCCCCCCTTGCACGCGGTTGTAATCAAAGGCGTGCAACGGCTGGCCCGTCTCCAACATCACGTAGTTGGTAATATCCACAATATTGTTGATCGGACGAATACCCGCCGAAATCAAGCGGTTTTGCATCCATTGTGGGGACGGCCCGACTTTAATGTCATGCACCACTTGCGCCGCATAAAAAGGACAATCTTCTTCCGATTCAATGTACACGTTGATGGGTGCCTCGTATTGTAACGGCATATCTTGCGTCATGGGCAAACGCAACTCACGGTCAAAAATAGCCGCCACTTCATAAGCAACTCCGATCATTCCCAAGCAATCGGAACGATTCGGCGTTAATTGCAATTCGATTACCTGGTCATTCATGCCCAGGAATTCTTTGATATCAATGCCAATCGGCGCGTCGGGCTCCAACACCAAAATGCCTTCAGTCTGTTCTTTCATCAGCACTTTTTCCGGGAAGCCCAATTCTTGAGCGGAACAAATCATACCATTTGACTCCACCCCGCGCAGTTTGGCTTTTTTGATGTGCAATCCGCCCGGCAATTTGGCCCCGACCAAGGCGACGGGCACCCGTTGTCCGGCGGCCACGTTTTTCGCGCCGCACACAATCTGCAACACTTGCCCTTTCCCTACGTTAACCAAACAAACATTGAGCCGATCCGCTTCGGGATGGCGTTCCACTGACATCACTTCCCCGATGATGACACCAGATACGCCGGGATCGCGAGTATAGATCACTTCCACTTCAATCCCCGTCCGATTCAGCTCTTCAGCGATATCTTCCGGAGAAATCCCTTCTAAATCCACATATTGAGACAACCATTCATACGATACTAGCATTTGATGTCACTCCTCTCACTCAGAACGAAATTGGCGCAAGAAACGCAAATCATTATTGTAAAAATGGCGAATGTCATCAACGTCGTATTTCAGCATGGCGATCCGCTCCACCCCGATTCCGAAGGCGAAACCAGAATAACGTTCCGGATTGTAGCCGGCTTTCTCCAACACGCGCGGATGAACCATGCCCGCTCCCAAGATCTCTACCCAGCCTTTTTCCGGATGATAGATGTCCACTTCCACACTCGGCTCAGTGAATGGGAAATAACTGGGGCGCAACCGCATTTCGGTTCCTTCGCCAAACATCTTTTCAATTAAGGCCAACAAGACACCGTTTAACTCACTCATCGACACGCCGCGGTCAACCACCAGGCCCTCGACTTGGGTGAATTGATGTGAATGTGTCGCATCGTCATCATCGCGGCGGTACACCTTACCAGGGCAGATGATCCTTACTGGCACATGCCCTTCTTTTTTCTCCAGGGTGCGCACTTGCACCGACGAAGTGTGTGTGCGAAGCAACGTCTCCGGCGTTATGTAAAACGAATCTTGCATGTCGCGCGCCGGATGTTCTTTGGGCAGGTTCAACGCTTCAAAGTTGTATTGATCCGTCTCCACTTCCGGCCCTTCGGCGATTTCAAATCCCATGCCGATGAAGACGTCTTCCAGCTGTTCAATCACCAGATTCAATGGATGAATCGAACCCAACTTAACAGGGGTTCCCGGCAACGTGACATCAATCGTCTCTGTGGCCAGCTGCTCATTGAGCGCCGCCTCTTCAAAGGCTGATTCTTTCTCCGCGATCAACAGGTCGAGTTGTGCCCGAATCTCATTGGCCAATCCGCCGATCACCGGCCGCTCTTCCGGGGGCAAGCTCCCCATGCCGCGCAATACACTTGTTAATTCACCTTTTTTTCCCAGATACTTTACTTTTAGTTCCCTCAGTGCGTCCAAGCTCTCCGCATTAGCGATCGCAATGGCCGCTTCATCTTGCAAACTTGTTAAACGTTCGCGCATCATTGATACTCCCCTCTTTTTGATGGAAAATAAAAAAATCCCGCGTCCAAAGGGACGAGAGATTCGCGGTACCACCCTTTTTGAAAAGAAGGCAGTCTTCTCCTTCTTTTCCACTTACAGAGATAACGGTCAAACCGGTTCCCCCTACTCGCGTTCACGTTCACGTCAGTTCAGGGGACAGCTCCAGAGCGAACTTCAGCAGCCAGTTCCTTAGGAACACTTCCAGTCATGGTGTTCCCTCCCTGAAAGGATGCACTGCTTACTCTTCTCTGTCATCGCTTTTCAAATCCATTGTCAGATTAAATTATTTAATATTATAAGCTATGGCAAAGTCAACCTGCAACAGTTACCTTGCCTGAAAATGTTGCCGGATTCGTTCATACAGCAAAATCGCGCCGGTGATGGATACATTTAATGACTCGGTTCCACCCGGCATAGGGATGGTGACATCCGCATCCACCAGCGGCAGGTATTTCTCATCGACGCCTCGGCCTTCATTGCCCAGCAACAGTGCCACCCGCGCCGGAAAAGCATAATCAAAATGGTGCGTGCCAGCATGTGGAGAGGCATTCACAACTGTCACTCCCCGGGACTGCAACATTGGGATCGCTTCCGCCAAATCAATCTGGATAAGCGGCATGCGAAACAACGCACCCATTGCCGAACGGACTACTTTGGCATTGAATGGATCAACCGTCCCTTTCCCCAGCAGGATGCTATCCACTCCTGCCGCTTGAGCTGTACGGATGATCGTCCCCAAGTTGCCAGGGTCTTGGACAGCGTCCAGAAGTAGCACGGTCAAATCACCATCTTTGTCTAGCCAAACGTCACGCGGCCAAACTGGCGCAGTGATGACAGCTGCCAACCCTTGCGGCGTTTCAGTGTCCACCAGCGCGGCAAATACGGCAGGAGCTAGTTCGTACACGGGCGCATCGGGCGGCAATTCCCCTTTGATGCGTTGGTAGACCTCTTCTTTATCCCTATTGACCAGCACCGCTTCAAACTGTGCAGATGCCCGCGCCGCTTCCAATAACAGGTGTTCGCCTTCAATCAACAGCGCCCTCTCTTGCGCCCGCCCTTTTCTGGTGTTCAACTTTTTCCAGCGTTTTACTTGCTCATTATGAGGAGATGTAATGGAAATGCGTTTTTTTATTGTCATTGGTCATCTGTCTTTTCCTGTAATTTTTTCAAATCGTCATTATGGCCGATCACAACCAACGTGTCACCTTTATGTATCATATCGGTCGCCGCAGGGTTAATGTTAAACTGCGACCCGTTCTTAATGGCCATCACATTGCAACCGAATTTCGCACGAATATTTAATTCCTGCAGTGTTTTCCCGTTGAAAAATTCACCGGCGATCACCTCAATGATGCTATAGTCATCGGATAGCTCGATATACTCTAGGATATTGGGTGAAATCAAGCTGTGAACTACGCGCACCCCCATGTCGCGTTCCGGGAACACCACGCGGTCGGCTCCCAATTTATTCAATACCTTGCCATGCATCTCGTTGATCGCTTTCACCACGACTTTCGGGCATCCGATTTCTTTGAGCACCAACGTAGTCAAGATGCTGGCCTGGATGTCATTGCCAATAGCGACCACCACTACGTCAAAATTGCGTATTCCCAGCGCTTTCAACGCGTTTTCATCGGTCGTGTCTGCTTCCACGGTGTGCAGTAGCACTTGGGACATATCCTGAACGCGTTGGTGGTCTTTATCAATGGCCAACACTTCGTACCCCATGGAATGAAGTGTTTTGGCCACGCTTCCTCCAAATCGGCCCAAGCCAATAATCGCAAACGTTTTACTCACTTTTGTCGCCTCCGCAAAGCCTCTGCAAATTAGCTTAACCCAAATCGTTTAGGGATAAAGTTATTTTTTCCGTAAAGACTTATGTAAAAGGGGGTTATCAGGATGAATTTTGACATTCGCGGTGCAGTAATACACAACATTCATACCATGAATCCGCAACAACTGCAAGAATTAGTGGTGGACTCTATTCAACAAGGCGAAGAAAAATTGTTGCCCGGACTGGGTGTGCTGTTCGAAGTCATCTGGAAAAACAGCTCCGACGCCGAGCGCAATCAACTCATCGAAACACTGCACGAAGCGCTTCCTAAATAAGGATTAAAAAAAAACAGGCAAGCCCGTCGTTCGTTCTTAACGAACAGGCTTGCTTTTTTCGTTATGCAGTTACAGGCAGAATCCGGGGAAACCACCAAAGCCCCCACCGAAACCCCAGCCGCCTCCGAAAAAGCCCCAGAAGCAGAAGAAGGCGATGATCAGGATGACGATGATCGCGATGGCGATGGCCGACCCTATCCCGCCAAAGCCGCCAAAACCTATGCCGCTTGTCTTCAAAGTTCCATTTTTCACAGATCGATCTCCCTTCGTTGTGACTTCAGTACTAGTCTATGTACCCACCGTCACAACAGGCTCCGGCAAATGCCAAGGGAAATATGCCCGTTTATTCTGAAGCTTCGTCTTCAACTGCGCCACTGCGGGCAAATGAGAGAAAGACAACGATCAAGATGAATGCAACCAACGCCAAAAATGGAATCGTGATAAACCCAAACCAATCAATATAGGCTTGCGCGCAAGGCACACCGACGCGGCAAGGAAGGATCGTAGCAAAACCCGGCACTTTCTGCTCCAGATAGTGCCAGAGCGAAACGCATCCCCCTAACACCGACAACGGCAAAACATAAGGGATGATACGATGGTCGTTGCGATAAGAGGCGATTCCGAGCAGAATCACTTGCGGATACATAAAAATCCGCTGATACCAGCACAGGGTACAGGGAATGAAGCCCAATACTTCACTAAAATACAAACTGCCTCCTGTGGCCACAAGCGCGACCAACCAGGCAAAGTAAAGACCGTATGTAGACAACATCCGCTTCATCGTGGATCAGATTCCCTCTCTCATTTTTTCTTCAGCTCGGCGTCAATCGCTTTTTTCAAGGCGGCATAGTCCATCGCGTTATCCATCATGACGCCGTTGATAAAGACAGTCGGAACACCGTCCACTTTATAGGTATGCGCCAACTGGTTGTCCGCGAGCACGTCTTTTTCGTATGCTTTGCTTTTCAAGTCTTTGCTCACTTGATCTGCATTCACTTCTGGAATGTTCTTCTTGACCAATTCAGTCAAAAACTCGGGAGTGGCCCAGGTTTCCGTTTCCTGCCCTTGATTTTTGTAGATAGCGTCATAAAACTTCCAGAAAGCTTCCGGATTTTGCTTGTATACCGATTCGCCCGCAATGCCAGCGGTCACGGAATCGGCACCTAAAAATTGATAATTGATAAATGCCATTTGCACTTTGCCGGTGTCGATATACTCTTTTTTCAGCAGTGGATAAATCTCATCGTGAAACATTTTGCAGGTCGGGCATTTGAAATCGCCGAATTCAACCAGCTTGATCGGCGCATTGGGGTCTCCGACGGTCGGTTGCCCGTCAAGCTTAATGTTCACTTTTTCTTTCGCCTGTTCACCGCTTTGTGTAATGGATTGGATCACCGCAAAAATGCCCAAACCCAAAAAGACCAGCAAAACGGTAACCATGGTGATCATGCCCATCCGATCAGACACGCTTTTCTTCTTGTGCTTATTGGCCATGTTTTCACACTCCTTCTTCTAGATGGTACAATAAAAATATGTAAATTTCTATATGTGCTAGCTGCCCGCTCACGCTATAGACGAACTATTCAAATTTATATTGAACCCCTTTATTTCTGATAGAATATGGTTGTATAAATGAAGACACCGGATCTCACACAACTGATAGAAAGGGGTACCCTGATGACTCAACCTGCACGGGCCCTGACCATCGCCGGTTCAGACAGTGGCGGAGGCGCTGGCATCCAAGCAGATTTAAAAACGTTCCAAGAACTCCGGGTTTTCGGCATGACCGCGATCACGGCAGTGACGGCACAAAACACCCTGGGGGTCTTTGATGTGCAAACCCTCCCTGCGGAGGCTGTCGCCAAGCAGCTAGATGCCGTGGCAACGGACATCGGCGTAGACGCGACCAAAACCGGCATGCTGGCCAATGCCGAGATTACGTCTGTTGTCGCCCGCAAGGTGAAGGAGCACCAATTGTTTCCCTTGGTGGTTGATCCAGTGATGGTCTCGACCAGTGGGCATCTGCTGTTGGATCAGGCGGCCAGAAAACAATTCATGGAAGAACTGATTCCGCTCGCTACCGTAATCACCCCCAACATCCCTGAAGCCGAAGCATTGACGGAAACGCCGCTTACCGATCTGAACGCACGCAAACAGGCGGCACAAGCCCTGCATGCACTCGGCGCCCAATCCGTGGTGATCAAAGGTGGGCATCTTGAAGATGATGATGCCGTCGATCTCTTTTATGATGGCAAAGAGTTCGTCTTCCTCCGTTCACCCCGGTTCGACACCTCTCACACTCACGGAACGGGATGCACGCTTTCGGCTGCGATTGCCGCCTATCTGGCCCGCGGCTTCACCTTGGCCAACGCCGTCTCCCAGGCGAAGCAGTTCATTTCGGCTGCCATTTCCCATGCATTTCCTCTGGGAAGCGGCCATGGGCCAACCAATCACTGGGCTCATCGCCTAGGAGGTGAGCTGTATGCCGATTAAAGCAAAAGATTTGCGCCTATACCTAGTAATGGGCAGCCAAGATTGCCTCGACCGCGATCCGGTTGCCGTGCTTCAGGCCGCCATCTCAGGGGGCATCACCTGTTTTCAGTTTCGCGAAAAACATTCCGCGCGCAATTTGCGTGAAACGGTGGAGTTGGGTCACAGCCTGCGCGCCCTCTGCCGCACACACCGGATTCCCTTTCTGGTGAATGACCGGGTGGATTTGGCTTTAATCCTCGATGCCGACGGAGTTCATCTCGGCCAAGACGACTTGCCCGTGCCCGAGGCCAAACGCATCCTTCCCCCGTCTTGCGTGATTGGGGTATCCGCCCGCAGCATCCCTGAAGCGCGACAAGCACAGCAAGAAGGGGCGGATTATATCGGCATTGGTCCCATGTTTGCCACGACGAGCAAGCCGGATGCGAAACAACCAATTGGACCAGAGGCATTAGCTGAGATTCGCCAAGCACTTGGTGACTTTCCTATCGTCGGCATCGGTGGCATCACCGTTGATAACATGGCTGCGGTGCGTCAAGCTGGGGCAGATGGCATTGCCGTCATCTCCGCCATCACTCGCGCCGACTCCCCCGAACAGGCCGCGCAACAGTTGCGACAATGTTCCCGTTAACGCACATTCGCTCGGTCACTTGTCTCACCCGCCGACTCGACGTGGCGGGTGGTTATATTCATCTGCTGATTATTCAATAAATTATGTATATTCAATTTACAACAGCAGAGAAATATAATAAAATGAAATGTAGCAACCAGGATAACTGTGTGTGGAGGTGAACCATATGAACACCTTTGTTGAACCCCGCACTTCCAAATGCAACAAATGCGGCACTCCCGATTGCCAATGCCCTGACTGCGATTGCAAAAAATAACCTAAATCCAACTTGACGATCACAACCAGTCCAGCCGGCTGGTTCTTTCTTTAGTCGTGGCTATGCATCCCGACGACCGCAATCTCTATCGTGGGCATGCGCATTCATTAGCTTTTGCTACTATGGGCACAGAAATTTTGCATAGCCGCACTGACGTTTACAAAATTTCCATTTGCCCAAACATCATCAGAACGTTATAATACAGCACAGCGCAATTACTCGACTTTATGAAACAAGCATTAAGGAGATCCGACATGCCAGATCGCTTAGAAATGATTTTAGAGTTGGAACAATCTTTCCGCCACATGTTCCGCCAAATGCGCAAAGATATGGCGGACATCTGGGAAGAACAAATCAACGGCGCCGAATTCAATGTGCTCAAAAGTCTGCAAGACAAAAGTCCGCAAATCGTGACGGCTCTGGCGCAAGAATTTGATTGCTCCGTCAGCCACATCACTCACGTCGCCGACCACCTGGAGAAGAAAAACCTGGCTTACCGCAAGCGTTCGCAACTGGACAAGCGCGTCGTGGAGCTTCACATCAGCAAACAGGGGCAAGACGTGATTGAAAAATTGGCACGGCGGAAAACGGAATACTACAGGGAAAAGTTTGAACACTTGGCTACCGATGAAATCGAAACCCTACTCACCCTGCTAAACAAAATAGACTGGAGCTAAAGTTCGCGGTTGCCGTCATGAGTGAAAAACCGCCTTTGATGATCGGTTTAATCCTCATCGGCTCCGTTTCCGATACAAAAGACAAACCCCCCCGGTTCATCATGATCCGGGGGGTTTTGCATTATGATTGCTGTATGATTACTTCGCGTTTTTTGCGATGTTAGCCAGATCAGCAAATGCTTTCGCATCGGTTACAGCCAATTCAGCCAGCATTTTGCGGTTGATGTCGACACCAGCCACTTTCAAGCCGTGCATGAATTTGCTGTAGGACAAACCGTTCAGGCGTGCCGCAGCGTTGATCCGAGTGATCCACAGTTTGCGGAAGTCACGTTTGCGTTGGCGACGATCGCGGTAAGCGTACATCAAGGATTTCATCACTTGTTGTTTCGCCGTTTTGAACAGTCTGTGTTTGGAACCAAAATATCCTCTAGCCAGTTTCAGTACCTTTTTGCGACGAGCGCGAGTTACGGTACCACCTTTTACTCTTGCCACTGTAAATCCCTCCTGAAGTAAACCTTTCCTATCTAAGCGAACATTACATGTATGTGATCAGTTGTTTAATGCGTTTCACATCGCCGGAGTGCATAACAGCGTCTTTGCGCAGATGACGTTTGCGTTTCGCCGTTTTACCTCCAAGCAAATGGCTTTTGAACGCGTGATTGCGTTTTACTTTGCCGGTACCCGTTTTCTTAAAACGCTTTGCTGCAGCGCGTTTCGTTTTCATTTTTGGCATTGGATGCTCCTCCTTGCAACTACTGTTTCGGTGTTAAGATCATGATCATTTGGCGGCCTTCCAATTTTGGTTGGCGCTCAATATCAGAGATATCTTTCACTTCGTCGGCCAAACGATCCAAAATGCGGCGACCAATGTCTTGGTGGGTGATTTCCCGACCGCGGAAACGAATCGACAATTTGACTTTGTTTCCGCCTTGCAAGAACTTGCGCACATGGTTTAGCTTGGTCTTCACATCGTTTTCCTCGATGGTCGGACTCAGGCGCACTTCTTTGATCTGAACGATCTTCTGGTTCTTGCGAGCTTCTTTCTCCCGCTTGCTTTGCTCGTAACGGAACTTACCATAGTCCATGATACGACAAACCGGCGGTTTTGCTTGTGGGGCTATGTTCACCAGATCCAAGTTCGCTTCTTGCGCCAAATGCAACGCCTCTCTGAGCGGTTTGATACCCAATTGCGAGCCGTCGACTCCAATCAAGCGAACCTCACGAGCGCGAATCGCCTCGTTGACTTGGTGTTGTTGATCCTTGCTGATAACCTGCCACCTCCAAAAAAAATTTAGGCAAATAAAAAATGTGGGCGTCAGATAACGCCCACATTCAATTTCCCTGCGCAAACATAGGAAATGTGTCTTCCGAACCATTAACCTGCCAACTGCGTTCGCGTCGACCAGGTGAGAAGCGGGCGCCTCTGCTTTGAACAATATCATTATGTTAGCACACTGACAAGTCATATGTCAAGGATACGGCTTGTTGCTTCCTAGAATCAACGAGTATTAGCTTACCGAAAAACAGCACCGGCGTCAATTGGAAAAAAATCACCCACTATGTATACCAATCTGATCAGTTCTGCGTCACACGCCGGAATCACGCATCTTCCTGACAATGCACCGTGCGTCCGCAAAGATGACATCCTTCGCAAAGGTGCAGGCGCCCCTCAAAAATCTGAATCAGGGTGCGGATCACATTTTCTTGAGGATTCTGCGTATGCAGGCACATTTCTTGTGGAACGATCGACAACAGGGTGCTGACAATCATATCCTCACGCGAAAGGGAAAATTCAAACATCTCGTTCAACGCTTCGTTTCCCTCTTTCCATGCCAACGGCGTACCATCCGCTTGCATCAGCCGGAATGCGCCCCTCCCTTCATGGATCAGGTGGACGAAATCCAGCTTGGGCGGTTGCACCTCCACAAACGAACGCAACAAGTGGATGAATTCCTTGTATTCTTGATCCAACAAATAGTCGTGTAACGCTTCTTGCACGCATGTTGCCAGCACATAGCGATATGTTTTCATCCGGAACCGAGCGAATCCATCAATCGCCAATTCCGCCGACCCTTTCAAAAAAGAGCTGACTTGACGGGCGATTTTGTCCCGGCGGTTGGCATACACCACCTTTGCGCATTCCCAGGCGCTCGTTTCAAGCAAGCGCCTCACTCGGCCCTCAATTTGCTTCACTTCTTCCTGTTGTCGCAAGCCGTGTTCGTGTTGAATGATTTGCCGGATCATTTCCGGTTCCATGTGTTCGCAAATGAATTCGGCCACCGCTCGCCCCAGCCGTTTGCGAAATTCCCTCTCCTGAAACCGGCTGCGGCGTTCCAGTCCGATGGTGCACCTATACCGCGTTCCCCATATGGATTCATCTATATGGCAACCCAGCACATTTTCTTGGAAAAGGGCGACACATTCCTTCAAATGGGCGCTCAGACAAATGATTTTCGCACGATCATGATGATCTAGCGAGATCACATAAGCCACCTGGCTCCTCCTTCCTCCTCCCTTAAATTGATAATAGTATATGGGAGATAAAGGAAGTGTATACTTCAATTGACCAAAGAAAGACCTTGTCCTGCCCAGTCTACCTTAGGGGGAGATCCACCCCGCCGTCAGCGCCTCATCATACAAGACCTGTCCCACCAAATACACAAAGCCCAAGGCCGCCACAATGATGGCTACCGTGCCGATGAGACGGTCACCCGCCCCTCCTGTTTTTACTTTCACGCCAAACCCTTTGAGATTGAACCGCTTCTTGTACGGCCACAAGTAAGGAACCCCGGCGCTGGTCATGGTGTCGGCAATTAAATGGGACAAATATCCCAATACCACCGCCCATGTATATGTGGGCGCGATCGTATAGACGACCCAGCCCACATACGCGCAAGCCAACAGCGAATGCGTGACGGTGCGGTGGGGGACATAAGCGACCGCCGCGGCATACAGCCCCAACCAAAGCACCCATGCGGGCAAACCCTTGAGGAAATAAAACAGCACCATCACAGCACCCAAGGCAGCCAGCGCAAACGAACGGTATGTTCGTTTAAGCGAAGGGAACAAAAAATTGTTGATCATGCTCCCATCCTCATCTATGTCCGGCAAAAGCGATCCGATCACCGCTGACACTACTGTCAAGCCCAACACCGCCACATCAGCGGATTCACCCATGCCGCACGCCAAACCCACACCGGTGGCCATGCCAATCGCCGCATGTGTTTTTCCTTCCACCGATTCTTCCCTCCCTCTCTCTTTATCAAGGGGCAAACAGTTGGTAAACGTTACTATTTGGTTTCATATTAAAAATATCAAAATTGAGAAACCAAATCTATGAAATAGAGATATTTTATTGTCTTATCCTTTAAATTGATGCACTTCCACCGCTGTACGAATCGCTGACTCGATCGCCCCCTGAATCCAAGTCGGTGTGGAGGATACATGCTCGCCTGCAAAAAAGATTCTCCCCTCCGGCTTGGCCAAGTGAGAACCCAGCTCATTCTGCTGCCCAGGCCGGTACAGCACAAACGCGCCGCCACTATATTGATACTGGGACCAACTCCACGACGTTCCGGTGTCAAACGCGCGAAACACCTTTTTCCCATGCAGCTTCGCCCAATCTTCCAACGCTTGTCGCACTCGGTCTTCCTGTTTCAACGCATTCCAGGGCAAAGCGTCATCCTCCCATGTATAACTAGCCAGCACCGTGCCTGGTCCCCGCTTGCCCAAGCCATGGCTGGGATAAAATGCATAGCGCACCGGCAAATCAGTCACAATCTTGCCACCTAAATGTCCCTCCTGCTCCCAGAAACGGCGTTTAAACTGGATTCCGATCTTGGTGGCTGGTGCGTAATGCAATTCGCGAATCGCTTTGCGCTTGCCGTAGGAGAAAAGGTGCTTGGGTTCCACTTCCACCAATTGCAAAAGCGAATAAGGGACAGTAATAATCGCCACATCCCCCATCGTCTTGGCAGGCTGTTTCGTTTTCGTATGCACTGAATGGATGGTGACCGTTCCATTGCGTTGGGAGATCTTCGTCATCTTGTGGTTAAACAGGATGTCCCGCCGCAACTGAGGCAAGAACGCTTTGGGTAGCTTGTCGTTGCCACCGGTGATTTCATAAAACCGGATGTTCGGTTGATAAAGAAGCTGAAATGCTTGCAGGGTCTGAATGTACGAAAGTTGCGAAATGCCTTCGGTATCTTGCATGATCTGAATCATGTCGATCGCCTGATGAGAGAGTCTTGGGCCTACCGGATTATGTCTTAAAAACGTGTCTAGTGAATAGTGGTCGAACCGGCGCACGACGATGGGCCAGTTGCGCTTCGGATTGCGCTTGACGAAGTCGAGAATTTTCCGCGAAGCAGCCAGGAACAATTCGTCCGCGGACTTGCCCCTTTCTATAGCCGCTACGGGAAACCGCAGGATATCAGGATTGCGATCAGCCTCCTTGGCCGTTGTCCGCACCCCGTTGGTGTAAATCAGGTCATTGGGGGTCGCATTGATAAACGGATTGATCGGCAAACCAAACTTCTTGATGTAAGCCAGTGTCAACTGATGGACATTGGGGATGCGCATCGCCCCCGCTTCCAAGTATTCCCCTTGGGCAAATGGACTGCGGAGCGTGTATACGCGCCCTCCTACCCGAGAGCTGGCCTCAATGATTTTCACTTGATGCCCCGCCTGTTTCAACAGCGAGGCGGCGACCAACCCGGCCATACCAGCCCCGACAACGATCACTTTTTTGGGTTGCCGCGTTTTCCGCAACCCGTCACGAATGATGGACAACATTCGCCCCGTGCTCATATCAGTCATTTGTAACACACTCATGTCGTTTCCCCTTTGCGGTTCTGCCAAACGACAGCCCTCTAAATTTTTCCAAACTAAATTATTCATCCAAAGAAAAGGCGGTCGCGGCATCTGCCACATCTGAGCAATTCACACGGACAAACCATTATTGAAAACAAAAAAACCCCGCAACCGTTGCGGAGTTTTCTTAAAGCATCCATGCTGTTTTAGTGTATGTCTGATGAAAACATCTTTTCCCGATGAGCACCTCGCTACGCGTGATTCACCAGACACGCCTTAGTTCTGCATCACAAAGTCATGCTCGAATTGTTCGTCATCCTTAAACACGCGCAAAATGCGATAATGGGTGTTGCGTTGCGCCGGAATTTTGCCGGCTTCCCGAATCAGCCGCAAGATGAGGTTGTTGTTCACCTTGTGCGTGGTTCCCGCCGCCGAAACGACATTCTCTTCAATCATCGTGCTACCAAAATCATTGCATCCGTATTGCAGGGACAACTTGCCCACTTCTGGTCCCATCGTCACCCAGGAAGACTGCAAGTTGGGGATGTTATCCAACATGATGCGGCTGACAGCGACCGCTTTGAGGTATTCTTCCGCCCCCAGCTTTTCGCGCTTCAAATTGGTGTTGTCCGGTTGGAACGTCCAGACGATGAACGCCAAGAATCCGTTGGTTTGATCCTGCGCCTCCCGGATGCGCAACAAATGCTTGACGCGGTGCTCCAACGTCTCGCCAAAGCCGATCACCATGGTAGCGGTCGTCGTCATGCCGAGGCGTTGAGCCGTCTGCATCACATCCATCCAATCCCGCCAAGAGCCTTTTAAGCGGCTGATCTTCCGTCTGATTTCATCATCCAGAATTTCCGCTCCGCCTCCGGGAATAGAGTCCAACCCGGCTTCCTTCAATTCCCGCACAACCTCTTCCAACGACAAGCCGGAGACTTCTTTCATCTTCATCACTTCCGCTGGAGAAAAGGAGTGCATATGAATCGTTGGAAACCGTTTTTTGATTTCGCGAAGCAAATCCGTGTAGTAGGACAGCGGCAAATCTGGGTTGGTTCCACCTTGCATCAGAATTTCGGTGCCGCCAACGTCGATCGTCTCTTGTATTTTTTGGAAAATCATCTCATTCGGCAATACATAGCCTTCTTTGGAGCCTGGCGCACGGTAAAAAGCGCAAAAACGGCAATAAGTGTCACACACGTTGGTGTAGTTAATATTGCGTCCGACTACGAAGGTGGTAATCGGTTCGGGATGTCTTCTTAACATCAGCTGATTGGCCACTTGGCCCAGCTTCTCAATCTCATTGCTTTCCCATAAAGCGATCCCATCCTCAAGCCCGAGACGTTCTCCGTCCAGAGCCCGCTTCAAGATCGCATCAATGTTTGACATGCTATCCACCCTCCAACCATTCGGTCGAAACTCGATTCAATATGCTATGTTATCACAAACAGAAAACCTTGTCTGCCCGTGCTCACAATCTGCTCCATCAACAATAAAAGCCCCCGAATTCACAACGGCATCAATCCGTGTGCATCCGGGGGCACGCATTTGGTGCTGAGGGTCGGACTCGAACCGACACGGTGGTCACCCACCGCAGGATTTTAAGTCCTGTGCGTCTGCCTATTCCGCCACCCCAGCATATTAGATTGGAGCGGAAGACGGGATTCGAACCCGCGACCCTCGCCTTGGCAAGGCGATGCTCTACCCCTGAGCCACTTCCGCGAATGGTGGTTCGGGACGGAATCGAACCGCCGACACGAGGATTTTCAGTCCTCTGCTCTACCGACTGAGCTACCGAACCATTTAAGAATAAGAGAATCATTTGCTGACAAAGAAGATTATAGCACGGGGGTTTATGCAAAAGCAATACTTTTTTAATGTTTTTTTGATTTTTATCAAACCCCCGGCCAAAACACGTGTTTATGGCAAATGCTCCTTGCCCGTCTTGTTGGCTTGCAACCGTTCGTTCATCAGGCGCAATTTGGCTTGAATCGCCGCCTGTTTGTCGGCAAGCTCTTCCGAGGCGGGAAGGGCCGTTTCATCCTCCTGGTTGGCGTCCCATTGCGATTGCAGCGCTTGCGGCAGTTTTTCTTCTCTCTTGTTGGCTTTAGACTTGGATTTGCGCGGGGCTTCTTTTTTCTTGTTTGTCTCCCACGTTTCTTTCCGGGCTTGCTCCAACGCCTCTTGAATCGTTTTGATCCCCCGTCTCTTCCAATGGCCGGCGATCTTCTCCACCAGATTGCGCGGCAGACGGTAATCATATTTCAGGAGAACGTATTCTAACAGCACATTAATCACTTCGGGCGGTAAACCGTATTCCCTGACCAATGTCTCCACTAATTCCACATCACTGTCGGGAATACGGGAGCCGCCTTGGTAAAAGGCCAATAACTCCAACGGGGAGATCTGCGCCAATTGCTGAAAATGCTTTTCTTCTTCAGACAGCGGCTCCGAACTGGCAGTTGGCACAGTCGCCGGAGTGGCCGCTTCCACTTCTTTGGGGGCGGCTCGATGCGATACAATCGGTGCTCCCCCAAATCGCAAGCGGTATTCGCTCTTAATGTAAGCACGCAACCGATCTACATCAATACGCCCATGCCTGGTCACATAGGGATTCTGCAACGCTTTTAACAAGGCCCAATCGTCCAATTGGTACAAAAAGCGAATTTGCATCAAATCCCGCATCAATTCGTTTGTCCAACAATCATCCTCAACAATGGAAGAAAGTCGCATTTTCAACATCGCAAAATCAATGTCTTCCCGCAGTTGCGGTTCTTTTCCCTCCGCCAAGCTCTCATCGCCCTCCACGCCCGACCAGACGGTGTCGCGGTTTTGTTCCGCTTCCCTAGCCAAATCTGCGGGAGAAAGGCTTTCAAACACTTCTTGAAACGACTTGGTGATATCTTTTACCTGGCCGCCATCCGGCTGTTTGGCAACCGATTCTTTATCAATCAACAACTCCCGCACCGCAAGGTAGCCTTCTTTTCCCAAGAAATGATACAGCGTCATGCTCAATATGTCGCTTTGGAAAAATTTCACCGGAGAAAGCGGCGCGATCAACTCATACTCATAGAATGAGCCGTGTTGGGAATCTTTTCTTTCATATACATTGAGCAACCCCACCCCTTCCAACAGATGACGCGCTTTTAAGAGTTGCTCTGTATTAAACGAACATAGCTTTAACAGATAGGCGTGACTGTGAATCTCTGATACCCCCGCGCGGGTCAGGGGAAGCTGATACGCCAAGGTCATGTATAACGACATGGCCGATGCGCCGATCATCGGTTGATACAAATGGATGAGACTCATAAGATCAGCACTGTGTACAGGGCGTCCCGAGCGGCAGCGCCAGCCGATATCTTTCCAGAATATCGCCATCAACCGGCCTCCTCGAACCAATGTTGCCTCAGTCAGGTTGTATCATTGTAACATACAACCAACGCTTGAAGCCAAACCTTATTTGGCAATGAATTATACGGCACCGCCCCGCTTTTTCTCTTCTGCCAACGCATTTCTTGAACGGTTTAACAACTCTTCCAGTTCATTCACAAATACATTTATGTCTTTGAACTGCCTATAGACCGATGCAAACCGGACATAGGCCACTTCATCAATTTCCATCAGCCGCTCCATCACCATTTCCCCGATCTCCTTGGAAGGCACTTCCGTCACTCCTGCCTGCCGCAGAGCCCGCTCGATTTCAACTACGAGCGATTCCAGGCGTTCCAGGGGCACTGGACGCTTTTCACAGGCGCGAATCAAGCCCCTAAGCAACTTCTCTCGGCTGAATTCTTCACGGCTTCCTTCTTTTTTGACAACAATCAACGGTTGCTCCTCCACCATTTCAAACGTGGTGAAGCGTTGCTCACACTTTTCGCACTCCCGGCGGCGGCGAATAGCACGTCCCTCGTGCACCGGACGCGAATCCAGCACCCGGCTGCCATTGTGATTGCAAAATGGACATCTCAAGAATCCGTTCCTCCTTTATCCTACCTGCCTTAGCAACGGAAGGAATGCGATACCTAAAAATCACAAATATCGACTATATTATCATTTTAAAGATAAACGTCAGCAAATCAATGCTATTTTGTCAACAGAAAAATCCTATCCCCTTCGTTATCCACTCGTCACATATTCTCTGTTTTTCCTCAACCATAAATTAACCAAGGCTTAATGAAAACGCGCATTCTCTACCATTTGGCCTTCAAACCCGCACGCTATAATAACTCATATGCTCTGGTTCCATGCAAGTGAAGGAGGGAATCCCATGTCTATGTTGCGCAATTGTTTACTTCTCCTCTCATTGTTTAGTTTGGCCGCATGCCAATCGACCACCACCGCGAACGACATCTTAACCAATGAACAAACCCTGCGGCTGACGATTCCCCATGAAATCTGGCGATTGGACGCTTCGCTCGCCGTGGACACCAACGAGACGCTGATCCTAAATCAAGTGGCCGAAGGCTTGATGCGGCTGGACCAAAACAACCGGCCCATCCCAGCTATGGCAGAAAAAGTGAGCGTCAGCGCCGACCAAACGGTATATACATTTCAGCTTAGAAACGCCTTGTGGCAAGATGGGGCACCCGTTACGGCGTACGATTTCGCGCGAGCATGGAAACGTACCTTGCACCCGAAAACCGATTCACCCAACGCTTACCTGTTTTATCCGATTGTCAACGCGCAGAGTTACCATCAAGGGGAAGTGAGCGCCGATAAAGTGGGCATCACCGTGGTCGACGAAGAAACGCTTCAAGTCCGATTGTCCCAACCCACGCGCAACTTCTTGACATTGCTGGCTCTCACTCCCTTTTTGCCGCAACGCGAATTTACCCAGCCGCCAAACGCAAACAGAAGCACCTTACTCAACCTCAAGCTCAACGGCCCGTTTGTCATTCTTGATGTGTCGGCCGACGGCACCATCGTCCTGAAAAAAAACGAACGGTATTGGGATCAGGAACAGGTGAAGCTGGATTATATCATCTTCTATGTGTCCAACCACCCCACGCAAACGATTAATTTATACAATGCCGACAAAATTGATATCACCCGAATCGCTCGTGAATTCGCCCAAGCTTACGCCAATACGCCCGAATTCCATTCCATCCAACTATGGACAACCCAATATATTCGGTTCAACAGCAAAAACAAGTTTTTCCAAAACAAAAAGATTCGACAAGCGATCAGCCTGGCGATCGACCGAGAACAGTTGGTCTCTGTACTGAAAAGCCAAGCGCAACCCGCAGGCGGACTGATTCCACCGTCTATGAAAGGCTTCCGTTCCGCATTTCGTGAAGAGGCCCCTTTGCCACCAGATAAGGCCAACTTAGGCAAAGCCCGCGCCCTATTGCAAGAAGGCATGCAAGAACTGCGGATCAGCCAACCGCCTTCGGCCCTGGTCATGCTCAGCTATGAGGATGACCGCATGCAACTGGCAGTTGAACTGAAAAAGCAACTGAAACAGGTGCTGGGTCTAAACCTGTTGCTGAACACGACGTCACGGGCTGAAAAGTATCGATTGGAGAAAAGGGGAGAGTTTGACCTCACCTTGTCCGATTGGGTGGCCACTTATCCCGATGCTTACACTCTGTTGGAAACATTCACCAGCGGCCATCCCGCCAACACCGGAGGGTACAAAGACAAACCCTATGATGAAACACTAAAACGCGCCGCCAATTCACCTCAAGTTCAAAAGCAAGTAAAGTACCTGGCCCAAGCGGAAAAATTTCTGATTGTGGAAGACCATGCCGCCATCCCGCTCTATTATGTGAATGACACCACCCTCATCAAACAAAGAGTGAAGGGGCATGTTCGCCATCCGTTCGGCCCGTCGTACTCATTCAAATGGGCGTATATCGAAGAGCCATAAGCCTTAGGTTGACGTCCAATTTCGCGCTGATATGGGAATATCGCAGGAATCTTGTTCGTATTCTGAATATGATTTACAATAATCCTGAGAACATATATTCTTTCCTCATATACCAAGGGGGGCGCTCATGCAAGGAAGGATCATTACCAAAGAATCTTTTCAGATCGTCGGATTCGGTTGGACGGGACCGTACACCATGTCCAGGGAAATCCCCAAAGTGTGGGAGCAGTTAGTTAAACGAATTCACGAAATCCCGCATCAGGTTCGCCCCGGTTCTTTTGTCTGCCCCTGCCATGACCGGGTGACAGATTTTACTTGTTATGTCGCCGTTGAAGTGAAGTTGGCCGAAAATGTGCCTGAAGGGATGTTGTCATTCACCGTTCCCTCCCAACGTTACGCAGTTTTCACCCATCGCGGTTCGATAAGGAACGTCCCCGCCACCTATCAGCGCGCGTGGAAATGGATTGAAAAGATGGGGTACCGCAAAGATCACAGCACATTGGGCTTAGAGATGTACGATCACCGCTACACACCAGTCACCCACGATCCTGATGCGCCAGACAACATGTATGACATCTACATCCCCATCAAACGGTAGACGCACATGGCGTACGCGCCGCCGGCATTCCTTTTTACATCCAGGAATGCCGGCGGCGCGTTTAAGGCGATATACCATTTGCATTAGGCATTTGGCACGCAAAAACCCTTCTCCGACAGTGGAGAAGGGTTTTTAACACGTTAGACGGTCACTTCCAATGCCAATCGCTCACCCACATATTTCGCCAAATCAACCACGCGGCAGGAGTAACCCCATTCGTTATCGTACCAAGCGAGCACTTTCACTTGGCGCTCGCCGATTGCCATCGTCGACAGAGCGTCAACGATGGAGGAGTGCTCATTGCCGTTGAAGTCGGAAGAAACGAGTGGGTCTTCACAATATTGCAGAATGCCTTTCATCTTTGTTTCGGCCGCTTCTTTTAAGGCTTGATTAACCTCTTCCGCTGTGACCTTCACTTTCAAATCGGCGACCAAATCAACTACAGACACGTTAGGGGTTGGCACCCGCAATGCAAAGCCATTCAACTTCCCTTGCAATTCTGGCAGCACCAATCCCAGCGCTTTGGCCGCTCCCGTCTTCGTCGGAATG
Source organism: Laceyella tengchongensis (assembly GCF_900182735.1). Classification (NCBI taxonomy): domain Bacteria; kingdom Bacillati; phylum Bacillota; class Bacilli; order Caryophanales; family Thermoactinomycetaceae; genus Laceyella; species Laceyella tengchongensis. The sequence continues at coordinate 536,091 of NZ_FXTU01000001.1, read as the reverse complement.
ATGGATTGGGCGCATGCGCGAGCCCGGCGCAAATCCTTGTGGGGATTGTCCAGGTTTTTTTGGTCATTGGTATAAGCATGCACCGTCGTCATCAAACCGTATTCAATCCCGAACGCTTGATGCAACACTTTCGCTACAGGGGCCAAGCAGTTGGTGGTACAGGACGCGTTGGAAATGATGTCGTGCTGTTCGGGAATGTACGCTTCTTCATTCACACCCAACACGATGGTGATGTCCTCATTTTTGCCCGGTGCCGTGATAACAACCTTTTTAGCCCCAGCTTTCAAATGCTTCGACGCACCCTCGCGGTCGCAAAACTTGCCTGTTGCTTCGATGACAATATCCACACCCAGTTCCGCCCAAGGTAATTCTTCTGGGTTGCGGTTGGACACCAGGCGAACCAGTTTGCCGTTCACCATCAACCCTTGCTCAACCGCTTCCACTTCACCAGCAAACATGCCATGTATGGTATCATATTTCACTAAATGTGCTAACGTTTCCGCTGGATAGCTCGCATTGATCGCCACTACTTCCAAAGCAGGATCAAGTGCTGCTTTGCGAAACACCATCCGTCCAATTCGTCCCAAACCATTGATTGCAATACGCACAGCCATGAAGCCGCTCTCCCCTCCGCTATATGTTACATACCATCTCTCTTTTTTATTATAAACAGTATAACACATTTTTCAATATAAAAACGAAAACCTGTCCCAAATCCGGAACAGGCTCGCACATTTAATCAAATTATTGTTCTTTGATTAAATCTTGATAACATTCTTTATATTTCTGATAGTAATGGCTGACCCGGTACACATATTCCCGGGTCTCCTTGATAGGAATCCGTACCGCTCCTTGCCTCGTTCCATCCCAAACACCTTGGTCAAGCCAACGCGAGACACGGTTGTGTCCGCCATTGTAAGCAGCAATTGCCGCCACTTTGTTGCCATGGTACCGCTTGGTCAAATACGCAAGATACCAAGCGCCCATATGGATGTTGATCGCCGGATCGCGGATGTGCTCCTTGAGCGCCGGCGAAAACCCGCCCCGGCGGATCATCCAATCCATGGTTTCCGGCATGAGCTGCATCAACCCTTGTGCGCCCGCCGCCGATACTCGGTCCAGCTGAAATCTGGACTCCACTCGGATCACTGCCATAATCAAAAACGGATCTGCTCCGGTGGCTTCGGCACTGTTGAGGATCAACTCCTCATACCGCAAAGGATAAATCAGGCATTCCAACCAATGGGCCACAATCATGCACAACACCCACAAAAGCGCCAGCAACACCCAGGCCTTTTTCCGACCTGGCCATGTTCCCTTGACCGGATTCAGCCAACTTTTGCGCACAGTTCGCTCCATAGGCGCGCCACCTGCATCTCAGTCTCTTCCCGTGTTCCGCTGTTGTCGATCACATAATCGGCCCACTTTTTTTTTTCATCAATCGGCAGTTGTGCCGCCAAGCGCGCAGCCGCCTCGTCGGTATCAAGATGATCTCGCGCCTGCAACCGAGCCAATTGAACCCGTTGCGGCACATAAACCAGAATCACTTCATCTACTAGGTCGGTCATTTTTTCTTCAATCAATAGCGGCACATCCCATATGACCACCGCGTGCGGCTCAGTCTGCCACACCTTCTCCGTGTCCCGCCGCATTTTATCCATGATGAGCGGGTGCAACAACTCATTCAGCTTGCGCCGCGCCTTTTCATCATGAAAAATGATGCGACCCAGCGCGGGCCGGTCAAGCGTCCCCTCCCGGCTTATCACCTCGTCGCCGAAAACAGACGCAATCCGCTTCAAGCCCTCTTCCTCTGGCTCGACGACTTGCCGGGCTACCTTATCCGCATCGACAATCACTGCCCCGTGCCGTTGCAACATCTCGGCCACAGTGCTTTTTCCCGTCGCAATTCCACCGGTCAATCCAAAAATCATCCACACCGCTCCTCTAAATTAACCGTAACAAGCCCAATATGATCAAAAAAACGCCGGGCGCGTATCCCATCCAACGAAAACGGGCGCGTTCGGCGTACTTGAAGCCGAACCACATGCCCGCGCGCAGGCAGACTGCGCTCATCAACCCAATCGCCAGCGCCGCCACCAGTGGGGACATCCCGATGAACGCAGCTCCTACCCCCGCGGCAAAAGCATCCAACGACAAGGCCGTTCCCAACAAAACAGCCTCATATCCTGAAATCGTGCCGGATTCATCCATATCCGCAACCATGGGCGTTTTCAATATTTGCACAACCAATCCCCACTTCTCAAGCTGAAACGTCCAAATGGTGGGCTCGGCAGGTTTGGTTGGCGGTAGGGCGGCCGCCTTCGTTTCCACTTTCTTCGGCGCCCTACCTGCTTGCGACAGCGCAAATAAGCCAATCGCGATAAAGAGAACAGCTCCAATCCCATGGGTCAACGCAGGTGGAAGGAAATGAGAAATCCCTTGTCCCATTAACATCGCTAAATAAATGACCATCCCCGAACAACCAGCAATGATCAAGATGGAGCCAAAAGGAATGCGAACTTTTCTCATCCCATAAGTCGTTCCGGCCCCAAACCCGTCCATGCTCACCGCCAGTGCTAACCACATCACCGATAACACGTGCCACATAATCAATCACCTCTTTAAGATGGGCTGATACTTCCCATCTTATGAAAGAGGATCAGGGCGGGGTTACCTTTGGCAAGTCCGGCAGATGTGAGTGCCTCGTCCACCTACTACGATCCGCTCGATCGGCGCGCCGCATTTTCGACACGGTTCACCTTTGCGGCCGTACACTTGGATTTTGAGTTGAAACATTCCCATCTCACCCTCGCCGTTCAAATAAGAACGAACGGAGGAACCACCCGCTTCTACCGCTTCAGCGAGGATTTTCCTGATGCTCTGGTGTAACCGCGCCACTTCCTCCTCCGTCAACGACGACGCGGCACGCTCGGGATGAATCCCCGCGGCAAACAAGGACTCGTCCACATAAATATTGCCCAAGCCGACGAGATATTCCTGATTTAGCAAAACCACTTTTACTTTGGCCTTGCGCTTGACCAGCGTGGATTGAAACCATTCCAAGGTAAACGCGTCCGATAACGGCTCCGGCCCCAGTTTTTTTAATGGTTTGTGTTGCTCCTCTTCACCCATGGTAAATAAATGCATCGTGCCAAATTGGCGCACATCGCGATAACGCAACTGCGCGCCGTCCGTAAAATGGAATATCACATGCGTGTGCTTCTCCAGCGGCTCCGTTTCCTCCGCTAACCGATACTTTCCCTCCATCCGCAAATGGGATACAAGCACCCATGGCGGACAAATGATTTTCAAAAATTTCCCCCGGCGCTGAACGGCAGTAATCGTGCAACCCACCAAATGATGGCGAAATTGTTCCACGTCATCAGGATGTTGAATGATGCGGCCCAGCTTGACCGTCACATCCTTGATCGTCTTGCCGACCACCAACCGCTCCAATGTTTTTCGTACTGTTTCTACCTCTGGCAATTCAGGCATGATCTACTCCCTCCCCAATGCAATAATCAACGCAAGGCCGCCACCCTGTCAAGGATGACGGCTTGTCTCATCTTCTATGTGACTGATGCCAAATCACTTTGCTTCATACCAGGTCTTGCCACTGTTCACATCGACGGACAGTGGGACCGACAGCGGCAATGCATCTTCCATCACCGCTACGACTAGCTCTTTCATCTCCTCCAGTTCAGCTTCCGGCACTTCAAAAATCAATTCGTCATGCACTTGCAACAACATCCGGCTCGCCAGCTTCCGCTCGTTCATCGCTTGGGCTAATTTCACCATCGCCAACTTGATGATATCCGCCGCCGTCCCTTGGATGGGCGTATTCATCGCGGTTCGCTCCGCAAAACTGCGTTCACCAAAGCTTTTGGCGTTGATCGCTGGCAAGTAACGGCGCCGACCAGAGAGCGTAGTAACAAATCCATCCTTGCGCGCTCGCTCCACAATGGAATCCATGTAGCGTTTCACACCAGGGAATGTTTCAAAATAGCGATCGATGAATTCACGCGCTTCCTTTTGAGGGATGTCCAACCCTCTAGCCAAGCCGAAGCCACTGATCCCGTACACGATCCCGAAGTTGACCGCCTTCGCTTGCCGACGCATCAGTGGCGTGACTTCGTCTTCAGCCACCCCAAACACATCCATAGCCGTTTGCGTGTGAATGTCTTTGTCTTCTTTGAAGGCCTTTTGCAACTGCTCATCTTCAGAGATATGGGCCAGCACGCGCAATTCGATCTGTGAGTAGTCAGCAGCCAAGATGTGCCAGCCCGGCTCGGAGGGGATGAACACTTGACGGATACGCCGCCCTTCTTCCATCCGAATCGGGATGTTCTGCAAATTGGGCTCGGTCGAACTCAAGCGGCCCGTCGCAGTGACGGTTTGGTTAAACCGAGTGTGAATTTTGCCGTCGGCGCCAATCTCTTTCTTCAACCCCTCGATATACGTGGAATACAATTTGCCGACTTGCCGGTAATGCAGGATCTTGTCGACGATCTCGTGCTGGGGCGCCAGCTTTTCCAGCACATCTGCACTCGTCGAATATCCCGTCTTCGTTTTCTTCAAAACGGGTAGACCCAGTTTGTCAAACAGGATCTCTCCCAGTTGCTTGGGGGAGTTGATGTTGAAAGTCACCCCCGCCAACTCGTAAATCTCCTGCTCCAGCCGATCCAAGCTTTGCTTCAGCTCCACCCCTAACTCCTCGAGACGGGCTTGGTCAATAAAAACGCCTTGGCGCTCCATCTCGGCCAGCACACTGGCAAGCGGCATCTCCAACTCAAACAGCAATTGATCCAGATCGAGTTCCGCTAACTCTCGCTTCAGCACCGGCGTGACTTGATGGATGGCTTTCGCTTTGGCAGCCAAGTGCCGAGCCAACGTTTCTCCGGTAATCGCCTTCCGCTTGGCCCCCTTCCCATACACATCCTCATCCGCCGGAATCGGCTCGTCCCCATAGCGGGACACGATATCACTCAACTCCAATTGCGATTCGGAAGGGTCCAATAGATACGCCGCCAACAAGACGTCAAAGGAGAGACCCGCGGCCATGATTCCTTTGTTCGCCAACACGATCTGCGTTTTCTTCATGTCATAAACCAGCTTGTCGCGCTCCTCATCCGCAAGCCAACCCCGAACCGCATCGCTTTGCTCCGCCACTTCCCAAGGCAGGTACCACTGGGCCTGACCATCTGAAATGGCCAATCCAACCACATCCGCGTGATGAGGGTTGTCCTCCGACGTTTCGATAAACAAGGCAAGCGATCCCGTATTGAACACGTCCACCATTTCTTCCAAGTCGGACAGGGATGCCACTTCCCGGACATCCACCTCGTTTTTGACCGCCTCACCCTTTTCCGCATGGTCTTGCTTGTGCACCCTCGACAACAACGTTTTAAACTCCATCTTTCTGAAAAACTCGACGATGCGCTCTGTATTCCGTTCAGGCAATTGCAAGCGATCCAATCCGAAATCAAGCGGCACTTCCGTATAGATCGTGGCCAGCTTTTTGCTGAGCAACGCCTGCTCTTGATGTTCGCGCACTTTTTCTTGCAGTTTTTTGCCGGGCAATTCATCCACATGCGCGATCACTTCTTCTACAGTGGGAAACTTCGCCAACAATTTCAACGCTGTCTTCTCGCCTACACCAGGAATGCCGGGGATGTTGTCTGACGAGTCCCCCATCAACCCTTTTAAGTCGATGATCTGGGCGGGAGTCAACCCGTATTTCTCCTTGATGGCATCGATGTCGTAAGACTCAGTCTCTGTCACCCCTTTGCGGGTCAACAAAAGCCGAACATGCTCATCCACCAGTTGCAACAAATCTTTGTCTCCGCTAACGATCAATGTCTCAACGCCTTGGCTTCCACTCGCTTTGGCCAAGGTGCCGATGATGTCATCTGCTTCATAGTTTTCTACTTCAAAGGCGGGGATTTGAAAGACTTCCAACAGTTCTTTTACAAGCGGAATTTGTTCCGCCAACTCACTTGGCGTTTTCTGCCGGGTTCCTTTATATTCCTGATAACTCTCATGGCGAAAAGTCGTTTTTCCCGCATCGAATGCCACCAACATATGGGTGGGCTTCTCTTCTTCAAGGATTTTCATCAGCATCATCGCAAACCCATACACCGCGTTGGTATGGATGCCGCTTGAATTTGTCAATAGCGGCAACGCATAAAACGCGCGATAAGCAATGCTGTTGCCGTCCACCAATATCAACTTGCTCACGAATGCATTCACACCTTTTTCCAAAATTCACTACCTTATGCCTCTTTCATTCATACTTATCTATTGTAACACGAGCAAAAATCACGCTTCCAGTTTTTCGGTAACAAAAACCGAACAAATGCTCGATGTATATAAAAAAGCCCAGTGACGTTGATTCGTCACCGGGCTTTTATTCACTGGCCAGCTACCCATTCTTCCTCTACCCCATCCTCCTGTGGCAATGGATCATGCAAGAGACGCCAATCCAGCTCCATCTCTTCATCCGTCAATAAGATGGCGTCCAACTGCGCTTCGATTTGTGCATGATCCATATCGATGCCGATCATCACTAACTCCGTCATCCGGTCTCCGTACTTTTCATCCCATTCTGCTTGAATCTCAGGATACTCGGCCAACACCTCACGCCGCTCTTCTTCTGGCAGGGCCGCGATCCAATATCCTTCCGCGCCCAGCTGGATCGACGGGCCAGCTTGGCTGAATTGCACAGCGAATTCATTCCGAGTAGCCAGCCACAGGATCCCTTTGGCCCGCACCACTTCTTCCGGCCATTGGTGCAACCAATCGTTCAGGCGCGCTGGATGGAACGGTTTGCGCCGGCGGTACACAAACGAGGTGATGCCGTACTCATCCGTCTCCGGAGTGTGCTCCTCTTGCAACTCTTTCAGCCATCCGGCCGATTGGCTAGCCTCCTCAAAGTCAAACAGGTGGGTGTGCAAAATCTCTTTTGGGTCGATTTGCCCTTGCACCGCCCGAATAAATCGGGCCTTTGGTTGCAGTTTGCGCAACACCGCTTCCAACTGATCCGCCTCTGCCTCGGAGATCAAGTCGCATTTGTTTAAGATCAACACATCGCAAAACTCGATTTGATCAATCAATAAACTGACCACGTCGCGCGTATCATCTTCTCCCAATGCTAGCTTGCGGTCTATCAGGCTTTCCCCAGAAGAGAAGTCATGCCAAAACCGGTTGGCATCCACCACGGTAACCATGGTATCCAATCGGCACAAGGAAGGAAGATCAACGCCATTCTCTTCATCGGAGTAGGTAAACGTTTGCGCAACCGGAATCGGTTCGCTGATCCCCGTCGATTCAATCAATATGTAGTCATAGCGTTGCTCCCTGGCCAGCCGTTCCACCTCTTTCAGCAAATCCTCCCGCAATGTGCAACAGATGCACCCGTTGGACAATTCCACCAGCCGCTCTTCGGTGCGGGATAGATTGGCTTCTTTTCCGATCAAATCTGCATCGATATTGATCTCACTCATGTCATTCACAATCACCGCCACTTTCAACCCTTGCCGGTTATTTAAAACATGGTTAAGAATCGTCGTTTTGCCTGAACCGAGATACCCGCTCAACACGGTCACTGGAATCTTCTTTTGCATTACCTATTGCCCCCTCACTCTTTTTCCAACCTAATATATCGTAACCATTACGATTTGTAAACGAAAATTAACCGTACTCCCTCGTGTAAAACGTATTTATTTTTATTTATAGCAACAAACTTCTTACCAGCGGGGAGCTACATATGCTTGCAACAAAAACAGCCCTCCTCATCAGAGGGGGCTGTCTATATCATGATCGCTTATGTTGAAAAAAGGGGGGTTAATTCAAGTCAACTTGCTTACCGGTCTCAATATACACAACGCTTTCCGCGATGTTGGTCGCATGATCGGCGATGCGTTCCAAATACCGGGCGACGAAACAAAGTTTGATCGCCACTTCGACATGTTGCTTCTCTTGCATGTAAAAGCTGAGCTCTTTGAGCAGATCGTAATACATCTGGTCAACCTGATTGTCCGTCTTGGCCAGTTGTTTTGCCAAATCGGTATTGCCGTCAATGTAGCTATTGATCCCATCATTCACCATCTTCTGCGTGATCTGCGCCATTTTGGGAATATCGATCAACTCTTTGAACAGCACCAAATTGCTTTCTTTCATCTCAATCGTGACTTGGGCAATGTTGACTGCCAAATCGGCCATCCGCTCCATGTCGGACGCGATTTTGATCGCGGCGATCAACAGGCGCAAATCCTTAGCCACCGGTTGCTGGGTCGCTATCAGTTTGGCGACAGTGTCATCGATCACTGTCTCCAGGCGGTCCATCTCTTTATCATCTAACACCACTTGCTTGGCCAAGATGTCATTCTGCATAGCCAGCGAACGAACAGCCTTGTCCACGGCGATTTCCAATTTTTCTCCCATGGTGAGCAACACGCGCTTCACTTCTTTAAGTGACTGGTCAAATTGACGCATGCCAAACGCCTCCTTATCTGCCGGGCATTAGCCGAAACGGCCAGTAATATATTCTTCCGTCTGTTGATGATCCGGATTGGAGAACAGCTTATCCGTGTCGTTGTACTCGATCAGGTCGCCGTTCAAGAAAAAGGCCGTCTTGTCGGAGATGCGCGCCGCTTGTTGCATGTTATGGGTTACAATGACAATCGTGTAATTCTTCTTCAGCTCTTGCACAAGCTCCTCAACTTTCAGGGTAGATATCGGGTCCAAGGCTGAGGTGGGTTCATCCATCAAGAGAATATCCGGTTCTACCGCTAGGGCCCGTGCAATGCACAAGCGTTGTTGTTGTCCGCCGGACAATCCTGTCGCCCGGTCCTTGAGGCGGTCTTTCACTTCATCCCACAAGGCCGCCCCGCGCAAACTCCGTTCAACGATCTCATCCAGCTTCTTCTTATCGTTTAGTCCATGAATCCGCGGACCGTACGCGACGTTCTCATAAATGCTTTTGGGAAAAGGGTTGGGAGCTTGAAACACCATGCCCACCCGTTTGCGAAGCATTTCCACGTCTACTTCGTCAGAATAAATATCCGTGTCTTTAATTAGAATTTGCCCTTCAATCCGCACATTGGGAATCAGGTCGTTCATGCGGTTCAATGTACGCAAAAAAGTGGATTTTCCGCAGCCGGAAGGCCCGATCAACGCCGTAACCGACCGTTCATCAATATCGACATGAATATTTTTTAGCGCTTGTTTCTCGCCATAATATAAATCCAAGTTCTTCACTGAAATCGCCGTTGGATTCACCACAATCTCTCCTTCTTGCGGTTTACCGCTGAAATTTGTTACGCAGGAAGATCGCTAGTCCGTTCATTGTGAGCAAGATGACCAGCAAGACGATGATTCCGGCCGCAGCCAAATTGGAAAATTCCTCTTTGGGTTGCGCCACCCAGTTGTAAATCTGAATCGGCAACGCGGAAAACTCATCAAACACACTGCCCGGCGTAAAGGCCAAAAACGTGGCGGCCCCCACCATGATCAGCGGTGCCGTTTCGCCAATCGCACGCGACAAGGCCAGAATCGTGCCCGTCATAATCCCCGGCAAGGCATAAGGAAGGACAACCTTTTGTATGGTTTGCCATCTCGTTGCTCCCATTGCAAGTGATGCATGACGCAAGGAGTTGGGTACACTGGCGATGGCCTCGCGCGCCGCCACAATCACCACTGGCAAAATGAGCAAAGTAAGGGTTAAACCGCCGGCCAGCACGCTTTTTTTCAACGCCAAGATTTGCACGAAGATGGTCAGCCCCAGCATACCGAACACAATGGAGGGGACTCCCGCCAAGTTGCTGATGTTGACTTGAATCAGCGTGCTGATCCACCCTTTTTTGGCGTATTCTTCTAAATAGATCGCAGCACCCACGCCAATGATAAATGTCAACGGTGCCGTGATTGCGATCAACCAGATCGAGCCCCACAGGGCGCCTTTGATTCCCGCCCGCGATGGAAACCTGGAGGCGAAATTGTTCATGAAATCAGCCGTCACATAAGACCAGCCACGCTGGAAAATGTCAAACAGCAGGACGGCTAGCACCAGCACCCCGACCAGCGTCGCCAAGAAAAACAGCCCATGTGCCAATCGGTTTCGGCCGCGGCGTTGTTTCACCCGGGACGCGATTTTGCGCTCTTCGTCGAAGGCCCGTTCGTGATTTAGAGCCGTTTTGTGTTTGGACATCAACTCTTCAGCCGCCATCAATATTCCTCCTTATAGCGGCGCGAGATATACAGCGCCAACAAATTCATAGTGAGCGTGATTACAAACAGGGTGGCTCCCACCGCATAAATGGAATAATAAGGCAGGCTGTGATAAGAGATGTCCCCAGTCGACGCCTGCACCATAAATGCGGTCATCGTTTGGATCGATTCCAAATAGCTAAATGACATGCTCGGCGTCGATCCCGCAATGATGGTCACCGCCATGGTTTCACCCACTGCCCGGGAAAGCGCCAGCACAAAAGAAGCCACAATACCTGACAACGCCGCGGGCAATACCACTTTCAAAGAGACTTCCAAACGGGTAGAACCCAATCCGTACGCCGCCTCGCGGATATTGCGGGGCACCGACCGCATCGCGTCTTCGCTCAGGCTGGCGATCATCGGCAGAATCATGATCCCGACCACAATGCTTGCGCTCAACGCATTAAAAAAGTCCATATCAGGAAAAAAATCGCGCAATAAGGGCGTGACGAACGTGACACCAAAATAACCAAACACAATCGTCGGGATGCCCGCCAGCACCTCCAGTACCGGTTTGATTACCCGGCGGATGCGCTCCGGTGCGTATTCGCTCAAATAAATGGCACTGCCGATGCCAAGTGGCACAGCGACCACCGCAGCACCCAATGTGATTTGCAACGATCCGATCAGCAAAGGTAAAATCCCGAATTCGCGCTGATCTTCACTGAAAAGCGCCGTCCATTTCGTTCCAGTAATAAAGTCGACAAACGGCACTTCCGCAAAAAATGAGGCGGTCTCTTTGATAAGTGTGAACACGATCCCCACGGTGGTTAGCACCGACAACAACCCGCACAGGAGTAAAAAGCCGGGGATCAAGGCTTCCATCTTCTCTCGCCAAGTCTTTTCCTTGCGAAAAAAATTCTTCTTTTCGGCCAACTGGGACATGGTTACTCCCCTTTCTATCGTTAAAACGCAAGAAAAACGGGTACCCCTTTCCCGTGTGAGAAAGAGGCCCCAACTTCCGCATGGTGTTCCCATGCTAGATTATTTCACTTTACTTAGACCCTCTTGATATTTCGCATCCGGCAGTGGGACATAGCCTACTTCTTTGACAAGGTCTTTCGCCGTTTCCAGATAGAACTTCACAAATTCTTTCACTTCCGGCTTTTGCAAAGATTTTTTGCTTGGATAAATGTACACCGGACGGGACAGAGGTGAGTAAGTTCCATCATGGATCGTTTGGTCGGTCGGAGCGATAGCGCCTTTGCCCGCATCAATTGGAACGATTTTCAGATTGTCTTTGTTCTCCAGGTAGTAGGCATAACCAAAGTAGCCCAATCCACCTTTGTCGCCTTGCACCCCTTTGACCAGTACATTGTCATCTTCGGATGCAGTATAGTCGGTGCGGCTTTTCCCTTCTTCACCAACGATTTCACCCGTGAAGTAATCAAACGTACCCGAAGCGGTTCCCGGTCCGTACAATTTGATCGGCTCCGCCGGGAAGCTGTCACGGACGTCTTTCCAGGTTTTCACTTTGGAGTTGGGCTCCCAGATTTTTTTCAATTCGTCAACGGTCAATTTGTCGACGAAGTTGTTTTCTTTATTTACAACCACCGCGATGCCATCATAAGCGACAGGAATTTCAACCGGTTCGATTCCGTTTGGCTTCGCGGCTTCTTTTTCTTCATCTTTGATCGGACGAGACGCGTCAGAAATGTCGATTTCACCGCTGGCCCACTTTTTGAAGCCCCCGCCAGTGCCCGATTCGCCAACGGTTACATTCACATCAGGATTGGCTTTCATAAATTCCTCCGCCACTGCTTGGGAGATCGGATACACGGTGGAAGAACCATCGATTTTGATCGCTCCGCTCAGTCCTTTCCCACCGCTATCGTTCTGTTTTTGCCCACCGCAACCAACAAGGGCACTGAAAGCGAGTGTGAATGTTGCGCCGAGGATAAGCCCCTTCTTCAACATAAGCGTTTTCCCCCTAAAAGAAATGAATAATTTCCTTTCGTCACTTGTACTATAAGCCTTTACCTTTATTGCAAAATAAATGGGATGTAAACGTTTTGTAAATGAAAAAGACAGGAGCACCTAAGTGTTCCTGTCTTTTTTCGTCATTGGGAAAGAGAGGGTGAAAGTGGTGCCTTGCCCAATTTGGCTCGACACCTCGATTTCTCCTTGATGGGCTTCAACTAGATGCTTGACAATCGCCAAACCCAACCCGGTGCCGCCGGAGTCGCGCGCACGGGCTTTGTCCACTCGGTAAAACCGCTCAAACACGCGGGGAAGGTCTTCCTTGGGAATGCCAATGCCAGTATCAGACACTTTGCACAACCAGCTCTCGTCGCGCTTTTCCACTTCGACGGTGATGCGCCCACCGGGTGGTGTGTAGTTGCTTGCGTTGGACAACAGATTCAGCAAGATTTGTCGGAACCGGTCCTTGTCAACCTCTACCTCAAACGGTTCTGCAATCTTTACACTCCATGCTTGTTGTTTGGCGCGGAACCGTTCCTCCATGGTCTTCACCACCGACTGAACCATCTGATCGATACGGATCAGCTCCCTCTTCAAGTTGATCTGTTTTGACTCGATTTTGGACAAATCCAATAACTCCCCGATCAACCTTTGCAAACGCAAGCTTTCTTCATTGATGATTTGCAGGAACTCGCGGCAAGTGTCGGGATCGCCCATGGCTCCGTCAAGAAGCGTTTCCGAAAACCCACGGATGGAGGTGATAGGCGTTTTCAATTCATGCGACACATTGGCCACAAAATCCTTGCGCAACTGTTCCAGGCGGCGGATCGCCGTCAGGTCGTGCAAAACGACAACCACCCCCACGCCGTTCCGCTCCACCCACATGGGCGCCAAATTGGCTTCTAGCATTCGTTCTTCCGGGAAATAAATCTGGATTTCATTTCTCATCCGCTCTCCCGATTCCGCGCACTCTGTAATCCAATCCGTCAAATCGTACGGGTAGGTCAATTTCTTATAGGAGCGACCGATGATGTCTTGCGCCGGCACGCCAAACAGCCGTTCAAAGGAACGGTTGACCAAGCTCACCTTGCCTGTCGGGTCAATCATGATCAATCCAGATTCAAGTGACTCGATGATGCTGTGCAAGCGGCGTTCGCTTTTCCTAATCGTTTCCATTTGTTTTTGCAAGCTGTGAGCCATACGGTTGATCGCTTGCCCCAATTGGGCCACTTCGTCTTTCCCTGTCTGTTGTACGCGCCGGTGGAATTTCTTCTGGGCGATATCTCTAGCCACTTGGGTGATTTCCTCCAGTGGGCTGGTAACGCTACTGGCGATGCGGGAACTGAAGAAACCTGCCAAACCATACGCGATCATCAGCCCCAAAGCGAGGGAAACCCACACCTTTTCTAATGACTGGTTCACCTCTTGAATATCCAGTGAAATCCGGATGGCACCCACTACGTCACCATCCCGTTCCACCGGCAGGGCCGCGTGCAAAAAATTGTCTCTGATAACCGTCGGATCTTTCTTTTCCTTTTGCAACGCGCTTTCCACTTCGGGATACGCCTTGTAGTTCAACGACAGATCACCCGTAGAGTCACCCAGCACACGCCCGTTTTTGTCGAAAATGGTGATCTGTGCATCTAGCGCTTTCCCATAAACTTCAGCGACCTGCTGAAACTGACGCCGTGAAGGGTGGGAGTCTGTCCAGGCGATGGTTTCTGCCAGCATCCTCCCTTCCGTTTCCAGCCTCGTCGTCAAGGAATCGATATAGGAGGAGCGGAGCAACAACGCAACGAAGATCCCCGTCCCCAAGACGGAGCAACCGATCAAAAGGAGAAAAGACCAAGTAATGCGAGCGCGCAGCGACCTCATCCCCGTCTGGGCCCCTCAAATTTATACCCGATCCCGCGGACGGTCTTAATATAGATCGGGCTACGCGAGTCCGTTTCAATTTTTTCCCGCAAATGGCTCACATGCACATCAACGATACGGGAGTCGCCAATGTAATCATAATTCCAAACCGCATTCAACAATTGATCCCGCGACAACACCTTCCCCCGGTGGTTGGCCATGTACAGCAATAACTCAAACTCCTTTGGCGTCAAATCGATCTCTTCTCCGTTCCTGGTGATGACATAACCCTCAGGGTCGATCACCAATTCTCCAATACGCATCAACGCTTCTTTCTCTTCCGTCTGCTCCATTCCTTTTAAAGCGTCAATACGGCGCAAAATCGCCTTGACCCTGGCGGTCAACTCCCGCGGACTAAATGGCTTGGTCATGTAATCGTCCGCACCCAATTCCAATCCCAACACCTTGTCAAATTCGTCCGTTTTGGCGGTTAGCATCAAAATGGGGATGTGCTTCTTCTCCTGGCGCAGCCGGCGGCACACTTCCAAACCGTCCAGCTTGGGCAACATCAGGTCCAAGATAAGCAGGTCGGGAAAGCCGTTTTTCATCATATCCAAAGCCATTTCGCCGTCATAAGCTACATCTACTTGGAAACCCTCTTTTTCAAGGTTGAATTGCACAAGTTTCACGATGGAAGCCTCATCATCCACAACCAAGATTTTCTTGCCCATCTTATGCCCTCGCTTTCAAAAATGCTTGCTTAATCATCGTGCTTCTATTAACAAAGAAAATCATAACACAACAAAGTTAAGATTCCGTAAAGATGCATCCCCACCATAAAAAAACAGCATGGGTGTGAAACGGAAGAAACCGCCTTCTCCCTCTGTTTCACCCCATGCTACAAAAAACCTACTAGAAATTTTCAAATGCATCTTTGAACAACGGTTTCAACGGCCGCGGCGGACAAACCACCAGTTCCCCTTCCGCCACAATCTTGTCCCCGCTCATCCCCTTGGCCACCAACTTGACTTTCTTGTCATGATCTAGTTTGTCGCTAATTTCCAACATTAATACCACTTCTTCCTGGATAAACAAGGGAGCTGGAAAATCAAACTGCATGGATTGTACCAAGCTTCCCGGACCAGGCAATTTCATTGACACCAAGGCGGAAAACCAGTTGACGAGCAGGCTCGGCGGCACGACTACCTGTTCGAATTCAGTGCGCTCAGCGTAAGCACTCTGCGAAAACAACGGGTTCAAGTCATCCGCCGATCCGAGATACGAAAACACATCGCGCCGCTCTACCGTTTTGCTTTCCTCTATCCGTTCCCCTAACATCAATGTTTCATATGTTTTCCCTTGGGATTTCATATCTCTTAAACGCAAGTTGGCAACCCCTTTCACTGGTGTATCCGCTTTCATTTTGCCGTATTTTCTCAATCTTCCATATACAATTTGGTCAAATACGCCCGGGAAAGTTCCCGGGCATGATGTCGCCTGTGGTTATTATTTTAATACTTTCATGACGTTGCGTACAGATTCGGCCGAACGATCCAACGCCGCTTTTTCCTCTTTGGTCAGTTCCAGCTCGATAACCTTTTCTAAGCCGTTTCCGCCCAGAATGGTCGGCACACCGAGAAAGAGGTCGGTATAGCCATACTCCCCTTCCAAGTACGCCACGGCGGGCAGAATCCGCTTTTTATCTTTGAGGATCGCTTCGGTCATTTGCACCAAGGATGCGGCCGGCGCATAATAAGCACTACCCGTTTTCAGGAGGTTGACGATTTCGCCGCCTCCTTTGCGTGTGCGCTCGATGATCGCGTCGAGCCGCTCTTGCGGAATCAGGTGTTGCAACGGAATGCCTCCGGCGTAAGAGTAACGGATGAGCGGAACCATATCATCGCCATGTCCCCCCAGCACAAAGCCGGTCACGTCTTCAACGGACACATTCAACTCTTGCGCCACAAACGTGCGGAAGCGGGCTGTGTCTAACACACCGGATTGCCCAATCACGCGGTTTTTGGGGAAGCCGGAAGTGCGGTACGCCTCATACACCATCGCATCGACCGGATTGGACAACACAATGATGATACACTCCGGGGAATACTTGACGACCTGCTCCGTCACAGAACGGACGATCTTCGCATTGGTGGTCACCAAGTCATCGCGGCTCATACCCGGTTTGCGGGGCAAGCCAGCAGTGATGATCACGATATCAGACCCCTTGGTGTCCTCATAATTGCTCGTACCGATGATGTTGGCGTCAAATCCTTGCACAGGACTTGCTTCCAACATGTCCAACGCTTTGCCTTTGGTTGGGTCTTCGGCTTGCGGAATGTCCACCAACACGATGTCACCCAGTTCTTTTTGCGCCAGCATCAATGCTGTTGTGCTTCCGGTGAAGCCAGCGCCTACCACAGTTATTTTCCTACGACGGATAGCCATAGTCATTGCCTCCTGATTCTATTACATATTTTTGATCAGATGGTCGGCAAACTCGGAGCATTTCACTTCCGTAGCCCCATCCATCAAGCGGGCGAAGTCATACGTTACCGTTTTATCTGTAATCGTTTTGCTCATCGCTTGATAGATCAGGTCAGCCGCTTCTTGCCAACCGAGATGTTCCAGCATGAGGACGCCAGAGAGAATCACAGAACCTGGATTCACTTTGTCCAAGCCTGCGTATTTGGGGGCGGTTCCATGGGTTGCTTCAAAGATGGCGTGCCCCGACACATAGTTGATATTGGCTCCCGGCGCGATACCAATGCCGCCCACTTGTGCCGCCAGCGCATCGGACACATAGTCTCCGTTGAGGTTCAGGGTGGCGATCACATCGTATTCAGCCGGTCGGGTCAGGATTTGTTGCAGGAATGCGTCGGCAATCACGTCTTTCACGATAATCTTGCCCGCTTCAATCGCAGCCGCCTGCGCTTGATCTGCCGCTTCGGTGCCTTGTTCAGCCTTGATGCGGTCATATTGAGCCCAAGTGAACACATAGTCTTTGTAATCCCGCTCGGCCACTTCATAGCCCCAGTTTTTAAACGCCCCTTCGGTAAACTTCATAATGTTTCCTTTATGTACCAAGGTCACGCTTTTGCGCTTGTGGCGAATCGCATACTCGATCGCCGCTTTCACCAGACGCTCTGTCCCTTCGCTCGACACAGGTTTGATACCGATGCCAGAGGTTTCAGGGAAGCGAATCTTCTTCACGCCCATTTCCTCCTGCAGGAAACGAACCACTTTCTTCACTTCCTCCGATCCGGCTTCCCACTCAATACCGGCATAAATGTCTTCGGAGTTTTCACGGAAGATAACCATGTCCACATCTTGCGGCCGTTTCACTGGAGAAGGAACCCCTTCGAAATAACGGACGGGGCGCAAGCACACATACAGATCCAACTCTTGGCGCAAAGCCACATTCAAAGAGCGGATACCTCCGCCAACTGGCGTCGTGAGCGGCCCTTTGATCGCTACCAAATATTCGCGCACAGCTTCAAGCGTATCTTCTGGCAACCATTCGCCGAATTGGTTGTACGCTTTCTCTCCGGCAAACACTTCAAACCAGGCAATCTCTTTCTTTCCATTATATGCTTTTTCGACTGCGGAATCGAGAACCCGTTTAGCAGCACGCCAAATATCCGGACCGGTGCCATCCCCTTCAATGAATGGAATGATCGGGCGATCTGGTACGTTCAATTTGCCGCCTTCTACCGTTATTTTTTCCCCGTGTGCAGGAGCTACAAGATTTTTAAATTGCGCCATGGAATCATAACACCCCTTTTTATTTATCACGAGCCTAGATGGACAAAGGGAGCGGGATCAATCGCCCCTCTCCCCATTGTATACGATTTCACTTTCTTTGGTCGATTGGAACATATGCTTGATTCGTTTTCCCTATATACTCCGCACGCGGACGGATGAGGCGGTTGTCGGCGTATTGCTCCAACACTTGCGCGGTCCAGCCCGTCACCCGGCTCATAGCGAAAATCGGGGTGAACAGATCCCGCGGAATGCCCAAATAAGTGTACACAGAAGCGGAATAGAAATCCACGTTGGGTTTGATGCCCTTTTTATCCACAACGATTTTTTCGATTTCCACTGACATTTCGTACCAGAGTTTATTGCCCGTCTGATTTGCCAGTTGGCGGGACATTTCGCGTAAATGTTTGGCGCGTGGGTCGCCGTCTTTATATACGCGGTGCCCAAAGCCCATGATTTTTTCTTTATTGTCTAATTTTTGTTGAATGGACGAAGCGATGTTCTCCAACGAACCGATCGACTCCAGCGTCACCATCACTTGCTCGTTGGCGCCGCCATGCAATGGCCCCTTCAGTGTGCCGATCGCAGTGGTGATCGCTGAATAAATATCGGACAAGGTACCCGTGGTCACGCGGGCGGCGAATGTGGAAGCGTTTAACTCATGGTCGGCGTGCAACACGAGCGCCTTGTCAAACGCCTTGGTTGCCACATCGGAAGGTTCTTGCCCGTTCAGCATGTAGAGGAAGTTGGCCGCGAATCCGAGCTCCGGCTTTGGCGCCACTGGTTCCAGCCCTTGTCTAATGCGCGCAAAAGCGGTTACAATTGTAGGAATTTTCGCAGTTAATTTGATTGCTTTGCGCTGATTCGCCTCAAGGCTGTTGTCTTCCGCTTCCTCATCATATAGGGCCAGCGCGGATACGGCCGTTCTAAGCACAGACATCGGATGAGCATTGTTGACATTGATTTTCAACAATTGATGCAATTCATCCGGGATGTTGGCATGGCGGGCCAGCTCGCTTTTCAGTGCTTCCAATTCAGCATGGTTCGGCAAATGACCGTACCACAGCAGATGGGCGACTTCTTCAAAAGAAGCGTGATCGGCCAAATCATCGATGTTATAGCCCCGGTAGGTAAGTACTCCGTCAATAATGGAACTGACTGCGGAAGTACAAGCAACAACACCCTCTAAACCTTTAGCAATCGTCATCACTATCGCTCCTCTTATTAGATTTCTATATGAAAGGGCACAACATTAATAACAGATATTCTTTTGTAAAGCAGAGGAATGAATGAATCGTCATTCTGTGACGGGCAACACAGATGACTGGCGGCTAAAAGAACACGCTTGTTCTCACTCACACAAATTTAATTCCCGCAAATTTCCAAACGCTGTAAATATATTCACGTTTTAGTGCAAGATTAAACATGATGATGATTAGCGTATGAAGCGGGATATGTGCCCATTCTTCTTGTCGTTTTTATTTTAACATAAATTGAACAAATTCGCACATAATGTGTTTTTATTTATTTCGAACGAAGCCATTGCTTTGTTAAAGTCTGTCTAGGGCGTGTCTGATGAATAGGCCAGCGGCTCCAAAACCCTTTTCTCATTCGCTTCACTTGTGCATCGGCGCTCCTCGAGAAAAGGTTTTTCCGCCGTTTCTTCCCCACCAACTTGATTTGCCAGACACATCTTAATCAATCAATTACGGCGCCACTAAACTGAATTCGCCGTTCTCACACAGCCTGATGTGCGGCCGTCTTTTGGTTTCGCTAAAAAATGGTATAATTATTGGGAACCTAAAACGGATTTTAGCTGATGGGAGGTTATTCCATGTTATTTCCCGCCTGGTTGGGGCCTATCGCACGTGCACTGATCGTCTTAGCCTCAATTGTGGCCGCTTTTTACATATTGTCCTTTTTGCTCCCGCTCCTTTATCCGTTTGTGTTGGGCTGGCTCATCGCCCTGATGATTGAACCCATGGTGAAATGGCTTGAGCGTCGAGTACGCCTTCCGCGCTGGGCCGGCGTTACACTCATCCTATTCTTATTGCTCACTTCACTTCTGTCGCTACTGATTTTTATCATCGCGGAGTTGGTTGTAGAACTAACCCATCTGGCCGATTTTCTCCCCGCGTTTCTGAATAAGGCGGGCAATCTGTTTGTAGACACCTTCACAAAAGAAACCACCGGTGTCAGCCGCTTGATTGAGAGCGTCCAAGCATATCTGGAGAAAAATCCGGAACACCAGCAACGCATCTCCCAGAGCATCCAAGAGAACATCGGCATCATCGCTAACAAAGGGACAGAGTCGATCACCGAGATCGTAGCAGCCATCGGCCGGTTCCTCGGGGACTTGCCTTATTACATCACCGTGTTGGTCTTTATCACGTTGGCCGCTTTCTTCATCTCGCTCGATTGGCCCCGGCTAAGCCGCAATCTGTTAGTCTGGGTTCCTGAGCATTTCCAAAAAACGGCCAGCCTGATCTCAACGGATTTGAAAAAAGCGCTGTTCGGCTTTGTCAGAGCTCAGCTCACCTTGATCTCCATCACCGCTGTCATCATGTTTGCCGGGCTGATGATCTTGCAAGTGCCGTACGCATTCACCATGGCGTTCATTATCGGGTTGGTGGATCTGTTGCCCTATCTGGGCGTCGGCGCCGTGTTGGTGCCTTGGGTCATTTATCTGTTCCTGATCGGAAACATCCAATTGGCCACTGGCTTGAGCATCGTCTATGCGGTCATCATCATTATTCGCCAGTTCTTAGAGCCCAAATTGGTCGCCAGCAACGTGGGCATCGACCCATTGCTCACCCTGATCTCCTTGTTTGTCGGTCTGAAACTTTTCGGGATCATCGGATTGATCATTGGGCCGGTGACCGTGGTGTTAGGCTTGGCTCTCCATCGTACCAACGTGTTACGGGACATCTGGAGATATATTATCGGAGCACCAAAAACCAATATCCCATAGCATTGATCAAGCCGGGAATATATCAGTTGCAGCTCTTGGCACCGCTTTGGAGCGGATTTGGCCAAGAGCTGCGTTCATATTATCACCAACGTCTGATGTGCCAGTCACCACGAGCTAATTTCTTTTGAATCCATTTTTTGAGAAAGATTTTCACAAATGTACGCGTGTATGGAAAAACCAGCACAAACCCGGCGATATCCGAAAAGAACCCCGGGGTGATCAATAATACCGCCCCCGCCAAAATGCATGCTCCATCCAAGAGCGCTTCGCCCGGCAGCTCACCTTTTTGCAATTGCAATTGAGCCAACCGGTATGTTTGCCACCCTTCCCTCCTCGCCAAATAGCTACCGAGTACGCCCGTGGCAATTACCAAAAATACCGTCGGCCAAGGTCCGATCCACTGACCAACCGTTATCATCCCCCACAGTTCAATAGCTGGAACTACGATGATCAATCCCAAAATCAACCAAAACACGTACCTCATCCTCTTTCTACCGAGAAAATCTGTTCAAGCGTCCTATACAACTCTGGATACGCCTGCTTCAAATTCACTCTTTTCATCTCTTTATTCACCCATAAATGCACGGAACTCCCCTTACATAGCACCGTCTCCGTCTCCGCGTGAACCACGTCGTACTTAAACGCGATTTTCCCACCGGACAAGTCGGCAATCGAAGTACGAACAATCACTTCGTCATCATATCTGGCTGGATGCATATACTTACAGTGGATGTCTACAACGGGAAGCAACAATCCTTTTTGTTCCATTTGTTGATAGGATATCCCATATGAACGAATCCACTCCGTTCGGCCGACCTCAAACCACGTCAAATAATTGGCATGATACACGACTCCCATCTGGTCTGTTTCTTGATAACGAACCCGGATCTTGGTCTCGCTCACATTTGCATAGTTGGCCATTTCTCCTACCTCCACGCTTTGGGTCTTTTTTGGGATGGAATGCGGTGGCGAGTCTCTTCCTCAATGAAACTGGGGACAAAACGAGCGCCAGGCCGCTTGGGTTCAATGTTTAAAATTACACTTTATTAACAATCCATGACTTTTGGCTCATTGTTAAAAAAACGAGTTGTTCTTTATAATAGCAATAGCTCAGCTCGCACATATTCCGCAGTCGTTTCTCACATAATGAGAATGACTCGTTGATGGATACCATATTTCACGTGTTGATTCGCCATCGGCTAATCCCGCCGCTCAACACCGTTGAATAAAAACGATGCAACGAAAGGAGAGACAAACACATGAACCTCAGAAAAAGAAAGAAAATACGCAGAAAACTGCGTTGGTGGATTTATCCCCGACTTCGGTTACTCTAACATTCAATATACCAATAAAGCCCTGCATCTAAAAGATCCAAAGAAAAAGCGCTGGACACTTCCAGCGCTTTTTTCTTTACAGGACATTGGCTTTGCCTGCATAGATATGGCCACGATCCACATTCACCGTAATTTCTTTTTCATTGGCAAGTAGCTTACATGCGTTTTCTACGCCTACGACGACCGGCACGCCCAAACTTACGCCGACCACCGCAGCATGAGAAGTAAGCCCTCCCTCTTCCGTGATGACCGCCGCTGCCCGTTTGAAGGATTCGATCATCTCTTTATCCGAAGCTTTCACCACGATGATGCCGCCATCCACCATATTTTCGTTGATCTCAGCTGCTGTGCGCCCTGTGACGACAGGTCCGGTAACTACCTGTTTCCCTATACCTTGCCCCCGTGCCAAAAATCCGCCGATCACATGCACTTTCATCAGGTTGGTGGTACCGGATTTGCCGACAGGCACACCTGCCGTGATCACAACCAAGTCTCCTTGGTTGACAAATCCATGCTCCAGTGCGGTAGCAATCGTGGAGTGGAACATTTCATCCGTGGTGTTAGCACGCGTACCCAACAGCGGATATACTCCCCAGACGAGCGCCAATTTGCGGGCCACATCTGGATTCCGCGTAATCGCGACAATCGGGACTTGCGGACGGTACTTGGAAACCATCCGTGCTGTAAACCCGGATTCGGTCGGCGTCAGCACCGCGGCACAATTTAGCATTTGTGCAGTGTGCACCACAGCTTGGCTGAGTGATTCGGTGATGGTGTAATCGATCTCTCTCATCTTCTGCTTGAAATTCTCTTCATAGCGCAATGTCGATTCTGTCCGCACGGCGATGCGGGCCATCGTACTGACAGCCTCAACTGGATATTTCCCTGCTGCGGTTTCGCCTGAGAGCATGATCGCGTCAGTGCCATCCAGAATCGCATTAGCCACGTCACTCGCTTCGGCGCGGGTAGGACGGGGATTGCGTTGCATGGAGTCCAACATCTGCGTAGCCGTGATTACCGGTTTGCCCAATTGGTTGCACTTACGGATCGCTTCTTTTTGAACCACGGGCACCTCTTCCACCGGGATTTCCACTCCCAAATCACCGCGAGCCACCATCAAGCCATCGCTCACTTCCAAAATCCCGTCCAAATTGTCTATACCCTCTTGGTTTTCGATCTTGGAGATGATTTGAATGTCAGCGCCGTGTTCTTCCAGAATTTCTCGGATTTCCAACACGTCTTGCGGTTTGCGCACAAACGAAGCCGCGATGAAATCCACCTTTTGCTCAATACCGAAGCGGATGTCGGCGGCGTCCTTTTCAGTAATCCCGGGCAAATTGATTTTCACACCGGGCACATTAACCCCTTTGCGGCTTTTCAACGTTCCCCCGTTCAAAATGGTGCAAGTAATCTCCGTGCCCTCTACGCTCTCCACTCGCAAACCGATCAAGCCGTCATCGATCAAAATAATCGAACCGGGGTGAACATCGGCGGCCAGGCCGGCATAAGAGATGGAAATCCTTTTCGCGTCTCCCTCAATCTGCTCAGTAGTTAAAATGATCTGTTCGCCCGCAATCAATTCGACTGACGGATCTTTTAATTCGCCTGTGCGGATCTCCGGCCCTTTGGTGTCCAAGAGAATCGCCACCGTTTGCCCGAGCTCAGCAGCCGCTTGGCGAATGTTTTCGATGCGTTTGCCATGTTCTTCATACGAACCGTGCGAGAAATTGAGGCGAGCCACATTCATACCATTGGAAATTAATTCTTTCAGTGTGGCCACATCTTCACTGGCCGGACCGATTGTACATACGATTTTTGTTTTGCGGAGCATTTCTTTGTCATCTCCTCTAGCTTCTCAATTATATGGACAAAATCTTCGCCAAATCATACAATTCCATGCGCGGTTGGTGTTTTTGGGAAAGGGCTTCGTCAAAATCGATTCCGATCACGTCATTATTGCGGATGGCCACCATCATGTCTCGTTGGCCGCTCAGCAACAGTTCCACAGCTTTGGCACCCATGCGGCTGGCCAACACCCGGTCGAACGCAGTCGGAGAACCGCCGCGTTGCACATGCCCAAGCACCGTCACCCGCGTCTCCCAGCCCAATCTATCCGTAATCTTATCGGCTACATCCATGCCGCTACCAACCCCTTCGGCAACGATGATGATGCTGTGCTTTTTCCCCCGTTCCGAACTTCGCTGCAAACGCTCCACGATTTCGTCAATCTGATAAGGTGCTTCTGGAATCAAGATGGACTCAGCCCCATCAGCCAAACCGGCCCAAAGGGCGATATCTCCGGCGTCGCGACCCATCACTTCCACAATATACGTGCGTTCATGCGAAGTCGCCGTATCCCGGATTTTATCGATACATTCAACCACTGTGTTTACTGCGGTGTCAAAGCCGATCGTGAAATCGGTCGCTGGGATGTCATTATCGATTGTACCCGGAACACCGATCGTTGGGAAGCCGAGCGCAGTCAATTTTTTGGCACCTTGGAAACTCCCATCCCCACCGATGACTACCAATCCGTCGATTTGATGTTTTTTCAGTTGCTCTACCGCTTTTTGGCGCCCTTCTTCAGTTTTAAACTCTTCGCAACGCGAACTATAAAGCACTGTGCCCCCGCGATGGATAATGTCTCCCACCGTACCCAATTCCATTTTTTCAATATCCCCTTGAATGAGGCCTGTATAACCACGATAGACTCCATACACCTCTAATCCATGGTAGTACCCGCTACGCACAACGGCGCGGATAGCCGCATTCATTCCTGGGGCGTCTCCACCGCTGGTTAAGACCGCGATCCGTTTCATCCTAATCACCTCAACATGTAAAATTCCCTATCCCATAGGGACAAAAAACGTCCAGCCGGGACAAAAAGAGAAACCGTGCAGAACGGTTTCAACTTGGACAAGCATCCTAATTAACCTCCTCTGAACCTTTCCCGGTTCAGACGGTAACAAGTGATGTGAAATCACCTATGCTCGCAAACTTTTGGTAGCGATCTTCGACAAGTTCTTCCGGACTCATCGGAGACAATTCATCCAAATGGTCAATCAATGCTTGTTTAATATATTTTGATTGTAACATGGGATCTCTATGAGCTCCACCTTTTGGCTCTGGAATAATTTCATCAATCACGCCGAGCGCTTTCAAATCGTCGGAAGTGATCTTCAACGCTTCCGCCGCCTCTTGCGCTTTCGTGGCATCGCGCCATAAAATAGCCGCTGCGCCTTCTGGGGAGATGACTGAGTAATAGGCGTGTTCCAACATCAACAAGCGGTTGCCCACACCGATTCCCAGGGCGCCACCGCTTCCGCCTTCCCCTGTCACTACGCAGACAATCGGCACCTTAAAACCGGCCATTTCACGCAAGTTGCGGGCAATCGCTTCACTTTGGCCGCGCTCTTCCGCTTCAATCCCGGGATGTGCCCCTTGGGTATCGATGAAACAAATAATAGGCCGCCCAAATTTATCCGCTTGTTGCATTAAACGCAACGCTTTGCGATATCCTTCGGGATGGGGCAAGCCAAAGTTGCGGGCGATTTTGTCTTTGGTGTCGGTACCGCGCTCATGACCGATCACTGTCACCGTCCGTCCGTTCAATTTGGCAATGCCCCCGATAATCGCTGGGTCGTCGCCATAAAGTCGGTCGCCATGGAGTTCCATGAAATCGTCAAACACCGTTTTCAAATAATGCAAGGTGGTTGGCCGGCTGGCATGGCGGGCGATTTGGATTTTGTTCCATGTGCTGAGGTTGCCGTAGATCTCATTTTCCAGACGTATGGCCTTGGCTTCCAACGTGGCGATCTCTTCGGACAGATCAATGTCCTTTTCTTTAGTAAATTGTTCCAGTTCTTCAATTTTGCTTCTCAATTCCATCAACGGTTTTTCAAATGGCAAATAACCCTGCTTCATTGAAAGCTTCCTCCTTTACGCGTGAAACTCCAAGATTTTGATAAGAGTGTCACGCAATTCCCCCCGGGGGACGACCATGTCCAACTGCCCATGCTTCAACAGGAATTCAGCCGTTTGAAAATCATCCGGCAGTTTTTGCCTAACCGTCTGCTCAATCACGCGGCGCCCCGCAAAGCCGATCAACGCTCCCGGCTCGGCGATGTTGATGTCGCCCAGCGATGCAAAACTCGCCGATACGCCACCTGTGGTCGGATTGGTCAACACTGACACAAACAACACTTTCTCACGATGCATTTTTTCCAACGCGGCGCTGGTCTTAGCCATTTGCATCAACGACAAAACGCCTTCTTGCATACGTGCCCCGCCCGATGCGCAGAACAAGATAAATGGAATTCTCTTGGCCGCTGCCCGTTCCGCCGCCCGGGCGATCTTCTCACCTACGACCGAACCCATGCTACCCATGCGGAATCGGGAATCCATCACCCCGACGATGGCAGGGTATCCGCCGATTTTGCCTTCTGCCGTCACGACCGCTTCATTCAGCTTAGTCTTGTTCATGTCGGCTTGTACCTTTTTGACGTAATCCGGAAATGCTAGTGGGTCTTTGGAGATGAGCTCTTGATCGTATTCGTGGTATTCACCATTATCAACCAACGATTGCAAACGCTCGGGTGCGCTCATGGGGAGATGGTGCCCGCACGCTTTGCACACCTTTAAATTTTTCTCCAGCTCTTTAGTGATCAAAATGGTTCCGCACTTGGGGCACTTCTGCATAATCCCTTCGGGGATGTCTTTCTTCACTTGCTCAGAAGGAATCGTTGCATACTTCTTCGGTTTTCTGAACAAATCACGTAACACGATAACACCTCATCTGAGTCCTTTAAATTTTTTGCTGTCCGATATGAATATCATACCATTGTTGACCGATCAGTTATATGCGATCATGTCCAATATTTCCACCAATAACAAAGAGGCTTGCGCTTGACGACGCTCTTTGAGGGCCTCAATCAATTGTTCGTATTTTGACAACAACCGGTGCAAACAGGCCTCGTCCAATTCCCAGTCCTCTGGCACGACGGCTTGGATAAATTTGGTGATCGGCACCCAGATGCGTTTTAACAAATAATTGTCTGCCATCTGGATGATCCGCTTGTGAAACTGTTCGATATGCGCGGAGGGATTGGCATTTTGCTCAACGGCCGCTTTCATCTCGGCCAACAGCTTTTCCAACGAAGCGACCTCTTGTTCATCCCGTTTGCTAAACGCCAATCGAATAGCGCCCAACTCGAGCACTTCCCTCATCTCCAACAAGCCCTGTTTGGACTTGTCATCTTGCAAAATAAAGCGTGCCAGAAGATCAACCATATGATGAGCGTAATAAGGTTCCAAATAAGTGCCTTCGCCTCTTCTGGTGCTGATCAAGCCCAACAGTTCCAAGGATCTGAGAACTTCACGGACGGATGAACGACCCGCTCCCAACCGCTCGGACAATTCCCGTTCCGAAGGTAGCCGGTCTCCGGGGCGCAATCCGTCTTCTTCAATGATGTCATGGATTCGTTCTAATATTACTTTGAATTTGCTGTAACTCGTTTCCGCGCTTGCCACGTCTTCTTATCACCCTTATCGTACCGTTGTTGCAGATAAGCTGAGTGTTTTTGCATATACTTCTTGCGGATCTATATGGATGCGCGCTTGTCCCGTCTCCATCGCCACCCGCGACACCTCTCTGGCGACAACGGCGGCAACCCGCTTGTCAAAAGGCGAAGGGATCACATAATCAGGACGCAATTCATGTTCCTGGATCAAGCCAGCGATCGCATACGCGGCCGCTATTTTCATCTCTTCAGTAATCGCTTTCGCCCGGACGTCCAACGCGCCTCGGAAAATGCCCGGAAAGGCGAGCACATTGTTCACTTGGTTTGGATAATCAGACCGGCCGGTTCCGATCACTTTTGCCCCGGCCCGCATGGCCTCTTCTGGCATGATTTCTGGAGTGGGATTAGCCATGGCAAAAATGATAGCATCTTTGTTCATGGAGCGAACCATGGCTGGTGTTACCGCGCCGGCGACCGACACGCCGATAAACACATCCGCGCCTGAGATCACTTCTTCCAATTCACCTTGGCGTTTCTCACGGTTCGTCGCTTTGGCGATCTGTTCCTTGATCGGATTCATCCCAAACGGCCTTCCTTCATAGATCGCCCCTTTACTATCACACATAATCACGTCTTTTACTCCAAGCGACAGCAACAACTTGATGATGGCGATGCCGGCGGCTCCCGCCCCATTGGCGACGACACGGATCTCATCCATCCGCTTGCCCACCACTTTTAAGGCGTTGATCATGCCCGCCAAGGTCACAATGGCCGTGCCGTGCTGATCATCATGAAAAACAGGAATGTCCAGCTCCTGCTTCAAGCGTTCTTCGATTAGGAAGCAGTTGGGAGCAGCGATATCTTCTAGATTGATCCCGCCAAACGTGGGCGCCATCAACTTCACCGTGTCTACGATTTTATCGACATCCACCGTATCCAAGCAGATGGGAAAAGCATCCACCCCTGCAAACTCTTTAAACAACACCGCTTTCCCTTCCATAACCGGCATGGCCGCATGGGGACCGATGTTGCCCAAACCCAGCACGGCGGTTCCGTCGGACACAACGGCCACCAAATTCCCCTTCATCGTATAGTCATAGATTTTCTCTTGGTCATCGTAAATATCGCGACAGGGTTCGGCCACGCCTGGTGAATATGCAAGGCTCAAATCATGTGCGTCGTGCACCGGTACTTTGGAATGCACTGCTAACTTTCCTTGCATCTCCTGATGCAATTTCAGTGCTTCATCCCGTATTGTAGACAAAACATCTCGCTCCTTTTTTACACGCTTGGTGGTCTGACCACCGGTAAATCACATTATATCAAAACTGTAACCAAGAGAAAACGGACGACCAGGTGCGCCTAATAGAAAAAGGCTACTGTTTTCCCCTCCAGTAGCCGTTTAACACACTTTTTCGCTTGTCTGGTACGTTTATTATTTTAAGGAAACGACTTCCTTAAAACCGTTCCATTGCAATTCTACTTGCACATTTTTCTTTTCGGGATTAGCATTTGGCTGCACGACGCTTTCAATGATAGCGGTTCCCTTTTCATCCAGCATGACATTTTGATGATTGGTGGTGTTGTTGCTACTGTCTTTAATCTTGACTAACACATTCCCCACCACTAACACGTCTTTGCCTAAGTATTTCACCGTAACCTTTTCTGAACCGTCGCTTTCATCCTGATACTGATAAGCCAATGCCACTTCCCAATGTTTGCTTTTCCCCGACAATTGCCCACTTACCGATTTATTGGCGCAAGCGCTCAACAGCACCCCCATCAAGCATAAGAGAAAAGCGGAAACTCGGTACTTTTTTCCCCATTGTAACTCCATCATCCCATTTCCCCTTACTCTTTTAAAACTATGCCGCCCATGCTATCGTGGCGCAGCCGCTTCGACAACAGGCTGGCACCATCTATAATTTAACATTTATATATATCAATTAACCAATAGCACAAACTTACCAATTCCTTAATAATCCTCGTTTTTTCATTAGTAATCTTCGTGTTTTCTCTATTAATCTTACATAAATTTATTTTCTTGTTCTTTTTTGTTGTCGATTTCCCTTTTTTCCCGCACCGATTTTGGCCATGACCACAGCAATAAAAAGAAATAAAAGGAATCCTATGAGCACCAAACATTGGTACAAAAACGCCAGCAAGCGACCTCCCCCTTTCTAACGCTTCACCACAGAAAAAAAGGGCTTGCGCCCTTCTATTGAAATATGCCCACAGCTTGCTTATGCATTTGTTGCAATTCGATTTCCCGTTCGGTGTTTAATTCCAAAACCAGCCCACGCAGATAAGCTAGCAATTCCTCCGGATCAGCGGACCGCAAGCTGAGGTCTTCTCCCATCCACACCTGCCATCCCCGGCCCGTTTCGTCCAGCCGAACAATGATGTCCATCGCAAAGGTAACATCAAAAAAGCGCCATTGGGCATCAGATTTCACAATTTTGTCCAGATAATAGGGCATGTCTGACCGAAACCGGTCATAGATCGGCTCCAAGTGGCGCATCGCCTCTTCACGATCTTCACAGAGCGCCGAAGTTGTTCCCATGTCGATGAGAATATTCCCGTCTTCCAATCCCGAAACGGCTATTTCCTGATTGGTAATGGGATCCACAATGTTTCGTTTGGCATGGTTGGAAATCAACCATTTCAATGCGCTTCTCATACCCAGCTCGCTCCTTGACAATATTTTCATGTTAAATGGAAATAATAGAAATATACCAAATTTTTATCACAATTTTATTATAATCTTAACTCATGAAAAAACGAACCATCATTCACTGTTTTCACATAAAAAAAGCCCACGCCGGAAATCGTACCTGGGCGTGGGTTACTTGCCCATTGGGGAGGCACCGCACTTTCAGCCATCTACTCTATTTAAGCATCTGGTGTTTCTAGCTTCCCCAGCGGGCCAATCTCGCTTGCGCGGTCAGCCACATAGCGGCGCACATCCGGGTTCTGGTGCGCGATGCGAGCGGACGCGGCCGCCGCGATACCTGCAACGAGATCATCTAGAAAAACATGGATCTGCTCGTCGTGATTGTTCAATTTTTTCATCAGACCAATTTTGTTTTTATCCAAGTAACCGAAACTGGTCAAACCAATCGTCCCATATACGTTGGTAATGCTCAGCGCGAGAATCTCATCGATCCCGTACAATGGTTCATCCACTTCCATGATGCGCTGGAACGGTTCCGGCAACAGCTTCTTCTCCGCCAGCACATCAAGAGACACCCCTGTGATGACAGCATGTTGCACCTCGCGCTTGCGCAAGACCGCATGCACGTTGTTCACGCATTCTTCCAAAGTCAGATTTTTATTGTAAGGCGCCTGCAACTGGTACACAATATGGGAAATCCCTTCAATGGTCACACCGCGCTCATTGAGCAACTTAACGACATGATCGTAGAATATGGTTCTCACCTTCTTTGGATATCGACTCGTTCAGGCCGGTGCCGAAAAGAGCGGAGTCTTAGAAGATATGCTACCCCGCCGGCAGGTATGTCACTTTTGCGTGACGCGAAAACTGTTTGCTCCCATGATGGCTTCCACTTGTTGGCGACATGCAGGAGTCGGTGTGATCGCGTACCGTTCTTCGGAAAGCGCTAGCACTTTCTTGGTCCGTTCATAATAAAGGCAAACGGGAGTCTCCCCCCTGTGCAGCTTCAGCACCTCTTGCAAGCGCCGGAGCCGCTCCTCGGTCTCCCGCTGGGGCGGAATGCGGATATACACCTTCTGCGCCGGACCGACCGAAGGCGGCGCGGGGCGGGATGCGAACGCGGCACGGGACAGGTCGGCCACTTCCTCGGCGATGAGTTTCACCCCTTCATCTTGTAGCTGCACTTTCGCGCGGATGAACACCGGTTGTTCTGGCTGCAACAAAGTGCGAGCAGCGCGGAACACTTTGGGGAACACCACTACTTCGCAAGTACCGCCACGATCCTCAATCTGGACAAAGGCCATAGGTTCACCTTTTTTGGTCTGAATCGGTTTGACATCCGTGATCCAAGCGCCCACTTTGACCTCTTCCCGGTCCCGGCATCCCATCAAGGCATGCAAACGGTGCGTGGCCCGCTCTTGGATCACCGGAGCGTACTGGTCGAGCGGATGACCGGATAAAAATAAGCCCAATAATTCCCGTTCACGATCCAACTGGTCGCGTTCCGTCAGCGAAGCGGATGGCGCCTCTTCCAACAAACGCGCAAAATCAAACGCTTCATCGGCCAAGCCCAAGCTCAATTGCTGTTTGCCTGAACGCGTTCGGTTCGCCGCAACCCATTCCAGCACTTCGTCCAGCAAATACAAGTTTTGCGAGCGGCTGCCCGGCATAGAATCGCAGGCTCCGCACTCAATCAACGACTCCAACACACGCCTGTTGCACACCCGCAAATCCACCCTAGCGCACAGATCGGCCAAGTTTTCAAATGGGCGTCCTTGCCGCCCTTTGATCAACTCCCGAATGGCCAAGGTACCAACATTTTTGATGGCCGCCAAGCCAAACCGAATCGCTTTCCCTTCCACCGAAAAGGCCTCTTCACTTCGCTGCACATCGGGCGGCAAAACAGCGATCCCCATCCGGCGGGCTTCCTCGATGTACTCCGCCAATTTGCCTTGGCTACCCATCACCGATGTCATCAATGCCGCCATGAACTCGACCGGGTGGTTGGCCTTCAAATAAGCCGTCTGATAAGCCAAAACCCCGTATGCGGCCGAATGGCTACGGTTAAAACCGTAATCGGCAAATCGCACGATCAAATCATAAATCTCATGCCCCGTCTGTTCGTCATATCCCTTGTCCACACAGCCTCCTACAAAAGCGTTTCGTTGTTCATGCAAAAGTTCCTTCTTCTTTTTCCCGACCGCGCGCCGCAATAAATCAGCCTGCCCAAGGGAAAAGCCAGCCATCTTGGCCGCTATTTGCATGATTTGCTCCTGATACACGATAATCCCGTATGTGTTTTCCAAAATCTCTTCCAGATCGGGGTGGGGATACGTCACTTTTTCCAACCCGTGTTTCGCCCGGATATAACGCGGAATCTGCTCCATCGGCCCCGGGCGGTACAAAGCCAAAACAGCGATGATATCTTCAAAATGCGTCGGCTTCAACTCTTTGAGCACCTTGCGCATGCCCGGCGATTCCATTTGGAACACCCCGGTGGTGTCCCCTTTGGACAACAGCGCGTACGTCGCCGGATCATCGAAGCGAGCGCCGTCAAATGAAACGATGGTCCCGGAATTTTCTCTCACCAACTCACGCGTCTTCTCGATCACCGTCAAGTTGCGCAAACCTAAAAAATCCACCTTCAGCAAGCCGATATCCTCCAGCACCTCCATCGGGTACTGAGTCAATGGAATTCCGTCGTTTCCCGCCTGGAGCGGCACATGATCCGTCAGGGGTGTGCTAGCGATAACCACTCCCGCGGCATGGGTGGAAGCATGCCGGGGCATCCCCTCGATCTTGGCTACCGTCCGCATCAGTTGCGCCGTTGCCGGGTTCTTCATCAATTCCTTCAAAGCTGGCTCCTGCTGAAAAGCTTTGGCCAGGGTCATGCCGGGATTACCTGGAATTAGCTTGGCCGCGCGGTCCACTTCCCTGTACGGCAATCCCATCACCCGACCCACATCCCGCACTGCGGCCCGCGGCGCCATCGTCCCAAAGGTAATGATCTGCGCTACCCGCTCTGCCCCATACTTGTCCACCACATACCGGATCACTTCATCGCGGCGTTCATAGTTGAAATCGATGTCGATATCCGGCATGCTGATCCGCTCGGGATTGAGAAACCGTTCAAAAAAGAGCCGATACTTCAGCGGGTCGATATCGGTGATGCGAAGGACATAGGACACCAAACTCCCTGCCGCCGAACCTCGCCCCGGCCCTACCGCGATCCCCCGCTCATGGGCAAACCGGACAAAATCCCACACCACCAGAAAATAATCATTAAAGCCCATCCGGTCGATGACCGACAATTCATAGTCCAACCGCTCAACCACCTCAGGGGTCAACTGACCAAACCGCTCAATCGCCCCCTGGTAGCAAAGCTCCCGCAAATAAGCGGCGGCCTCCACACCTTCCGGCAAGGGGAATTTGGGCAACAGACGGCCACCCAAAGGGATCTCGACCTGGCAACGTTCGGCGATATCCACCGTGTGATGCAAAGCCTCAGGTACATGACCGAAGCACCGACGCATCTCTTCCGCCGATTTCAGGTAATATTCTTTGGTCGGAAAACGCAACCGCTCTTCATCGGCTAACTTGCTGCCAGTCTGGATGCAAAGAAGGCAATCATGCACTTCATGATCACCTTGGTGTGTATAATGCACATCATTGGTCGCGATCAGCTTCACTCCCAGCTCTTTCGACCAAGAAATCAGCTGGCGGTTTACCCGTTCTTGTTCCGGGAGTTGATGATCTTGCAATTCAAAAAAGAAATGATCTGGCCCAAAGATGTCTAAATACTCCATTACCAACCGTTTCGCTTCCGCCAAATCGCCCGCCAAGATCGCCTGCGGAATCTCCCCTCCCAAGCACGAACTGGTAGCGATCAGCCCTTGCCGGTGTTGGCGCAACAGCGCTTTGTCAATGCGGGGCTTATAATGGAACCCCCGCAGATGAGCCTCGCTTGTCAAACGCAACAAATTTCGATACCCTACATCCGTTTCGGCAATCAGCAACAGGTGGTAATTCTTTTGCTCTCTGAGCGGCCGTTTATCACGGAGCGACCCTGCTGTCAGATACATTTCACAACCGATGATGGGCTTGATGCCCGCTTCCCGACACGCTTTATAGAAAGGCACCACGCCGTGCATCGCGCCGTGATCCGTGATAGCGAGCGCCTTCATTCCCAGTTGTTTGGCGGTTCGCACCAGCTCTTCGATCCGGCTCGCCCCGTCCAGCAAACTAAATTCCGTATGCACATGAAGATGAACAAAGTCTTTCAACCGATCCACGCCGACCCCTCCTCTTTCCCTCTTATTATAACGAAACCGGCTTGTCCGAACATCCTTTCCCCCTACCCATTGTCCACATAATTGCTCTCGTTCCTTCATATTCTTTAGGAAAATCAGTCAATATTTACCAAAATCACACTTTTGCTAGACAAAGGCGGTTATCGGCTATGGGACAACAATTTTGGACAACGGTCATCCTCGATTTCCTGATCGCGCTCGGCGTGGTATTGGGCGGCGTGATGCTAGGCGGTGTGGGAGCATTTCTCGCCGACGATTATCCGATGTTTAAAATGCTACGCCTCGCAGAACAATTGAAGATATGGGCAATGGTGGCGGCCATCGGCGGCACATTCGACATGATCAAGAACATTGAGATCACCATTTTAGGCGGTCAGATCAATCTCGCCCTGCAACAATTGTGCTTTATCATCAGCGCGTTTTTAGGCGCCCACACCGGCACCGTCCTGATTCGCTGGATGATCCAAGGGGAATATTGACATGGTGCGCGGCGTCATTGCCGGCTTGAAAAAAAACCGGCGCGCATGGGTGATGTTCCTGCTGGGCTTTCTTTTCGGCAATGGCTTGTTTCTTCTGCTGTATGGTCAAAAAATCGACGGCCTATTATCAGAGCGCAACGCTCTGTATTACGCCAACAATCAAAAATACAAAGAAATTCTGAAGTTGCAGGAAGAGGCATTGCGGTTGGCCCGCAAAGGCGAGCGACACCAGGAAAACAAAGACCGCATCCAAAAAATCATGGTGGAAGTAGACAGCGAGCAATCCGTGATTATCGATTTGGTAAAAGAACAGCTCGAGAAAAAACTGACTCCCTTTCTCGGCAAATCGATGCAATGGATCAGCAACAATCCTGACCTAATTGAATTAATCTTGGAGAAAGAACAAATAGTGATAGATGAAGCACAAAAATTAAAAGTAGAAGTGCACCTAAAATATGTGTCTTTTTATGACGAAACATTAAAAATCTGGGTTCAAACGAAAGACGTCTCTAGTGATGATGTGTCTAATATAGTAAAATAGTTGTATGCTATTACTACTCGACACTACTAAGGGAAGGGGGAACCACCATGATCATCAATCGCAAAGAAATGGCCCGCGCCAAATTGGAAAAGCTGAAAAACGGATATTCCGCCTTTGCGGAAACACAAGAAGTTGCAGAGTTCATTGAAAAAGAATTGGAGAAGTTGGACCTTCCCGTGCATATTGACCGCACTGAACACGGATGTTGGTTCATCCCGGAACAATCTAAATCGTAAATCACGTATTTTTGAGCGCCTCCATCACTTGATCGAGGCGCTTATTTCCAGGAGGTTTTTATAAACATGCAAGCCATTGGCATTATCTTGGTTTCCGTCATCTGCGTCACCGTCTTTGGCACTTTTTTCAACAGCATGCTGGCGCGCAGAACGGACGGCCTGCCCAAACGGATCTACCAAGCGCGAATGAACATGTTTATGGGGCTGATGTTCTTGGCGATCGGGTCATTGCAATTTCTGATGCCGAGCGATTCAGCATTGCGCCTGTTCTTCATCGGTTTGATCCTCGCTGTGGGCCTATTTAATCTTTATTACGGATTCAAGCACCATCGCTTTTACAGCAATCAAGTGAAACAGCATCAAGAACGCACTTCCCCGGTTTCATGAGAAAAGCCGGTGACGTTGATGTCACCGGCTTTTCTCATGTAGTCAGCGTTCCATGGTGTAAGCAGTAACCAACGCCTTGGCCACCACTTGATTGTCGATCATCATCTCCACATCCATCTTGGCCTGCTTTCTTCCCAAGTCAAGAATGCGCGGCGAAATGTCCACAACCGTATCAATCTGAATCGGCTTTAAAAAATACAGGGTAAAGTTCTGAATCGCCAAATCCCCGCGCCGCTGCCGACGCAACATCCGCATCGCCGTTTCGGTGATCAGCGTTGTGCACACCCCTGTGCTGAGCCGGCCCAAAGCATCCGTCATCTGCGGGGTAATCCGGCCACGGAACAACGTCTGTCCCGACTTTTCCACTTCATGAAAGCCGCGAAAACTCAACTCTTGAATCGTTTCCCCGATCTGCGGCTGTTTCTGCATGTATTGCAAGGATTTGATCACATCTTGCCGGCTGATCACCCCGATCAGTTTGCGATGGTCATTTACGACGGGCAACAGCTCAATGCCTTCCCACACCATCTCATGCGCAGCCGAAGCCAAGGATGTTTTGGTTGTCGCCATGATCGGATTTTTGGTCATCGCCCGCTCGATGGGATCTTGCGGCTCATACCCCATCACATCTTTGGCCGTCACCATCCCCACCACCCGGTCATGATCATCCACCACCGGATAGCGGCTGTGTGCCGTTTCCCGCACAAACTGGTGAAAGCGGGCAATTGTGTCATTGTGGTGCAAATAGTAGGGCTTGCGGTTCTTAGGCAACACGTCCTCCACCATCAAGATCTCTTTTTTGATCAGCCGATCATAAATTGCCCGGTTGATCATGGAAGCGACAGTAAAGCTGTCATAACTGCTGGAGATCACGGGCAGTTCCAACTCATTGGCTAACTTCTTCACATTTGGCGTCGTGTCAAACCCACCTGTGATCAAGACCGCTGCCTCATTCTCCAAAGCGATACGATGCACATTATCCCTGTTTCCGACGATCAACAGGTTTCCCGGTTCTATGTATCTCATCATGGCTTCCAGCTTCATGGCCCCGATGACAAAACGATTTAGCGTCTTATGCAACCCTGCCTTCCCGCCCAACACCGTCCCATCCACAATGTTGACCACTTCAGCAAAAGTGAGCCGTTCAATATCCGAGCGTTGCTTTTTCTCCACCCTGACCGTGCCCACGCGCTCAATTGTGTGAACAAGTCCTTGCGATTCGGCCTCTTTGATCGCCCGATACGCGGTGCCGTCGCTCACATTCAAATCCCGCGCGATTTGTCGAACAGATATTTTGTGGCCGATCTCCAACTTTTCGATATACTGCAAAATCTGCTCGTGCTTCGTTGACAATGGCTTTCCTCCCATCTTCTCTGATTGTCCACTTCATTTTCATATTACAATAATTTCCGTACAAAACCTATCTCTGGCCTTAATAGAAAAACAAGCCAAAGATCCCTACACTGGGTTCTTTGGCTTGCCTAAACAAAATGAGACTGCAAAGCCGGCGCATTAAAAGGTTTAAGCCCTTTGCACTCACCAGCCTTCTGTGCAACTATCGATAGTGGATCGTCAGCCGCTGCCGCCGTCTCCACCGTTGTTCCGCTTCCAACCACTGCCGTCTGCGCTCCGCCTCTTTTCTCCGCTGTCGGATGCGGACCTGCCGCATCAGGTCGTTCAAATTGGCGATCAAAAACAAACCCATCACTGTCAACCACACCACCACAAACAGCGAAGGGAGCCCGGCTTGGAGTTGGAGGGGGAGCTTGGCCAGCCCCAAGCAGAAGCAAGCCGCCCCGCACAACAAATAAATACCCCGTTGTCGCATCGTCGTCACCCCTTCTACTCACTATGTTTATGAAAGGGTTGGACGCTTCATGTGCGAAAAAAGCGCGCCAGCGGCCGCCGATGGGACTTTAGCCCAGCACAAATGCGAAGATGATGCCAAAAAACATCAACCATATCCCCCAACCGCCGATCCCCCGAAACGACGCCGTCTCCAAAAACAAGAACATCAATCGTTTCCAGACACGGTCAACGCCCTCTCTCGTATAGACGACGATCAGGTTGTATACAGCCATGGACAAACCCACGATCATCAAGATGACGCCAGATACCAGCCACATCATACGCACCCCTCACAACTTTTTCCCAAACCGGGCGTTGCAGAAACCGCGTAGACGAAAACCTTATGCTTTTTGGGAACGGTTGCGGCGGAAGAACCAAACGGCACCCACAATCAACAGTGCGCCAACGATGACAATGACAATATCTTGGTAGACGCTCATATACTCCAGCACCTTAGACCAAGAAGCGCCAAGGGCTGCACCCAGATTTACCAGAACCATGTTCCAAATCAACGATCCGACAGTAGTGAACAACAGGAACAACGGAAAATTCATTTTCGCCATCCCCGCCGGAATCGAAATCAAGCTGCGCACGATCGGAACCATCCGGCAGAAAAACACCGTCCAGATACCATAACGGTGAAACCAAGCGTTCGCTTTATGTATGTCCTCTTTGTCGGTTCTCAGGAGATGCCCCCAACGCTCAACGATGCGTTCTAACCGCTCCACATCTAGCAACCGGCCGATATAGAACAGGATAATCGCCCCGACCACAGCTCCCAGCGTCGAAGATATCACTACTCCCGTAACCGTCAAATCAGATTGAGTCGTCATGAATCCGCCAAACGACAACACGATTTCCGATGGAATCGGCGGAAAGATGTTCTCTAGCGCAATCATCAAGAAAATTCCTAAATAACCAAACTCTTCCATAAAATCGATAATCCAACTTTCCACATTGATCCCCTCCAGATGCTCAATTCTGCCTTTGTTGAATGCTCACGAGCATTCGAATTAGCTCATATATGTCGATATTGGTGCAAAAGACGCTTCCTGTTCCCGGCTTCTGGTACGTCGCTGGGCTTTAGCGGCCCTTTGGCGCGAAACGCGATATTTTTGACACAGGCTTACAATTGATTTTGCTCGTGATTCATCCCCCATTACCTCGATGTCATTTTCTCATTGTAACAAGAATCGGCTCATTTTTGTCATGGAATCCGCCATGCTCAAAACATATTCACAAATCCTTTTTCAGGTAAATGGCAAGCTGCTTCAACCGGTCGATTTCGCGAATGCGGGCAAGTCTAATTTTTCGCATTGCTAAGCGATCCCCTCCCTGAATTCCGTTTTTATTATTCTGTCAATTACCAACCGAAATCGCTTAATAAAAAACCAATATCATTCAGATATTGGTCATCAAGAATACCTTCTATTTCTCCCTTTTACCTCAACCGGAATCACATACGGCCGGATTCTTTCCATGATCCGTTTCCCTTTCAACGGTTCATGCTGGTCATATCCGTTTACCTGGGTGTAGCAAAGCCACTCCTCCAGCTCGTCCAATGTGAGATTAGATGTGTAGATCGTGGGAAGCTGATTGGATGCTCTGCTGTGAAGCACCACCGACAGCACTCCATCCCTCAACCAAGGGGTCAAATTTTCCACGCCGATATCATCCATGACCAAAATGGGCACACTGCTCAACGCTTCAAGCTTGCTGTTAACTGAAGCTTTATTATTGGCGACCGCGTCCCTCATCTCCGAAGCGAGCGCGGACATGTGCACCATCAGCGACGAAATGCCGTGTTCGGCAAGGGTGTTTAATATGGCACTAGCGATGTAACTTTTGCCCGTCCCAAACGGTCCCCACAAGTAAATCCCTTTGGTGGGTTGCCCATTGGCCACTTTCAAACAGAACTCCAACGCCACGTCAAGCGCCTTGGCTCGGCCATTGTCCAATTCGATCGCTTCAAATGTCGCTTTCTGCACATCCAAAGAGATGTCATGGCATTGGATCAAACTCTTGCGCCATTCTTCCTCTTTCTTGGCCTTCAATTTGCTACACTCATGCATGGCCAATTCCACATATCCTCCGTACTCCCGCAAGGAAGGATAGTGCCCTTTGATCAAGTTCGGGCATGCGTTCAGACTGAAGCAATGCTTGCAATTCTCATTTTCCTGTACAAATTGGCTAAGCTGGGAATAGGAGTTTTTTAAAGATGACTGGGGAACATCATTTTCAA
Source organism: Laceyella tengchongensis (assembly GCF_900182735.1). Lineage (NCBI taxonomy): Bacteria > Bacillati > Bacillota > Bacilli > Caryophanales > Thermoactinomycetaceae > Laceyella > Laceyella tengchongensis. Next base: position 495,748 of record NZ_FXTU01000001.1, on the reverse strand, counting down.
CCATATACTTAACCACCAGCGGATGTTTCAGTAGCGTGCTTAATTGCTTTTCTATTTTGCTTGGGTCGATCCGCTCTTTCATCTTTGAGGAAATCACGTTGCCTGCCTTTTTCAACGCTCAGCTTCCTCCCCTCGTTCCCGATTATCCTACATGAAATGTATAAACAGACTCACGATGTCATTGATTTATCCAGATGATAAGCAAGACTTATCTTATCACAAAAGCAACGAGGAAGCATCAGCGAACATTTGCCGCATTTTACCTCCTCCGATATCTATCCGTTGAGGTTTTCTTCTAAGTTGCATAAATCTATCATTCAACCTAAGTCTTTGCCCCATTCCAACTCACCATCTATCCTATCAGGTTAAGAGAATTCTAGCGTAACTCACTACAACGTAAACCACTTTTTTAGAGCTATTAGCTACCACATGCCAAAAAAATGAAGCACATCGTGCTTACTCATTCCTACATTTGTTCTTTTGTGATCAGGTCTAGTTTCCGTTGCTTCACTCGCTCCAGCTCATCGAAGTCATATGGCTTAACTTCATAAAACCTCACAATGTTATCCTCAATCATTCCGATTTTAAACGGTTCATCCTCGATGTAGTACCGTTCCCATATCCAAACGCTATTTTCAACTAAGTCATTGACATGTCCATTACATCGGATCCCGGAGTAAACGAAAGATACTTTGCGTTTAAACAGTTCCTCGTATTCGTTTATGCGCTTTTCCACTTCTTCTAATCGGCGACACTCAGCAAAATATTTTGCCGCTAGTGGTGGGTAACCTAGAGTAATACCTAATAACTCGTGGAATTCCGGTGAAAGATGGTTTACAGTAGCCAGCTTCATTAAAAATTCTTCTTTCATTTGTTCAGTTTGAAAGAAAAGGAAAAAATCAGCTTCTTCGTGTAAATGAATACCTTCCGTGACACATGGGTAGTGTTTGTACAGGTGAGATACTTTTTGAAATGTAACACAATTAGAACTATCAAATAGTGCCGGTTTTAATCCCATTAAGAACGCTTCGTAATCGCGTAACGGTTTTTTCATTACATGTACCCCTTTCATGCACTTAATTAAAGTATACATTAATAACGGCGACTACCTATAAGTGGCAAATCCAACAACCACCGTCACAAAAAGGGTGGCTTGGCTATACAGGTTTTTACAAAGTCAACTACCTTCTCCATTTTAACCGCTTATTTTTCTGTACCGGTAATTATTCAGACTGGAACTTGAACAAAAAACTTTATCCTCATACCACTATTCCCGTCTACCAACCTCCTATCTATTACACTCTCCGCACTGATATTTCTTCTGAACCATCTATCATTATTTCTTTGATGGAGACAAAGACACAAAACAATTGTTGCTTAAACTGAAGCCGATACCCGTAAACTCAGTAGACGCTTGGATCTTCCTTTCCTGTGCGCCATAGCCATCAAACAGCCATTGTGCACAAAAAAAGAGACGGTTTCTGAGGTCGTGCGGCGTCCTTATAAATTTTGTGTGAACTTTCCGACGGTCTACTGACAAAAAAATAACTGTCATTTAGACAGTTTACCGAATTGATTGATTTATACCGGCACCACGCTGCTTTGTTGCATTATGTATTCGTGAAACTCTGTCAATTCACGGTAACTACCGATGGGAACCGACAAGCGCGATTCTAAACCAATACGTACAAACATGCCATCTTTTTTCGCTTCTTCGTACGGATACTTTTCTAACAGCCAAAGCGCGTTTTCTACGAAATCGTTTACGTCTGAACCGAAACTGCAACCACAATAAATCATACCGATTTTCCTGTTTTTCATCCGTTGAAATGCGTCTATGTTGCCGTTTCTTTTTTCCGTCATCATCCGAACGTAGAAATCAATTGCTTTAGGCGGAAAGCCCAGAATATCACCTAAAAGCCTGTCTATTTCTCCCTTCGTAAACGCGATATGTTCTATTTCCGTTTGAAACCGTGCGTAAACCGATTGATTTTGAAAAAACAGATAAAATGCGTTCCCATTTAGCAGGTCATACGCTTTTTCATCTACGTAAGGGTATTTCACCAGTAGTAAATCTAATTTTTCTGTTGTGAATTTGGTGTGCGGGATTTCTAAAAACGCTGGCTTGTACCCTTTTAAGAAAGCGTCAACTGTTCGCAATTTGTTCGCTCCTTCATCGTATGGCATTGGTGTTAATACATATTCAATATTATATCGTTAATTCCTTGTGTCAAAAAATAAGACTCCCGCATTTGCGGGAGTCTATTAAAACTTAACCGTCGTACTCTTCGTAATCGCAATTATCGCAAACCAAGTAGCCGTCTCTCGTTTTGGTCAATTCGCCTTCATAGCATCTCGGGCATTTTTTAGCCATACCGGTGTACCTCCTTTTTTTGAAGTCGGCAAATTCGGTAGCGCGAATATTTTTTACTATTTTCTGTATATTATTATTATAGGTTATCCGAAATCGTATATCGATATATTTTTTCATAATCTTGTAAACAATTAGTTTAAGGGATAATTCAAAGTTGGAGGGTTAACAATGACTACAGACACACCAAGTCATGAAATGCACCTTAAATAATCCACTTAAAAAAATGGGTTGGATGCAAACAAAATGATCATTACAAACCGGTATTCCGCAATAAATACTATCCGTTTACGGTAAATCCGGCGTAACGAACTACAATATAAATTATCTTTTCGCGATTAAGCGAGCATTAGGTTTAAGTTTAAAAAGCATAGACGAACTATTTATAGAAGAATAAATAGCACTCCAAAAAAAATAAAGCCGCATTCGGGCTTTTATAAAGTGGTTTCCTTTTTTGTTATGAGATCTAGTTTCCGTTGCTTCACTCGCTCCAGCTCATCGAAGTCATACGGCTTAACTTCATAAAGCCTCACAATGTTATCCTCAATCATTCCGACTTTAAACGGTTCATCCTCGATGTAGTACCGTTCCCATAACCAAACGCTATTTTCTACTAAGTCATTGACATGTCCATTACATCGGATCCCGGAGTAGTAAAAGAATACCTTTTGTTTAAACAACCGCTCATACTCGTCTATGTGCTTTTCCTCTTCCAATCGGTGGCATTCCGCAAAGAATTGTGCAGCCAGGGGAGGATAACCAAGCGTAACACCTAATAATCGATGAAATTCGGGTGAACGTGGTTTAACATCGCGTAACTTAGATAAAAACGTCTCTTTCAACTCTTCATTCTGAAAAAACAAGTAGAAATCCTCACCGTCAAATATATCGATGTTTTCCGTAACACATGGGTAATGCTCAAACAAATGAAGATTTTTCATGAATGTCGGACTACCTGTGTTTCCATACAATGCCGGTTTACGTCCTATCAGAAACGTTTGATAATCGACTAGTGGCTTTTTCACCATATGCCCCCTCTTTCACGGTATAAAGTATACGCTAAATAACAAGGAACAGCCTGCTAATTAGCAGACTGTCCCATTGAATTATCTTCGGTATGAAATATGTTTTGTAAGAACTTTCCGACGTACATAGAGAAAAAAATTACTGCCTGATGGCAGTGTCAATGGACGCTTTTTATTTCTTGTCATATCTACGATTTCTTCCGCCCACTTCCACCGGAATCACATAAGGACGAATACGTTCCATTATCCTTCTAGCGCCTACTTTATCCTCATATGTTTGCCCTTTATGGCTAATCCACGATAATGCCTGCTCCAATTCATCTAGGGTTAGATTAGAAGTGTAAATAGTAGGTAGTTGTTTTGAAACGCGATTTTGCAAAATCACGCCAAACACATTATCTCGTATCCAACTAGAATACGTTTCAGTGCCGATGTCGTCTAATATTAGTACAGGTGTAGAGCTTAATAACTCTAGTTTTTTGCTAACTGTCGCACTTAGTTTGTTTCCTCGCATAGCTTCTGCAATTGCGTCCCGCATTTCGTTAACGAGAGACGGGGTATGCACCATGAGAACAGGTATGTCGCCATCAGCCAACGTATTAGCAATAGCTCCAGCAATGTGACTTTTCCCTACACCAAATGCCCCGTGCAGATATAGCCCACCTAGTTTGCTCCCCATAATCAGTTCATTACAGAATGTAATGGCAAGGTCAATTGCTTTCAGTCGATGGTTATCCATTTCTATTGTATTAAAAGTAGCTGTTTGTACATCTTTCGGTATAGCATGGCATTGAATGAGTGTTTTTCTATTTTGTTCAGCATAATCGTTTTTCAATTTCACACATTGATTCATAGTAATATCAATGTTTCCCATATATGCTTTAAGGGACGGGTAATGGCCACGCATCAAGTTAGGACACTGTTCAAGACCAGGGCACTCATTACAATTGTCTAGCTCACGAATGTACTGATTTAATTTGGACAAAAAGGGTCTGAGCTGTGATTGAGAAATTTCACCCTCGTTTTCTATTAAAAACTTAACCACATATGGATGTTTCGTTATAGCTTCAACCCGCTTATCAATTAATTTAGTGCTAAACTTGTTTTTAGTTAAAACGTTATTGATGCGCTTCATTGGCCTACGTCCCTCCTTTTTGTTTATCGAAATGTTAGCACAAAAAAGGTGGCTTGGCTATACAGGTTTTTACCAAAACGAACCTTCGTCATTATAGCCGCTTATTTCTCTGTACCGATAATTACTCAGACAGGAACTTGAACAAAAAACTTTATCCTCATACCAGTATTCCGGTCTACCAGCCTCCCATCTTTTACACTCGTCGCATTGATATTCTTCTGGGCCATCTTTACTTTCTGTCCAAAAAGGTGCCATCCATTTCACCCCCATTTTCTTATAAGGTAAGGACTCTTTCGCTATCACTCCCTTTCCAGAAGCCACCTTACTGCTCGTACTGCCAAACACCGTTAATACACGTCATTTCCAACGCTGTATTCGCAGGCGCTTGATTCTCCTTTATCGCTGTATAATCCGCTTGAAGTGGAATGTACAACACGCCAGTTGCACCAAACCCGACAACCACCGTAACCTTTCCATTAGTACCGTGCATACAAAACACCTCTATTTTCTCTTTATTCCGAATTAAATCCAGTTACTTTCACCACGAATTTCAGCTATACGCCACATACTGATCTGAAAGCAAACACTTTCTAAAAACAACTCCATCTGATCGTTAATAGATCTGAAGAAAAACCTTTTCCTGATAAGCACCAATACACAAGTGAAGCGAAAGAGAAAACGGCTTTGGAGCCGCTACTCCATTTATCAGAAACCGCTAATCTCTGTTGTCTTTGCTAAAATGCGCCGTTTCCTTCCTTTAGACAGCGTTGCCATTAGCATGGTATACTGTTTTTGTTATTTGTTTTCTTTTGAGCCGTGTGTTAACTACATGGCTCTTTTTTATTTGGTCAACCGAAAATATCAAAGCAACGCCCCGATAATACCCGCTTTCCATCTTCCAGCTCCTCTACCACTAAATGAATCATGTGAATTGTGATTTTCTGCCCGTTTTTCGTCAGCAAATGTACAGGTGTTACCCGATTGTCTACCGCAACGTTACCGACAGTAACAGCTCTCATATCAACCCTCCAAGTAACTGCATTGTGTTTTATGGTTAAATTGTAATATAATTCAATATAGTCACTCAATACAAATTTTATTTAAGTTATTTTCTTTAAACCATTGCAATCATATGCATATTATGCTTATTTATCATTATTTTTACTGCTAATCTAATCGCATTTAAATATCCATTCTTTAAATAAACCAACACCCTAATAAAACATCTTGATAAATCATGAAATTATACAAAATAAAAGGAGAGTTTAGAGATGTCAACTATGGAGTCTTTTGTATTGCGGTATGTAATACGTAAAACAAGAAAGGAATTAGGATTACGGCAAGAAGATGTTGCTGACAAAACCATGTCCTACGGCACTATCTCCAATATTGAAAGAGGAACTATAAAAGTGGACAATGCTTTAGTTGAAAGGTACTTAAAGAAACTTGGTTTAACTAAATTAAGACTTAAACACTTGATCAAACTTGAGGAAGAAAAGATAGAAATATTAAACTATAAACTTGAAGCGGTGGAGTCTCTTCTTAATAACAAAAGATATAAAGAAGCCGAAACACTCCTTAAAAAAGTAAAAATGGAGCGTTTCCATCCATTGGCACCTTACCACGCATACTTGGAAGGTCGAATTTGTCACGGAAAGGGAGATTATAGCCGTGCTGAGAAACATTATAAATTAGCAATTAGACTTCACAGACAGTATAATTTACCAGCGCGCGGAAACATTGTTGCCACCTGTTTCAACGAGCTAGGTATTTGCAATTACGTTCAGTACCAATTAGATAAAGCAATGGACTACACAGAAAAAGGATTACAAGCATATAACGAGAATGAGGACGGGAATGATGTTTATTATCCACTAAAAAGTAACAAAGTACTTTACTTATTGACCCTTCGCCAATTCGACGCCGCTAAGCAAGTTTTAAATGAATTATGGGAATCAATATCGCAAATTAACAATACACATGTTGTATTGAACCTTTACCGTTATCACGCGCTCATTCTACAAAAAATAAAACGTTATGACGAAGCTGTTAATATTTGCAAAGAAGGTATTAAATTAGCCCGTAGAAACAGGGTTACAAGACGATATCTAGATCTGCTTAATGTATTAGGAAGCGTATATTTATTACAAAAACAATACGAAAAAGCTATACTTCAATTTGAAACTGTACTAATGCATGATGACAGTAAAACCTTTGCGAAATGCCAAATAGACGCGTTAAGCCGTTCAGCTACTTTGTATTCTGAATTAGAAGAGCATGAAAAAGCTGAAGAATTCATTAATACTGCTCTTAACCTTTCGCGCGAAGTTTCACAAAAAAACCGTCTTCCAAAAGTTCTTTATGTCGCAGGTTGTATTTTTTTTAATCAAGGAAAATATAAAAATGCTATTTTGCACCTAAAAGAATCAGTTGAACTTGCAGAAATAACACAAGACAAAGAAACACAATCTAAGTCATTATTGCTACTATCTAAAATTTTTGATAACATGGGTCTAGAAAGCGATTGGATTAAGACGGTTAGGGAACTTCACAACCTTCAATATTCATTTAATAGAGAGGACTGGTTTTATGAAGTTGTTTAATTTATATCTTCTTAATGGTGAAGATGACGGGGACACTGACCGCTAATTAACACCACCAATAAATTAAATTTTCTAAAATCAATCAAAAACGGCTTCTTTGTGTAGCCGTTTTTCTTTATTACTTGCTTTAGGCTGTACGTTTTACAACCTTTTGTTGGTAAATACAACGATACAGAACAATAATTAAAGCGGCTACCCGTAAACGCGGTAGCCGCTTATTTATATGTCGCATCTTTCTTTCCTGTACGCCACAGCCTTTTACCAGCCATTTTTGCACAAAAAAAAGAGACGGTTTCCGGGGCCGTGTGACGTCCTTTCTATAGGTATCAACACGTCAAAGCCCGCTAAATTATTACAGTTTCTGTCTGTTCCATATTCGGTCGTTACACCCCGTATTTATTTCCCTTGCCTTAACCAGTAACGCATACGCTTCCTCGTCATTCATGCCTGTCAAACCATCGGTCGAATCCCGGTCTAGTTGCCGTTTTGCACAAATTTTATTTACTTGTTTTCCACGCCACATAATCGTCTAAAAACTTGGTTACTGGTGCTTCCCACGCTTCGCTATTCGTAAAATACTTGTTTGCCTTGTCTAACACTTTTTGTACATCATCGACTTTCTCTTTTTGCGGATAATCCAGCAAGCAACCCGTTATTACTGCCTGACGTTCTTCCCTGCTCTTTTGTATAAACTCTTCGCCTTTCATCTCGCAATTTTTATTCGTTTTAGGTGCTTCCGGTTTCTTTTCAGTGGGTTTCGTGGATTCCTCCGGCTTATGTACGGCTGGTTCCGCCTTTTCCTGAGGCGCCGGCTTCGTCACCGTTGTTTCGTTTTGGTTACCGTACCCTACCCCTAATAGCAGAAATACTGATGTAGTTAAAATTCGAAAATTAAATATGTTTTGTGTAAACTTTCCGACAGTTTACTAACAAAAAAATAAAGCCGCTTACGGGCTTTTATAGAGTGGCTTCCTCTTTTGCTCTTGATATGAGTTCCAATTTACGTTGCTTCACTCGTTCTAGCTCATCGAAGTCATACGGCTTGACTTCATAATACTTCATAACGTCTCCCTCAATCATTCCGATTTTAAACGGCTCATCCTTAATGTAGTACTGTTCCCATAACCAAACGCTATTTTCTACGATGTCATTCACGTGTCCGCCGCATCTAATACCAGAATAAATGAATGATACTTTATGTCTAAGCAGTTCTTTGTAGTCATTTATACGTTTTTCCACTTCTTCTAATCGGCGACACTCTACAAAATTTTTCACTGCGAGCGGTGGGTAACCAAGTGTTATGCCTAATAGCTCGTGGAATTCAGGGGAAAGGTGTTCTACTCTAGCAAGTTTCTCTAAAAAGTCCTTTTTCATTGATTCAGTTTGAAAGAACAGAAAAAAATCTGCGTCATTATGCTGGCTTATCCCTTTTGTAACACATGGGTAGCGTTCTAATAAATGGAAGTTAGCCATGTAATTTGGTGAAGCAGTAGTACCATACAATGCAGGTTTTACACCCATTAAAAACGCTTCAAAGTCAACTAATGGCTTTTTCAATGGCTCATCCCCTTTTAACTTTTATAACATACATTATACATAATCAAGCGGTCACCCTCATAGAAGATTATTCCATCATCGCTTCTGTACAGCCTTATTGCGGGTGGTTCGATGCTTTAATAAAATGGGCTTAAAAGAATAGTGTTAATATTGTGTAAAATAGTTGTTAGACTTGCAATACGAAATAAATTTGCAAAGTGAGGATGAACTTTATGGTATTCGTTAATTGCGTTTATACTTTCACCGACGAAAACGATGACGACACGACTAACTAATTTTTAAAAGCCATTTTCAAAGTGATGGGGATGTCTTTTTCTCTTTTTGACCAAAGGATCGGTTGAACTTGCAGAAATAACACAAGCAATCTAAGTAACCATTGATAACGTCGAAATATTTTGATAATCTATATTTGGAAAACAATTAGCTTAAAGCGGCAATAAAACAACAACCCGCAATATTCATTTAACGGAAGTGAGGGGGATTTATATGTTGTTTAACTATTTTGTAGCTGTTGGCGGCGACGACGATACAGAACAATAGTTGTTTAAAATTAAAGCGGCTACCCGTAAACGCGGTAACCGCTTATTTATATGTCGCATCTTTCTTTCCTGTACACCACAGCCTTTTACCAGCCATTTTGCACAAAAAAAAGAGACGGTTTCCGGGGCCGTCTCTACCAAAGGGGGTTTTCATCCTGTAATCATTTTAGATGAAAACCATTACAACCACGTTACAGAACAGTTACAAATAGATATGTCACAATTCAAACGATTGACCTGGTGCGAGAGCATGGCCTTCGATTCCCTTCTCGGCGAGCTGCTTGATAAAGTGCTCCCCATCTTGCTCGATCAGCGGGAAGGTGTTATAGTGCATCGGAATTACCCGTTTGGCGCCGAGCCATTCCGCCGCCAAGAGGGCATCGTCTGGTCCCATGGTGAAATTGTCGCCGATGGGTAGCATAGCCAGGTCGATCGGTTTGCGGCCAATCAGCTTCATGTCGGAGAAGAGCGCGGTGTCTCCGGCATGATAGATAGTGGTGCCATCCAGGGTAAGCACGAAGCCGGCCGCGGGTCCCATATAGACGATTTGATCGTCTGCTTCATATCCTGAACCATGCAGGGCAAGCACCATTTTCACATGGCCAAACGGAAAGGCGTGCCCCCCGCCCAAAGCCATACCATGCGCTTTGACGCCCTGTTTCCCCAGCCACACCGACAGTTCGTGCGCAGCGATAACGGTAGCGCCGGTGCGCTTGGCGATGGCCACCGTGTCCCCCACATGATCGCCGTGGCCATGGGTGACGAGAATATAATCGGGGTTGAGCTCCTCCGCCTTCACTTTGGCCTGTGGATTGCCAGTGATAAACGGATCGATCAACAAACGTGTGCCACGATGTTCGATTTCAAAGCATGAATGGCCGTGAAATGTTACTTTCATGCCATCGTCCCCTCCTCTAATCTTGTTACGCTTCTTCCACAATTCTTGCACCGGTGCGATGATGTTGCGTTTGATATCCGACAGGAAGATTTGGAAACGCCGGTCCGTTTCGAGGTATGCCCTCTAGGCCGGAACTCCCTGAATCGCCAAGCCCAGTGCCTGCATCTCCTCATGTTGCTTTGCAGTAGGTTCTTGTCCCTCCAGATCGCGGTCTTCATCTCCGCTCACATCTTATGTAAGATGCTTGGCATGTCCACGCCAGCCGATGGGCACCATCGTATGGATTGACCATGGGTTTCCATCTCCCTTGCCCATCGTAACACGATTTTCGCAATGGCGCCAAGTGACAAGCCGTGATTCGCCAAACGCACAAACACGAGTTGCCAAGCCTGTTTTATTCACTCCCGCATATTGGCCTACATACCATACATTAGTTAATTCAGGCGGAAGGGGATTACCATGGGGCTGGCAAAAGTTCAAATTCAGATACTACCCAATCAGCAGTTTCCCGAACACATCAATATCATGATGAGCGATCAATTGGCTAAAAAACTAAATATCCACACCGACATGCTATGGGTCTCTTTCGGCAGCTCCGTCACCACGGGTGTTATCGGTCGGCTGAGACGCGCCAACCACAAGGTTATCTTTATCAGCAGTTATTTGGCCAACAAATTGCTCCTGCCCGCGCAGCCACACACGGTTGTGCAATTTGACTCCCGTTCTCTCCGTTTGCGCCTCGCTCCGTTGTTCGGCATCTTAATCAGCAAAATCCCCCAAACGGATAACGACGAATTGTTCGGTCCGATCACCCGTTTCCTGGACGAATGCGATGCCGCCGCATTGAACCAGGGAATCAGAGTAGCCGTTGTGTTGGCAGACATGATCGATCCGGATCGTCGTGGAATCAAAGGGTGGATTAAAGCAAACAACCGTTGGCTGGCTGCCGCACTCCCGCTGCCTGATGTCATCTACAACCGCATCACTTCACGCAAGATCGAAGAAAAGGAATCCGTTCAAGCCAAATTGGCTCGCTTGAAACACCAGTTTCACATCCCCATCTTCAACGAACGGTTTCTCAACAAACTGGAAGTGTACCAGATCCTGTCCAAAGACGAGCGCATGCACCAGTACCTGCCAGAAACCTACACCTACCACACCGACAAATGCAGAGAGTTTCTTTCTCGCCATGCCGTCGTTTACCTAAAACCGACCAATGGCAGTCTGGGGCAGGGGATCATCCGCGTGGAGCAATCCGGCGGCGGACAATGGCTCTACCAATCGGCGACACCCAACGGCACGCTTTCCAAAACGGTGCCTTCCAAAAAAGAACTACTCCACCTCCTTGACAAAAAAATAAGAAAACAACCTTACATCATGCAACAAGGACTTAACTTGGTCAAACTCGGACGGCGGCAAGTCGACTTCCGCGTCCTCGCGCAGAAAAACATTCAGGGAAAATGGCGCATCACCTCTTCTGTCGGCCGCATCGCCAATGACCAACACATCGTTTCCAACTTGGCGCGAGGCGGCACCATTCGCAAGACTGGCGAATTGCTGAATGAATTGCCTTTGACCACCAAGCCCAGCATCAACGACATTCAGCACGCCGCCTTGTCGATCATCCACTCGTTTGAAGAGTGGGTCGGCGGGCATTACGCCGAATTGGGCATCGATCTCGGTATCGACACCAAAGGGAAAATATGGCTAATTGAGATCAACTCCAAACCCTCCAAAACGGACGACACGGTCATCAATCCCACCTCGCAAACAAGGCCTTCCGTCGCCAGGCTGATCGATTATGTGCAGTATCTTGTGTTGTACCGGCGCCATGCACATGCCCCTCCTTCACATGCGCCCCACTGGACATCACGAAGGAGGAAACATTAATGATGAAACAGACGTTAGGCATCATCGTGTGCCGGGAAACGGGCGTGAAGAAAACGCCTCCGTTTTACGAAACGCCTTATTTTATGCAACTCGCGCAAGAGGCCCGCAATTGGGGGATGGATATTTTCGTGTTCGTCCCGACGGACATCAGGTGGGATGAACGAACCGCGACTGGGTGGACCGTCCGGTTGGACGACACATGGGTCAAGACGGTCAGACCGCTCCCCAACTTGATATACGACCGTTGCTATTACCACAATTTACGAGAATACCATTTTTATAAACCTTATATCAAACGTCTGTGCTCTGACCCGAAGGTCCGCTTGCTCGGCACACCGCTAAAAGGGAAATTGCAAACATACGACATACTGAAACAAAACCCGGAGCTTCATCCTTTCCTGCCTCCCACCCGTTTGTACCAATCTCCGGCGGATGTGTTCGAATGTATCGCCAAATATCGTGGGGCTGTGACGAAGCCCAACGGTGGAAGCCATGGCCGGGGTGTCGCCGCGATCATCCCCGCTCAGGAAGGATATCTGGTGCGCGGCCGCGACCAACAGAACCTGATTGTGTCCCGCTATTTCAAGAACGATAGGGAACTGTCGAGTTGGCTGGACTCCTTCATCCGGCAGTCCCGTTACATCGTTCAGCCTTATCTTTCTTTATACACTTCCGATCGCCGTCCCTTTGACATTCGCATCTTGATTCAGAAAAACGAACATATGCAGTGGGAAGTCACCGGCATGGCCGTCCGCACCGGCAAACCGAAATCAATCACTTCCAACCTCCACGGTGGCGGAGAAGCGATAAACATCCAAAGTTTCTTGAAAACCCACTATGGACAGCAAGAGATGGATTTTATTCTTGCACAGTTGTACCAGATCAGCGAGACGGTACCACACACGATTGAAGCCCACCACGGAACATTGGTCGAATTGGGCTTAGACATCGGTATCGACCGGCTAGGCCGCATTTGGATTCTGGAAGTAAACTCCAAACCGGGCCGCACCATTTTTTTGAAAACAGGCGAGTTGCAACTTCGCCAGCGAGCTGTTCAACTTCCCATCCGCTATGCACGCGCTTTACTCGAGCAGTAGGAGGGTCACCATGAATTCAATCATGTGCAACGTCAAAATCTCAACCCAAGGGCTAAATCAAGCGATCGGCCTCAGCCAATCACTCATGGAGCGATGGGGTTGTACAAACGGGCAGTCCATCAAAGTGGAATTAGGAAATCGCACCATCATCACCCAAGCGCGCCGCATTCCCCATCGGGGCGAAAAAATTTTGATTTCCAGGGAAACCGCCAAATATTTGGCCCTCCCCTATTCAAATGAGTTTCGCGCGCGATATGAAAACCGCTCCCTCAAGCTGGGGCCTGTGATCGGCATTTTTACCACCAGTTTTTCAGGAAACGCGGATCAACCTTTTGGAAAGCGTTCACCCCTGTTTAAAGAGTTTATCAAGGCAGGGTTGGAAGAACATCCGATCATCTATGCATTCACCCCTGATCTGGTGGATTGGCAAAACCGCCTCATCTACGGTTGGCATATCGTCGGAAACAAGTGGAAACAAATCAAGGCTCCCTTCCCCGATGTCATCTATGAACGGATACCTAACCGAACCATCGAAGCGCGCGGTTATGTGCAAGCATGCCTGAACCGGTTCAAGAATGAATACAACTGCCCGATCTTCAACCAGGGCTTCTTTAACAAATGGAAAATTCACCAGTGGCTAAGCAGTCATCCACATACCGCAAACCTGGTGCCTGAAACGTATCTGTCCCCATCCATCTCCACCATCAAACAGATGTTGGATCGGCACCAAATGGTGTACCTCAAGCCGAGTGGCGGGAGCTTGGGTTTAGGGATCTTTCGCATCACCTACGATCCCGAATTCGGCTACTATTGCCGCTTCCGAGAGGGAGACCGCAATGTCCTGCACCGGTTCCGTTCCTTGCACAAATTGGTGCACCATTATTTTGCTAAAGAGCCGACCCGCTTTCAAAAATACATCGTACAACAAGGAATTCGCCTGATTAAGCACAAAGACCAACGACCCGTCGATTTTCGCGTCCATCTGCACAAAGACCGGTTTGGGGAATGGACCGTGGTTGCCATCGGCTCCAAAGCGGCCGGTCCAGGCAGCGTGACCACGCATGTGCGCACCGGCGGGAAAATCATCCCTACCGACCAGATTCTACGCGATGTGTTCCACGAGTATGCGCCAACCGTCGAAGCCGGGGTTAAGCAAGCGAGCATCACCATCGCAGAAACTTTGGAACAACACGTAAACGGTCCGCTCGGGGAGTTGGGCATGGACATGGGCGTCGACAAAAGCGGCCGAGTGTGGCTGTTTGAAGTGAATTCCAAACCGGGGCGCCACATTTTCCACCATCCCAGCTTAGTGCACGCCGGCCACCGCTCGGCGAAAATGGTCACCGAATACAGCCTGAACCTGACCAATTTCATCTAAAAAGGAGGAGGTATCGTGAACCCCCCACACAAACACAAACGCAAACGCACCACTGCAACATCGAAAAAAAAGAGGTCTTCGGTCTTTCCGGGCATGCTTGACGCCACGCTCAGCTATCAGCCTTCCCCCTCCTCCTCTGTTGACGAAAGCCGGGGAGGGGCGCAATTGGAGCGACTTTACCAAAGCAAGCAATCGTTGGGCCCATTTATCGCCATCTTGACCTCTGACGGGGGCAAACCATTCCAAGGAAACCACGCCAATTTTGCCGACCTGATCCGTACCGGGCGCAAAATGGGAATCACCGTCTATGTCTTGACCCCAAGCGGGTTGGCTTCCCGAACGGAAACCACCGTGACCGGCTATCTGCTAGATCCCACAGCCCCTGGGTTGAAGTGGATTCAGGCCAAACTGCCCATTCCCAACGTAGTTTACAATCGGGTGCCCAACCGGCGCGCTGAACAAAGCCCTGACGTGCAAAAGGCGATGGAAACCATTTCCGGTATGCCCGGCGTCCACTTGTTTAACCCCCACTTTTTTGACAAGTGGACCCTCCATCAGCAACTTGCAGCGTCAGACACATTAAAAAAGCTGGTTCCCTACACCTTGAAGTGGACACCCGACTTACAACTTGACGAACTGCTAAAAAAATATCCCCGCTTGTACTTAAAACAAGTGGACGGAAAAGCGGGGATCGGCATGATGCGCATATCCCGCATAAAAAAAGGGGTTGAACTCATTTACCAAGACAAAAAAGAGAAGATGCGAAAAACATTTACCAGTGTCGATGCATTGAACCAAACCGTTCAGCAGTTGACACAACAACTTCCCTATCTGATCCAACAAGGGATCCCCTTGGCAACTTTTGAAGGACGGCCGTTTGATGTGCGCATGTTGTTGCAAAAAAACAATCAGGGAGAGTGGGGGATGACCGGAGCCGGGGTTCGGGTCGCCGGACCGACGTCGATCTCCACTCATGTCCCGATGGGAGGACGCATTGAAAGTCTGCATCGGGTAATCGGGCATACCTTTAAGGAAAAAGCCCCTGAGATATTGAGCAAAATCAAAAAAACCGGTTTGGAGCTGGCCAAATACATCGAATCCAAACAATCCTCCGCCTTAGGGGAAATGTCAATCGATTTAGGTATCGAAGAAAACGGCACCCTCTGGTTTTTCGAAGCCAACGCCAAACCGATGAAATTCGACGAACCCGACATCCGCCGACTCTCGCTGTTGCGCATACTTGAATACGCACTTTACTTGAGTGGTTACCAATTGACAGGGGAGGCCATGAAAACATGCTCATCCGAAACTTGACCCCCCGGCAGTTGGCGGCCAATCTGCCAGCCGTGTTAAACTTTATGAAACGTTATGGCGACGGGCGCATCACTCATCGCGCGCTACGGTGGCTAAAACAGCTAAACACGACGGCTCAGCCAGAAGGCACTTTTCTCGCGGTAGCGCTACACCAACGGAAACTGTCCGGGGTTATCGCCATCGGGCACTACGGCCTGCAAGAAGCCATCATCGCCGTACATCCCGACTTCCGAAAACAAGGGGTAGGCGAGTCCTTAGTGCGGCACACATTGGATCGAATAGGCAAACTTTATACTCGTGTCGCCTGTGACAACACTGCCAGTTTAAAGCTTTGCTTCCGTTGCGGGTTGGTCGCCTTCGACCTCTTCAAAGGGCCGACCGGAAAACCCACGTTATGGCTGGGTGGTGGGAACTTTGATCCGCAAGAAATAAAAAACAGCCCTTTGCCGTAAAATGGCAAAGGGCTGTTTGGCTATCCGATTTATTTGATTACGCGTTTGGCGGTAACATACGATTTTGCCAACCAATCCGTAGACAGGCTGTCGTAGCGCACGCCGCCTTTACCGTAGGTGTGGAGAATCTTGCCATCCCCGACATAGATGGCTACATGACCCACATTGGGCGCAGTATCTTTACGGGTGAAGAAGACCAGATCCCCTTTTTGTAATTGGGATTTGGATACCGTTTGACCGACTGTCGCCTGTTGGCGGGAAGAACGTGGCAAGGAAATACCGTGCTGCTTGTACACATATTGAACAAAAGAAGAACAATCAAACGTGGCGGTTTGTCCCGCTTTGGCACCAAATTCGTATGGTGTGCCCAAATACTTATGCCCTGTTTGAATGATTTTGTCTGCGAGTGCGAGTCGTTGTGCATCTTCATTTGATTGTTCTAGATTTGTTCCGGGCTTGTCCGCAGCTTGGTTGCCCGCATTGGTATGATCCACGCCAGCTGGTACGACACGCTTCGCTGAAACCAAACCCCATTCCAACCATGGAGTGGACAATGAATCAAAGCGCACGCCACCCTTACCGTAGGTGTGCAACACTTTGTTGTTACCTGCGTAAATACCCACATGGGCGATTTTTCCGCCAGAAGAACGGAGTTTAAAGAAGAGGAGATCCCCTTTTTGCAGTTGGGACTTAGCTACACTCTTGCCGACCGTTGCCTGCTGACGGGATGAACGTGGCAAAGAGACGCCGTTTTGTTTGAACACATGTTGCACAAAAGAAGAGCAGTCAAAATACCGGGTGTCACCGGAACGCGCCCCGTACTTATATGGAGTGCCCAAATATTTTTGACCAGTCTGGATAATTTTGTCACCAAAAGTTTGAACATTCTGAGTTTCGTTGCTCGCGGCATTTGCTTTTTGAATGCCAATATTCACTAAAACATTTTGCCAAAAACCTTTTTCTCCCGTTTCTGTGACGACATTAGACGCACTAAACGGAACCACAACCGAAAGCATGGTCGTTACCGCAAGTGTGCCTGTGACTTTGGTAAGATGTTTTTTGGTTAACATCGAATCCCCCTTGTCATATTTAAATTGGACAGGCTGTTACCCTGCGAACGACCTCATGTTAACACAAAAGACAATTTTAGGATTATGCAATGATTTCCTTTTCAAAACCACAAGCAAAAGAAAAAGCCCTGGAGATTCCCTCCAGAGCTTGATCACGCTTGGTTTTTACACTGGTGCCCCACTTGTCACACAAACCTGCGCGTGCATTTTTTTCCATTGTAGCAAAAGACCACTTTTCGCCCTTCAACCACTGTTTCCAAATGAACGGAACGCCCCCAGCACGCATAAACATGCGGCAAGGTGTTCTCGAGATACTTCAAATCCAATTCAACCCCTTCATACCGGTGCACCAGATACAACTCCCCGTTTTGAAGGTAGTCCCCATCCTGAACCACGATCACCGGATGCCCCCCGTTGATCCGGCTCATTACCAACTCATCCCGCACATGCTCCCAGTTTTTATCCGTGATCGTCCATTCGTTTCCTTGCCGCTGATACACGTATAAATCCAATTCTTCAACCAGTTCCTTGGTCAAATAATTGCGCAAAAAGGAGATATCCGACTCCAATTCCCGCACTTCGAACAGCTTTTCCCGCCCTTGGCCGGGCACCCTGCCTAATTCCCGCTGTTCTTCCTCCGTCGGATGGTTGTAGCGCTTCTCGATGTCCTCAAACATTTTCAAACCAAGGTAATACGGGTTGATCGACGTTTTGGACGGCATCAGGACGGAAGCGTTCAACTTGGCGAATTCAATCGTTTCCGCCTCATCCAAATCCAATTCCCGCATGATGCGGATGTGCCAATATGAGGCCCAGCCCTCGTTCATGATCTTGGTCTCCAGCTGTGGCCAAAAATACAGCATCTCCTCCCGTAGCATCGTCATGATGTCCTGTTGCCAATCTTCCAAAATGCGACTGTGATGCATTAGGAACAACAGCAAATCCTTCTCCGGCTCCTCTGGAAAACGCTTTTTGCGGGGGAGAGGACGCGTTTCCTGTTGGACGTCGCGATCTAGCTTCCACAAGTCTTCATACAGGGAGGGCGGTTTACGTTTCGGCTCCGCCTCCGTTTTTCGCTCCGACCGCCGGTGGCCCCGTCTGGCATCGAGCAGGCTGGGATTGATGTGTTCTTGGATGGCTAAGACATGATCCAAGAAATCTTCCACCACGTCTTTGCCGTATTTCAATTCATAAAACCGAATCCGCTCCGCGCTCGCTGCCATGCTTTCCACCATGTCTCGCGAGGTATTTGAAAAGCGGCAATTGTTTTTAAAGAAGTCGCAGTGAGCCAGTACATGCGCCACAATCAGCTTGTTTTGAACTAAGCTGTTTCCTTTGAGCAAAAACGCGTAACACGGATTGGAGTTAATCACCAACTCATAGATTTTACTCAGGTTTAAATCGTATTGCAGTTTCATCTTGTGAAATGCTTTCCCGAAGCTCCAGTGGGAAAACCTGGTCGGCATGCCATACGCGCCAAATGTATAGATAATGTCTGCCGGACAGATTTCATATCGCATGGGATAAAAGTCCAAGCCAAACCCTTTGGCGATCTCCGTAATCTCAGCAATCGACCGCTCCAATGCTTTTCTATCCTGCATCAACGCTCATCCCCTTTCCAACAATCATCGTCTTAGCCGCCTTACGATCCAAGACGTCGGCAATGTCCGTTCATCCCATCAATTGCAAAATACGAATCTAAAGGCGGCGCACCCTCCCCTATATGTTTCTATCTTTGCTTTTATCTATTAAATGCAATGGTGTGAGGATTGGTATATGCACTTGCTAGGGCGTGTCTGCTGAATCAAGTTGGTAGGGAAGAAGCAGCGGAAAAACCTTTTCTCGAGGAGAGCCGATGCACAAGTGAAGCGAATGAGAAAATGGTTTTGGAGCCGCTGGCCTATTCATCAGACACGCTCTAGAGTAAACCGACGATGTGATGGAAAGAGGGAGGTGGGTGGAAAACCGGAAGTGCTACGATGAGGGGTGTACGGTCGTTCAATATAATTATACAGAATTTTCTATTAAAATTCAAGCGACCGCCCTTTCTCTCGCATATCCGCGACGGACACATTTGCCTTCGCCGTCATAAAATAAATTGACAATTTGATTTCGCGGAAGTTATACTGACTACGTTGAATAACTACATCCTTTTTTCTTATCTCTATTAGGTGAGGCTCCTGATCGGAGAGACGCTACTGCCCAAAAATGTCGAGAGACACCAATGGGTCAGCAGGAAAGATCGGAACGAAGGTCTTTTCTAACGTAGCTGGCTTAGCCTATGCCGTTCAGTGCCAAAGCTCAATGAGGGAGATAAGCAAAGTGAAGCTCATTTTTGCCATGGGCTTATTTGCCTTGCACCCCTCTTCCTAATGGAGTGGGTTTTTTTATTGTTTGAAAAAGGGGGGGGACTGCATGAACAATGCCCTGCTGAGAAGCGAAATTGAACTAACGCTCAAAAGCCCGCTAGACACGGAACGCTTGCTCGATCTATTGGATCAGCTCCAACCTTTCGACCTTGCGGAAGTGTTGCGGGAGTTGGATGAAGCGGCTCGCTTGGAATTGATTACCCACTTGCCCTTAACGGACGCCGCAGAAGCCATTGAATACTTGGAGCCGGAATTGCAATACAGCCTCTTGAACCGCTTGTCCGATGACATCGCCTCGCCGCTGTTGAAACAGATGTCCAGTGACACGGTAGTAGACATGTTGCTTGCGGTGCATCCGTTGCAAGCGGAAAAAATGCTCCGCCTGCTTCCCGCCGATTATCGGGAACAGATCAACAACTTGATGAGCTACCCCGAGTACACCGCCGGAAGCTTGATGACGGTCGACTACATTTCAGCCCGTGCTTATTGGACTGGAGAACACACGATCAACCATATCCGCAAAGTCGGACACGAAGCGGAGATCGTCTCTTACATCTATGTCACTGGCACACGCGGGGAATTGATGGGCATCGTCTCCTTAAAAGAAATCATCCTTGCCCCACCACAGACGCACCTCATCGACATCGCCACCACGGAGTTTATTTCCGTGCCGGCCGAGATGGAGCAAGAAGAAGTAGCCCAAATCTTGTCACGCTATAACTTCTATGCCCTACCTGTCGTTGACCACCAACGGAGATTGATCGGTATCATCACTTACGATGACGTGGTAGATGTCATTCATGAAGAAGCCACCGAAGACATCCACAAGCTGGGCGGTAGCCAACCTTTGGATGAACCCTATTTCAAAACGTCCATTTTCAGCTTGTACAAGAAACGAATCGTCTGGCTGATGATCCTGTTTGTCGGAGGTGCTTATACCGCGACTGTGTTGGAGAGTTACCAAAGCACATTGGATCAAGTCGTCGCCCTTTCGTTTTTCATTCCATTGCTGATCGGCACCGGCGGCAACACCGGTTCTCAGATCGTGAGCACTCTGGTTCGAGCTCTTGGCATCGGCGAAGTCAAATTTGGCGACCTTTTTCGGGTGATGC
Organism: Laceyella tengchongensis; assembly: GCF_900182735.1. Classification (NCBI taxonomy): domain Bacteria; kingdom Bacillati; phylum Bacillota; class Bacilli; order Caryophanales; family Thermoactinomycetaceae; genus Laceyella; species Laceyella tengchongensis. The sequence goes on along the minus strand of NZ_FXTU01000001.1, from coordinate 474,938 downwards.
GTAAGGAGATGTTGACCGGCCTGTTTTTGGGGCTTTCCCTCGGCGTGATCGGCCTCATCCGTGCCGCGATGATGGGTGTGGAAACGTCGATTGGCTATGTGGTGGCATTGTCCGCACTGTTTATCGTCTTATGGTCTTCCATCGTTTCCGCGATTTTGCCCTTGGTTCTCCACCGGCTCAAAATTGACCCGGCTGTCGTCTCGGGACCGCTGATCACCACGTTGGTTGATGGCACTGGCTTGATTATTTATCTCAGCATTGCCAAAGTGATTCTCAACATATGAAACTTAAACGAATTGAGGTTGATGAACCTTTGAGTACTGAGCAGAAGAGTAAGGCAGGTACCGCTTGACCTTTCCGATTGGACGGATAGGACGCAAGCCGTACCTGCCTTATCTGCGTTTAGGAAGCAATTTGCAAACTGTTTTACCTCTTAATTAAAAGGATAATTTTTTACTCTAAAGAAGGATTATTTAGAAATAACATAGAAATTCATTTTATATTCAGAATAATATATCACAAATAAATTCCCCTTAACACGCAATTCATCCATTCCAGAAATGACAACCGTTCGACCAACTCCCCACCGGAAAGGAGTGAATTTTCAACTTTTTGTTCATCACTTTATTACTTCAGGAGGAATCAACATGAGAAAAAAATGGCTTTCGTTGTCATTGGTGCTTGTGTTGATCGTCGCATGCGTGCCCGCGCTCGGTTTCAGCCAGAATATCGAAAACCCTTCCATTTTCGATTTGGGCATCAAGCTCTATAAAATCGACGGCGTCAGCACCAAAGAACAGCGTTCAGCGATCACCTCAACCGGTGCGGCGATTGAAGAAGTGGGCAAAGATTACGTCAAAGTGCTGGCCACACCTGCCGAAGCCAAGCAGATCAAGCAAAAAGGCTTTACCGCTACTGTAGACACCTCAGTGACCACACAAGATTTTCCCTCTTACGACTCCGGATACCATAACTACAACGAAATGGTCAACAAGATCAACACCGTCGCTTCCAATTACCCAAACATCGTCAAAAAGTTTAGCATCGGCAAATCTTATGAAGGGCGCGAACTGTGGGCTGTGAAAATCAGCGACAATGTCGGCACAGACGAAAACGAGCCAGAAGTGCTGTACACTGCCCTCCATCATGCCCGTGAACACCTCACCGTCGAAATGGCACTTTACACCCTCGATTTGTTCACGCAAAACTACAACCATGATTCTCGCATCACCAATCTGGTGAACAACCGCGAGATATATATTGTGTTTAACATCAATCCCGACGGTGGAGAATACGACATCTCCAGTGGCAGTTACAAATCTTGGCGCAAGAACCGTCAACCCAACTCCGGGTCCAGCTATGTAGGCACCGACCTCAACCGCAACTATGGTTACAAATGGGGCTGCTGCGGCGGCTCTAGCGGTAGCCCTTCCAGTGAAACCTATCGCGGGCGCTCAGCCTTCTCCGCACCGGAAACCGCCGCCATGCGTGACTTCATCAACAGCCGCGTTGTCGGTGGCAAGCAGCAGATCAAAACACTGATTACATTCCACACCTACAGCGAATTGATTTTGTATCCCTACGGCTACACCTATACCGATGTCCCGAGCGACATGACGCAAGACGACTTCAATGTATTCAAAACCATGGCCAACACGATGGCTCAGACCAACGGATACACCCCACAACAAGCGAGTGATCTCTACATCACCGATGGGGATATGACCGACTGGGCCTATGGACAGCACAAAATCTTCGCCTTCACCTTTGAAATGTACCCAACTAGTTACAATCCTGGCTTCTACCCGCCAGATGAAGTGATCGGGCGGGAAACCAGCCGCAACAAAGAGGCGGTCTTGTATGTCGCTGAAAAGGCAGACTGCCCGTACAGTGTCATCGGTAAATCCTGTAGCACCAAATGACCTTCCGACGGTCAACGCCGGGCTCCTAATGGAGTTCGGCGCATTTTTTGTGGGGAAGAAGCGGCGGAAAAATGGTTTTGGAGTCGCTGGCCTATGCATCAGACACGCCGTAGAACCTATAAAACCATATTGCATGAAGCTGGAGGCGAAATGTGTGCTATATTGAAAAAAACGGAGGAGGGATCTTCTTTGCGCGCAATGGTCATCCAACGCTTTGGTGGGCCGGACGTTTTTGAAGAAATGACGCAGGCGCGGCCCACTGTCACGCCGAATTCCGTTCTGATTCGCGTCGCCGCCACCAGCGTTAACCCTATCGACACCAAAATCCGAGCGGGCGCAGTGCCCCATCTGGCTCCGCCGTTCCCCGCGATCCTGCATGGGGATGTCGCAGGAGTGGTGGAAGAAGTGGGGCAGGGCGTCACCCATCTGCAAGTAGGTGATGAAGTCTACGCCTGTACCCGAAACGGAGCGCTGGCGGACTATCTCCTCGTCCCAGCCGCTTCCGTCGCCAAAAAACCGCCTTCCCTCTCATTTGAAGAAGCGGCCGCCTTGCCCTTGGTGACGCTCACGGCATGGGAAGCTTTGTTTGACCGATTAAACTTGCAAGCGGGCCAACGCATCCTGGTTCATGGCGGAACGGGTGGAGTCGGCCACGTCGCCGTGCAATTGGCCAAAGCGGCGGGAGCCGTGGTGCACACCACTGTCTCCACTCCCGAGAAAGCCCAAATCGCCAAGGAACTGGGTGCTGACGCAGTCATCAACTATCGCGAGGAAACGGTAGACGAATATGTCAACAAATACACAGACGGCGCCGGCTTTGACTTGGTTTTCGACACGGTGGGCGGGGACAATCTCGATCGTTCCTTTGCCGCGGTGAAAACGGGCGGTTCCGTGGCAGCCATCGCCGCGCGATCGACGCATGACTTGACCCCGCTTCATAACAAGGGCCTTACGTTGCATGTCATTTTTCTGATGTTGCCCCTCCTCTCCGGAAAGGGATTGGAGCGGCACGGACAGGTGTTGCGCGAGCTCGTCCCCTTGGTGGAACAAGGGCGGGTGAAACCTCTGCTCGATGGCACTTCCTACACATTCCGCGATGTCGCTCAGGCGCACCAGCGCTTGGCTAGCGGACAAGCATTGGGCAAAATCACGCTGGCCAATGAACGGTTTCGCGCATAAGCCACCACACACATAGACATCCCCCTATAGGTCAGGGGGATGTCTGTTTGTTTATGAGCCATGATTCACTTCACCCTGAGCACGGCCCGCACTGGACTGGCGTCCCCGTCCACAATCGGCAAGGGCAAAGCGATGAGTTCGTAATCCCCTTCAGGGACGTGGCTGAGAACGATTCCTTCCAATATGTGAATGCCTTGCTGATTTAGCGCATGATGCGCCTCCAACTCCTTGCTATCAATCGGATCGACCGAAGGAACGTCCACCCCCAGCAACCGCACACCCCATTCTTTCAAGTAAAGCGCCGCGTCGGGGCTCACATGAGGAATCACATGGGGAAACGTCTCCTTCTCCTGCCAAGCGTCCGTGCGGATGAGCAGACGCTCCACTCCCCGCAAGTCATGGGCGGACAACTCCGCTTTGCCGATGCGGGCGCAATCCGGCAGATAGATGACGCGCGCTGGCCCCATATAGACGGACAAATCGAGTTGTTGCGTTTTATTCCCAGCTTCGTCAAAATGATAAGGTGCATCGATGTGCGTGCCGGTGTGGGTACTGAGTGTCAACCTTCCGACATTGACCGATCCGCATTCATCTTTGGTCCATTGCAAGCCAAACTGATAGGGGGTGTCCCCTGGCCACACCGGCATGCCATTGACAAGGGGCGCAGAAATATCATACCAATCCATTTATGCCACGACTCCTCGCTCGTTGAGAAATTGTTCGTATGTTTTGTCTGTCATGATTCGCTTCAGCCGATTGACCGCTTCCCATACTTCCACAAAAGAGGTGTACAGGGCTGTCGGCGCCAAGCGGATCATATCAGGCGCGCGAAAATCTGGGATAACCTCCTCCTCTTTCAACGCTTTACAAATTCGGACGGCATCAGGGTGAACCAATGCAACATGACCTCCCCGCCGCTCATCCTCTCGGGGGTTGGCAATCTCAAACCCCATCCCCGCAAGCCACCCATCTACCAACGCCATCAAGTAGCCGGTGAGCCTGAGCGACTTAGCCCGAATCCGATCGATGCCTGCCTCAGCAAACAATTCGAGCGATCCCGCTATGGGCGCCATGCTCAGGATATGGGGAGTGCCGATTTGAAACGCCCCCGCATCCCCCGCCGGGATAAAGGTGTGCTCCATGTCAAATTGGCGCTCTTTGTCTGAACCAAACCAACCCGCCAACCCTGGCAATGCTGGCAAATGTTTCTCATGGACAAACAACCCGCCCACGCTGCCGGGACCGCTGTTTAAGTATTTATACGAACACCAGACTGCGAAGTCGACACCCCAGCGGTGAAACTCATGCGGCATGGCTCCGATGGAATGGCAGGCATCCCACCCGATCATGATTCCTCGCTCATGCGCCGCTTTTGTTACCCGCTCGATGTCCAAGCGCTGGCCACTCCCATACAGAACCGTGGGCAATAAGACCAGCGCCACCTCATCTGTCAGCTGGCGAACAATCTCCTCTTCATCCAACAGGCGGCCATCCCTGCTTTGGACTTGGATCAGATGCGTCTCGGGGTCCAACCCGAACAGCCGCAGTTGGCTTTGTAGTGCATAAATGTCCGAAGGGAACGTGAGGACATCGGTCACAATTTTGGTACGTTTGCCTTGTGGGCGGTAGAATGTCGCAAGCAATTGGTGAATGTTCACCGTCGTCGATCCGGTTACAATCACTTCATGCTCTTTGGCGCCGACGAGGGGAGCCAAGCCGCCCCGCAACGATTCGGCCAGGAAAAACCACGGTCGTTTTCCCTGCGTCCAACCGCCGATGCCGTAGCGTTGCCATGACTCCAACTGGGCATGCAAGGAAGCTTCCGCCCGTTTGGACAACAGCCCCAACGAGTTGCCATTCAGATAAATGGTGCCTTCTTGGATATAAAATTCTTGGCGAAAGCTGGACAGCTCGTCTGTCTGATCCATTTTCTCCGCCCATTCGCGTGTCAGCGGATCTCTTGCCATGCGATCACCCCGCTCGTTAAAATTGTGTCCGAACATCCCACAGCTCCGGGAAAATCCGTTGTTCCAGTACCCCTTTGAGATAAGGAACCCCAGATGATCCACCGGTTCCCCGTTTAAAGCCGATGATGCGCTCCACTGTCTTCATGTGGCGGAAACGCCATTGCTGCAATCCGTCTTCCACATCCATCAATTTTTCCGCCAACTCATACAGCTCCCAATACCGCTGCACATCTTGATACACGGCCATCCAGGCGGCGGCGACGCTCTGGTTTGCTTGATACGGCTGGGTGACATCCCGCTCCAACACGGCGCGGTCAATGGAAAATCCTGCTCGCGCCAAAGCCCCGATCGCCGCGTCGTAGATGGATGGGGCGTGCAAAACCTGGGTCAACCGTTCCAGCAACGCCGGGTCTTTCTCATATATCCGCAATAGTTGGGCGTTTTTGTTGCCCAAGCGAAACTCGATTTCCCTGTACTGAAAAGACTGAAATCCCGACGCTTGACCCAATTTGTCGCGAAACGCCAGATATTCGGTCGGCGTTAAGGTGGACAGCACATCCCATGCGTAGATAATTTGTGACTGGATTTTGGATACGCGACTCAACATCTTGAAAGCGGTGGCCAAGTCATCCTCATTGATCCGGGTGATTGCCGATGTCAATTCGTGCAAAAACAACTTCATCCATAATTCGCTGGTCTGATGGATAATGATGAACAGCATTTCGTCATGATGCTCCGACAACGGAGTCTGGCTAGACAGCAAACGGTCCAATTGAAGATATTCCCCATAAGTCATGCGCTCTCTGAAGTCGGTGACAATCTGTTCGTCCAACGTATGTCGCTCACTGTGTTCCATATCTTCGTCTCCCCGGTTCATCACTCAGCTTCCACTGACTCTTCGTTCTCCATCAACTACGCTATGCTAAACTCCATCCTATTTTACAATATTGGCAACATTCTCTCCAATCACAGGCGATGACACGTTAAAGCGGCAACGCTCCCCATCGCGTCACTTGATCCCCGAATCAAGCAACGTGATTTTACATTGACCGACGGGAAAAAGCTGAATCTGGAGCGTATCGGGGTCCCGAAGCGCCAAAAAACTCCCGTCATTGGAAAAGTTGACGATAAACCCTTTCACCACCGTCCCAGCATATTCGACAGACACCATATCATAAGGTTTCACTAATTCCCCCAGCGCAAACGGCTGCTTCTCCAGCGGCGTCTCCAACGCAAACTGCAACTGGTAACGCTTGTCGTACATCTCCATGCACCGCGCCAACCCTCTGATCCGGTAAAATTCTTGTGTGACGCAGGCAACGGGCAACTTAAACTTCTCCTGGTGCTTGAGGACAGTTTGGGTCTGATCTGTCACTTCGTCCAACAACACTTCCACATGTCCCGACCGCTCTTTGTAGTCATAGATCAATTGTGCAAACAAAAAAGGGATCTCCACATCCGACACAAACAACCGCCGCAACAGATACGCTTCTTTTTTCCACACAGTATCACTTCTACTTCCTGTTCGTTCTGTCTTCTCTCTCCATTATAATGAAATGCTAACCCAAGATGTCCATACTGAAGTAGCTGCCCTGCTGGTTCGCTGTCATTTCCGTTTTCCCCAAAGCCGGCTAATGACCCAGCCTCCCCCAATCACCAAAACCAGCAACAAGATCAGAAACGCGCTGAGGCGCAACAGCTTCATCACCAGCATAAGCAAGATGAGCAGAGTCACCAACGACCAAGTAAACCATCTCCGTTCCATCGCTTCCCTCTTTTCTTTCGCGAATTCCCCTCCAGATGGCGACAGCTTCCCAGTCCGCCAAAATAAATTGAATAATTTGGATATTATCACTTAAAATAGGATTAGAGAGATATCCATCCAATGTTAGGGCGGGGAGACATGAACAAACTTCTTTTATTCACTACTTGGGATTACTGGAAAAGCTGGCACGCACATGGCTCGGCCATTCCGGCCTGGACTGAGGAGCATGCCGGCCCTTACGAGGTGTCGGTTGAATTTGATGCTTCCTGCATCGGCGAAATGACTGACAAAGGCCTGTTTATCATCAGCAAAAAAAAACCGGATGCGACCAGCCAAATTCACCTTTTCACCAAATGGGATGCGTTAGACCTTTGGCGACGCGGGGAAATCCAGCGCCTGAATTGCTGGACCAAAGACCATGCAGCCCAGTTTGAAGTATTAACAAGCTTCACCTTTGATGAGATCCATGAACATACATATGGTGGCATGTTTATCGCCAAAAGACAAGAAGAAATCTTTACTTATCCCAAATTGGAAGAGGTATGATATGTTCACACATCGGTTCGAACAAGAAATCTTGCTCATCCAGCGCGATATCCAAGACTGCGAGCGGCAGATCGCCTTTCATCAGGATGAAATGCAACGCGCCCACCGGCACGGAGAAACGGAAATCGAACGTTTTCACAGGCAGGAGCAATTGCGGTGGGAACGCAAACTCCGCGAATGCACCCGCGACCTGATTCAAGCCGAACAACGCCTTGAACTGGCCAAACAAGAAGAAGCTGCTTTTCTCGCCCGTAACTCCGACGCCAGACAAGCCGGACGGAGCCGCAATACGTGGAGTTGACAAAACCCCCTTCACCTGCATGTGAAGGGGGTTTTGTCAACTGGAAGCGATTTGACCCGCTTGAGACCAGCAAATAAAACATCATAGCATTGCTTCTATATGCCTAGCTCCGTTTCGCTCATCACCGTCTCGCAAATGTAGCACAACCATTTTTCTCCCACTTTTTCTACTTGTCCACCTGGCGCATGACAACATGGACACAAGTCGACTTTTTTCTTCTTCCCCACCCCGTCGCGATCCCAAAACGCAATAACTGCCTGTATTCTCACTAAGCCTGTCATTACGTTTCCCCCTTTTCTTTTCCTGGTATAATTATAACATTCTGACAATTATGGGAACAAGTGGAAACTGTCAATTTTTGTGAGTTAATAGATTCCCGCCATCGATGACAAAACCTTACACCCACCGTCAACAGATGGGATGAAAACAGCTCAATATGAAAATTGTTGAAAGTCAACGAAATGTAGTAAGATGACTGCGAGAATCATATAAACATGATTTTAGAAAATCCCTCAAAGCGGAGGAACGGATAATGGGTATCGCTTTAATCACTGGAGCTTCAGAAGGCATCGGCAAAGAACTGGCCACACTATTTGCCGCCGCCGGACATGACGTGGTCTTGGTTGCGCGCGATCAAGCTAAATTGCACGCTGTGGCCCAATCCTTAAAAAAGAACCATGGCATCCAAGCACATGTCATTGTCCAAGATCTCGGCCAACCGCACGCAGCGGAAACGGTGTATCGAACATGCCAAACAAACGGGTGGACCATTGATTATCTGGTTAACAATGCCGGCTTTGGCTTATTAGGTCCTTTCACAACCACGAATCTGTCTGTGGAAGCCGACATGATTACAGTCAATGTGACCGCCCTAACGCAACTAACCAAACTGTTTGTGCCACATATGGTTGCATCCCGATCCGGCCGCATCCTACAAGTGGCATCGCTGGCTTCTTTCATGCCGGGGCCGCTAATGTCCGTCTATTACGCAACGAAAGCGTATGTGCTCTCTTTTTCTGAGGCGCTACAACAAGAGCTCCGCGGCACGGGCGTCACTGTAACCGCGTTGTGTCCCGGCCCCACCAATACGAAATTTAAACACCGCGCTAAGATGAACAACCCACCGCATGTGGACAAAAGCGCCCTCGATGTCCGCCGGGTGGCACAGGCGGGCTTTAACGGCATGATGAAAGGGCAAACTGTGGTCATCCCTGGGCTAGCTTACCGCTTCTTTGTCTTTGCCTGCCGGTTTCTGCCACGCTCTTGGGTCGCCCGCATTGTCCATTTTAATCAAAAGCAACGCCTGTAGAATATGTCTGATGATCTTGCAAGCTGACGCATGTGAGGAGGCAGAAACATCTTTTCCAGATCAAATCCAGCAAACAAGGAACGGGAAAACGATATTGAAACTACCAGACATATTTATCAGACACGACTTAGACCAAAGGCAGATCAGCCCCTTCCAACAAAACTATATACTTTTATTCCAAAATATTAGATAATAATTCTAGTTTGATAATTAAAAACTTTCCAGTAAACTGCACAAGGAGGGTGCTCATTTGCGAAAAATGAAGTTCAATCTTGCTCTTCTCGTTGCTTTCACACTGGTATTAACAGCTTGTAGCCAACCGGCAGCCACTTCTGCTCCAGAATCACCTGAGCAGTCGAAAGCATTGGAATTGTACAGCTGGTGGACCGAACCGCACGAAGAAGCGAGCTTAAACGCCTTGTTACAGGTGTTCAAACAGCAACATCCCAATGTCAAAGTAGTCAAGTCGGGGGTACCGGGAAGTGCGGGTACCGGTTTCCAAACGAAGATCGCTTCCCGCATAAACAGCAATCATCCTCCTGATGCTTTTCAAGTCCATGGTGGGGCGGAGCTAACCGTCAGCTTGGCGGCTACTGGCAAAATGGAGCCCCTTAACGAGCTGTTCACTCAACAGGGCTGGATTGACACATTTCCTGCTTCCCTTGTTCAAATGGTCAGCAAAGAAGGCAATATCTACGCCATTCCCGTCAATGTCCACCGCAGCAACGTGCTTTGGTACAACGCATCCCTTTTCAACCGATATGGATTGAAACCGCCAACGACATTTGACGATTTCTTCGAGGTAGCTGAGCAACTCAAGCAAAAAGGCGTGACACCGTTGGCCTTGGGTAGCAAAGAGACTTGGCCTGCCACCCAGCTATTCGAATGCGTCCTGGTGGGCACCCTGGGTCCGATTGATTACAATAAATTGTGGAGCGGTCACATTCCCCTAGATGATCCCCGTATCGAACAAGCCTTCAACACTTACAAAAAGATGCTTTCTTACGTCAATCCCGACCACGCCACCCGTGATTGGCGCGCTTCCGTACAGATGGTAGGCAAAGGGGAAGCCGCGATGACCGTCATGGGCGATTGGGCCAAAGCGTATTTATCCCACGAGCTAAAATTAAAAGTAAATGAGGAGATCGGCTTTGCCACTGCCCCCAACACCAAAGGAATCTTCGTAGCTGTCGTGGACGCTTTCGGGTTGCCCAAAGGGGCCAAACACCCCGACGCCACCAAAAAATTCCTCGAAGTGGCTGGTTCGATTGCCGGGCAAGATGCGCTCAATTTGCGCAAAGGCTCGATTCCCGCCCGTTTGGATGCCGATATGAACAAGTACGACGCCTACAGCAAACAAGCCATGGAAGATTTCAAACAGAATCATTTCTCCCCCAGCCTCGCTCACGGATCAGCCGTTCCCCCTGCGTTTTTAACTCCATTGAACCAATTGCTTCAGCGCTTTGCAGCCGACGGGGATGTGGGCGCCGCCCTCTCCGCCTTCAAACAAGCGGCGCGCGCAAACCAGATCGGCACAACGAAATAAGCGAAAGCCAAAGCGGTTCGAACCGGATCGCTTTGGCTTCTTCCTCTGTCCACTTCGTTTCCGATTTTTATTATTTTTATACATAATAATATATATTTCATAATAAAACCATTCCATTACGCTTGCATACCACTCAAACTAGAAGTATACTGGATGTACCAAAAGGGGGATTCTAATGCAAAAAATCGCAGTTGTGACGGATAGTTCGGCAGACCTATCGATAGAATTTGCAAGAAAATTCAATATTCATGTTGTTCCGTTGCGCGTCATTTACCAGCATGGTGAATACCGCGATGGGATCGACATTACTCCTGAAGATGTGGTAGAACGGTTGGACCAAGAAATCCCTACCACCTCCATGCCCTCGCCTGAAGACATGGCCCGTTTGTTCCAACAGTTGGAGCAAGACGGATTCACCCATTGTATCGTCATTCCCGTGTCCCCCAGTTTAAGCGGCACGTACAATACCTTCCGATTGATGGCTGATGATTACTCCATGAAAATCGATGTAATCGATTCCAAAGGCGTTTCCTGGATCATCGGCTTCCTCGTATTGGAAGCGGCCAAGCTCGTCCAGGAAAATCGGCATTATCAGGATATTCTGAACCGTTTGGAAGAAGTGAAGGAACGCATCAAAGGCATCTTTATCGTCGATTCACTTGAGTATCTGCAAAAAGGCGGACGCATCGGCAAAGTGGCCGCGGCGCTCGGTTCCATGCTCAACATCAAGCCGATCATCACCTTCGACCAAGAAGGGAAGCTCACCCCGCTCACCATGGCGCGCGGCAAAAAGCAAGCGTTGAAGAAAATGTTGGAGCCGATCACTGAGCAGATCAAACAGGCCAAAGCAAGCATCGCCATCGTGCACAGCAAAGCCGAACAAGAAGCGGAGGCGTTAAAAAAACAATTGCAAGAATACGAGAACATACTCCATCTGCACATCAGCTCCATCGGCCCCGCCTTGTCCGTGCATGCCGGTCCGGGATTGCTCGGCATCGTCATCAAAGGCGAAGAATAGCTGAAGCCATCTGCCTTTTGCGAACAAAAGGGATGGTCAGGCCTACCTCCGCGCAAATCGGGAGGCAGTTCGTTCATCACTTCGCTCACAAATCACATCAGACCCTTTGACAGGGTTGTTTATCGCCTGAACCATCCATCTCCGTGAGAGAAAGGATGGTTTTTGTTCGTTCACCCACCCGCTTTTCACCCGAACGTCAGCCCCATTTTTTTAGATACCGGGTTAGTGTTTGCAACGGCCAGATCAAGGGGTAACTATGGTACGTCGCATAAAATTGTCCCGCAAGCCCCGCTCCCACCGGATACCGCCACTGCCATGAGTTGGGCTGTTCTAATAGCGACAGCAAACAGGCCATCCCGCGCTCAATCGCCGGAGTCGGCTGTTCATGATACGAGATCAAGGCGTCAAGGGCCCATGCCGTTTGCACCACGGTCGATTGCGGCAACCGGATGTAAGTCCGTTTCACATCGCTTTTGCAGGATTCCCCCCAGCCACCATCTTCGTTTTGTTTGGATAACAGCCATTTGAGCGCTTTTTCAATCATCGGCTGATGACGTGGCACACCCACCGCCGACAGTCCAGTCAAAGCCGCCCAAGTGCCATACAGATAAGCAATCCCCCAACGTCCAAACCACGAGCCGTCCAACCGCTGATGGTGATACAGCCAACTCCAAGCACGACGCACTTCGGGCCGGTCAATCGTCCAACCGACATGCTCGCCCAGAAAACGCAACACCCGCCCGGTTATATCTGCACTAGAGGGGTCTCCCCACACTTGTTTCCCTTCTTTCAGCGGGATCAGAGACAACCACCGTTTATCCTTATTCTTCTCAAAAGCCGACCAACCGCCATCATCATTTTGCATCGACAAAAGCCAAGCCAAGCCGCGCTCCCACGCTTCTCCCTCGGCTCCTGTCCCTCGCAACGGAGACAAAGCGCTTAGGCTCGCCAAAGTGTCGTCAATATCGGGATTAATGGTATTACTACGGGAAAACCCCCACCCGCCCGGGCGGACACCGGGATTGTCGCGCGCCCAGTCGCCGAGGCGATCCTGTTGCATGGACAACAAAAAGCGGGCACCGCGCTGCCACGTGTCGCTACCTTGCTCAAGCCCGGCCATTCTCAGGCTTTGCAACACCAATGCCGTGTCCCACACCGTCGATGTCGCTTCTTGAATATGTGTTCCAGTCGGCGTAGGACAAGCGAATGAAGCCAATCCTCCCATTGCGCGTCGCACGACAGGGTGGTGTTTGGGATAGCCCAAGGACAACAACGCAAAAATCATCAGATAGGTGGTGGATAGGTAACTGTACAGCGTGCCGTCCCCTTCGATTCGGCTCAGCATAAAATCCCGTCCCCATCGCACCGCCTTTTCATGCAACTCCCGCCGAAGCGCCGCTTGTCGACGAATCTCTCGCATCGCCACTTCCAAACTCCACCCATCCGGTAGCAGAGATTGATCGCTTGGCAAAGACGGCGCTTGCGGCAACCATTCATCAATCTCCTGTTTCCCCGGCAACTGGACGGAAAACCGTCGATCCGCTGTCAAGATGGCCGGAGCTACATGCACCCGAGCGTAACCCACCAAATCAAAAAATTGAATCGGACTCCAGCGGGGCATCAAAAAAAATTCCACCGGCACTCTCATCCTGAATCCCCACTGTTTGTGACCAAACAAACTGAGCGTCACCTGGGTCAGACTCCCCGCACGGCTCGGCCCACCTTGCTCCAACAAAAACTGGCGCGCCCGCTTCATCCGTGGATCGCTCGGATCTTTGGCTCCTGTATAGAAAAGAGCCAAACTCGCCTCCAATGTCGCCGACACGTTACCCTCCGACTCATCAGGATAGGTTTTCCATGTTCCCTCATCGGTCTGATTGGCCAACAAGCGTTCAATCAAAGCTGGTTGCAACCCGTCTGCCTCCATCCCAAGCACCTTTAGCAGCAACAGATAATACGCATCAGTCATCGGCCCGCTTTCAAAACAAAAGTTCCAACTCCCGTCCGCGGACTGGGTGCCAAGCAATTGCCTTTTTAATCTCTCCCTTTGTTCTCTGATCCGTTCTACCACGAACCTCCCCCCTCTTCCACCATCCCTCCTCTCTAACTTATTCACAGAAAGCGAAAAAACCACTCACTCCCGCTTATAAGGGGTTCTGGGGCAAGCTTTGTTAAGGCAACCGCTTGCCCATCTTGTCACCCCGGCTTAAGAAACAGTGAGTCGTTCCAGTCCGCCCAACCACTGTTCAACCTGCTTCATCCACCGCATTTCTTCCCATAAGGTCGCCATATTCCCCCTCTCTGTCCACAGCCGCATGACTTGATCCGGGTCGACCCATTGCCACTCCACCAAATGGGGATGCTCTTCCAACCATTGTTTGCCCGTCCACGCGCGCAGATGCGGCGGAACCCATCCACCGCGGCCAACCGTGGCCGGAGGGCCGGCGAACAGCGCGGGAAGATTAGCGGAAAGCCCCATCCACCCACTCAACAACTGTAGGGACAAAGCATGCTTCTTTGGAACGGAAATAGCCACTTCCAACCATTCCCGACTCAAAGCCGGATACAAAAAACGCAAACCTTCTACCCGCCAAAACGGGGTGTAAAACAAAGCGTCCTCTTCATTCAACCAGCTTTGCATCGGCCACAGGCGCGAATGGTGCGAACGCAACTCCAGCTCACGCGCAAGCAACTGTTCCTTGGCTTTTTTGGTGAACAACGTCGATGTGGGAAACAATGCTTGCGACCACGGCTGGTTGTTTCGCCACCGTTCCCAGTGAATAAAAAGCGCAGGCCTTCTCGCCTCCGCGCTACTTGCGGCAAAAACGGCATCATAACACAACCGTGTCACCTGATCATGCACGCATTGCTCTCGCCAATAATGAAGATGTGACGCCGCGAGACGAAAAGATGGCAGCCATGTGGCCAGCGCATTTGCCTTGGGAGCGGCCTCCCATTCCAAAATAACGCAGGGCACTTCCGCCAATTGCGAAATACGCTGAGCTTGCACACAGGCAACCTGTGTGTCCCGTTCATTGATCATATAGGCAACCAACGGGCCGGAAAATGGCTTCAACAAGGAAACGGTAGCTGGCCCCTGTTCGCCGTCGCTAAGCAGTACGCCCATTTTCTCTTCCCGGCGCCCCGGTTCACGCCAGAGCAACCGTTTCACCATCGCATCGTGCAAGTAAGACATAAGATCTTCGGTACGCCATTTCATCAGGTGCGGTTGCGGAGAAGGAACGTCAAACGCACGAACCCGGATGCGTTCATTTTCATACTCAGCCAATCCCCCGGCGGGAAGGCGGTGTATATCACGGTAGAAAGAAGCCGTTTCCGGCAAGCCCCCGTGTAAATAAGAATCGAGCACCCGGTCGGAATCCACCTGCGTCAACACCGAACGCCCCGCTTCAAGCAGATCAGGCACGGCCATGGACCACAGCCATTGCCGCCCCCGCTGCCGGTAATACAAAGGGGATTTGCACAAAAAACTGCGATAGAAAAAACCTTTTCTCTGATGGCGGTCAAAATAAACCAATATGAACGGGCCATCCATTTTCTTCAAAAAACCATATCCCCGTTCCACTAATTTCGTCAATTCACGCCAAGCTTCAGCCTTGCGCCCTTCGTTTAAATATTTTAAAAATAAATGAATTTCTGGCGACTGACAGTTCCAAACCTCACCAAAAAACTGCACCTCGCTCCGGAAAAAAAAGGGGTCGACGATTCCCTTCACCACTTGCCCGTCATCCATGGCGACTCAATCCTTTCGCACGCGCTATTGCCGCACCTCTTCGCCTTGATGATATGCAAACCGCAAAAAAGCACAGCCAACTTTTGCGACTGCACCTCCCTCCTCTTTATTATACCAAATAAAAAAAGACCTATGAAAAGGTCCTCATCAATTCGCTCTATTCTATTATCTTCTCTATGTAATCAATCGGTTTTTGTCGGACCTGCTGGAGAATACGTTGCCAAGATTTATATCAAAGGATTTTTCCGTTTTGCGCTGTCATAGAAGCAACAGTGGTAAAAAGGGGAAACGTTTCAGAGATGAATGGATGAATGGCTTGTGGAGTTCGTTCTTGCGTTCCTTGCAGTTTAGTAATCAAAATGATAAAACATCAATGCCTTATTAAAAAATCAACCAAAAATATCGAATGAACGCCCAGCAAAGATTTTTACGCCGTCTTGCACTTCTGCCTCGATCAAATCCATCAGCGGCAGACGGATCACTTGCCCGTTTTCTGTTTCAAGTTGCAGGGTTTTGACGGAACGCCGCGAATGATGATGAATATAGCAGGTGACCTTGACATCCGCGCATTGGCTTTTTCCCTTGTCCATCGGCTGATTCTCCAGTAATTCAACCTGTGAACGCTGTTTTAGATCCGACAGAAACGGTTGTACTTTTTCCATTTGACCCTCTACTTGTACCTTCAACATATGAAACACCCTCCCGGTATATTCTCTCTTTGTTTTCTCACACATATCAATAAACTGTTACTGATACCAGTTTATAAATCTCTAAGACAATTTGCAAATTAATAAAAAATCACAAATGAGGGCAGGGTTTATGAAGATATTTGCCTAATTAAATAAATATCCCTCACATTGGACAAACATATGCATTGGCAAGTTGCACATTTGCATAAAAAGGAAGGGATTTTCCTCCTAATCAACAAAATAATTTTTTTTAAAAACCAGGAGGTGAAGCTTTTGTTACCGCTTGATCACGAAAACGCCGCGCGGCTGATCAAGAAAAAACGCAAAGAACTCGGGTTGCGACAAAGTGATTTGGTGGATGACTGCTTAAAACTGCATGCCATCAGAAAAGTGGAGAAAGGAGAAATTGTGAGTGAGGATGTCATTATCCGCATTTGCAACAAACTATCCCTCGATCCTGAACATCTCTCCGAATCGTATGAAGATGTACGCGATGGCGAGGAACAACTGAAGTTTAAGTTATTTGCCATCGAACATGACATAGACATGGTGGGGCCAGAAGAAGGATTGGAAGAGCTTCGCAAGCTAGAAATCGACAATGACCACCCTTTGCAGGCTTGGCATTTGTTTTTGAAAGGCAAATACAATGACCGCAAAGGGCACTGGAAGAAAGCCCAAGCCCAATACCTTAAAGCGCTCAGCATCATCAACCAACACCCCGAATTGGAAACGTCCAACCTGAAAGCTTCCACTTATAACGAGCTGGGCCGTTGCTGTTACTATCAAAACGACTTGGAGCAAGCATTGGCATACATTGAAAAAGGATTGGAAGCCTATCATCCAGACACGGACAGCGACCGCGATTATATTATATACATCCTAAAGATGTCGAAGGCCATTTATTTAGAAAAGCTAAACCGCAATGAAGAAGCCATGCGCACATTAGAAGAGATGTGGGCGGACATCGGCAAGATCGACAGCATGGAAATTCGACTGATCATGTACGAAGTGCATGCCCAGCTTCTCATCAAGCAACAATTGTATGAAAAAGCCGTCGAATATGCCACCAAAGCGATCCGCATGGCTCGTTTGGATCAAAACGTGGATCGGTCATTTGAATTATGGACAGCTCTGGGAGAAAGCTTCAAAAACGCCAATGATCCCTCCAAAGCGGAAATATGTTTTCGCACCGCTTTAAAATTAGAGAAAAAAGTCAGAAAAAAAAATATCTTGGTATCTACCTATACCAAATTGGGTGTGCTATACTTAGAGACAAAAAAAATCACCCTCGCACAACATGCTTTGGAAAAGGCTGTTCAGCTCGGGCAACGGACCAACGACGCATTGAAATACTGCACTGCACTCACTGCGTTAGGAGATTGTTATATGTCGCAGAAGCGAACGAATAAAGCGCGGGAATGCTTTCAACAAGCCCTTCATCTTGTTGAACGCCACGCGCTGAGATCCCATGAACCCGAGGTTCTGGTAAAGCTGGCCCAATGTTGCGAAGGGGAAGATCATGAAAACTATGAGAAATACAAAAATAGGGTATTTCAGTATTATGTGGAACATTATGTGAAAGGAGGGGATTCGACATGAAGCTTCGCGGCCACGGCGAACCACCTCAAGCATAAAATAGCATTTCAGAAAGAAGCAGTCATGTCCCTATGACTGCTTTTTATACATTTATAGTATAACATTACCGACCATAGAAAATGAATACATCCTCACAATCTTTTTGAAAGCATCATGCGAAGCACCCACCTGGCAAAGCCCCAACAGGCTGGTGGGTACCGCTGAGGATTATTTCCGCTCAGCCAGCTCCGTCCATTTCGTCTGCAACGCTGGTGGCTGATATTGCTCCATCAGCGCCAACAACCGAGCGGGTTCACTCTCGCAAATCACGATTTGCCCATGGTCCTTCGGAAAAAATCCCTCACTGACCGCCTTTTGGATCATGTCCAACACCGGTTCATAATAGCCGTCAATATTTAGCAAACCAATCGGCTTCTTGTGAATACCAAGCTGTCCCCAGCTCAATACCTCAAACACTTCTTCCAGTGTGCCGTAACCACCTGGCAAAGCGATGAAACCATCAGACAGCTCCATCATCTTCGCTTTTCGTTCATGCATGTCCGCCACTTCGATCAATTGGGTGAGTGACTGGTGAACCATTTCACCCCGGAACAAGGCCGTCGGCATCACGCCGATCACTCGTCCACTCCCTGCCAATGCGGCTTCGGCCACTGCCCCCATCAAACCCAAGCGCGACCCCCCATAGACCAACTCGATTCCCCGCATCGCCAAGCATTTTCCCAATTCCCGGGCCGCTTCGCGGTAAAGCGGTTTGTTGCCGGGATTAGAACCTGCATACACACATATCCGTTCCATTTGCATCCTCCTCCGATTTCCCATCATACCTTGCTGCCTCTGTACTGATTTCTAAATTCTACCAAACCACTTTCAGGTTGACAACCATAAAATGGAAAATGACTCCCGATGCTTGCACAACTAAACAAGAGGCGGAAAATTCCGCCTCATCCATGCTTCCGCACCTTTTTCGCCGCTTCTCGATACTGAGTGATATCTTTTTTTCGCAACTGCTCCAAAAACAGGGCAAGGGATGGTTTGGGAAAAGCATCTAGCAACCACACCCAGCCTTGGAAATCCACCGCAAAATCAAACCCCAGCATGCGTTGTCGGGGAAACGACGGCGACAATCTTTCTGCCGCGCGAATGGCCAGCCGAGTCATCGTGTCCGTCAAACGCTGCGCATCGGGAGAACAGATGTTAGACTCTTCCAGCGCCGTTTGAAGGCTGAAGCGGTCTTCCTTAAACTTCTTGCGCTCTGTTGCTTCTTCCGCCATCACCACGATCATCCCCAGCACTTGCCACTCTGCCTGTTTTGGTTCTATGCGGTGCGTCAGCACCCGTACCTCAAAGGGTTGTCCGCGCACTTCCGCCCGGGGGATGGCCTGTTGCAACAAATAAGGAGCTCTAGATTTATGCATCAGCCGTTGCAACCGCGGAAGCAATTCTTCCGTCGGGATGCGAACGGATTTCATGTCCATGCGCCATTCAGCCCATTGGCAGTCGAGCCTCCGCAATCGGATCTCTCTTCCGCCTTCTTTTCTGCCTGTCGGTTTCAACACCAATTCCGGATACCGCCCCCACATCCAATGAAAACTCTCCGCATTCAACAACCAGGTCTCCGGCAAATGGTCTTCCATGATCTCGTCATGAAGGAGAAGCTGATAAGCCCCATCCCATTGAACCCCGACCTTTTTCAAATGCATCCTCCCTTTTCTATTAACCTATTAATAGGATATGCATCCGTTTGCTGACGGCGACGGACAGGCTCCCAGAAACAGAACCTGATTTCTATGCGGCAGGACCACCAACTTCCAACCAGGTGAAGACAATGTCCCCAGCCTCTTTCATTTCAACGGCTGACACCAACAAAAGCTAATCTCCCAACCGCTGAATGATCGGAAGGGCCATCATCTCCAGTGTCGATAAGGACACCCGCTTGCCCGCTTTGATTGGCAGGTACACCTCATTCCTGCACTTGGGGTCTTGTCCCTTTGACGGTCCATGTTGTTCCGAAAAAGTAAGCCTCCGACTCACTTGATCCGTGCATAGGCTTGTCTCACATCGGGTCGTCACCTGAACCATGATGAAGTTTGAAAAAGCCACATGTCAAATGAGGCCGAATGATCTGACCACTTATCCTTTGGTGTAAGCCACGTTGTCAGGGAGAATGCACGGGCGGTCGAATATGCCGGTGATCCCTTCTATATTTCAATGTAGAACCTCCCCCTAACTCTATTCCCCAAAACACATGGTCGTGACACATCTTTTCTGTGAATCTGCTGCCCTCAAGAAGCGGAAACACGACGCTACCTGGTAAGCTTGTCACAGGTGGTCGGTTCCGCGTTCCCCTCGGAAAGTCAGGCGCACCGGCACCTCTTGACCGGTGATGCGGCGATAGTACTTGGCAATGAGCGAATCCAACTCGCGCTCCCGGGCCATCTGCCATACGGCCGGATTGGCAAACACCACCTCGATCTGTTGCCGCTCCACTCGCCACTCAGCTTGTCCAAACCAAGTCGCCGCGGCAGGCGTGTGCGCTTGTTCGATCCATTTTTGAATCCAAAACCGGTATTTGGCCAAGACGACCTCATGGTTTAAACGGTCATATTGAAAAAAAAAGAGACCTTCACTTCCGGTTCAAAGTGCTGTCTCACGCGCTGTTGCAATGTTTGCCATATCTCCGGTTCAAGCGGTTCCCCCGCGTGGAGGTGCACGTGCCACGTCCGCTTAGCCTGATCCACCCGTACTTCTTTGATGCGGGCATGAGCCAATTCACGTTCCAACCATTCCGGCGGCAATCCCACTTCCGTAAACAATTGTCGCAACGCTTTGCGCCCTTGGTCCATCCTCATCCCTCCATAAACGCTTCTTATCTTCATTCTAACAGATGTTCGCATGTCGAAACCAGAACACGTCGACACCCTCTACCCGGTCATGAAAAAAAAACGCCCACAAAGGGCGGAACGCTACGATCTTTTTACCCACTCGATCTCATCCACATGGCACGGGTGAAATGCATGACACTCGCTCACCCGGTAGTGCTTGTCATAAATCACAACCATCCGACCCGTCTGGCGGGCCAATTCTCCATACACGGAAACCGTGTGCGCTCCGGTTTCCGATTTCTCCCACATACAATCCATCCCTAGCTGTTTTAATGACCATTCGACATCGCTTTTCTCCCGGCCCACCGGTGCAACTCGCATCAACTTCCGGCTTTGCACTTCTTCTCTCAATCTCTCCTGCCTCTCTTGCATGAAGCTTCCCATCCTGCGTCCCTCCTTGATCTGAATCAGATGATGATGCCTGGCCATCCCTCTCATAAAAGATCAACCATTGACAAATTCATAAGATTCAGCATTATTCCGTCGTGGCATAAAGCAAATACTTTGCCAAATCATCCCAGCGCTTGTGCAAGAGCACCCAACCGTTGCAATATCAAGCGCCCACGGCGCGTCATGCGTCCCTTCAATCAAGCAATCGGTTTTAACAGCGGAATAATCAGGTATATTTATTTAAAAAAAGGAGACAGCACCCATGGTATTCAAAAAATTTATGGCCAAACTCGGCAAAGGCGGAGCCAAAGTTGATCTTATTCTCGACAAAGAAGAATATGCTTCAGGTGAAACAATCCACGGAGAATTAATGATTCTTGGTGGGGCTGTTGCGCAGGAAATCAACAAAATCGATATTGATTTTGTGGTTCAACTCCATGGCAAAGAACAAATTTTCACCCATCTGATTGAACGTTTTCCCTTTCACGAGGCGTTCACCATCCAACCTGAGGAACGAAAAGTGTTGCCTTTCACTTATTCCTTGCCCACCAATCTTTTGCTGTCGGGCCACGCCATCTCTTACACCTTTATCACCCATTTGGACATCGCTGAAGCGATTGACCATAAAGACCATGATCCCGTCATCATTCAAGCTCCTCCGCGATTGAAGCGAGTGTTTGCCGCCCTGTCTGAACTCGGGTTCACCGAAAAGTACAGCTCGCGCTCCTTCGACGGGCATTTGCAGGAGTTCGAGTTCGCACCCACCTCCCTATTTTGCGGCGACATCAAAGAGCTTGAGTTCGTCGCCAAAATAGAGGATGAGGGCATCCATATGTTGATTGAAGTAGACATCCCTTCATTTATGGGCAAAAAAGAGGTAAAACGGGAGATCTACCTGGACAATAGTCTATTGGAACAAGGTTCAGAGCTGACTGATCAGCTGAAGCAAATCATCGCCGAAATGATTTCCTCCCCTTTATCATTTGCGCATGACAAAAAAACGTTTTACCACAACTACCACCAAAAGTGGTCCCGGTCTACGGGAGCGATTGGCGGTTTTGCGGCGGGTTGGCTTGCAACCGAACTGCTGGAGGATTTGTTTGAAGACGCCTTTGCGGACGGCTCGGAAGCAGATGAAGACGGCTTGTTCGCTTTTTCAGAAGAAGAGGAAATCGATTAGAGAGAAACGCCACGGAAGCCTTGTTGCCGGCCCGATCACGGCTTCCGTTTACGGCGATTCTCCGATTGATCCAACCTCAGGCAATTCATTGGTGCGAAAAACCGGAGTTGCTACAATGACACATCCATGATGTAAACGGGTGTGGCATGTTCGCCAAGGTATCTCTGACAACGATGTCCGGCGGTCACCCGCATGCATCCCCAAAAACAACATATCTTTTATAAATTGATTAACAATGCTATAAATTCCTTCTTGTTTTTCAGAAAAACCAAAGATTCCCCTGTCACAAAGCAAACGACCATCCCCCTGCTTGGAGAACAGTCGTTTTGTGTTACACAGCCACGTCCCGCTTGGTGAAAGACACCCAAGCTACTGCATGAAACAATAGAAAATGCAGCGCCAAGATGACGACGGAAAAACCGACGCTCATCCCCGGGAACGGGATCGGCTGTCCCGCCTCATACTGACCCAGGTCTAGATTGGCCGCCAACAGGTATTTACCCCATTCCATCTCAAATGACTGGAGGATTCCCACTAAGAACATGCCAATGAATTTAAGAAATATGCTCAAGCCGATTCCCAGCGAACTGCTTCGGGAGACGGTGGAAACAGCAAAAGCCAAAGTTACCATCATCACCGTTTCAATCAGGTAATATCCATACTCAGTCAGGATCTGACCGCCGATCTGATCGAGGGGACCCCATCCGAAAAAGACCAAGCCGAACAATAAGCTCGCGACAAAAAATAAGACAAGGCAAAACATGCTGAACAACACCGCGGCCGCATACTTGGCATACAAGATTTTGGTCCGGTTGGCGGGGCGAATGAGCAATAGCTTGACCGTTCCCCAATTAAACTCACTGGAAACGATATCCCCGGCGACAATCATCGACAGAACCAACGGCAAGATAAGCAGATGACTACATTGATACGCGAACCCCCACAGGTCGGAACCGAATTGGGATGCAGAGGCCACATATGCCAAAAACAGGGCTGTCCCAAAAACCAAGGCGATCAGGATTGCCAGCAAGACTGCGGTCCGGGGTCGTACAAACACTTTGAGCCACTCATTTTTGACCAGCCGTACAAACTTACCCAACCGTCTCACCTCCCGTAATCTCCAGGAAACGGTCTTCTAGCCGTTTTTCCAGGGCCTTGATGGCATACACTTTTACACCTTTGGCCACCAGTGCGGCATTGAGATCGGCGATCTGGGCTCGTTCCAATTCTATGACAAATCCGCGCGGCGCTTCCGTCCACGGTTGTGACCAATCCAATTGGCGAAGCACATCCGCCACACGGTTCAAACGGTCCACTTCAAATTCCACCGGCATGGCGCCTGTCTGCTCCGTTCCCCACTCATCCACTGTTTTCACATCAATCAACCGGCCATGCTGAATGATCGCTACTCGATCACACATTAACTCCATTTCAGACAATAGGTGGCTGGAGACCAAGACCGCAATCCCTTCTGACTGGGTCAACCACCTCAAATAGTCGCGCAACTCGCGAATGCCGGCGGGGTCCAGCCCGTTGGTCGGTTCATCCAAAATCAACAGCGATGGCCGATGCAAAATCGCTTGCGCCACACCCAGTCGTTGCCGCATCCCCAGCGAGTACGTTTTGACTGGTTCATCAATCCGTTCCTCCAGCCTCACCAATGCGATCACTTCTTCGATCCATTCTGGGGAGACGCCTTCCACCATATTGGCAAAATGCAGGAGGTTTTGATACCCGGTCATAAACTTGTACAGCTCCGGATTCTCAACAATCGCTCCTACATGTTGAATCGCTTCTTCAAACTGTTTTTGTAGACTGACTCCGTTGATGAACACTTCCCCTTCAGTCGCGGCCATCAACCCGACAATCATTCGGATGATCGTCGTTTTTCCCGCTCCGTTGGGACCCAACAGACCAAAAACCTCACCTGGATTCACATCAAACGAAACGCGGTCGATGATGGTTCGTTTACCGATGGTTTTGGTTAAATCTCGTATGCGGAGCACCGGAGTCGTCGGCATGTTGTCACCTTTCACTTTTGTTTCCACTCCTTTGTCCACGACCTCCATCATCAACCCTACAGGAAAATAACAAATTTTATCAAGACAAATCTTTCAAAATCGGCACAATCATGTCCTATCGTGTTCAATGAGAGTGATCTTGCCGCTATCAAGTAAGCGGCTCAATCCGGTCGAACAAGTCCGCGTGGGCCTTAATCTTCCCTTCACCGCCAATGACGCAAGCCGCTCCCTCTTTTAACACCGCTTCCACTACTGGCGCCAATTCCCGTACATCATTGACATTCGTCCGCAACACCTGCGCCCATTCTTCCCGCACCATCTCCTCCGTAATCCCGCTAAAATGGCGCATCAGTGCCACCTCGCCCTTTTGGCTGGCGGAACGGGCAGGGTCAAGCTTACGGAGAGTGCCGATCAACAGGCGGTGCCATTCTTCCTGGCTGGGGTTCAACCGCCGCAAATAAGCCGGAATCTCTTGATACACCTGCAAAGTCTCTGTCAGATTCGGATCTCGATAGGAGACGAACGCAAGCGCGCCCGTGCGGCTCAAACTGCACATCGCGCCATACGCCCCTCCCCGTACCCGAATCCGGTTCCACAAATACTCCGTCTCTAACAACGTTTTTAGCACCATCCAGCGACCTTCATAGCGTCCGCCGGCCGTGAACAACCCGCCTCCCTTGGCCACATACTGCACCCGGCCAGGGCCAAAAAATGCCTCGTATTGTTTGTGGTTCACCAACCGATGCGCTTGCTGGTGCACTTGTGGAGCGTCCGCCTCCATCCCAAGGGTCGGCACCCACTGTTCCAAAAAACGCGGCAGGTGCTCTCCGGCTTCCCCTTCCGCCGCCACCCGGTGCACCGTCAACGCGTCTCGCCGGAAAATCAAGCGCGCAGTCTGTTGCAATCGCTCGGCAATTTCGTCAGCCCGTTGCGCAAACTCCCGTTCCAACCGGCTCAAAAACCGATGCAAACCGATGCCGTGCAACCGCTCATCGCACCGCCCTTTGTCCGACAGCGAGGATGCGAGGCGCATCACTGCAAATTGGTGGCCGCTACGCAAAAGTAGAGTCTCCCGTTGCGCTTTAAACTCCCTGATCAATTGCAACAAGCGTCCTTGGTCCGTAAAGCGGGTCAAACTCAAAATTTCATGTAACAAATCCGGGAGTGCCGGCCATTGGTGGGACAAGAGCTTCACATTGACGTGGAACACCGTCGCAACCTTCGGCGCCGATTGCGTTTGCTGATACGTTTGCACCTTGCATTGCAAACCGCCAGTCAACAGGTGGACGGCATTGGACAATTGACCATAAGTGTATCGCTTGGTGCCCATTTTTCCCAGCACATAAGCCAAGAGCGCGATATAGGGGAAATGCTCTTCCGGCACTGCTTTCGTGTCAAACGAGAGTTGGAGATAATGGATGCCTTTGGTGTCATGCGGCGTGAACAAAACAGGAACCCCTTGCACAGCGGTTTGCTCCAGCGGGATGGGCTCCGGATGAGCCGGGAGTTCATTCAAACTCAATAAGGGCAAGCACGCCAAGGCTTCCGCCGGATCGGCCGCCTGCTGCCTCGCTTGCAACCGCTGGGTTTGCTCGATTAGCCGCTTGATATCCGCCGCCGACAAAGTATCTTTGATCCGTGCAAGCTTCTGCCTGTGTTGCCGCTCCCTCTCTTCTGCCAGTGTCACACTGGGCTCCAACGTCAAAAACGCAGCATGATGGTTATCCAACAAGTTCTTTTGAATCCATTGTTCGCCGCCACCTTTTTGCACATGAGCACGCAAGGCCGAAAGTGTCTTATCATGGCGCAAATGGGCCAACGGATCACCGCCGTGCAACCAACTGCTCATCACTTTGAATAAATAAGTGAGTCCAGCCGGGCCGCCTTGATCCGGCTCCCTTAACGTCACTTCCAGCCAGTTGATACCCGCATGTAGCAAGTCGGGATCGATGCCGCCCTCCGCCAACCGGCGCAGTGTGTCCGTCAACACGCGGCGGAAAAGATCCAACGCCCCTGACTCCGCATGTTTTACAAACACGCTGAACATCGGCTTGCGCATGGAGGGATCGATCTGTCCGGATACCACTTTGCCCACGCCAGCATCCAACAGTGCTTGCTTCAGTGGAGACGCCGGACTGTGAAAAAGTACATACGCCATCAGGGTCAGCATCAGCATCTGGAGGGGGTCTGTCGCTTCGCCGACCGCATAGGAAGCGCTGTACATGGTTCGCCCCGCGGTGCTCGCCGCCGGATAGGCGACCGTTTTTTCCACTGGAAACGAAAAGGGCGGTTGCACCAACGAACGGTGGGTTAATACTTGTTTCCCGAAGGATACGAGCGCTTCTTCTTGCAACAGCCGCAACACTTCCTCCAGCTCACCGTCGCCGTACAAGTAAAAATAACTATTGGACGGATGGTAATGCGTGCGGTGGTACGTCAAGAACTGCGCCAATGAGAGATCGGGAATGCGGTCGGGGTTCCCTCCTGAATCAAACCCGTAAGGAGTGTCCGGGTACAAGATGGTTTTAGCCGTCCGTCCCAGCAACGAATCAGGGGAGGAATAAACCCCTTTCATCTCATTGTATACAACGCCGCTGATCGTCAGCGGATCAGACGGAGCAGATAGCGCATAATGCCATCCCTCTTGTAGGAAGATTTCCGGCGTCTTATGAATGTTCGGAAAAAACACAGCATCCACGTACACCGAAACCAAATTGAGAAAATCTCGCCAATTGCGGCTGGCCACCGGATACACTGTTTTGTCTGAGAAAGTTAAGGCATTGAGATAAGTGGACAACGATCCTTTCAACATCTCTTTGAATGGTTGCTTCACTGGATATTTGCGAGAACCGCACAAGACGGAATGCTCCAAAATGTGCGTCAACCCTGTATCGTCTTGTGGCAATGTTTTAAAACTGACCGCAAACACCTTGTTGGGATCTCTATTCGCCAATTGCAACAGCTTCGCACCCGTCTTTTCATGCTCAAACAGCCTGGCAGTGGCATCGATTGCTTCCACCCTTTGTTCATCGCGCAGGACAAAACCGTGCAAACGTGCGCCCTTCTTCCAGCTTTTCGCCGTCATAAGCCCTTCTCTCCCTTACTCTTCGTCTAGCCGGCGGATGCAATCAAAGCCTGCCATCGGCACCAACCGGCAACCGGACCCTAGAATGCGTTCCGTATCGATGGCTTTCACACAGAATAACTGCTTACCCTCATTTTTACACAGAAAGGGGCGATCTGAGTATGGGCGGTTTCAAAAAATACAGTGCGTTGCTTTTCACACCAAACCAGCGTAACCGATGGTCACAAAATAAAAAGGGCGACGTAACCATCGTTGAAAGGGGTCTCTACTTAAAAATTTTAAGTGGCGGCGCACCTCCAACTAAAAACAACAAGCATCGGGTGATATAATATGGGTGAATAGTGATCTGTGCCAATCATCTTGGAGGGTTCTTCATTGAAAAAAATATTGCTCATCTATGGCCTCATCATGTTTGCCATGTTGGCGGTGAGTCTATCCTTCGTCACCGAAAGTGAACAAAACCAGCCGTCGAGTTTGATGGCGATTTTGCTCTTCATTCTCCATTGAACCTTTGCATTTCTTCCATCCCCCACCGCGCCAAACGCAACACAGCCCCTCTGTTTCGAGAGGGGCTGTTGTTGCGTTTGGTGCTCCGCTTCCATTGGAAGCTGCCACATCGGTTATGCCATATACGCATTCAACATCCAAAGATGTTTTTCCAAGCTGGTACGAATGTGCGTCAACATGTCGGCGGTAGATTCATCACCGGCTTGATCAGCGATATCGATACCTTGTTTCAATTCATCCACCAAGGTGTTGAAGTCGGCGATCAGGTTGCTCACCATTTGCTCAGCGGTTTCATTGCCCATCCCTTCCGTGATGGAAGCTAAGCTGAGATATTCTTTCATCGTGGCGACCGGTTTTCCGCCGATAGCCAGCAAGCGCTCGGCCAACTCGTCGATGTAACCGGCGGCCTCCGTATAATACTCCTCGAACTTCTCATGCAGTTCGAAGAACTGATCCCCTTTGACAAACCAATGGTAATTGTGCAGTTTAACATAAAGCACCGACCAATTGGCCACCTGTTTGTTTAGCACTTCATATACTGCTTGCGTCGTCATTTCCATCCCTCTTTCATTGTGGCTAATTCTGACTATAGTATGCCCCATTCCGCCACAAATCTTGAGAGAAACAACAGACACATCAGCTTAACACCCGTTTCAGTGATTTTAAATAACTGCTCCGCACGATCAGGAAATATACGAACTGCAACAAGAAGAACGAGCCGATGCCGACTGTGGCCGGCCCGATCACCGGCGTTTGCAGATCTTCCTGCAAAGCCATCAACGCAACGATCGAATGCACCACAGCCACAATAAAGGGAACGAAAAACAAAAGCGCCATCTGGACGGTGTTGGCTCTTGCCAACTCACGCTCCGTCAACCCCAGCTTGTTAATGGCCTGATACCGTTTGCTGTCTTGGTCCAGGTCGGCGTAGAGACGAAAATACAAGAAACTACCTGCTGCCATGAAGAAGATAAAAACAATAAACATCCCGATAAACATGGACACACTGGTAAATTGCTTAAACGTCAGATATACTGTCGCCCGTTCCAACAATTCCCCTTTCGCCTCTACGTTGAAGGGGAACATGCTTGCCAATTTTTCACTCACCCGATGTTCCACAGAACCTGCTTTGGGTTCCCGTCCCATCCATTCGTCGACAATGTAGATAGTAAATATTTCTTGTTTGGCCGGTTTCGTCAATTTGGTAAATGTCGTGTCGGCAACCACCAAATCGCCTGGGGAGTAAGGCAGGATAGTGCCAACCATCGACCGATCAATGTGAAAGACATTGCCATTCTCTTTGAAGGTGATGCGCTTCATTTCCCCCAAATCGTTTTTTTCATCTGTTGACCGCAAAAGCCAACCCGCCTGTCCGCGCACATGTATCGGGTCCCGATCAAGCAGACGAGCCAGGCGGTTGTAGTCAGATTGGCGGATAATAGCCACTCTTTTATCGCCTTGTGTTGGCATATAATAGCGAACCGGAAGGTTAATTTTCTCTGCCTGCACCTGCTCCCGGGCCAATTCGCGGTCAATCCGGGCCAAATCGGCGTTAGCCTTTGGATTGTCGGGGCTTGATACATAAATGAAGGGATACGGATTTACTTCCAACATCATCCGGGCCTGTTGTTTGAAGTACAGGAATGTGCCTGTTGCGGTAAACGCAACAGCAGACACGATCGTCACCAAAAACAACATCCGCGCATTGTCTTTCATACGGTAAGCCAAGTCAGACAACCACAATAGATTGGTGCCCCGCTGATAAAAGCTGCGGCGACGCTTCAGCCAGCGAATGACAAATACGCTCAACTGCGTGAATAAGAAATACGTGCCGACAATGGCCAATCCCAATATCAGTAGCATCGTGTCGCTTGAAAACTTAGTGAGCGCAATACCATACGCACCAGCAAGGCAGGCAAACGCCACCAACGCCAAGAAGATGGACGCTTTCGGTTCCGGCTTCGGTTTGTTCGCGCTCTGCAATAATGCAATCACCCGCTGATTACGCACCAAAAACAGCGTCATCAGTGAAATCACCACAAACATGCACAAGAACGACAGAATGGTCAGCTTAAGCGCATCTGCCGGCCAGTAAAATGGTAGCTCCGGCATTTCCAACGCGTACGCGGCAAAAATAAAGAAAGCTTTCACCACCAGCAAGCCCAAAATCACACCCATACCGACGGATAACAGGCCAATCAGCATGTTCTCAAGAAAGACGAGTTGGTTCAGCTGCACCCGAGTCATGCCGAGCATTGCCAACAAGCCAAACTCTTTTTTGCGGGCCTTCAAAAATCCGCCCACAGAATAAAGTAAAAACAAAAATGAAAAACCGAATATGACATATTCCGCCGCCTGCATGCCGATCTTAACCATCCGGCTGACTGAGCCATCTGCCAATTGCGGATGGTAAATGAACATGGCATAAACGAAGAAAATCATCACCGCAAACGTGCTACTCAACAGATAGGCACTATACGTGCGGATATTGCGTCGGACATTGTTATACGCGAACTGATGGAATTTCATGCGCATTCCCTCCCAACAATGCCAACACATCAATAATTTGCTGATAAAACACCTTTCGATTGTTACCGCGGTGGATCTCATTGTACAGTTGGCCGTCTTTGATGAAAATAACCCGGTCGCAGTAGCTAGCCGCCATTGGATCATGTGTTACCATCATCATGGTCGCTTCTTCGTCGCGATTAAGGCGCTCCAGCGTCTCCATCACATCGCGCGACGCTTTGGAATCAAGATTACCTGTGGGTTCGTCCGCCATCACCAAGGACGGGGAGTGGATGAGCGCACGTGCGATGGCCGCTCGTTGCCGTTGGCCGCCCGACACTTCATACGTGCGCTTGTCCAGAATCGCGTCGATTCCCAACTTGGCGGCGATCTCCGCCAGCTTACGATCCATCTCAGGGACAGGACACCGATCCAAAGTTAGCGGCAAGACAATGTTTTCACCCAAGGTCAAGGTATCCAGCAGATTGAAATCCTGAAACACAAAGCCTAATTCCCGGCGCCGAAACATGGCCAATTGGTTTTTCTTCAACTGATGCGGATTCTGCCCATTGATCCAGACTTCGCCGGAACTGGGATGGTCGATGGTCGAGATCAAATTGAGTAATGTGGTCTTCCCACTGCCCGAAGGCCCCATGATCCCGAGGAATTCACCTTTGTCAATCGATAAGTTGATATCTTTCAAGGCGCGGAATGGCATGCTCCCGCCATATGTTTTGCTCAGATTTGATACTTTCACGATTTCCATTCGTTGCACAACCCCTTTCAAAAGCCGTTTGCTCTTGAAACAGAATAATGGGTTTTGCGCGGCCTTGCTATGGATCTGTCTTAATCCTATCTTACATTTGTGTAAGGTTGCCGACCAAAGGTGATCGTCACTGTCGTCCCCACGCCCACTTGAGATTGGAGCGTGACAACATGCCCCAGCTTCCGGCAGATTTCCCGGACTAGATAAAGCCCCATCCCGGTGGATTCCTTGTATTTTCTGCCGTTTTCTCCTGTGTAATACGGCTCGAACACGCGCGGCAAGTCTGCTGGCGGAATGCCTACACCCTCATCCTTGATGGTGAGTTCCCAAGCACCCCCTGCGCGATGGATTGACACGTGCAACTGCTCGCTACGGCCGCTGGAATACCGCACCGCATTGGTCAACAACTGTTGCAAGACGAAGCCTAGCCATTTCGCGTCTGACATCACCTGGGCTTCCGGCGCCAACGTCAACCGAGGGAAGACGCGCTTGCTGATGAATAGCCGTTTGTTCTCCTTAATCACTTGTTGCACCAACTCGGACAGCGGCAGGGATTCGATGCGAAAGTCTTGTTCAAACGCTTCCAAACGCGAGGTATACAAAATCATCTGAAGACCGGCACGTAAGCGATCCAACTCTTCCCGCACACTGTCCACCGCTAGCGTCTCCTCCTCTTGCAACAGCAAATCGGCAACAGACAGCGGCGTTTTCATCTGGTGAACCCACTGGTTGATAAAGGTGAGATGACGTTGTTGCCGCTGTTCATAGGCATGTAAGCGGTCTTGGTACAACCGGTATTGGTCATGAAGAAGCTGCGCAAACGCTTCCGCCGCCGGTGTGGATGGTTGATCATCGACAAGGGCATCTTCCATTGACGCAAGCGATTGGGACAAGCGCCGATACATACTACGTCGCCGCAAATAAAAGAAAGTGAGGAAAGCGGCAAACGAAACCACGCCTAACAGCCAAACATACCCCAATATGCGAATCGACCGAAAACCGGCCAGCCAAATCAACCCCAACAGTGCCACCCACTGGAACATAGTAAAGGCGATCAGCGAGCCATGCTCCCTAATGAACAGCCTCATACCCCTTCCTCCCCGGGAGGTTTCAAGCGGTAGCCCGTTCCCCGCACGGTTTCGATCAGGCCCGTGATGCCGAGTTCTTTCAGTTTGCCGCGAACACGGTTGATATACACATTCAGCGTGTTATCATCCACAAACGCTTGCTCATTCCACAGGATTTCCAACAATACATCCCTAGTCGCCACACGCCCTGGCCGCTTCAATAACGCTTCAAGCAACAAAGCCTCTTTGCCTCCCAATTCCACCTTCTTGCCCTGCCACGCCAACTCCAGACGTTCCGGGAAGAGGATCAATCCATTCACTTCCACCCGCCGTTCCGCGCCGCCCCCCGCGTATTCGCCGTAGGCGCGGCGAAGATGGCTACGAATCTTGGCGATGACCACTTCATAATGAAATGGCTTGGTTATGTAATCATCGGCGCCGTTTTCCAAGGCCATCACCTGATCCATTTGCCCCTCTCTAGCAGAGATAAACAAGATTGGGCACGTCGAGTGGCGGCGGATTTGGCGACACCAGTAATATCCGTCATACATAGGCAAGTTGACATCAAGCAACACCAATTGCGGTTGGATATCCTGAAATACATCCAGCACCGCGGTAAAATCAGTGACGCGCTCGGCTTTATATCCGTATCGGGACAGATGTTCTTGCAACAGTGTGGCAATTTTCTCGTCATCTTCCACAATCATGATGGACGTCATGCGCTTTCCCCCTCTGTGTAACCATAAAAAGCCGACCATGGATTAGGATCGGCTTTGTTTCCATTCCCTATGAATCAGCTTACCAAACCGGCACCCATTTCTCTTCGTTTTTTATGGTGAACCAAACAGTTAAGGCTCCCACGGCGATCGTGCCGGCGGGAGCCCTTGTTTGCGACAGCTTGTCGTCTTTCATTCTCTTTTTCTTACATGCCTGAGTCAACTATTGCTTTCAATGCCTCCAGCTTGACGGGATCAATCGGCGCCAATGACTTGCCGCCCACTCGCACCCCCGAGCCGAAATGGACTTCCTTCACCCCTGTTTGCGCGCTGAATGCAGGCAACGACTCGACGGTCAATCCGCTACCCGCCAGAATGGTCAGGTGGGTTCCCTCAGCCAAGCGCACCAGCTTCGCCATCTGTGGAACCGCATCAAGCGCGCTACGCTTGCCACCGGAAGTCAACACCCTCGTCACTTGCGGATAGCGGAGCAGCACCTTTAGCGCCGCTTCCTGATCGGCCACCTCGTCAAACGCGCGGTGAAAAGTGATGTCTAGCCCTTCCGCCGCCTCAAGCAAAAGCGACAGCGCCGTTTCATCAATGGTCTTCTCCTTGGTCAGCGCCCCCAAGACCACTCCTGGCGCGCCTAGGCGCTTAACGGTTTGGATATCTTTGATCATCGTGTCCAGGTCATCCCGACTGTAACAAAAAGAACGGCTGTGGGGCCGGATCATCACATAAGCCGGAATCGTGACGCGACGCACCACTTCCTCAATCAACCCGTAACTGGGAGTTAATCCCCCTTCCGCCATGCCTGTGACCAGTTCAATTCGGTCAGCTCCATGCTGATCCGCCAATTTGGCGTCAGTCAAGTCTGTTGCTATGACTTCGATTCGCATGTCCTACCCTCACTCAATCTCTTCATTTTTCCAAACGCCTCTGCTGTCGCGGACGGGCTTTCCGCCACCGTTTACGCGAAAGAGGCGCTTTCCAATATCAGTGATTTTACCATACCACCCCAGCGAATACTCAAACGAAATGCAAAAAAGCGCCCAATCCAGTTATGTTCCGCCGGATTGGGCGCCGCGTGCGTCTTAATCACTTGCGCGCATTTATCTTCGCTTGTTTGCTTCTTTTCTTCCATATCTCTTTTTCCGCGTGGGCCAGCTGCCGGTTTTCTTTGCGCTCATAATACGCCAACTCCCGAAGCAACTTCCGGTAATTAGCAAGACGTTTCGGCGCCAAGCGTCCTTCGGCCAGCGCAAGCTCCACTGCGCAACCCGGTTCACCATGGTGCTGGCAGTCGGTGAAACGGCAAGAGCGTGCCAACTGCTCAATCTCCTCAAATGTCTCTTGCACACCATGTTCCTGGTCGACAAGTTTGATCCCACGCATACCCGGCGTGTCGATCAGGCATCCCCCTTGCGGCAAGAGGAACAATTCTCGATAGGTGGTTGTATGTTTCCCTTTGTCGTCCCCAGCGCGAACCGCTTGCACTTCTTGCTGTTCCGTCCCCAAAAAGCAATTGGTTAAGGTGGATTTGCCCACCCCGGAAGAACCAAGCAAGGCCACCGTTTTGCCCGGTTGCAAATACGCCATCAACTCATCCAATCCCTCGCCGGTCAAGCCGCTTACCACATGAATCGGCACACCCAAGGCCACCGCTTCGACTTGCGCCACCTTGTCAGTCACGTCTGGGTACAAATCCGCCTTGTTCAACACAATCACCGGCTGCGCACCGCTTTCCCAGGCCAGGGTAAGATAACGCTCGATCCGCCGCACATTAAAATCTTGGTTTAACGCGTTGACCAAAAATACCGTATCGACGTTGGCGGCGACAATCTGCTCCTCCCATGTCCTGCCAGCCACTTTGCGGGAAAACCTGCTAAAACGGGGCAAAACAGCCTCAATTGAGGCTCTGCCCTCCGCCACCCGTGGTCGAATGACCACCCAATCGCCCACGGCAGGATAATCTTCTACTCTCGTTGTCTCATAGCGGAATCTGCCAGTCAATTCCGCCAATAGCTCCCCGTATTCGGTCTGCAAACGATACAAGCGTTTATGCTGAAGGGTCACGCGCCCAACCGCGAGCCCGTCCTCTTCGATCTGATCAAATGCTTCCTCCAAGGCAGGGGTCCAGCCCCATGTCCATTTATCCAATTGTGAGTCCTCCCTGTGATTCTGATCTGCGGCAGATCATGGAGAACCCCCATCCGCACCTAACAGCAAAAAGGATTCTCCACGTCTTGTCCTTTCGTGTTCTTCTGGCTGTTTATCACAATCATCGTCATCACTCCTTTTTGCAACTTGCTTTTATTATATTGCAAATGATCCGACATAAGCAACGATGCCCGCAAGGACACATATCGGTCTTTGCGGGCATCCCATCTATTCATTGGCGCTTCTTCTGAATCGGAATCCATATCTCGCTGCGAAACTTGGGCGATGAAATATCTTTGTGCTCGTTCCACAACATTTCCGGCCCCTCAGCAAGTTCATAATCGGAAGATGGGAACCATTCGGAGAAGATGCGCCCCCATGTCTCTTGCAATGTATCGGGAAAAGGACCAACAACTTCAAATACCGCCCAGGTCAGAGCGGGCACTTCCAGCTGGTCCAGATCTTCTGGGCACGCTTGCGTCGTTGCCACGCCAATGTAATGATCCAGTTCCCCTCCCTCCTTTCTCCCTTCAGAAAAATTCGTAGATGCGCTGATCAAACCGACCGGCTCGACATTGCTGAGATTCTTCAGCCGAGTGATCTTCGCCTCATCCAAGCTGGCCCACATGGAGGCGATTTCCGGATTAACCCCTTGATAAATCAGTGGAACTCTTTTTTTGATGCCGACAATGCGAAACGCGCTTTTCTCCTCAATGCGATAATTCATTTCGTTTCCCCCTTTGACAGTCAATTGAAAAGTCAGCCGCGGAAAAGCTTTCAACGGCTTTCCATTGTTTCTGGCTTCGGACGGTGTCACACCATGCATGGCTTGAAACGCCCGCGCAAACGCATCTGCTGAGCTGTAGCCGTATTTGACCGCGATATCGATGATCCGCACATCGCGATCCTTCAATTCAAATGCGGCTAGGGTGAGCCGTCTGCGCCGAATGTATTCGGACAACGTCACACCGGCAAGAAAAGAAAACATCCGTTTAAAATGGTACTCTGAGCACATCGCCCGCCGGGCCACTTCTTTAAAGTCGATGTCGCCAGCGAGATGGTCTTCAATATAGCTGAGCGCTGCATTCATATGTTGCAGCAGGTTCACAAGCACCTCACCCCCTCATCAATAGATTAACAAGATGCGGCTAACACCATCCGACATTTTCAAGCACAAAAATGAAGGGTACCAACTCCGACCAACACGAAAAAAGCCATAACCGTGGTCATGGCTTTAATATACCGCAGAAGAAGTTCATGTTTTGCCTATCCTTTTGCCGCCTGATGCACTTTGCCGCGCAACAGATCCTCCAGCGTGGTCTTTTCCAATAGATTCGCGACAGTTTCCCGGATGGACATCCACAAGGGCCTGAGCAAGCACATCGATTCCAATTCACATGACTCATAAGCAGTTACACTCACGCAGCCCATTGGTGCCAATGGCCCTTCCAACTGGCGGATGATCTCTCCGATCACAATCTGATCCGGCGGCCGGTTGATCCGGTATCCGCCACGGCTTCCGCGCCGGCTGACCACATACCCCAGATGTTTAAGCTGCAATAAGATGTGCTCTAAATAACTTGTCGGTACCAGCGTTTTGTCCGCAAGGTCGCTAATCGTCATCACTCGCGCCGGTTCTTGCCCCAAGATAATTAGCGCGCGCAGGGCGTATTCGCCCCTTGTCGATATTTTCATGCCTATCAGCCTCCGTCTTCCCCGTCGTGGGGATCGGATATGGTTAAGCGATCGTCGGTGCAAAGAAACTTGGCCCGACAACGCACCTTTTTACGATAAAATCAAGCAGAATAGTCGGTTTTATAAGCGCAAAATCTCATTTCCCTCGCTCATGGCAACAATGAGGGCAACCCCTTCCATTCTGTTAATTTAAATTTATATAATTATCTGTAATTTGTCAATCTCCCATTCCTTTGACTCGACCGGAATGCGATGCCAGCAACGCGTTCCCACGCATAAACGAGGGGAAATGGTAGAAAAATCGCATTTTTCAAAATAAAATTAGGCTCAATCCCCTTCATCAACGGGTATATAATGGGTGGCACCCACTGACCCGCCGGTTCATATTTCATGATTGGAGGGATTTACTTGACAAGACATATTATTACTCTGAGCAAAGGGCTGGATATGCAGTCTGTTCCTTACCGCCTGTATCAAAAAGCCAAACGGCTGGGCACCTGGAATCCGGAAGATATCGACCTGACACAGGATGTCAATGATTGGGTTCATTTCACTGGTGAGCAAAAAAGAGAGATCCTGGGGATGATTGTCAATTTCTTGGCTGGGGAAGAAGCGGTGACGGTCGATTTGTTGCCGCTTCTGATCGCTGTGGCCCGTGAAGGAAGATTGGAAGAAGAGATGTATCTGACCACATTTTTGTTTGAAGAAGCCAAGCATACGGAGTTCTTCCGCCTTTTCATCAACACACTTGGTGTCACTGAAGATTTGACCCCCTATCTAAATCGACGTGGCATACCCATGCTTTACTTGGATGACACAGATGCGACCCAACAGGATAGCAACACCCTCACTCGCACCATGAACCGGCTTTTGACTGACGACTCCCCCGAAGCATTCGCTGATGCTGCCGTGTTATACAACATGTTGATTGAAGGCGTTGGCGCGGAAACCGGATATTGGTTTTTTGAGCAAGCACTTGAAAAGAGGGGGCTCATGCCAGGCTTGATGGAAGGCATCCGCCTGATCAAGAAAGACGAATCCCGGCACATCAGTTACGGCACTTATCTTCTGCACCGTCTCATTCAAGAACATCCCCATCTCTATGAATATATCATGCAACGCATGGACGAATGGAACCCTGCGGAGCAGCCTATCCCCAGCATGATCGCCAATTATCCTGACGCATTTGGTGTGGGATTAGAAAGGCGCTTCGCATTTGCTCAAAAACAATTTGCCATCCGCAAACAGATCATCGCCCGCGCCAAAGATAAATCCTTGGAAGAAATCTACCGCCAATTTAATCTGGAATCACTTTGACACCCTGTCGACACATGCGCTTCCCCCCGAGCACTGGTTCATCGCCAGGCAGACCGCCCCGTATCCCCTTCACACGTCCGTGCGTTGGGCACGGACGTTTTTTGAAACCAATCCGTAATAAAACGTCCACAAGATCGTCAAGTTCGGCTTAGCAAAGTAGATAAATTTTATCTTAGATTATTTTATTATTGATATAAATAGATTTATAGGGATTGGAGATTTACCATGCAAAAAAAAATATATGGTCTTCTTGCGGCAACGCTCATGAGCAGTGCCTTGCTCAGCGGTTGCTTTAACCAACAATCCGCAGAACCCGGATGGCAAGCAGACCATTCACACCTCACCAAGCTCTCACCTATGCCTAAGCGCATCAAATTGCCGCCAGAATTGACCGCACTACAAAAAACGGTGATCAAATCCGAATCAAAACATATGCATTATCACGGTCCGCGCGGGCTGAAATGGGTCGCGTTGACATTTGACGATGGGCCAAACGATCGTTATACCAAACAAATTTTAGACATCTTAAAGCAAAACGGGATCCGCGCCACATTCTTCGTGTTGGGACAGCAAGCCAAAGCCCATCCGAACATGCTTAAACGGATATATGACGAAGGACATGTGATTGGTAGCCATACGTGGCGGCATCCATATCTCCCCAGCTTGTCCGATCAGCAGTTAGTGCAAGAAATGAATCGCACCAATGCCACCGTCAAACAAATCATCGGCAAAGACCTGCGCTTGATGCGCCCGCCATACGGAGCGGTCAAAGGCAAGATCAAACGCTTGGAACAAATGGGTTATGAAATGATCCAGTGGGATGTTGACACGCTCGACTGGAAAAAAGGAAGAACGGCAGAAGATATCGTTCAGATGGTCAAGAATCATGCCTTACCGGGGAGCATCATCTTGCAACATGATGCCGGTGGGCCGCGTGACGCAACCGTCGCATCACTCCCCCGCATCATCAAACACTTGCGACAACAAGGCTACGAATTCGTCACCATTGACCAATTGTTGCAGGTTCCTGCATATAAATAAGCAAAAGAACCCACCGCCCTTGATTGGAGGCGATGGGTTCTTTTTGATTACACTTGCGTCTGTCTCACCATTTCATCAAACTCAGCCTCAATCTCGGCCGGCGGCTTCGGCGTAAGCAGGCTCACGACGATGATAGCCAGCGTACACGCGATAAAGCCAGGAATGATCTCATACACTTCGCTAAGCGCCTCGATTTGCTCCCATACGATAACGGTAGCCGCCCCGGCGAGCATGCCCGCAAGTGCTCCCCATTTGTTCATCCGTTTCCAGAACAGGCTGATCAACACTACCGGTCCGAATGCGGCTCCAAAGCCAGCCCACGCATAACCCACCAAGTTGAGAATGGTTTCGTTGGGGTTCAAGGACAAGTACAAAGCGATCAAAGACACACCCAAGAGAGACAACCGGCCGACCAACACCAACTCCTTATCTGTGGCCGAACGGCGGAAGAACGCTTTGTAGAAGTCCTCCGTCAACGCGCTCGAGGTCACCAACAGCTGGGAAGAAATCGTACTCATGATCGCCGCCAGGATTGCCGCCAGCAAGAAACCGGTGATCAACGGATGGAACAACACATCAGACAACTTGATGAACACCGTTTCAGGATTTTCCAGTTTCATGCCGGTGTTGTTAAAGTAAGCGATTCCAAATAACCCTGTTAACATCGCACCGATGATCGAAAAGATCATCCAGCTCATACCGATGCGGCGTGCACTTTTCGCCTCTTTTACCGAGCTGAGCGCCATAAAGCGCACAATAATGTGGGGTTGTCCGAAATATCCCAATCCCCAAGCCAGCAAGGAAATGATGCCAACGACGCTTGTCCCTTTGAACACATCGAGCAAGGCCGGATCGATTCTCTTGATCTCAGCTAGCGTCGAGCCGAGGCCGCCCGCCTCCATCACCGTGACCAACGGCACCAAGATCAAAGCTACCACCATGATGGTCCCTTGAACGAAGTCCGTCCAGCTAACGGCCAAAAATCCGCCAAACAGGGTATACAGAATCACGACACCCGCACAGAGGAGAACTCCCCACAAATAATCCATCCCAAACGCGCTTTTAAACAACTCCCCGCCAGACACCATGCCCGAAGAGGTGTAGAAGGTGAAGAAAACGAAAATAACCAGTGCAGATACTACGCGCAAAATACGGGATTGGTCTTTGAAACGGTTTTCAAAGTAGACGGGAATGGTGATCGCGTTCTGCGCCACTTCCGTATACGTTCGCAAGCGCGGTGCCACATACAGCCAGTTGAGATAAGCGCCCAAACACAAGCCCAATACGATCCAGCCGCTACTGATCCCTGTTGCATACATGGCGCCGGGCAACCCCATCAGCAGCCAGCCACTCATATCAGAAGCGCCTGCACTGAGGGCTGTCACCGCGGGACCCAGATTCCGCCCGCCCAACATGTAATCAGAGAGGTCCGAAGTTCGCTTATAGGCGAAATAACCGATGATCAGCATCGCTACCATATAAATGCCGATTGAGATAATCACGCCATATTCCATCCGCCAATCCCCTTTCAAAATATTTACAAAAATTAGTTATAAATACAAAGAAAAACCTAACTTGGTAACATAGTATGACACATGAAGCAATTTTCGTCAATTTCTTGACAATCCGGAAGATACCCCAAATCTCTCTCCACCAAGACAAAAGCCCCTGCTGTCCGACCGCAGACAGCGGGGCTTTTCGGTTGGTT
The DNA here is from genome assembly GCF_900182735.1 of Laceyella tengchongensis. Classification (NCBI taxonomy): domain Bacteria; kingdom Bacillati; phylum Bacillota; class Bacilli; order Caryophanales; family Thermoactinomycetaceae; genus Laceyella; species Laceyella tengchongensis. The sequence goes on along the minus strand of NZ_FXTU01000001.1, from coordinate 434,303 downwards.
AACGGCGATCTGCTTGCAATTCTTTAGCAATTTGGAATAAATTACCGAAGAAGAGCGCTACTTGCTCATCTGTGACAGGACCCTGATTTTCTTCCTGCATTTTGGCGATGATCTCCCTTTCTCGTTTTTCATCGACAATCGGCAGGTTTTGCCGTTTTTTGATTTCCCCGATCTCAACGGCCACCCGCGCCCGTTCATTCAGCAGGTGTAGCATTTGTGCGTTGATGCGGTTCATCTCCTCGCGCAACGCTGACATGCTCCGCAAATTCTCAACTATCCCTTTGTCTTGACTCGCCTGTTTATTCACTGGCTCTCTCCCCTCATCTCCACTGTCTTTAACAAACGCCATCACGCTTAACCCTGTTCAAGCAGGGAGCACTCTACGCCATCAACCATCGATTTTCACATGCGTCAATGTTTCTCTTACTAGAATATTTTATTTATTTAACCACCTTTCCAACTTTTATGTCAACGGGTGATTCCTTGCCACACAAAAACCCGTTTCCCAGTCACGGGAAACGAGTCATGTTCCATGCTCCTATTCAGCCGTCAGCGCTTAGAAGGCTCGGCTACTTTCACCAATTGCTTGCCCAGGTTCTCACCGGAGAAGAGTCCCAAAAATGCTTGGATGGTGTTTTCAAATCCGTCCACGATGGTTTCCTCATACCGGAGCTTGCCTTCTTTGACCCAAAGAGCCAGCTGGCGGGTACCCTCCTCAAAGCGCTCAGCGTAATCGCTAACGATAAACCCTTTGATCAACGCCTTATTGATCAAAAGCAACGGCTGGATACGCGGCCCTATCGCCACTTTCTCCATATTGTACAATGCGATTTGACCGCACAGCGGAATTCGCGCATGTGGATTTATTAAGGTCATCACCGCATCCGAAACTTCCCCACCCACATTGTCAAAGTAAATGTCCACTCCATTGGGGCAAGCTTCTTTCAACGCCGCTCTTAAATCAGTCGCCGTTTTATAATTGATGGCTGCATCAAAGCCCAGTTGCTTGACCAAATACTCTATTTTTGCATCTGATCCGGCAATGCCCACCACACGGCAACCTTTGATTTTGGCGATTTGCCCAACCACCATGCCCACAGCTCCTGCAGCTCCGGAAATCACGACTGTCTCCCCAGGTTGGGGCTTGCCTATATCAAGCAGGCCGAAGTAAGCGGTTAGGCCAGGCATACCAACCACTCCCAAAGCAGTCGTGATCGGCGCGACGGTTGGATCAATTTTTTTCACCCCATGAGCGGAAACAGTTTGGTATTTTTTCCAATCCAGCATACCAACCACGATGTCCCCCGCTTCAAGACCCGGCGCTTTGGATTCAACCACTTCACCGACCACACCGCCGGAAATCGGTTGGTTCAGCTCAAATGGAGCCACGTAAGATTTACTATCGTTCATACGACCTCGCATGTATGGATCGACTGACAGATAGAGCGTTTTGACCAACACTTCCCCCTCACTTGGTTGGGGGATCGGAATCTCTTCCCACTTGAAGTCCGCTTCAGTCGGCATCCCTTTAGGCCGGTTAATCAGCAAGATTTGTTGGTTGCGTTTGCTCATGATGCAATTTCTCCCTTCTCGATGGAAAAGAACTTATATACACCTCTACTATTTTACTCTATTTAATTGTACTCAATCAAATTAACTACACCTCTTCTGAGTATCTCCATCAATGCAACAAAGGCGCCTTCGCTCTGTTGTAAAGCGAGTGCGCCTCTATCGGTTTATCATTTGCTAACACTGTCATGAAATTCGCACATGGCAATAAAAAGCCGTTTTTCCATCCATTGACGAGAGAAAATCATACTGAGTCCAACCAATCCCACCAGTTGAGGAGAACACTGCGAAGTGCGCATAACTCATGTAGGCCATAAAAGACATAAACAAAGCATTGGCGGCCGCAAAACCATATTCGTACATTTTCACGTCAATCCAGATATGTTTGTGGTCATCCACTTTATGTTGATAACTTTCAATCTCTTCATTGCTGAAAAAATCCACGATTTCGCAGGATATACCCATATCTGCATCGATTTTCAGCTTGTTCGCCAATTCATCGATGAAAGATTTCATCTCGCACCTCCACAATGAATGAACACAAGTCTCCAATCATTCATTATAACAAGAACAGTGTTTAATATTTAATCCTGTATCATAATTTTAAATGAAATGATTGACTGAAAAGCGCAAACCCTCTATTATGAAATCATCTTCCTAACTAATTGAACGAAAAGGGGAGCGCATCATGCTCATTCAACAAGGACTCTCCGAATTGAAACTCATCAAAAAACGTATGGCCAAAATTCAAGAAGAATTAAGCACCTACTCAGCTTGGTCCTCCAAAAAGAAACACCCTTGGGGGATCAAAGGGGCTAACCAAGAATACAGTGTCAAGCAGGCGGAAAAAGAAGTGCAAGCCAAGATTCAAGCATACCATGATCTGGCACAGCGCTTTTTCATCATCAAATCGGCAATTGATCGCACCAACTTGGAAACAAAAATCACCGTCGCCGGGAAAACGTTCTCCCTGCACGAAGCATTGCTTTACAAAAACCATCTCATCGGCATGAACCAAGACTTGGTTGAAGCCTGCAACACGGCGATTCGCCGCGCCGAAGCCGAGGTGGAGCGGTATAACAGCAAGAAAGAGCGGGACTCTGTCGACAATGCCGACTTGCTCTACCTCTTCCCACGGCAAGAAGTGGAGAAAGTCAACCAATTCAACATTGAATTCATGGAACAGGTTGATGCTGCGTTGCAGATTGCCAACGCCACAACCCATTTGATCGGTATCAACGAATAAACGGCTTTTCACGTCTGATTGCTTTCATGGCGTAGTAAACCCCAAAAAATGCCTTGAGATTAGGGTCCTTTGATATGACTATCCTTTCAAGATAGTTCCATATCATGGACTCCTCTTAAAAGATTGAGTGCTCAGTGAGCTAAGCTGCCCAGTAGGCAGTCGTTTGGCGGCCAGTGTTCACGTGCTCAGTGCTCTTCTAACCTAGTGTTTAGGGCTTAGCCTTCAGTGATCGACAAAACCCAGCTCTGACTTTCCTGACCGAGGGCAGTTCGCAGCTGTTGGGGTTTGAGGTGCTGGCTGCCATGAAAGCAAAACCTCCCAACCAAATTGGCTGGGAGGTTTTTTATGTTTTTCTTGCGGCCTGAAACGAAAAAAGACGGCCGCCCATATGGACTCCGCCATTTGTCGAAAACAGCATGGATGGGGATCGAGGTGCTCAATCTTTGCCGATGGGTACTTTTAGTGCACCAGGCCCAGTAAATAGGAGCGACGCGGCGGTGAGCAGAATCAACAAGTCATATTCATACCCGCCTGCAAATCCTTTGCTCCCGTTCACAAACAAGATCGCCCCTGCCATGATCGCAACCGCGACCCCTGCAGCGATAGAAGTGAACAGCCCAAGGATGAAAGCTACCCCGATCAACACCTCCAAGCCCGCTACCGCGTAAGCCGTGAACGAAGCCATCGGGATGCCTTCCTGGCCGAAAAATCCAATCGTCTGTTCCATGCCCATCCATTTCTGCGCACCATGAATAAGAAAAATGAGACCCAGACCAATTCGTAGGAACACAGGGCCGTAACTCGCCTGTAATTTCATGTTGTTTCCCCTTTCAATCTCTTATCCATGCCATCATAACCCTCATCTCTAAACCCCTGATAAACAGAGATTAAATCTTTCTTAAGTACATGTGTCCAAATTGCGAACGCTACTGACAACAACTAAATTCGGCTGTCACCCGCACTTCCGCCGCAAACAATGGAGCGTCATGACACTGGTGCAAAGCGACAGCATCATACCGCCATGGGTCAACCACATCACGGTTTCTGCCTGAATCGAAAAAACGGCTTGCAATCCCCGGCCGGCCGTCGCTATGGCGACATGGAGGCACAATCCCGCCAAGATGCTTAAGCTAGCTTCCCGCTTGCCCATACGCTCTTCCTCCAGCCATTTGCCCAACAAGCACACATAATAAACGGAACCCATCCCTCCAAGCAAAGTAAGCACCGACGAAACCAACCACACCGTCCACACCTCTCCTACCGCTTCAACTGATGCACTTGCATCCGTTTGAACAAATGCAACCGGTCATCCCCATGGCAGGGAGCAACCGCCTCTTCCAACTCCCTGATTCCATAAGCCGACAAAAACCGGATCATCGGCTGCAACTTATGTATCACGCGCATCTCTCCCGTGGGGCAATGACGGATCACCAACCGCTCCCGCGACCGATCATACCAAAAACAGATCTCAGCCATCCTCATCCTCTCCTGTTGCGCGATGTTCCAAAAATGTCATATGACCATCCGCAGAATAAATGTTTTCCTTCTTCCCATTCCACCTGCATCACATCCATCAGTGGGATAGGCACCACTGCGCCTGATTCGGTATGAAGCCGAATCACCTGCACACGCTTGCGCGGCTGGTGATCGACCGTTAATGACAGCTGCACCATCTCCCCCTCTTTCTCCATCTCAGCATCAACGACTGTCACATGTGGCTTTTGTTGCAACTCCCCTACAAACGGCAAAACGCGGTCCTTTTCTCCCCGCAAGTGCATCACAAACACTTTTTATTCCTCCTTAAAATGACAAAGTTGATCATTACAATAACAAGGATACATCGCGAAAAATTGCGTTTCGCACTTGAATTATAATTCAGAAATCATCATTTTTCAAATATTTTCCATCAAACCCAATTGAAGGAACATCTGTAGCGCGCCTGCTCCGCTCCTTACAAAAAAGCCAACTTACACTTCTGCCAGATAACTTGTACACATATATTAGAACAAATCTCTCCGTAAGGTTGGTATGCCATGGGTAAAACAATGACGAGAAGCCTCTCATATATCTGCGGCTTAATTATCAAATCGCTCGGCATTTCCTTGATCTTGCGCTCTGAATTGGGTGCTGACGCGTGGAATGGGTTCTTTGTGGCGATGTCGGAATGGATCGGCTTCACCGTCGGGTCCTGGCTCATCACCTGCGGGGTGCTGATTACGTTGCTAAACGCGTTTCTGTCCAAAAAAACGCCCAATCCACTGTCCTTGCTAACTATTGTTGTTTTGGGCTTTTGCATTGACTTTTGGTTGGACACATTAGATTTTCATCCCGTCCAACTTTTCTACCAAGTGCTCATTTTTTGGGGAGGTTTTTTGCTCGCAACTATCGGCATATCCATCTATGTGCAAAGCAAATACGCCTTGACCCCCGCTGATCAGTTGATGTATATACTGACTGAACGATATGCGATGAGCCTCACCGCCTCCAAAACAGTGATCGACGGCAGTGCCTTGTTGTTCGCCTTGGTGTTGCATGGTCCACTCGGCTTGGGAACATTTATTTACACCTTCTTGTGCGGGCCCTTCATCCAATTTTTCATCCCCAAGATCGAACGGCTCCTCTTCACCGACTCTCCAACCACCCGTTCTTAAAGCGCATGGGAACCTTGCTCCTTCTCCATACTACGAATATCCACGCATGAAGAAGGAGACTGACAACAATGAACCATCACCTTAAGCCCCCACCAACCCCTCCCCAACCTTGGCTCATTGCCCAGACGTTAGCTGATGTCTGGTTCTTTCATTGGCCTATCCCCGCCGCCGCCCTGCAACTGCACATCCCTGCTCCACTTTCATTGGATTGCCGTGACGGCACCGCATGGATCAGCATCGTGGCCTTTCGGGTACAACATGAGCGGTTGCGGTTTCTACCGCCCATGCCAGGCCTCTCTTCGTATCTGCAACTCAATTTGCGTACATATGTGACGTATGACGGAGAACCCGGCGTCTTCTTTTTGAGTTGCGATGTCAGCAGCTGGTTGCACGCCCTGGCCGCCCGGATGATGTGGCGCCTGCCCTACCTTCCGTCTCGCTTACGTTTCACCGCGCATGGCCAACACACTTCCCTCATCTGTGAACGGCCAAACCTGTTCACACCGGCGGCCCGATTTGCGGCGCAAATGCACCAATCCCCCAGACCCGCGCCCATCCAACCGGGATCACTGGCCGATTGGCTGACTGCGCGTTACTCGCAATACCTAATCATCCGTGGCGCCCTCCACCGCGGGGATATTCGCCATGCCCCTTGGCCTTTGCAGCCAGCGGAAGGGGTTATTCACGCCAACACTTTGCCAACCTCCATCCAGCTTCCCGCCTTAGACGAAAAACCCCTATGCCATTATGCTTCCAGCGTAACCGCCCATGTGTGGCCATTTGTGCGGTTGGGCACCGGCAAACATCAATAAACCCCGCAACCGGTTGGGGAGAGAAAATTTCTCTCGCATCAAGCAACCGGGGCGGGGCACCTTCATTGCGCAAAAGCAAGATCTTTGACAGAGATAAAAGATTGATTATTCAAATAACAATTGAAAGAATATATAATCAGTATATAACCTGTGAAACGGAGCCGATCACTTTGAGCCTAATCGTGATTTGGGGAGATGAAAGCAGTCAGAATGCTCACAAATACATGGTGTTGGGCACTATTTGGCAACGCGCGGACACGTACAAAGCGTTAGAGGCGGATGTTGCTCGCATGCGGCGGCAACTTGGATTTAACCGCGAGTTTCACTGGAATGAAATGAAAAAATACCATCGAGATGCATATATCGCATTCATCAATCTGTTTATCAAGCACATGAGGCAAGGAAACTTAAAGTTTCGAGCCCTCATCGTAGACATGTCGGACAAAAAAAACGTAAAAGCTGGCGATAACAAAGAAACGCATTTTTACAAAATGTTTTTCTGGTTGATCTATAAATGGTTGGCTCCTGAGCATCATTATGACATCTTTTTGGATCGCAAAAGCAACTCCGTACCCGGAAGGTTGCAGGATTTGGAATATTATTTGAACCGGAAAATGGCCGCCGACTATATCCAGCTCATTCGGCAGCTCCCCTCAGGGGCCAAGCAACCCATTGCCTATCCCTTGATTGTGGTACGCCGCGTCGAATCGCGAGACGGCACCCAAACACCTTTACAAATGGCGGATGTCCTGGCCGGGGCGATTGCCTATGTCCGCAACGGACACTACGAAAAAGCCGTCACCAACCGTTCGCACAATCCCAAACGGGCCGTGGTAGACCATCTCGAGGCACAGCTCGGCTTTTCGCTCAAGGACTGTCATGCTCGCAATGAGCATCAAGGGTTTAACCTTTTTTGCTTCAAAAGATAAATAGCGGCGCCCCATTCCCTATCCTGTGCCAGGGTGTTGGACCCGCACATCGATTTCCGCACGACCGAAAAGTCATGGTTTCGGGAGATGGTGGCGCCGACGCTCCAGTATATGCACTCAGTAATTTTATTATACGTCAATTCCAAACCGTTTCAAAACGATTTTTCTAAACGGGTGCATTTACTTCGCCCCAAACTGTCCCGTTGCGCTCCACACTTCGTCTAATGCGGAGCGAAATAGCTCGTCCAATTGCGCCGTCGACACCCCTTCGGCCACCGGCATTTCCCCGGCCAGTTTTTCAAGATGCGCGATCTGTTCCTCCAGAAAAGCGTGAATGCTTTCCACCCGCGCCCCTACGTCCAACTCGTCACCCGCTTTTTTGCGGACCAACAAGGCGTCAATGTCGGCACGAAGCCGGCTCCCCTCCGGAATCAGTTCCTCCACCAACTGCTCAAATACAAGCGGCGGCATCGTCTGGTGCTTCTGAATCCATAAACAGCCCAATACCGGGCGCAGTACATAAAAATATTTTTTGATTTTCACGCGTTCCCCTGTCAGATACCCACGAAAATTGCCCTTGGCCATATGTAGGTAGTGATAAATGGCAGCACGTGGGGAAAACGCCTTTTGCGCAAGCTGCCGCAAGCGCTCTGCTACGGTGTACGCTTCGTGGTATTGGATCGGGGAGTAAAGCCACTCCAGCAACGGGGGATTGGACTTTTTAAACAGCTTCAGCGCTTTGCGCAACTCCCAACCGTTGATGTCGAGCATGTCGTGAATAGGGCATTCGATCACATCCCGTTTCTCCTCGATGGATAAATACCAAGCAACGGGATGGACATAGAGAAAACGCACATCATAGTCGCTATTCTGAGATGGGAAACCCCACGCCCGACTGCCCGATTCACAGGCATACAAAATCTTGACCCCGTGTTTTTCCTCTATGTGCCGCAACTCGTCCAATATCTGACGTTGATGTCCTGTCATTTGTGAATCCCCCCTTTCAACCAAAACCTGACAACCAACAAATCGTTGACATTTACATATAATCATTTTACTATGGCATAAGGAAATCGACACGCAGTTCGTATGCATGTAAAAACGGAATAAGTAAGATCGTCTTCTTATCAAGAGAGGCGGAGGGACTGGCCCTGGGAAACCTCGGCAACGGACTCTTCTCATGGAGAGTGCTGTGCCAAATCCAGCAAGCGATTAGCTTGGCAGATAAGAAGAGTGTGCTTATAACCATAAGACCTCTTCTTCCTGTTGTGTGTAGAAGGGGTCTTTTCAGTTTTCCGTTTCCAACCACAGAAAGGGGTTATAAGCATGAAACAAGCCAATCCATGGGCATTGTTGCCCTTTGCCATATTTCTGGCCTTGTTCGCCGGCGCCGGGCTAGTGACCGGGGACTTCACCAAATTCCCCGTGTTGGTCGCCGTCCTGATCGCGTCCGGTGTGGCATTTCTGATGAACCGTTCCTTATCCTTAAACGAAAAAACGGCGCTTTTCTGCCGTGGAGCTGGACACGACAACATCATCTTGATGGTGATTATTTTTCTGCTCTCCGGCGCTTTTTCTTCAGTAGCCAAAGGGATGGGAGCTGTCGACGCCACCGTCAACTTAGCTCTTTCCATTCTACCGCAAAACCTGCTGATCGTCGGTATGTTTGTGATTGCCTGCTTCATCTCCCTGTCGATGGGGACTTCCATGGGGACGATTGTAGCTCTGGCGCCCATCGGCGTCGGCATCAGCGGGCAGACAGACATTCCGGTGGCCTTGGCCATTGCGGCCGTGATCGGTGGTGCTATGTTCGGGGATAATTTGTCTGTCATTTCCGACACGACGATCGCCGCGGTCAACTCGCAAAACGTCAATATGAAAGATAAGTTCAAAGTGAACTTTTTCATCGTGTTGCCCGCCGCCCTGGTTACTGTAGCCATCCTCACCTTCTTAACGCTGGGTGGACAAAGCCATGTCGCCACCGACCAAGTGGCATGGGTTAAAACATTGCCTTACTTGGCTGTATTGATCGCGGCGTTGGCCGGCGTCAATGTGCTACTCGTATTGACGGGCGGAATTGCGTTTGCCGGAGCCATCGGCCTGTTGGACGGTTCATACACCCTGATGAGCTTCATCAAAGAGATCGGCACCGGCTTTGCCGGAATGCAAGAACTCTCCATATTGGTTCTCCTGATCGGGGGCATGGTGGAATTAATCCGTCACCATGGTGGTATTGACTTCTTGTTGCAGGCGATCACCCGCAACATCCGTTCGAAAAAAGGCGCTGAATTCGGCATTGCCGGCTTGGTTTCGGCCACCAATCTGGCCATCGCCAACAACACCATCTCCATCATCATTGCCGGGCCGCTGGCCAAAGAAATCGCCGAACGGTATGAGATCGACCGCCGCAAATCAGCCAGCTTGCTGGATATTTTCTCCTGTTGCATCCAGGGCTTGATCCCGTACGGCCCGCAACTGCTCGTGGCCGCGGGTGTGGCTTCGATCTCCCCGCTGTCCATCATGCAGTACAATGTTTATCCGCTGTTGATCGGCATCTGCGCAGCAATCTCCATTTTGGTCGGCTATCCACGGGCCAAGGGAGTCCAACCCGCTGTACAAAAAACAACATTGCCGGCCAACCAATAATATTTACCCCACCTCATGACAAAGGTGGGGTTTTCTTTTGGTTTGAGCCTTCCTCAATCACCAAAGAAACGCGGCAAATAAGCCCGATGCGCCTCCAACAACTCATCCAAGATCTGCTTGGCGACCGCATCCGAAGGCACCAACGGATTGATGACCATCGCCAACAACGCTGTGCGATAATCTCCTGACACAGCGGCGTCGACAGTGACGCGCTCAAACGATTTGATCTGTTGCACCAATCCGCGGACGGCAACCGGCAACTCACCCATCACGAGTGGGCGTGGACCTTCTCTGGTGATGACGCAACTCACTTCCACCGCTGACTCATCAGGGATGCCGGCAATCGCACCCTGATTGCGGGTGTTAACCACCTGAATGTCCCGCTTATCGGTGTAGATGGAACGCATCAACTGCACCGCCGCTTCACTATAATAGGCACCGCCACGCCCCTCCAATTGCTTCGGTTTGACGTTCAGATTAGAATCTTGGTACAACGCAAACAGTTCGTCCTCCAGCCGTTTGACCACCTCCGCCCGGGTGCCGGTTTGTGCCGCTTCTCGCTTCATCGCGGCCAGCATGGTGCGCGGTTGATAATAATATCGATGATAACCGCAAGGAATCACCCCTAGCGCTTCCACAAACTCCGGCACCCACTCGACACCAGTCAATTGCCGGATCGTCTGTCCATCTTCGCCGCGCCCGGCCAGCATAGCAATCACCCGTCTAGAAATGTCCTCTCCATCAAGGGTGGTCTTCAAACCGTAGGACATGTGATTCAAACCGGCGAAGTCGATGCGCACCCGTGCTGGCTCCACATTGAGCGCCATGGCGATCCCCCTGCTGATGCTGATCGGGCCGTTGCACAAGCCGATCACTTTGTTGATCCGGCTATGCCGCAACACCGCTTCTGTCACAATCCCCGCCGGATTGGTAAAGTTGATCAGCCAAGCCTCCGGGCACAATACCTCCATCTCTTCGCAAATGTCCAGGATCACCGGAATGGTGCGCAAGGCTTTAAACAGACCGCCGGGCCCATTGGTCTCTTGTCCGATTACATCATATTTTAAAGGAATCGTTTCATCTTTGATCCGTGCCGCCAACCCGCCCACCCGAAACTGGGTGATGACGAAAGCAGCGTCTTTGAGCGCCGCTTGGCGATCCAATGTCCAATGAATCGTTATCGGCGCTCCCGCCTTGTACACCATGCGCTGGGCAAGACGCCCAATGATCGCAAGCTTTTCTTTCCCTTCTTCCACATCCACCAGCCAGACCTCTTTCACCGGCAATTCATGCTGCCCCTTGATGAGCCCATCGATCAGCTCCGGCGTGTAGCTTGAGCCCCCGCCGATCACCGCAATCTTCAACCCATTACGCATACAGCATCCCCTTTCACCCGCTTCATTTCTCTTCCCGGAGTCATCCCCCTTGCCCTTGGCCAATAACTGCGACTTCTAGGCCTTTTCCTTACCGAACCACAGCCCACTGCCGGTGTGCAACCAACTAAATTAATCAATCTTATGATCCGTTCAAATAATAGATGAATTAAATTATTTGATATAAAATTAAATATATTACGTCATTAGCATATATTTTCGGGGGTGAAAAGCCGAGGTTTCAACGCACCCAACAACACCGCTATGCCCGCAGGCTACAGGCATTTGTGATTAGAGTGTGTCTGATGAATAGGCCAGCGGCTCCAAAACCATTTTCTTTCACGCGTGGCAAGGCGCTCCTCGAGAAAAGGTTTTTCCGCCGCTTCTTCCCTACCAACTTGATTTGCCAGACACCCCTAGTGTTTCATCACCCGTGAATCCACATCAGAGAGAGGGAACATCATGAGAAAAAATAGGTTCAAATGGCTGTCGCTGTCGACCGCCGTCTTGCTGTGCACGTCCGTCCTCACCATCATGGGTGGCGGCCAATCTTCTGTTGCGGCGAATGAATCACAACCACACCAAAAACGGGTTGTTGTCAAACTCAAAGATCACCTCGTCCCATCCTACCAAGATGGCGTGGAAAAAACGATCCGTGCGAAAGACAAAACCGCTTCCCTGCCCAACTTAAAGATGGAGCGCTTGTTCCGTTCCATCGAGCCGAACCGCTTGCACAACATGATCCATGCCAAACAGGCAAGTCCCGATCTGATGCAATATTATGCGGTAACGGTTCCCAAAGGAATGGATGCCGAGCAATTAGCCAAGCAGTATGAACGTTCTTCCTTGGTGGAATTGGCTTATGTCGAAGGCACTCCAGTGCAACCACCAGCAGTCACTCCCCAAGATGACCCTCGCTCGGGAAACCAAGGATATCTGAAGCCGGCCCCAGAAGGGATAGACGCCCATTTTGCTTGGACCAAAGCCGGCGGGGACGGCAGTGGCATCACTTTTGTCGATTTGGAGCAAGGGTGGGAATTGAACCACGAAGATCTGGCAGCCAAAAGAATCCAGCTGATCTCCGGGGTGAACAAAGCGTACCACAGCCATGGCACTGCCGTGCTGGGTGAAGTGGTGGCGGTGGATAATACCCTCGGCGATATCGGCATCACCCCCAACGCCACGGCCAAAGTCGTGTCACAGTGGCGCACCCAATCCACATACAGCACTGCGGACGCTATTTTGAGCGCGGTCAATACCATGAAGCCAGGCGATGTGCTGCTGTTGGAAGCTCAAACAACCGCGCCGGGCTACAATACGTATTTGCCCGTGGAAGTGGAGCCGGCTGTCTTTGACGCCATTCGCACGGGAACGGATCGAGGCATCACGATCGTAGAAGCGGCCGGCAACGGCGCCAACGACTTGGATGCATATAAGGATAGTCAGGGCAAATACGTGTTAAACCGCAACAGTCCCGATTTCCGTGATTCGGGAGCGATCATGGTGGGCGCCGCCAGTTCCGGCACCGTGCATAAACGCTTGTCATTCTCCAACTACGGCAGCCGCATTGATTGCTACGGTTGGGGAGAAAACATTGACACCACTTATGGCAACTTGGGTGAGACCAATCGTTATACCACCAGTTTCAATGGAACTTCCGGTGCTTCACCCATTGTGGCCGGTGCAGCTGTCGCCGTACAAGGGGCCGCTTACGCCAAATATCAGAGCCATTACTCTCCGGCCACCTTGCGGAGCATCCTGAGCAATCCTCAGTTTGGAACCCCATCAGCCAATCCGTCTACTGATAAGATCGGCGTAATGCCTGACTTGAAAAAAATCTTATACTCTTTCTAACACAATGAATAAGACCCCTTAACAAGGGGTGAGCTTGATGACAAACCCCTGGATCTTTTCGTGAGAAAAGGGCCAGGGGTTGTATTGATCTTTATTTCAATTCAATACGACAAAAAAGCTGTTGACCGGTTGACGGATTTGCCTGATGGTTGTAATCCGTTGATAGGCAATTATTCCTTTTTGGCCACCCAAATCGTCCAATAATCTTGTTCGACAATTTCCTGTGTGCTGCGATTGCACAAGCGTTCGCTTATATACTGAACGAGATATTCCAATTCCGGATCTGACAGTTCGTGCAAAATGGACCGACCTGTTCTCGCTAATAGATCCTTCTTGAGTTCTTCAAGACCGGTGTAAGTTTTTCTTGTCTCACATAATGGATGTTCGTCAACGGATCGAAAACCCACCTTTAGTAAGGCTTCCTTAACTGTTTTGCCATCATGCCTTCGTTCGACTTCTATGTCGATAAGTCTTGGGTATACTTCGAAGAAATACCCTCGAATATGATTCTCACTCGGTGGTTGCAAAGTATCCTCGATGGTGCGGTTCTGCACGATGAAAATGCCGCCGGGTTTCAATAACCTGTAAGTCTCACGGAAACACGATTCCAAGTCCGACAGATGGTGAATGAGTGCCCTTGCTAGGATCACATCATACGTTGAACTTGGCAGGTTCGTATCAAGTACATCCCCTACGACAAAGGTGATTTGGGGATAGTCCTTACAGTTTTCTGCGGCGCCTTTGATCATCTCCCTAGAAAAATCGATTCCGGTAACATGTTTTGCTCCCATCTGGGCAAACGCCTTGCAGTAAATCCCACCACCGCACCCCATATCCAAAACGCGTTTGCCTTTCACATCCACGATATTTCGGATGGTGGATATCCAAGATAAGTAAGCCTGACGTGCAGCATATGTGAAACGGTTGTTCTTAGAATGAAAGTCAATCGGCATGAAACACTCCTCCTCGTGCGGCACAGTATGAAAACACTGACGTAACAGAGATTATAAGGCTCGCGTTCTCCATTTTTTGCGAAAAAAAACAGTTTTCTGACCTTTAAAATACGTTCGTGGTCAAACATGCTCATTCCTTCGGGGTAATGGGAAGCTTTGTATTGCAATTATTTTTGGAGTAATCTATGGAGTGATCTATTTCATTGTCAGGTTTTTGCCTCTTCCCAGCTGATGTGAATTTATGGTTTCTATTTCTATCCATTTAATGTTTCGCCCCTTCGTCCTTTGCCCTTGATGTTATCTTCTTATTTCGACAAAAAAACCGCTGACTTTTCTACCTTTGTCAGCAGTCTCACCCCTTAACAAGGGGTCATTTTTTCTTTCCAAGCGGCGCAATCTCACTTCTAACAAACTTCCCGTCTACCAACACATGACTAATATGCTCCTCAAACCCTTCCCCCGTCCGCACCCGCTCGAGCAACGCTGGCGCATGCTCTGGACTCACATCACGAAACCACGTCCCTTGGGGATAAGCGATGACGACACAAGCGTCTTGGCAACGCCCATTGCATCTCGTCCGTGACGTGTGTATTTGTCGATCTAGGCCCAAGAGGGAGATTTCCGCACGGATTGCCTGCGTCACCTCTTCCCCTTGCCGTTTCATACAACTTCCACCATTGCAGATCAGGAGATGATGTTGCAACTCCGAAAAATCCCATGTGCTCACTTAATCACCTTTTTGCACCGGCTTAATAAGAATGATTATGATTTAACCAATAACCTCTATCTTTCTTTATATTGCAATTACATTATAACTTTGTAGTTCATTCTATTTCAACAAAACAGGATCAATTATTATTTACATAGATATCAGAACAAGTTATGATAGACCTAATTTGACGCGAGTGAAGGCGTGTCAGGCAAATCACGTAGACACATGCGAAGCGGCCGACATTGAAGCCGCCCAGCATATTGAAGAACACACCCTAATCACGTGTCTCGTCTTGGTTGAGGTGAAATAGAACATGACCACAAAGCCAGTAGAAATCTATATTTTAAGCGGGTTTCTGGGGAGCGGCAAAACCACGCTCCTAACCCAGCTGTTGGCCTGGGAAAAAGAGCGTGGCCGCCAAGTGGCCGTATTGATGAACGAGATTGGCAATATCTCCGTCGATTCGCGCCTCCTGCCACCGGACACCCCATTGAAGGAGTTGTTAAACGGCTGCATCTGTTGCACGATCCAAGCACAGCTGTCGCATCAACTGCTGAGTTTGTGCCAACAGCATACGCCTGACGCCATCTATATCGAAGCGACCGGAGCAGCCCATCCTATCGAAGTGCTGGACGCTTGCATCACGCCGCTGATGGCTAAACAGATCAAAACGTGCAAAATCGTCACCACCTTGGACTTGCCCCGCTGGCGTGACCGGGATCGGCTCAGCGTGCGGGTGAGACGCCTGATGGAGGAGCAGGTGCGGTTTACTGATTTTTTGATCATCAACAAAGCCAGTGATGTCGCCGAGAGTGAACGCGAGCGCCTGATCGCTGACCTCGTCCATATCAACAGCACCGCGCCTCAAATCGTAACCGATTTTGCGCGATTTGACTTACCTCTCCTTTATGATGCAGTCGGCACACACACCTCGTTTTACCGCACAGAAACACACCAACCGGCACATGCCGCGGAACACTTGCGCGTGCGCGCCTTTTCCTACACATGGGACAAGCCGATCGACCGCAACATGTTTGAAGCGTGGCTCCGCACAACGCCAGATACGCTATACCGGGCAAAAGGGTATCTGCGCTTTCACGATCAGCCCCAGCAAACCATGCTGTTTCAATACGCTTACGGCATGCCGATGTTCACGGAAGAGCCTTTTCCCTATCCCAGCACCGTGGTTTTCATCGGCGAAGACTTGCCTGAAGCTGAATTAAAAGCGCAATTGGCCAAACTTTGAAGGATGGCGCCCATATCCGCACAACGCACAAAGGCAGGGCGGGAGTTCTTTCCCGTCCTGCCTTTGTTTTCTTACACGCTTGCACTAGGTAAACAGTGACTCCAACCGCGCAACCTTCTGGCGAGCCCGGTCCACCCACTGCGGTGCGATATCAGCGGTTTCTGTGGGAAGCGGCTTGCTAAACTGATTGACAAGCGCACTAACCACGCCGCTATCACCGACCGGATCATTGCCGGTGCGAAATTCATGCTTGATGACAAATGGCTTGCCCAAGTCCACCACGGTGTCCTCGCGCCCCATCTCAATGACGCCCGACACGGCGTACACTGGCACGCGCAAGTAATAACGGTGGCCATGTTCCGCTTCCTCATCTAAGGCATAGTCAAAATAGCCATGGTCATATTGATGCCCGCCACCGAGCACAAACCCTTCCGGAGCTAAAATCTGCTCCACCTTCCCCAGCGTCAGCCGGATGCCCTCAATGGTTGAATCAATCGGTATCATGGATGAGTCTCCTATCTGCGCATATTTCTCATCCTAGTATGCGCGGAAACCGCACGCCTCATCCTCCCGTCAAAGGAGACGTACCGTTTCAGCTGAAATGTTCTTCTTTGTCAAAGAAACGGTCCAACGCCCATCGGCCGCCCCCAGTGAGAAGCAGGGACACCGAGATCGCCAACAGCGCCAGATCAAACTCATATCCGGCCACTTCCTCATTTCCCATGAACCCAACAGACCATTTAACCGTCACAATCGCACCCACCATCACGCAGGCAAACAAAAACGCGACCACCCGCGTACCCAGGCCGAGAATCATCGCCGCGCCGCCCACCAACTCAATCACGGACACCGCGTACCCCAGGAACCCGGGAAGACCCATCCCTGCAAACATCCCTGCCACGGCATCCAACCCCATGGTGAACTTCATGATCCCGTGCACCAGAAACGTCACACCGAGCACAAGCCTCAAGATCAACACACTTACTGCCGTATTCAAACGCATGTGATACACCCTTTCTCGTATGGATATAGGAAATGAAATAATTTCAATTAAATTACTTAATGTAAGTTAGTATAAAATAGTAATAAGGGATTGTCAAGCAAATGGGTTAAACCATCCGCCTGTGGAGGGATGATCGATTAATGTCTGAATGCATGCTGGCAAAAAACGTCACCTACAGAAACTTCCTCTCCTTATTGTGAGATAATTCTGATAGTTGTGGTTGGATTTATTTTGCAAAGATCGCCGCGGGATGATATTTTACTTCTCTTGGTTTGATATAAGTAAACATCAAATTGATTCGTAAGTGGTTAGGGAACAGGAATGTTTTGATGCAATTATGGTTTCAACTAAACTCAAAATTCGCCGATATGTTGGCCTTCCACCAATGTTTCAATGCCACAATGGTTTCAACTAAACGCTACATCATCAACAACGGAAGACGGTTACATGGTGTTTCAATACTACTATGGTTTCAACTAAATTGGGACAAAGAATTGAAAATGTTCCTGGAACATGTGTTTCAATACCACTATGGTTTCAACTAAACGCAAATTGAGCAACCTCAATATAAGTGTCAACAGGTTTCAATACCACTATGGTTTCAACTAAACTCCGCCCGTTTGATGTGCGAGTTGCCGTATGGCAAAGTTTCAATACCACTATGGTTTCAACTAAACACGAGTGTCTCTTCGCCGCTCGTCCTTAAACACACGTTTCAATACCACTATGGTTTCAACTAAACAGAGACAGAAAAAAATGCCATAACTTTCATCAGCTAGTTTCAATACCACTATGGTTTCAACTAAACCAATGAGCTTTCAGAGAACTTGGGCGGTTTCCGGGGTTTCAATACCACTATGGTTTCAACTAAACCCGTATGTGAACGCCAGTCATCTCAAGCATTTTCATTATAGCAAAAGCCGAAATAGTCTGTGAACCTCTGATAATGCAAAAACTCCGGGAGGTTCACAGACTTTTTAGAGAGTGAAAGCGTCTCGAAGCAACAGCTCAAAACCATATTATTCTCATTCGCTTCACTTACACATCAGCGCTCCTTGAGAAAAGGTTTTCCGCCGCTTTACTTCTTTCACAAAATCACCATTACAAATCAATGGAAGCAAAAGCATTGTATTTAATGGCTGAATGTTATGATAAGATGAAAGAAGAAAAAGAATTTACTGATTCGACCAATCTTTTGTTCTTCCTGTTGAAAGAACTAAACTTTAAGGAGGACGAGGATGACATCTTTGACGTTTGCTGAATTTTTTAACAGCAGGTATGGTGATGATGATACAGATACAGATTAAGCGAACCTGCACCAAGCAAGGGCTTGGTGCTTTTTATGTATAAAACTTGATCCAACCCCACCTATTCACAATGCACACCCAAAAAGAGACCATTTTACGCTCAATATATAATTTCTTGCACCAAACCAACGAAATATAGGTTACAAAACGCACATTTTGTTACGTTGATAAATATAATCTTACATAACACCCATTCAATCACCTCATTAATGACATCCAAACCCCGCGAATCGATGGTCATCCAACTGACTATCAAAAAAAGATTACAGAACATGAGAAAGGTTTTTATAAACCTAAAGAAGAATAGTCCATATGTGCAGACGGCCATCGGCGGAAACTCCTTTTCCCTACAAGTGAAGAGAATGGATAACAGCTTTGGTGCGCAGGCCCTTCAGAAGGCGGGTTGGCTTCTTCTCTTGCAACCACCTGCACGATGAGATGTCATCCGCCAGAGGAATGGTTTGACATCAAAATTTAAAAACGGCACAAAGGAGCCAGGTCTTTTATGAATGAATACACACGACAGCTCTACGATTATCATACCTGGGCTAATGCAAAGATGTTCGAACGTTTGAAAGAGTTGCCCGCTGATCTCTATCGCCGGGAGTTTGAGACTGGATTCTCTTCACTGTCAAAGGTGTTGGCACACATGTATGCGGCTGATCAGTTTTGGTTTGACATCATGTCTGGCGGCGACATAATGTCAGCACTGGCGATGGGGGAAACTTTTCAAGAGCAGGCTGAAGCGGCCAGCATGGCAGAACTGGAAACGATGTTTGTGGCGTTGAGCCAACAGTATCGTGCGTTTTTTGAACGCCAAGGCGATCTAACTCAATCCATCTTGCTTGAACACGCTCATATCGGGAGGATGGAAACCCCACTCTATGAATTAGTGCAACATGTCGTCAATCACGGCACCTATCACCGCGGCAACATCATGACCATGTTGCAACAATTGGGCCATACATTCACTTCGACGGACTATATTTATTATCTGCATGCCAAAGCAACAAACGGATAGCGGCTTCTCGCCACTATCCGTTTGTTTCACATCCAGGTGAATTTGTTTGGGCCCACTTGGGCCAAAAACGGGGAAACTTCTCCCTGCACATAGAGGAATAGCCGGTGCATGGCCCGTGTGCAAGCCGTGTACAAACGTTTCCGGTCGCTTACTCTGCTGTAATTCTCCTGCGAAAAGTTGTAAATCACCACCGCGTCGAATTCAATGCCTTTGGCTAGGTACACCGGAAGGATCACCACACCGGATGCCAACTCCTGGTCTTCTTTATCAACCAAAGTGATCGGCACGTGCCCTTGCAATTGCGCATACGTTTGCAGGCATTCTTGATGGCTTTTGCAAATGACGGCCAGCGATTCATATCCCTCAGCACGGATGGCCGCGATATCTTCATGCAGTTTGCGCGCCAAGTCCTCCGGTGCCGCCAACTTCCGCACCACCGGCAACGGCCCTTCCCGATTAAACGGCGTCACGGATTTAGCATCAGTCAACAATTCACGGGTGAACGCGACAATTTGCGAAGTGGACCGATAGCTGCGGTTCATCTCGTATTGCTGGACTTCCCCTTCTGCAAATAAGCCTGTCATCTGCTCCAATCCTGATTGACGCGTTTGGTGCGGCAGGATGGCTTGGTTCCAATCCCCCAAGACCGTCAGCTTGGCCATCGGGAACAGGGTTCGCATCACTTGCAATTGAAACGGCGAATAGTCTTGCGCCTCATCGATTAGCACATACCGGATATCCATATACCGGCGGACGCCGTAAATCAATTCCTGCAAATACAGGAGTGGTGTGATATCCTCATACGGAATGGTGCCTTCTTGAAAGCGGCGTCGCGTATATGCGCAAATGTTCGGCCAATCCGTGGGGATATCCTCCCTTTTCGCAAAGCGCTCCACCATGCCTTCTACAAAGAGCTGTTGGTACACTCCATATACATCGACAAACGCGAGTTGCTTTACCTGTTTGCGAACTGGCGCAAACCGCTGACGAACCACTTTCTTGCGCAAGGTCGATTCTGCCTTGTGGTGCTCTCCCGGATCAGGGTCGCCCCAGATGCTGGACTTGTACGCTTGATAATAATCTTCCTTTTCGAGGAATTCGACTTCCTCTCCTACCCAATCGTCCCAGATGAATTGTTCCGCCAGCCGCTCCAATTCATCTAACAACCAGGCGCGCATCATCTGCACCCGGCTGGCTAATTTGGCATCGGGGGCATGCGTGTAAAATCGCTCTTCCATCTGTTCACGGGATACCAGCACCCGACCATTCAGCACGATATCCCGAAATTGCATACCGCCTTGCTCCAACCATTGTTTGTACCCTTGCAACAAGTGGAAAAAGCGAATAGAAGACTTATACCAAATCCCACTCATGCGGGTGGGTAGTGATGGATCGGATTCATGGGTGAGCACATGTTCCAGCTGGTCAAATGCGTCTTCGATGCGAAACGCATTCCCCAACCGGTGTTCTGCATACTTTTGAAACGTCGTCTGCTTGATATTTTCTTCTCCCAACTCCGGCAAAACATTGGAGACATAGCTCATAAAGACCGGATTGGGTGAAAACAGAAGCACTTGCGAGTGGGATAGCCAAGAGCGGTGCTTATAAAGCAAATAAGCGATCCGTTGTAGGGCAACTGATGTTTTGCCGCTTCCCGCAGCCCCTTGCACAAACACCGCCTTACTGCGGTCGTCGCGGATGATGCGGTTCTGCTCCGCTTGGATCGTCGCGACGATATTTTTCATCTGTGTGTCGGATCGTTGACCTAACACTTCTTTGAGAATGGTATCGCCGATAACCGCATCCATGTCAAATGCCGACAACAGCTTGCCGTCTTTGATCAGGTATTGCCGTTTTAAGTGCATCGTTCCCTGAACTGTCCCCATCGGCGTCTCATATTCGACCGGCCCCGGCATCCCGTCATAATACATGTTGGCAATCGGGGCCCGCCAATCGTAAACTAAATGGGCATCCGTCTTTTCATCAAAATACGAAGCGATGCCGATATAAATCTCTTCCTTGTCGGTCTCTCCCGCTTCGGTGAAATCCACCCGTCCAAAATATGGAGATTTCACCATGCGCTTCAGCACATGGAAGCGGCGGCGATCCCGCTCTTGTCTTCGTTCTTGTTCGGACATCACCTGCGCTTGCTGAGTGATACTCGCCACCGTTTCCAAGGCGTCCTCCGCAGTGGCCATGTTCACGGTTACATCTTCCCAAAATTCCCCACGCCAGATGCGCAAATCTTCGCCTTGGGTAGAAAGCTGCTTGCTCAGCTCGGAAATCGCCTCATTCATTTCTGTGAGCACATGCTGCAAACGCCGCTCTTCCAGTTGCCATTCCTCTTTGCCAATGGACATCCTTTCCACCGCCTGTGTTCGCCGGGGCGCATCTCTTCTCAACTCGCTTTGCCAGACGCACCCCGGTCTCAATCTACAAAGGTTTTCACAACAAGTTCGCTAAAAACCATACGCTTCCTTCTAGGTTACCCGTTTCTCCGCATTCACAGCACAAAATGGATATGCCGAATGGGGTAGTTTCATTCCCCACATCCGTTACAGGGCCGGCCCTTGTGGCAACGAGATGCACTTGTCCGGTCAAAATCAGCGATTCTTGATATGAGTCTGATAAAGCGACTCCCATTTTGGGTAAGATGACATGAGAGCAACGCATTTGACATCCATTCTGGCAAACACGGAGGCGTTCGCATGAATAACCGCTATGATGTGATTATTGTGGGTGCTGGGCCCGCCGGAATCTTCACTTGCTATGAGTTGACGTTGCGGTGCCCGGAAGCCAAGGTCTTGCTAATCGACAAAGGGCACGACATCCGCCGTCGCAATTGCCCTATTTTGCAGAAAAAAATTCAGAAGTGCCCGCCCGCCGCCGGAAAAAAAGATTTCGCCGGTTGCGTGCCGGCTTGCTCCATCACCAACGGTTTTGGCGGTGCAGGGGCCTACTCCGACGGAAAGTTCAACATCACCAGCGAATTCGGCGGCTGGATGACGGACTATCTGGATGCTGAAACGGTGGTTGATTTGATCAAATATGTGGATCAAATCAATCTGAAACACGGGGCCAGCGATGTGCTGACTGATCCTCTGACTGAACGGGTGCGCGAGATCGAAAAGCGCGCATATTCCGCTGGGCTCAAATTGCTCCGCGCCCAAGTACGGCATTTGGGCACGGAACAAAACCTCAAGATTTTGACCAGCATCTATGAATACCTACAGGATAAAATTGAGATGCGATATCAAACAGAAGTGTCCGATCTGGTCACGGAGAAAATCGAGGGCGTGCATCATGCGTGCGGGGTCGAGCTTAAGGACGGCACCACCCTACTCGCTGATAAGGTGGTTATCGTCCCCGGGCGAGACGGCTCGCATTGGCTAGGCAACCTGCTTAAGAAACGGCGCATCAAAATGAGTGCCAACCAAGTTGATATCGGGGTTCGGGTGGAAACCTCCAACCTGGTGATGGAAGAGATCAACGAACATCTGTATGAGGGCAAATTTATCTTCAACACTTCTGTCGGCACCAGAGTGCGCACTTTTTGCTCCAATCCGTCCGGCCACGTAGTGGTTGAGAACCATTCAGGGATCATGCTGGCCAACGGACATGCTTACAAAAACCCCGAACTCGGCAGTAACAACACCAACTTCGCGCTGTTAGTCTCGCATCAGTTTGCCGATCCATTCGACCAACCGACCGAGTACGCCCACGCCATTTCCCGTTTGGCTAACCAATTGTCCAACGGCGGGGTGATCGTACAAAAATATGGCGACATCAAAAAAGGGCGCCGCTCTACCCCCAAACGGATCAAAGAAGGGTTTATCTCCCCGACATTGAAGGAAGCGGTGCCCGGTGACTTGGGACTGGTCCTACCCTACAACACCATGATAAGTTTGATCGAAATGCTGGAAGCCTTGGATAAAGTCACTCCTGGCATCGCCGCTGAACACACCCTCTTCTACGGAGTCGAAGCGAAATTTTACTCCGCCCGCCCCAAACTAAACCGCCATTTCGAGTCGGAGATTGCCGGCTTGTATTTGGGCGGTGACGGAGCGGGCGTCACGCGAGGATTGGCCCAGGCTGGAGCGTGCGGGGTTTGGATCGCACGCGACATCGCCAGTAAACTAGGGTGAGACAACGTTTTTTAGACCAATATACAAAAGGCCCCGATGAAGGGGCTTTTGTTTTTAAACTCAGCCCCCCGATTGCCCTGCTGGCTGGGGAGCACCCCACCACTGCCGGATCACCCGCTCCCATGCGGGGGTGTACACTACATCAATGGTGCGGCAAAATTGTACATCTCGCACGGGTTTGGTCACCAACGCAGGCATATGCAAGTGCTCGGCCATCATTCGCGGCACAAACGAAATGCCGATGCCCCGCGCCACATACATGGGGATGGACTCATTCGCATCCAGCTCTAGCACCGTCTTTGGCGGAATTCCCCACCGCTCGCAACATCTGAGCCATGATTCCCGCATGTCGCACGGTTCTTTGTACACCACCAACGGCTCCGTCAAAAAATCTTGCGGCGCAAGCGACGGCAACTGAGCCAAGGGATGCGCAACAGGCAATACGGCGACATAAGGCTCTTCCAACAGGCGCCGGGACAACATCCCCGAACCGCCGGCAAAGTCCTGCACAAACACTACATCACACATTCCATCCCGCCACTTGGCAATCAACTGGTCGGTGGTATCCGCCACGGTCATCTCCACTGCTTGGCCGCGGGTATGGAGCTCATGGATAAACGAAGGGAGAAAATAGCTGACCAGGCTGGGCAGTCCTCCCATCCGTAGCGGCGCCTCCTCGGCAAACTGC
Source organism: Laceyella tengchongensis (assembly GCF_900182735.1). NCBI lineage: Bacteria > Bacillati > Bacillota > Bacilli > Caryophanales > Thermoactinomycetaceae > Laceyella > Laceyella tengchongensis. The sequence continues at coordinate 410,148 of NZ_FXTU01000001.1, read as the reverse complement.
CTCATTTCCCGCTCGATTTGTTCAATTTCCGCCAAAATGGCACGCGCCCGGCTATAAAAGTGCCGGCCCGCCTCTGTCAAGACCACTCCCGTCGTTTTCCGGATTAACAATCGGCATTGCAACTGTTCTTCCAATTGGCTCATCTGCTTGGTGAGAGCCGGTTGGGAAACGAATAACGCGTCGGCCGCTTTGTTCAAACTCCCTTTTTCCACCACGGTGGCAAAGGCATGCAATTGTCGCAACGTAAACACGATTCGCTCTCTCCTGCCTTGCATGAGTGAAGACAACAAAATCCTGATTGGACACGGTTGTCTTATGCACGGGATATAACTTGAGGTTATAACGGTATCTCTTTTTGATCATACCATGGGTTCCCGCTTCCTGATATCCTATTCCTCATCAACACACGAAAGCGGGGATCATCATGACTTGGATCACTTGGCTCGGCTACGCACTTATGTGCATCATTTACGGTACTTCCTTTCTAGCTATTAAACTGGGGCTTGGTGACGGCATGCCCCCCTTCTTGGCGGCCGGCCTGCGCTTTGCCATCGCTGGCGGCTTGCTCTGCCTATTCCTCGGTCTATCCAAACGCTGGCAATCCCTTAACTGGCGAACTTATTTGGAGTTAGCGTGGATCGGTTTCTGCATGACAACGGTTCCCTTCGCCGCGCTGTACTGGGCGGAGCAACACATTGATTCAGGGGAAGCCGCTCTATTGGTGGCGACGTCTCCCCTCTTCAGCGCCATCCTCGCCCTGCTCTTCAGGCAACTCACTTTCACTTGGACGCTGGTGGTAGGCTTGCTTTTGAGCGGAGGCGGGATGGTGTTCGTCATCGGCGAGACCCCCTCGGCTTTCCAACTCGGTTCTCTCCCGTTTTATGGAAAATTGGCCATCGTCCTGTCCGAATTCATTCACGGACTCGGCGCCATTCACGCCAAACGGCTCATGAATAAGGTGTCACCCGCCACACTTAACGGATGGCAAATGGTCTTCGCCAGTTTCGGACTGTTCGCGCTTTCATTGCTGATAGAAAAAAACGCGCAAGTCGATTTCACGCCGGTCACTCTCTTGTCCCTGCTCCACTTGAGCATCGTGGTCTCCATTGTCGCCTCTGGCCTGTTTTATTGGTTGATGCGAGAAACCAATCCGCTGTTCCCTGTCACGTGGACCTATGTGTCTCCGGTGATCGCTGTGGCTGTGGGGGCTTTGTTCCTGAATGAACGCGTCACGCTCGCCCACATTATCGGCGGCGCGTGCGTCCTGATCGGTATCATCGTGATGAATCTCAAAACCAAACAATCCGCATCTGACTCCTCAACCACATCTCTGTCAAACGCAAACAAGCCGACCAGCGTCTAGGTCGGCTTGTTTTTGCAATGCAGGGCGAAACACGATTTTAATGCCGCCGGGCATTGGCGCTTACATGCTGACAACAGCAGTGCCACGCTTTGCTTACAACTCCGGCTTGGCCGATGGGCGGGGTGCATGTTTTCGGTGGGACAGATAACTATGGAAAATCATGCCAACCACTACCAGACCCATGCCCGCCCAAGACCACAGTGACGGCAGTTCCGCTTGCAACCAAACCACTTCCATCAACACGGCAAACAGCACCTCAGCTGATTGCGTCGCCTCGACAGCGGCCAATTGTTGCATATCTCCCTTCACCATATCCGTTGCCTGGAAAAACAGCACCGTGGCCACCACTCCCGAGCACAGCGCTACCAATAGCGACTGGAAAAGTTGGCTTTCGCTCGGCGCTCCAACCGTCAGCCCACCATAAATGGACAGCACCAACCAAAACGGGAGACTCGCCAGCGTCATGCCCAACACCCGCTGATATGCGTCCAATTTCCCTTCGCAGACCTCCATCATTTTCCGATTGCCAAGTGGATAAGCGAATGAGGCCACCAGCACTGGGAGGATTCCCCCGACGATCTCTGTGAGGGAGAGTTGGCGGGCATGCTCCAACTGCATCAGCGCGATCCCCACGACGATCAACATGGAGACACCCAGAGCTAGCCATGGAATCGATTGGCGGACTTTTCGCACGCCCGTCGGCGTCTGCACTTTCTCCCAAAAGAAGGGCGCCAACAAGGTACCAGATATAATCGTCACCTGCCATGTACCGGCGATCAACCAGCCGGGGCCGTATGCCGCCGCAAAGCACATCGGGGCGTAAAACAGACCGAACCCAACCACGCTCCATCCCAGCCAAGGGAGGGGATGAGCCCGCATATGGACGAAGAGCGGCTTCACATTTCGGCGCAAACCCACGATCAGGAACAAAAAGGGCACCATAAACCAATATCGCAACGACGCACTCCAAATCCAGCTACCTCCGGACAATTCCATCGCCCGATTCAACACAAAAGTAAACGCAAAAAAGAATGCCGCGATCACACCTAACAGTATCGGCCGCATCTTGCCATCCTCTCCCATCCAAACAAGGTCGCGATCTATTAAAACTAAATGATATAACTCTTTTTACACAAAAACATTCTACCACACACCTGTGGTAGAATGCCCTATTAAAAAACATTTATAGAAGAAACTGATATAAGAGGACTTAGCTTGATGTCGACGTCGTCGGCAACGGTTGCCGTTTCAAGGCGCCATGTAACAAAAACACCAGCCCGAAGCTAGGAATCGTCAACGCCGCCATCAGCAAGAAAGGCAATTGCGGCGACACAGCGTAGGCATATCCGCACAAGATCGTCAATAGCCCCGTGCCAAGCCCCATCGCCAAGGAAGCGTATGCTCCCTGCGCGGAAGGGATGTATGCATTGGGTACCCATTGGTTGACGAATCTCATATAAGCAAAATGAGTCAAGCCGAACGTAATTGCATGCAACACTTGCGTGATGATGAACACCGTTGCATCGGGAAACAGGTAAATCGCTCCCCAACGAACGACGGACGATACCGCAGCAATGAAAAACATCACCGCAATCGGCACGTTCGCCATAAACCGGTCAGCCACATAGAAGAACCCGATCTCAGCGACAACCGCCACAATCATGATCAAGCCGATCTGGGAGTTATCAATCCCCATCTTTTGCAGATAAACGACGCCATAGCTGTTATATGCGGCATGTGCCCCTTGCAACAAAATGCACACGAACAGGCACCAAATGAAAGCGCGTGACTTGAACAGCTTGCGCATGGACACGTTGGCAGCGGTTGACGCTTTCGTGGCGAACTGGTTGGACACTCCGACAAAAGAGTGTAGATATACAACGATCAGTCCGATAAACAAGACATATAGGGTGCTAGCATCCCCCAGCCGCGACGTAATCCAGCCCGTCACATACAGGCCGACGATGTATCCCACCGAGCCCCACAAACGGCTACGGCCATAATCAATCTGTTTCTCTTTGGCCAACATGTTGGCGATCGTTTCATTCATCGGTAGCAACACCGGATACGTCCAAGCGAACAACACCGTCAAAACCAAGATGGGCACAAAGCCTTGAAATGGAATAAATCCGAGCAAGATGACCGCCGACAAGAAAGGAAGCCATCGCGCTAGCTGAGACAAAGGGGCCACGCGGCATAAGGCCGGATAACCATACAACGTGGACGCGGACCGCACAATGAGACTGAGAGAGACAAACCAACCGGCTTCTTCAATCGAAAAACCTTTCGTCTTAAGCCAGGCTGTCCAATATGGAATAAAGACGCCCCAGGTGAAAAAAAACAAATAAAATTGCACTGACATGCCTGCTTGTTTATTCATTCCTCCAACTCCCCAAACAGATCAAGCCGACCCAACACATTGGGTCGGTTGTTTTGTATGATGATCTGTCATCAGACCACACATGTTATTTTGGTAATACCGAATAATACTCTTCCAAGACAATGCCCCTGCTCTTGATCTCTTGGGCTATTTCCTTGCCGACATAGCGAATGTGCCAAGGTTCGTATCCATAGCCGGTCACATCTTCTTTCCCTTTAGCATAGCGAATGATAAAACCAAATTCGTGCGCATGGTCCGCCAACCAACGTCCTTCCGCTGTTGCGGCGAACGACTCGACCAAGCGGAGTCCCACACTTCGGGCCGACACGTCCATCGCCAAGCCAGTTTGGTGCTCGCTATGACCAGGCACAGCGTTATATTTGGCTGTGCTCTCTTTCCCTTTTCTCCTTAACGCCGACTCATAAGTCGCTTGTTGCCTTTCATAAGAACGGTACCCTGATACGGCAACCAACTCAATCCCTTGTTTTTTTGCCGCGGCGAACAATTGCTCCAGCGCTTGGGCCGCCTCTTTGCGCATCAACTTCTTCTCATCCTTGCCCCATGAGGAAAACGGCACATCGGGCTGCATCAAGTCGGCGGGCTTATACTCCGACGGCAAAGCGCGTTGTTTGTTAACCAACACCGCCAGCGAAGCCGGGTCAGACGGAATCGCAATCACCTGTTTGGCTGGCGGTTTGGACACAGGTTGATCATCCGGTTTGGCTTGTTTGGTTGCCGTCTCTTTGGAAGGGGTTGGCGTCGAATCGTTGGCAGCCAGAGACCCCCCGCAACCGCCCAAGAGAAGAGCCGCTCCTAACATCAAAGTAGCCAGGTGAATCGATTTTTTAGTCTTGCGCACTCTCTCCCCTCCTACGTAACGCATGATTATCTCAATCAATGTAAACCTCTCTTACCTCTCTCTGGAGAACATGGCTAAGGTAGAGCAGTTTGAAAAAACAATATGGTTCGAAGCTATTTCAAAACCATCTTATGGACGAAAATAACGAATGGATCGTGCCCCAACACGTTTCCCCATTCGCTTCCTTGTCCATCGACGATCGAGACGACTTTTGAAAAAACTTGACGCAAAACAAGCCTTTGATTCTCCAATATTAAATAATAACTTAAAATGAGCAGAGATATAAGGGGCAATCCCCAACGTTAGCAAAATAACCATATCTTCGGAAAAGTGAGGGCTACTTTGTTTGCCCATTGAGATTCTAAAAAGATCTCGAAGCAATCAGGAATATTTGCCAACGGTTGGAGAAGACCTATCCCGATCATCAGGACATGTTCTTATTCATCATTTATTTGGTTCATTTCGACATATAAACCCAATCAAACCTTTTTATAACAAATTCATGCTTAAGGGACCAAATGCCCATACTTATGAAGAAAGAAAAAATATTTTGTCCACCCGGCATAAACACAATGAAAAAAATATGTTAAAGTAATGATGTAAACCGCGTCATGACAGCGCTTGCATGCGATTCATTTGTCCACTTGTAAAGGACAAATGTTTACGAACAAAAGAATACCCGGGACTTTGGAGGGATTTTATCGTGTCAAGCAAGGTATTATCACAATTCTTACAGGAAAATTTACAAGAACTGAAAGAAAAAGGGCTTTATAATGTGATCGATCCTCTTGAAAGCGCCAACGGACCCGTGATCAAGATTGATGGACGGGAATTGATCAATCTCTCTTCCAACAACTATCTGGGTCTGGCCACCGATCCGCGGCTCAAAGAAGCGGCCATCAACGCGATCGAAACATACGGGGTCGGTGCTGGTGCCGTTCGAACCATCAATGGTACCCTCCAACTCCACGTCGAGCTGGAAGAAACCCTTGCTGCATTCAAAAAGACGGAAGCGGCCATTGCCTACCAATCTGGTTTCAACTGCAACATGGCAGCAATTTCAGCCGTAATGGATAAAAACGACGCCATTCTGTCTGACGAGTTGAACCACGCTTCGATCATTGATGGTTGTCGCCTCTCCAAAGCGAAAATCATCCGTTTCAACCACTCCGACATGGATGACCTGCGCCAAAAAGCGAAAGAAGCGAAAGAATCCGGCCTTTACAACAAAATCATGGTCATTACCGACGGTGTCTTTTCGATGGATGGGGATATCGCCAAACTGCCGGAAATCGTGGAGATTGCCGAAGAATACGATCTCATCACCTATGTGGATGACGCGCACGGCTCAGGCGTGTTGGGTGGTGGCGCTGGCACAGTCAAACACTTCGGCCTGTCTGACAAAGTGGATTTCCAAATCGGCACCTTGTCCAAAGCGATCGGCGTAGTCGGGGGATATGTGGCTGGGAAACGAGAACTGATCGATTGGCTCAAGGTACGCAGCCGTCCGTTCCTGTTCTCCACTGCCTTGACGCCGGGTGATGTAGCTGCGGCGAAAAAAGCGATTGAAATCCTGATGGACAGCACCGAACTGCAACAAAAACTTTGGGATAACGCCAATTACCTGAAGCAAGGCCTGAAGGAGTTGGGCTTTAACATCGGCGACAGCGAAACGCCGATCACGCCTTGCATCATCGGGGGCGAAGTGGAAACGCAGGCATTTAGCAAACGCCTGAACGAAGAAGGCGTTTACGCTAAAGCAATCGTGTTCCCAACCGTGCCACGCGGAACCGGACGGGTGCGCAACATGCCCACCGCCGCCCACACCAAAGAGATGCTGGACCGCGTCTTGGAGATCTACGCCAAAGTGGGTAAAGAAATGGGAATCATTTAATGGTTCCACAACGCGGCAATCCTTAACACTTCATTGGGCGCAAGTCGCCTGAAGACAAATCGTTCCATTTGATGTTGGAGGAAGACTTATGAAGAGAATCCTTGTTACTGGAGCCTTGGGGCAAATCGGATCAGAACTCGTCATGCGCTTGCGGGAAATCTATGGCGCAAGCCATGTCATCGCCACTGACATCCGGCGGACGGATAGTCCCGTTGTGGAGTCAGGCCCCTTTGAGATATTGGATGTCACTGATGCCGAAGCGATGTACGCCGTCGCCAAAAAACGGCAGGTGGACACCATCATCCATCTGGCAGCATTGCTGTCAGCAACCGCCGAAGCCAAACCCCTCTTGGCTTGGAATCTAAACATGGGCGGATTGGTCAACGCCCTCGAAGTAGCTCGTGAGCTGGATTGCCAATTTTTTACCCCCAGCTCGATCGGCGCCTTTGGCCCTTCCACGCCCAAAGACAACACTCCGCAGGACACCATTCAGCGTCCTACCACCATGTATGGGGTCAACAAAGTATCTGGCGAATTGTTGTGTGACTATTACTACCATAAATTCGGGGTGGATACCCGTGGCCTCCGCTTTCCGGGACTGATATCTTATGTGGCTCCCCCCGGCGGCGGCACCACCGATTATGCGGTGGAAATCTATTATGAAGCGATCAAGCAGGGCCGGTACACGTCTTACATCGCACAAGGCACATACATGGACATGATGTATATGCCTGACGCCTTGAACGCGATCATCACCTTGATGGAAGCCGACGCTGCCAAGCTGAAACACCGCAACGCCTTCAATGTGACGGCGATGTCCTTTGAACCGGAAGAGATTGCCGCGGCCATCCGCAAGCATATCCCCTCCTTCACCTTGGACTATGACGTCGATCCAGTGCGCCAAGGAATCGCCGAAAGCTGGCCCAATTCCATCGACGCCACGGCGGCCAAGGAGGAATGGGGCTTCAAAGCAGCTTATGATTTGGACAAAATGACAGCGGACATGTTGCAAAAGCTGAGTGAAAAACTCACTCCCGCCAACTTGCACCCGTCACGGTGACATCAGAAACAGCAAAAAACGTCTCCCCAGATAGATGGGGAGACGTTTTTGTTATGATTGCATTCCCAGCGGAATGATATAAGCGACCATCATGGCAAAGTGGACACCGGAACCGGCAGAGATAAACAGATGGAAAATCTCATGAAACCCAAATTTTTGGGGAAAGAAGTCAAATATCTTGGTGGCATAAATGATAGAGCCGATGGTGTACAACACACCGCCCACGATCATCAAGATGATTGCCCCTAGCGGTAGCACTTCCACCAGTTTAACAAAAGGGATCACCGCGATCCACCCAAGTGTGACATAAAACGCAGTCGACACGTAACGCGGAAGGTGGATGAAGGTAATTTTCAAGACAATGCCTATGACGCACATCACCCAGATCACCGTTAACATGACCGTTCGCCACAGCCCGTCCAACCCATGGTAAAACACCGGAGTGTAGGAACCGGCAATCAGCAGGTAAATGGCGCAGTGGTCGATCTTCTTCAGGATCAGTTCCTTTTTCGGCGTCGTTTTCACCCAATGATAAATCGAACTGGCAGCATACAGCAAAATGAGGCTAACTCCGTAGATGGTCATGGTGATCAAGGTGGAGATGTTTTCCCGGCTCAACAAGATCAGGTAAACCAAGCCGACAACCGCCGCCAGACAAGTAACAAAGTGGGTCCAGGTATTGACGGGTTCTTTCATTTTCAACGCATTCCACATATTCGAATCTCTCCTTGTAAAGGACGTGCCTGGCAACTCAGGTTGACTGGTAGAGGTAGCAGAAAAACCACGTCCTGATACGCGGCCGCCACTACCAGTCCCTTTTCTTTTGGCGCGCCGACAAGAAACGATAGCCGGAGACGGCCGTTTCCAACGCGAGGCGCCGGGCAGGTGCTTCCCAATCATCCCCCAGCATGGCAGCGATTTGTTCCAGGCGGTAGTACAAGGTTTGCCTGTGGATGAACAAAGATTTGGCCGTCTGCTGTTTTTGCAGGCCAGTTTGAAAGTACACTTCCAAGGTGCGCACTAAGTTCGTCTTATTTCTAGCGTCGTATTGCAACAACGGGCCCAAGTGAAGGTCGACAAAAGATTGCACCGCCGCCGTGTCCATATGCAAAAACAGTTGCCACGCCCGCAACTTCTCATAATGGATCAGCGTATGCGTACCCATGACGGCGCTCCCTTCCTCATCACCCTGGAGATCATCTTGAGGCACTTCGTCCATGGACAAAGCCAAACAGGCCTCTTCCCACGCCTTAGCCATCCGGTCAAGATGGTCAAGCCGATGGCTGACCCCCACTTTCCATCGGGTCGTCAAACGCGGATGAAGTCGACGGAATTGTGCGAACAGCATGTCAAACCCTTTGTCAACACGAGCGATAAAGGGATCAGCAGCAAATGTTTGCTGTTCGGCGAGAATGATCGCCAAGCGGTTCTCCACTGGAGCCACCCAGACTTTGATCCCTTTCTGCTCAAACACATGCTGCATCATGCGGATCAGCTGCACCAAAAACACTCGCCCTAGTCCGCTCTCATCCGCAAACGTCCACTCGTCTTGGCTCAGCGCGCACAGTACGCAATTTTTCCGTTTCTCAAACACCCCGAGCAGGCTCGACGGCACCTCGCCCCGCTTGCCGCCTACCAAATCGACCATCCACCGCTTGCCTTCTTCCAGCTCCCACTCTTCAGACAAAAATTGGCGCAAATACTCTTGGGCGATGGCGATCATCACGCGATCTATGATCAGATTCAAATACTCCGTCAGCTTGCGGGTGGTTTTGATGTAAAGCTCGCCGATGTTCACTTCTAACACCGTGATCGGGCGGCGAAGCGTGTTCTTCTTTAGCGGCGTTTCCGTCTCGGGGTAGATGAACGTCTTGCCCAGATAATCTTCAATCCAGACCACAAAGCCGGTTTCCTTGTGTAAGAGTTGCAGGATTTTTCTCAACCCCTGCGGTTGCAAAGTTAATTGCAAAAATTGGGTCGAGATGCGCTCCAGCGACAACAGCTGGTCTTGATGCCGCGCGATCAGCCAAGTGTGGATGTCCTGCGTGATCTCCACAAATGAGACCGGCTCCTCAAAAATGATGATGGGAAACTGGCGCTCATCGGCAAAGCGCTTGACCGCCTCCGGAATGACGACGAATTGGTGTACCATCTCAATCGACAATGCGGCCACTTTGCTTTCAACGAGCTCACGGACATAATCTAGCTTCAGCTCTTTCTCCTCGCCTAGCCCCACCCCGGTCATCAGCACCAACTCCCCGCCTTTGACATAGGAAGAGCCGTCAAGGATCTCCAGCACATGAACCCAGCGAACGGCGCGGTTCAGCCCACCTTGCCCGGCAATGACCTTTGCCTTTTGAAACAAGGGGCGTTTTAACATTTCTGCTACGGTAAAAGTATCAAGGATATTCATCTTATCTCACCCCCTTGCCACTTGATTATTTCCGTCATAAACCCAATAACCCTATTGTAAAGAACTTTGCTGTGAAATGATAGTGATGACCGGCAACTCCATCACCTTTTCCCATCGCTTCTCGCATGGCAGAGGCGCACACCGGCAAATCACAAAAAAACAAGAGAGGCGGCATGTTCGCCACCTCTCTTGTTTATCTGCATGTGGTGTTTTAGGAGTGAATCGATTTTCATTAATGCAATACGGATTCTTTGCGCAGGACTTCTGCCAACTCTTGGAAAGACAGTCCATGGGCTTCCGCTACCGCACGACAAGTCAACACGCCGTCCAGTGTGTTTACCCCTTTGGCGAGGGCTTTGTTTTCGGAAACCGCCTGTACTACCCCTTTATTAGCGAGCTGCAATCCGTATGGTACCGTTACGTTGGACAGGGCCAGCGTAGAAGTGCGGGCGACCGATCCCGGAATATTGGCCACCGCATAATGCAAGACGCCGTGTTTCACATAAGTTGGGTTGCTGTGTGTGGTGATGCGGTCAACCGTTTCAATAGAACCACCTTGGTCAATGGCCACGTCCACGATTACCGATCCTTCTTCCATGCTTTTCACCATGTCTTCCGTCACCAACCGCGGTGCGCGCGCACCAGGGATCAGCACGGCGCCGATCAGCAGATCCGCTTTTTTGACTGCATTGGCCAAGTTGTAAGGATTGGACATCAACGTTTTGACACGTCCTTGGAACAGATCGTCCAATTGGCGCAGACGCTCAGCGCTGATATCGAGGATGGTTACGCTTGCGCCGAGGCCCACTGCCATTTTCGCAGCGTTGGTACCTACAATACCGCCACCAACAATCACTACTTCCGCAGGCAACACGCCGGGCACGCCGCCGAGCAGAACTCCTTTGCCGCCTTTCGCTTTCTCCAAGAATTGGGCACCGATTTGGATCGACATCCGTCCTGCCACTTCACTCATCGGAGTCAACAGCGGCAATGAACCGTTGTCCAGCTGGATCGTTTCATAAGCGATCGCCGCCACTTTGTTGTCGATCAGCGCTTTCGTCAACTCCGGTTCCGCCGCCAGGTGCAGGTAGGTGTAAAGAATGAGGCCTTCACGGAAATAACCGTACTCTTCCTTCAACGGCTCTTTCACTTTCATCACCATTTCAGCCGACCATGCCTCTTTGGCGCTGGAAACGATTTTCGCACCCGCTTCCTTGTACGCTTCATCGCTGAATCCGCTTCCCAGACCAGCGCCTGTTTCCACCCACACTTCATGACCTTGGCCGATAAAGGCTGCTACGCCGCCCGGGGTCAAACCAACCCGGTTTTCGTTGTTTTTTATTTCTTTAGGTACACCAATGATCATCGCCATCACCTTTACATTCAGTATGATAAAATAAAGTATAAAACCAAAGGAAAACGATTACATTAGACAACATGTATAAACTCAAGCCATTTTCCTTCAACATCCTGCCAACGTCACCCATTTGACGCGCAAACCTGCTATGATAGAGTTGATTTATTCATACGAACCAATGTCCATTCCATTTCTATCAATGCACCCGCGCTGTCCGAACGGTGACTAGGGCGTGTCTGATGAATTGGGCAACGGCTCCAAAAACCATTTTCTTATTCGCTTCACTTGTTCTCGAGAAAAGGTTTTTCCGCCACTTCTTTCCCACCAACTTGATTTGCCAGACACATCCTAGCCAGTGGCCGCGCTTGGAATGGGCATCGACTCTTGTAACACGCACCATAGGTCATTATCATCGTTGTTACGCATCTTAGGAGGAGACCTACATGAAGGTACTAGGTGTTGTCTTTAAAGATCGGATCGATCTGAAACTCTTTTTCGTCGTCATGGAAAACCAAGTTCATCTGGAAGTGTGGGACATTCTACACAACTATCACTTTGAGGCGTTGGATGTCTGCCATACCCTGCATGAACCCCTGACGTTTGATCAAATGCACGAGATGTTGCAGGACATGTCGCACAAATTTGATGAACTTTATCCCGACTATCTTGAAAAATTGGCGGCGTTGTAGTAGCGAGAATAAGAGAGGCTAGCTTTTGGGGTGAAGAGCGGGGGTCGGGCATCAAAAACCTTTTCCCAGCCGCTCACGGAGAGGTTATCCATCAAAAAACCGGCTCGCAAGACAAACGTCCAAAAGCCGGTCAGTTACAAACGGATTCTTATTTTTTGAACATCGATTTCAACACAAACGCGACATTGGCCGGACGCTCGGCCAAGCGGCGCATGAAGTAGCCGTACCAGTCGTTGCCATAAGGCACATACACCCGCATCGTGTATCCTTCTTTAGCGAGTTCCAGCTGTCTTTGCACCCGGATGCCATACAGCATTTGGAATTCAAACTGCGAGAAGGGTATATTGTGCTCTTTCACAAACTTTTTGACGTGTTCAATCACGTTATCATCATGAGTGGCGATAGCTGCGTAATTCCCGTAAAGAAGGTGTTTCTCGATGATCTTGATGAAATTGCGATCCACATCTTCTTTGGCCGGGAAAGCCACTTCTGGAGATTCTTTGTACGCACCTTTCACCAAGCGCAGGTTTGGCTTAAACTTGTTCAACTCATCGATGTCCTGCTCTACTTTGTACAAATATGCTTGCACGACCAAGCCCACGGTTTCACCGTATTCTTCCCGCAACTCACTAAAAATGTCCATGGTGATTTGATTGTGTTCGTAATCTTCCATGTCGATCCGCACAAAGTTGTTGAGGCGTTTGGCGCAATCAAGAATGCGGCGCATGTTTTTCATGCACAGTTCTTTGGAAATGTCCAAACCCAACTGTGTCATTTTTAATGACAGATTGGACTTTACACCCGCTTCTGCAATCGCTTCCAAAGTACGGATACAATAATCAGCCGATTCGATTGCTTCTTCTTCACTAAATACAAATTCGCCCAAATGGTCCAATGTCGCAACAATGCCTTTTTCATTTAGCTCTTTGACCGTGGAGATCGCCGCTTTGATGGTTTCACCGGCCACGAATCGGTTCGCCCCAAACCGAAGCCCCCATTTTTTTGCCGCTTTATTGGCTACTTTGTTTTTTGACAAGAATAAAAACATATCCCGCATCAATTGTTCCATCGTAATCTCCCCTTGTGCCTTTTCTGTTTTAGTAATAAACAATCTAGCAAGAATCATACCAACTCATTTTCACAGAATTTGTTGGCCATTTATTCACTAAATGTACACAAAGGTGTTCAATCACTTGCACATTTATGTTCAATCGATTACACTTTTGTTCACGATTATCAACCCGGCACTGGGTAGGAGGAAACGCCATTGTTACACGCGGAAACGATTTTAAACACCTTGTTGGACATGGTCAGCGAAGCGATCACCATTGTCGACCCCGACGGGACGGTACTTCACTGGAACAAAGCCGCAGAACAGCTGTATAACATTCCCGCGGCGAAGATCGTCGGCAAAAACATATCGGACTTCAGCTGGAATTCCCTCATGATCTCACGCATGCTGGAAGATGGGCAACCGATTCAGGAGGCCTACCATGAACCACGCCCCGGCGTGTACGTCTTGGTGAATACATCCCCTATTTTCCGAAACGGCACCATGATCGGAGCCATTTCTTGCGAACAGGACGTGACCAAATTGGTCCGCTTGGGGAATGAATTGTTTTCCACCACTTCCCAGCTCCATACTCTGGAAGAAAAAATCAGTCAACTGGCCTCTGCCCCGGACCCTTTCCACCGCATCAAAGGAAGCGGCCCGGCCATTTTGCAAGCGGTGCAAGTGGCCCGCCGCGTCGCGCCAACTGACGCGACCGTGCTCATCACCGGCGAATCGGGGGTCGGTAAAGAATTGTTTGCACATGCCATCCATCATGGTAGCCAACGGGCCAAACACCCCTTTGTCGCCATCAATTGCGGGGCGATCCCGGCTTCCCTTTTTGAAAGCGAGCTGTTCGGCTACCAGGGGGGCGCCTTCACAGGCGCGGATCGGACAGGAAAAGCGGGCAAGCTGGAGTTGGCGCATAAAGGAACCCTTTTTTTGGATGAAATCGGCGAACTTCCCTTGGACATGCAAGTAAAATTGTTGCGCGTGCTACAAGAGAAACAATTTTACCGCGTGGGAGGAACCGAACCGGTCAAAGTGGACATCCGCATCATCGCCGCCACCAACCGGAACTTAGAAGAGCGCGTCACCGCGGGCGCTTTTCGCGAGGATCTCTTCTACCGCCTCAATGTGGTGTCAATCGAAGTGCCTCCCCTCCGCGATCGGATCGAGGACATTCCCGAATTAATCCAATTGTTCGCCAGGGAAATCGCTGTGCAATACGGCAAGCCCAATCCTGAATTCAGTCCGGAAGTACTGGTCACCTTGATGAACTACAATTGGCCCGGAAATATCCGTGAGCTCCGTAATATCATCGAACGGCTGGTAATCCTGACCGAGGATGGACCGATCAGCCGTGAGCATTTGCCAACCGCCGTGCAAGTGCCCCGGCTGCACGCTGAAGCACCGCTCCCCCCCACTCTCCCCAGCGGCACGGGGGAAGCAACCTCCGAATATCACGCGATACAAAATGCACTGCGCACCACGTACGGAAACAAAGCGGCTGCCGCCAAGTTGTTAGGCATTTCCCGGGGAACACTCTACAACAAAATGAAAAAATACGGATTACGATGATGCTTGCCCATCACCGCACAAAAACCAGCCTCCCGCTTCATTCCGGACGGCTGGTTGTCTTTTGTCAAAATGAAAGAGACATATCCATAGAAATATCGAATATATAGAAAGAAATATCGGTGCTTAGAGGTGAGTTCACTTACATGATCCAATCGACCAACCAAAGGCGTCAGTCAGGGCAAGCCAGTTGGACAGCCGAATTTGCCGCTTGGTTCCGCGCATTGGAAAAAAGCTACCCTAAAGAGCGCCGGCTGTTTGAAGACCCTTTTGCTGTCCGGTTCATTTGCACCCCTTTGCAAGCGGCCACCCAGTTCGCTCGCCTACCCTTTATTGGCAGAATCGTGCCGATGTTGTTGGATCGCTTTGGCCCCGGCGCCCGAACATCAGGGGTAGCTCGCACCCGCTTGATCGATGATCACCTGACCCATGCCTTGGAACAGGGCATAAGCCAAGTGGTGATCTTAGGTTCTGGCTTCGACAGCCGTGCTTACCGCATCCCGCGCATGCGAAACGTGCGGGTGTTTGAAGTGGATCAACCGCACACGCTCTCCGCCAAGCGAAAAAAGCTAGCCGGCTTGCTCGGCGAATTGCCCACAAGCGTGACGTTTGTCGAAACCGACCTCAATGTGCAGCAATTGGAACGAACCTTGAGCGCCGCCGGCTTTGATCCTTCCCAACCCGCTTTTTTCATCTGGGAAGGCGTGACCCAATACCTGACTGAACAAGCGGTTGACAGCACCCTGCGCTTTATCAGCACCACCGCGCCCGGCAGTTTTCTGCTGTTCACCTATGTGCACCAACATGCTATCAAGCAGTTGGCGGCAGACAAAAAAACACGGCGCATCCACCGGTTGTTGGAACGCATCCGGGAACCGTGGACATTTGGGATGCTCCCCGAACAGTTGCCTGCTTATCTGGAGGCGCGCGGATTGGTTTTGGTAGAGGATGTCAACGCCGTCACCTACCGGCGGAGATACCTAAACCCCGAAGGCCCCCATCTGGCGGGCTACCCATTTTACCGCGCTGCCTTGGTACAAGTGAAGCAACGGGAAGCAGAACCGCAGATCCGTTTTTTCCGCACCTATTTCTCTTAGCTCCTCACACCCGGCATCACCCTTATTACTTCCACTTCCGCCTGCGCCAATCTCTCCTGCCACTCCTCGGGCACATCGTCAGCAATCAGGACATCGATTTGTTCCAATGCGCACACTTTGAAAAATAGTTTTTTGTTAAACTTGGTGCGATCCACCAACACAATCACTTGTTCTGCCTGGGCGATCATTTGCCGCACCACTTGCCCATCATCTTCACTCGGAAAATAAATGCCGTCCTCGGCCACTCCGCCCCCTCCCATAAAACACTTGTCAACATGGTATTCCTGCAACTTTTTCACCGTGCCCACCCCGTACAAATACCGGCTGTGCGCATGGAACACGCCCCCGAGCAAATGAACGGTCACCCGCTCTTTCGTCGATAGAATATCGGCGATGTCAATGGAATTGGTCACCACGGTCACCTCTTCCGCCTGCAATGCTTGAGCGGCGTGTTGGACGGTGGTGGAAGTATCCATCAGCACCAAATCTCCCTGTTTGATGTGGCGGGCCGCTTCCGCGCCGATCCGGCTCTTCACTTCACTCTTTAAATCGAGCCGTTCCTTATAGCTTTCGATCTCCTTTTGTACCACGGGTAACACTGCTCCACCCCGTGTCCTAATGATGGCGTTTTGCTCGCTTAATTTCACCAAATCGCGGCGGGCCGTATCGCGCGACACACCAAACCGTTCACAAATCTCCTGCACACTCATGCGCTGATGTTCTTTGAGATACCGCATGATGGCGACCAATCTTTCTTCTTGGTACATGAAACCCTCCCGCTCAATCAGTATTCTTACGTAAATATAAGCATATTTAAGTTATATGGTCAAATACATTATAATTTCACTTACAATTACTTATAAAGCGTTTTGCTTGACCGCTTCCGCTCGGGGTATAGTGGTACAAAGAGAGAGACCGAAATTGATGAACGGGGCGATAGCGTTACTCCAGCATGCGGGAGGCGTGATATCGCCGCCGTTCATCCCTTGTCATCTGCTGTGGCGCCTGACTTATTGCGCGTTCAGCGGATTTTTTATTGGGAGAGCTTGATGAGCCGTGCCAATTCGGCATAAATGGCCACGATCTCATCCAACTTCATGCGGACCAACCCGCTGGAAGAAGGGGCCACAAACTCCTGCACCCCTGGAATGACGGATGATTCCTGCAATCCCCATGCGGCGCTTTTCTTGCCGCTATATTGGAGGTACACGCCTTTGCCCACGAAGCAGACCACCCGGGGGCGCAAATCCGCAATCTTCTGCATCAGCCGAAGTCGCCCGACGCGGTATTCCTCTTTCGTAATCTGGTCCGCACGCTGGGTCGGACGCTCAACGATGTTGGTAAAGCCATAACCCAGCTTCAACAACTCCCTGTCTTCTTCCGCACGGTACAACCGCGGGGTTAATCCCGACAAGTGCAAGATTTTCCAAAATCGGTTGTGCGGATTCGCATAATGATGCCCGGTTTCCCCCGATTTAAGACTGGGGTTGAACCCGACGAACAAAATATCCAAATCGGGAGCCAAGTGGTCAGGAATAGCGGTTGGCAATCCCGCTCACCTCCGTTAGCGTGGTTCTTCGCGCTTGGCTCAGCTGTTTTTAGCGAACTGGCTCCCGCGCGCACTCATATTATGGCACAACCGTCAGTCACCGACAAAAACCCCGCCGCGGCGCAATGGAAAGGTGATACACCGAAACGAACCACCCGATTTCGTAATTTCCGTGATGTCGATTTCATACACTTCCAACCCCGCTTTCCCCAACTCTTCATTGACACGTCTGTTTTGCGGCAAGCTGATGATACGTCCCTCACCTAGCGACAGCACATTGGTCGCCAGCCGAAACTGCTCTTCTTCAGTCACCTCGATCAATCGATAAAACCGGCGCAACGTTGCCAAGGATTCGATATCAAAGGCATCCACATACGCCAATGCCACCCCTGGCGCAACCACATTCAAAATGCAGTCCAAATGCAGATACCGTGGTCGCACGGCAATGGCCGAAACCTGATGGCTGGGAAACAATGCCCGCAACTCGTCTACCACCTCAGGGGACGTGCGATTGCCAACGCCAACCCAGATCTGGTGGCCGTCTATTATCATGTCTCCCCCTTCCAAGCTTCCACTCTGTACTTTGGTGAATGGGATGACCTGTTTGCGAAGCCAAGCTTCTAACGCTTTCTCCTCCCCCCGCCGAATGGAGTGCTCCATGCTTGACAAGATGAGGCGATTCGCAATCACCACGCCGATGTCCCGAGTAAACACTTGTTCAGGAAGGGTGGGCGCAGGCGGCAACAGTTCCACCCGGATGGACATATTAACCAAAAATTCAATAAATTCGTTAAATTGTTTAGTTGCGCGCGCCACATCAATGTTTTCCCGGAAATAATGTTGTTGCGTATGGTTGATCACTTCTTTAATGGTCATATAAGCAGGCGGGCACATCAACACTTCCTGCAATCGGTCATACTCGCTTTCACAATATACAGACCGCTCGATAAAATCACCATCACGTTGTCTGCTTCCTATGGTCGCCATCGGCAGCGTTCACTCCTTTCCGCTTCTTTGAACATCCAACAATCCATCCCACCTGCCGCTTGCTTAACAGACGCACAACCGCATCGGCTGAACCTCTGTACTAGGTTCAGTTCCCACTTCATTTGCCTTTCAAACAGCTAGTCCCGTGTGATAGGTGCAAGGAGCGGTACCCTGCGCCAAACAACCCTTGCACCGGCATCCATGCCAAACGCAAGGGTTGTTTTGGTCAGACGTTCAAACGGTAACCGGCTCCCCACACGGTTTCAATCAACTGCGGGCGGGAAGGGTTGGCTTCAATTTTTTCACGCAATCGGCGGACGTGCACCGTCACGGTGGACAGATCAGCGGTCGCATCCACGCCCCACAGCCGGTCGAACAAATTCTCTTTGCTAAACACATGGTTGGGATGGTTGGCAAAGAAGCACAATAGCTCAAATTCTTTGCTCGTCAGAAACACTTCCCGCCCCCTGACATGGACGCGGTGTGACGATTGGTTGATGACCACATCGCGCAGGTGAATTTCCTGCTGCTGTTCTTCCCGTTTGGCCAAAAGGCGTTCATAACGCGCCAGATGCGCTTTCACCCTGGCGACGAACTCACCGGGGCTAAACGGCTTAGTAATATAATCGTCGGCACCGAGGCTAAAGCCTTTAATCTTGTCGATATCCTCATTGCGAGCGGTCACCAACAAGATGCAAACGTCTTTTTCCGCCCGAATCCGACGGCACACTTCGAACCCGTCGATGTTGGGCAACATCAGATCCAGCACAATCAAGTCATAATCGGCGCCCAGTGCGGCCTGCAACCCCTTGTGACCCGAATGCTCCACCTCCACCAGAAAGCCATTCACCTCTAAATAATCTTTTTGCAATTGCGCAATGCTGGTGTCATCTTCAATGATTAACACTCGTTTCACCATGTTCACCTGCCATCGGTAGGGTGAAGAAAATGCTTGTTCCCTTGGATTTTTCACTCACAGCCCAAATCCGGCCGCCATGTCCCTCCACGATCTGTTTGGCGATAGCCAATCCCAATCCGCTTCCCCCGGTCTGAGAGCTACGGGAAGGCTCAGCGCGATAAAAGCGCTCAAACACCCGAGACAGACTAGGCAGCTCGATGCCCGCGCCATTGTCCTTCATTTCGATGGTTGCCATGTCGTCACCACAAGTGATGTTGACGGCCAACCACTTCTCTTCTTTGTCCCCATACTTCACGCTGTTGTCCAGCACATTGCCCAACACCCGGGCTAGCTTTTCCGGATCGGCCCACACGTAGATTGGTTCCGACGGCCAGTCATGGCGCACGACAAACCCCGCTTTGGCCAAATCAACCGCCCGTTCTTCTAGCACATCCCGTAAATACGCTTGCAGATGAATCGATTGAAACGAAAACGGGGCTTGCTTCAAATCCAATTTGGAAAACAACGCCAATTCATCAATCATGCGATCCATATAGCGCGCCTTGGAGGCGATCGTCGCCAAATATTGTTCCACTTTGTCGGGCGTGTTGGCCACTCCGTCTCGAATGCCTTCTACATAACCGATGATGGAAGTGATGGGGGTTTTCAGATCGTGGGAAATGGAAGAAACCATTTCCTTACGGCTTTGTTCAGTCTGCACTTGTTGTTCGACTGAATCTTTGAGTTTGGATCTCATCTCTTCAAAAGCGCTGGCCACCCTGCCAATCTCGTCCCGGGCCATGGGCGCGATACGAAAGTCCAATTCTCCTTCTTTGATCCGGTTGGCAACCCGCTCCAAGTGATTGAGCGGACGGATGACACTGCGGGAGACCAGGTAATACACATACCCATTGCTACCGACAAATAAAATCAGCAACATCACCAAAAAGAAAGGCAGGCATTTGCGAACCAACTCGGTGAAGGGATTAACCTTTTTCAGTAGATACAAACTGCCGTCGCCTTGATCGGGACAATCATAATCAAATTTGACAAATGAATAATATTGCCCGTTCACTTCCAAGGTGTCGCGCACCTTGAGATTGGCCGGTTCGTATGGCGGCAAGACCTGGGCGACCTGTTTGTCTTTCAGTGTGGGCGACTGGTACAAAACAGTTTGCCCTTTGCGTACAACCAAGGCCATCTTCACCGTAGCCAGCCGTTTTTTCTCCAAATTGTGCCATACCTGCTTTTTTTCGAGCAGATCTGGCTGTTTCTTGGCCATGTATTTTAAGTCGAGATACAGATTTTCCTCTTGAGCGCTGAGCGGTTTTTGCGCGATGTAGTGGGTGTAAAAATGGCTCACACCGGTGATGTCCCCGGCCAGCGCCACCATGCTCACCAAGACACCGGACACGAGTAGCACCAGGGAAAGGATGAATATGGATGTGAAAGTGAGCAAAAACCGGAGGCGCAGTGAGGTGTTCTTCAACTTCCCCTTCCCCCTTTTGCGACGGACAAGCGTCTTTATCCGCGACTTTGTTATTTCCCTGCCATCATACCCGCGCACGTATAAAAAACAACAGAAAAAATTGTACAAATGCCCATATCATTGTGGCGAATTGATGAACAAATGAGGTTGCCAGATGGTACGGCCCAGTCACGTAACCATCGGCTTCATTGACTATCCCAAAGCGAATCTCTAAAATAGCCAGTGAGAGTATTCGTGTTAGCCGGAAGCTGAGCCTAGCGCACACATCAGCCAATATGACGCATGACCAAGCGAAACCCTACCACAGCCATGCTGCCAGGGAGTCGCTTTCGTCTACAAATTTATCATTATATCGCACGCACAGATTGGTGGGAAGTGAAATGAAAGTGAAAACAGACAAATACACCCCCTGGATTGTCGGCATTACCATCCTGCTCAATTCCGTCATTGCCCTGCTTTTTTTTATGCCTAAGTATGAAGGGCTCTCCCATTTGGATTTGACGTTTTTGCCCGCGCTCAACGCCGTCTTTAACAGCTTCACCACGTTGTTTCTGTTGGGGGCGCTGATCTTCATCAAACGGAAAAACATCACCATGCATCGTCGCTTCATCTTCGCGGCCTTCACCAGCACTTTCTTGTTTTTGATCACCTATGTGTTTTATCATCTCAACGCCGAATCGACCCCCTTTGGTGGCGAAGGCGTAATCAAGGTGATCTACTACATCGTGCTGATCAGCCATATCGTGCTGGCCGCGCCGACGGTATTCTTGGCGCTATACACGGCGGTGTTCGGATATAAGATGGATGTAGAAAGACACCGCAAAATCGCCCGCTACACTATGCCGATTTGGTTATATGTGAGCATCACCGGCGTGCTCGTCTATCTGTTGATCTCTCCATATTATTGATGCAAATAAGCCCGCCTTCCCATCTCGTCGGAAGGCGGGCTTTACTTATTCCATCCCCGTCGGTACAAGCCACTGTTCCATGTCATCCCAAACGCGCTCCGGCGACGGCCCCACAGCCAAAGCGATGTGCCCATCGGGGCGGATCAACAGCGCACCCCCTTGCTCTAGTCCGGCCATGGCGTGGATCACGCCTCCGCCATCATGTACGGTGCATGAGCTTGAGCCATCCCAGCCAATCACCTGCACACGAACCTTGTCCCCATAGCAGTCCACTATGTTTCTCTCCAATTCCACCCACTGCTTCTCCAGCACGTCCCCCGATTGATTCCCCGCAAACAAGAGAAGGGTGTAACCGGTATCATGCAAGAGATCCCAGAGGCGCACCTGCACGCCATTCGCGTTCAGCCACCCGGCAGGCAAGCGATCTCCAGCCCTCAGGCTGCCATCGCTTCGGTCTGGCCGTCGGTCGCGCACGATCGGGCTGTTTCGGTAAGAGTGGGAAAGTTGCGCCAGCCCGTTTGCCATCTTCTCTTGCCGCTTTTGACTGGCAGCTGCAAGCGGTACCAACCGGTCGCGTATCCCCCTGGCCACGGGGTTTTGAACAAGCATCGCGCGCGTCGCTAGCGCCGTCAACTGCACAATCCGTTTGCCGATCGGCTCCCGCTCCGCCTCATAACTGTCCAATAATGACACTGGTGCCTCTTTCTTCACCACCATCGCCAGTTTCCAAGCCAAATTGAAGGCGTCTTGGATGCCCGTATTCATTCCTTGCCCACCGATGGGCGAGTGGATGTGGGCCGCATCCCCGGCCAAAAACACCCGTCCTTGGCGATAATGTTTGGTTTTCCGTTGATTGATGCTAAACCGCGACAGCCATGTGGGTTCAAACACTCGCGCCCGCCCGAGGCCACATCGCGCTAAAGCATGTTCCACTTCCGATAAGGTCACCTCTTCCTCCGCTGACGGCAGGTCGAACACCAAGCGGTACCGACTCTCCTCTCTCATCGGGAAAATGCCGACAAATCCCCCTTGCACCCAAAAAGCGTTTAATTCATCCCGGGGCAGATCAACGTCCAGACCGACATCGGCCAAGGCGAACCTCCTCGCAAAAGCACTCCCATCAAACGACATACCTAACTGGTGGCGCACCGTACTATGCGCACCATCACAACCGATCACCCAATTGGCGATCACTCGCTCCTCCTTACCGTTTCCCGATCGCAACGTGGCCTCCACGTGCTCTCCTTTCGCGGCCAACGCCACCAACTCGACTCCGCGCTCTACCTTGACTCCCCACCGGGCCAACCGCTCCAACAGTGCGATTTCTGTCACCGACTGCGGCACAATCAACAGAAACGGGTATTCACTGTGAAAAAGCGGCGCCAACTCCAGATGAACAAGACGTTTTTCCCGACTATATAGATTTACCCCTCTTACTTTGTTCCCTTGGTCCACAAGCGATTGGCTTATGCCAAACTTCTCAAGTATCTCCAACGTCCTGGGCACCACACCCAGCGCTTTGGAATGAATGGAAGGCGCCAGGGCGCGATCAATGATCCGGCAATGCACCCCTTGCCGAGCCAGTTCATTGGCTAACGTCAAACCAGTAGGGCCAGCACCGACAACCAGTACCTCAGTGACATGTGCGGATACCGCTTCTGCCATTCCCCTCATCCTCTCTTTGGGTGAAAATGGATCAGACGGCAGCGTTTTTTCCCTTCAGACACATTCTACCGCCATCGCTTTCATCGCCAAATCGACAACCGCTTCGATCTGCTGCGGTGACGGGGCCTGCGGCTGGGTAGCAGGCGAGAACAGCCCATCAAGCAACACATACGTAAGTATAGGACCAACAAACATCCGCGCCGCACTCTCTGCATCAGGGAAGTGAGCCAAGCCCCGCTCCTGCGCTTGCCGCATCAAGCTAGAAATCCGTTTCAACATCTGCTCAGGTACCGTGGTTCGAAACAGTTGGCCCAAACGCGGAAACCGTGGGGATTCGGAAATGATCACCCGCACCAGCGCCAAATACTCAACCTGCATCAGACTGGTCACCACTGCTTCGGCGATCTGTTTCAATGCTTCCCGAAGTTGCGTACGATCAGCCAATGGCACTGGCGGCGCAAAGAATCGCTCCTGTGCCAGATTTTGAATGAGTTGCTCTAGCACATCGACGAGCAATGCCTCTTTGCCGTCATAATAACCGTAAAGCGTCTGCTTAGAGACACCCGCTTCTCTGCTGACGGCATCCATGCTTGTAGCGGCGAAGCCTAACTCCAAAAACAGTTTTTTGGCCGCTTCACAAATCTGATTTTTCTTTGCTTGGGCGCGCGGACTGAGTGGACGTTCCATGAGGCACCCCTCCAATCAAACTAGACTGTACAGTTTTATTATACGATAATTCTCAACATTACGCACCTCTGTAGCATCATCCGCGACCGCATCATTGACAACGACCGATTTACGTAATAAAATATTTTTACGTAATACAATTGTTTTGAGATGGTGATCATTTGAAACAACAAATTCGCGAAACCTATGTAGTTGAATCTCCTGAGCAAGCCTCCGCCCTGATGAACCCGCTGCGAGCCGAAATCCTGTCTCACCTGAAGGAACCAGCATCCGCGACAGAGGTGGCAAAGCTTCTCCGCGAAACCCCGCAACGCATCAACTACCACTTGAAAGCACTAGAAAAAGTCGGTTTGGTTCAACGCATGGGCACCCGGCAGGTGCGCAATTTGGTGGAAGTGCTTTATCAAAGCGTGGCCCGCACCTTTTTGCTTTCCGAAGCATTGTCCTATGGAAAAAACACCCTAAAAAAAATGAAAGACCAAGGTTCCCTGCTTCATTTGATCCACACATCGGAGCGCATCAAAAAAGATGCTTTGGCCTTGATGGAACAAGTTGACCAAGATGAAACCGTCCCCAGCGCCTCGATGCACATGCAAGTCTATTTGCAAGACGAAGCGGAACGCCAACAGTTTGTGCAAGATTATGTGGAGCTGGTCAAGCAATTGATCAGCAAATACCAGACCAAAGCGTCGGGTTCCCACCCTTACCAAGTGTTGCTAGCGGTGTACCCCGACCTTGACCCCGGGAGTGATGAAAGTGAATAAAGCACAGGAGCAAAAATCTCCGCTCCAAGCGGAAGAAAAGAGCGACGCAACCATCGTTTGGGAACATCGCGCAACCGGCTCCAACGAGCAACAAGTCGTCCCCTTTCCCATCCAAAGAGAAGTGCTCCACGAAGAGCAAACCATTCGGCAAGCAGATGCTGTCGCTACTATCCGCATCGTCTCTTCTGGGTTTGGGGGCGTGCGTGCTTCCGCCTCCCCCCGCGCGATGCTGTCCGCAGCTTGAAGCGCCACTGTGCCGACAAGCTCCGCATGGGAATCATTCCATGCCATCCCCATGTTTAGAAAGGCGGAAAAATCATGCACATTCCATATGTGGTTGAACAGACGAATGTAGGAGAGCGGTCTTATGACATTTATTCGCGGATGTTAAAAGACCGGATTGTATTCATCGGGTCAGTCATTGATGATTCATTGGCCAATGCCGTCATTGCCCAATTGCTGTTTCTAGCCGCCGAAGACCCCGACAAAGACATCCACATGTATATCAACTCCCCCGGCGGTTCCGTCTCGGCCGGCCTCGCTATCTTTGACACGATGCAATACATCAAACCGGATGTATCCACCATCGCCATCGGATTCGCCGCCTCGATGGGCACAACCATTTTGGTCGGCGGGGCGCCGGGGAAACGGATGGCTTTGCCTCACACCGAAATCATGATCCATCAGCCTTGGGTGCAACAGATTCAAGGGCCAGCATCAGACATTGAGATTCGGGCCAAACACATCTTGCACAGTCGGGCTGTGCTCAACGGAATTTACGCCGAGCGTTGCGGCAAGTCACTTGAAGAAATCGAACGGGACACCGATCGCGACAACTACATGACCGCAGATGAAGCCTTGCAGTATGGAATCATTGACAAAGTGATTCAACCAGGGAGCATGAAGTCGATTTGATCCTGCGCAACCAAAAAACCCCGCGGCCACCTATGCCGCAGGGTTTTTCTCATCGTTGCCCCAAAAAGCAACATCATCTCGCTCCGCCCTCAATTTGCGGACAGGATGGGAGCGGCATCGCTAACCACATTTGGCGCCCGCCCAGCTCTCTCTCCCATCAGCAATGTGCCAGAAGAAGCTTCACAGAGATACACCTTCTCCGTATAACAGCGCAAATGCGAACGCCAATGGGCCAAGGATTGCTCCCAAGCGCGCTGCGCAGACGGATCATCGGCCATGAGCGTAAGCGGAATGCATAAGTTCAGCAGGCGCCCTTCGACCAAGAAGCGGGTAACCCCGGCCGGATACACTTCTCCATGCATCACCGTTTTCATCACTTCTTCCAGATCACAGACGACATGCCGTATACAAACCATCTTTTCATCTGGATGCATCCCCGTCCCGTAAGGCAAACGGATCACTTTAAATCGACGGCTGTAATTTTCTACCAAACTCCGCCACAGGGACAAGCGCTTCCCCGCCGAATCCTCACCCTCAGGTAACAGCAGGGCATAAGGCTTGCGCTGGCGAATCAGCGTGACCACCACTTCCTCGGTGGCCGCCTCCGCTTCCGGCACGCATCGCACCTTGGCCTTCTTCATCCAGTGATCGAGCCATTCCCCGTCAGGTACCACATGATCCCATGCAGAAAGGGAGAGATGTTCTTGCTCGATGATTTGCACCGGTGCATAAACACATCCGAGCCGGCGCAAGGAAGCCAAGCGGTGCGCCCCGTCCAAGACCAGGTACCCCCCGTCCATCGGAGTGGCCAGAATAGGATGGCGCAGCATCCCTTCTTGGCGGATGCTGTCGCATGTCTTTTGTAACCGACCCGGTTCATGTGCTTCATGAAGGTGCAAATCCTGGATAGGAATGCGCTCTAACGCAGCTATGATGTCCATGCTTCCCCCACCTTTCCCGTCACGCTCCACTCGTTCACTGACGGACGAACCCAGACATGAGCGGGATGGGGATGGCTGAGGAAATCGTGGTGGGAAATCGACCAACTATAAGCGCCCGTATATTGAAACGCGATCCAATCCCCAATCCGGATGCGGCTCACTGGCACTTTTCTGGCCATCACATCTTTAGGCGTGCACAATTGGCCTACAACCGTCACATCCACCGCTTCCCACTCCTTTCTGGCAAATGGGTATGCCCACTGCTCCACAGGCACGATCTCAAAGGGATGGTTATGCTGCCATGACGAAGGCAAACGGAAGTGATGCGTCCCCCCGCGGACGACAGCGTAACGTTCGCCATGGTTTTCTTTCAGATCCAGCACTTCCGTCACATAATAACCACAGGAAGCCGTCAAAAATCGCCCGCACTCAAACATCAACTTCCAATTTTCCGGCACTTCGCGCTCCACGAACTCTGCCAATAGCGACACGAACAAAGACCAATCGAATTGCTCTTCCAGCGTTTGGTAGTTGACCCCGATACCGCCACCCACATTCAGCCTCGTGATCTCCAGTCCGTATTCGTCTGCCCACTGTTTGGCCTTTTGCACATAGATGCGCAACAGGGAGATATGATTCGATTCATGCAAATGATTGGAGATGGAATGGAAGTGGAACCCTTCCAGCCGCACATGCTTACACCGGGCCAACAGCTTCATGATCTCCGGCACTTCACGCTCATTGATCCCAAATTGGGTAGGGCGGCCAGCCATATGCAATGTGGCCGCGTCTGGAAACGGGCCCGCCAAGTTGATCCGTAATAAGATGGACACCATCGCATTCAACTGTCCCGCCAGATGTTCCAAACGCATCAGCTCATGCATGCTCTCCACATGGATCAACTTCACGCCAGCTCGTATCGCCTCCACCAACTCTGTGTCCGTCTTGCCCGGCCCGCCGAAGATGATCGGAATCTGGCCGTCCACTTGTCGTGCCTTTTTCACTTCACCTGCGGATGCTACTTCAAACCCCCGTACCAATGGCGCCAACTCCTCCAAAATAGGGCGTTCAGAATTGGCTTTCATCGCATAATACATCTCACACCGTTCAGGGAGTTGCGACACCACCCCGCTTACATGCGCCCGCAAATGATCCAAGTCATACAAATACGCGCACACCGGTTGCCCACTGGTCTCTTTTAGCTGCGTGAGAATCGCTTCCATCTGATTATTCATTGCTTTTCCACCTGCACTTGATCAACATATTCACTGAGCTGCGATTTCAAGGCCCGGTAAAAGATCCCCCGGTCGTCGCCCACTACGAACACGCGAACCCCTTTGTCCCACCATACCTGCCGGTCGGCCTTGTTCCTTGGTATGGTGCCATATGGAACCCCGTGGTGAACAGCCCGTTCATGCAATGTCCGCAATGCTTCTTTAACCTCTGGATGCTGGGTTTGCCACGGCACTCCCAAAGAACCCGACAAATCGGCGGCTCCTTCCAGCACGAAGTCGATGCCTTCCACCGATAAGATCTCATCCAAGTGCTCCAAAGCTTCCTTGTCTTCAATCATTGGGACGAACATCACTTCCCGGTTGGCTCGCTCCATCACCTCACGCAAATCGTCCGCGCCAAAGCGCGCATTTCTGCCTCCGTTTAAACTGCGCTTGCCTTTGGGCGTGTAGTAACAGGCTTCCATCGCCTCCATCAAGTCCGCCCGGTTTCTGACATGGGGAACGACCACGCCTTGGGCGCCAGCGTCAAGCACTTGCAGGATGGCACCTGGCGAACGCTCAGGAACGCGCACCAACGGCGTAATCTCAAACACCTCCGCAGCGCGGATCATATGTTGAATCGTCTCCGGATTAGTCAAGGTATGCTCCATGTCAATGATCACAAAATCATATCCTGCCGCCGCGATCATCTCCACAGTCAGCGGGGAAGGATTGGAACAAAACAAGCCGTACACGGGCTCGCCACGAGCGATTTTCTGTTTGGTGCGGTTAATGAATCGCATGGTTTTCCTCCTGTCGGCGAATGT
This sequence comes from Laceyella tengchongensis, assembly GCF_900182735.1. Taxonomy (NCBI): domain Bacteria; kingdom Bacillati; phylum Bacillota; class Bacilli; order Caryophanales; family Thermoactinomycetaceae; genus Laceyella; species Laceyella tengchongensis. Next base: position 381,563 of record NZ_FXTU01000001.1, on the reverse strand, counting down.
CCGCCAGTGGATTGGGCACAGCGTGGACACGCAATTCTGTGTCAGGATAAAGCCGTCTTTTGGTCAACTGCTCCACTTCAATCGTCTCTGTGTAAAGATCAAACAAGCGGTATCGCTCTGCTTGGTCGGGAAACGCCTGCATATACGCTTGAATGGTCTGGTGAACCAAGCTCCAGAACGCTTCCTCCGCCAACCCGTAATATTTGTCTAGGAACAGGGCCAGCTCACCTAAGTTGATGAAGAAAAAGGCATCCAGCATAAAATCTCGTACCTGCAACACATCATCGGTTTCGATGAAAGAATTGCGGTTGACGCGAGCATGGTATTCAGGCGTTCCTTGCAATGCGGGACAACGCTCGGGCTCGGTCAAATGCTGGCGCGAAAAGCGAAGGCCATCATGGAAATCCTTTAAGGCCAACCGCTCCGGCATACCATCTTTTAAGACCAGCACCATGTTTTGCGCGTGGGATTCCATCGCAATTCCATGGGCATACAACAGGTGGATCAGCGGCAACACACTGGTGTGGAGTAGTTTTGTCACCCACGCTTCCAGTCCGGACAGCTGAATATAGGTATCGATAAACGGTTTGCCGTCCACATCCAACGCCGTCAACGCGTTGAACGGAATGGCCCGTTCACCCGGGAGGAGTTTGGACTCCAAGCTCTCTCGCCAAATGCAACCGATCACGCCGTAGGTGTCAGCCTGCAACAATTCCGGCGCAGGTGGATGATAAGAGAGCCCCGCTACTTCCTTTAGCAAGATCAAGCGGTGTTCATCACGCAAATAAGGATCTTGGGTGACAATCCCTTCCAGCCACAAGGAGATCGGCGCAGCGTTTTGCACCGTGTGTGGGGCCAAAATTCGCCCGGTGGAGGTGTTTACGATGCTGAGCGCCAACTTGACATATGGTTTCTCCGGATGCGTCCGATTGGCCAGGGTGCGGATGGACTGTTGCGCCCCGTATTCTTCCGCCGATTCGCCCAAATACAGAATGGACCCGGCCGTGAGATAATCTTGAAGATGGTGCACGATGTGCTTCTCCCATTGCCACGGATGCACAGGCACCATGATGTAATCCTCGGGTCGCCGTACTTTGGCCCGGATCTGTGCCTGCATCTCCGCAAAACGCTCTTCTCCCACCTGTTCCATCATAAATTGGTCTGGATCTGCCTCTCCAAATGACAGAAGCGCCTCCTCCCGCTTCACGGCCAGCCACACCAGGCGGATGCCTTCTGCGAACTCCGGCCCGTACCGCATGTTCTCTTCAAAGTCAAACCCGATGCGCGACTTGTAGGACGGGTGATACGGGTGGCCATCCATGATCCGGTGTTCCAAGAGATTGTAATCCGACCCTGCCAAAACCAGCCCATCCCGGTGCCGGACGAATTGGGCCACACTGTCCTTCAGCCACGTCTGTTCTAATTCACGGATGAATTGCACCAGTTTGCTTTCGTCTACTTCTTTCAAGATCGGGCGCAAATCAAGCAAAAACTGGCGCAAGGAAACCGCTTCCCCTTCCTCTTCACCTAGACGGCGACGCACAGAGCCAGATGTCATACGGATGCGCCCAAATGTTTTTGTCCGCACACCCCGGAACCGATAGCTCACCTCTTGCCCGTCTTTCTGCTTTGTCTCAATCACATATAACCGTTCTTCTCCTTGGAGCCGTTCGCTACGGCAGGGAATCACCTTTTCATAGACCAGCGACTCCACCAGCTGCCGGAAGATGCGGCGGCGTACCTCAGTGGCTAGCGGCGATTGCAACGCTTCGTCCAACCAGGCATAGGATACATTTTTCATTTCGCCTTCACCTCGCTGTGCATGGGGTTGATCAAATCCAGATAAACGGCCGAGTCGGACCGGTTTTGGAACCGGCTGAGCAGATTCGCTTTGGCCCGAATAACAGGCGCTCCCAACAATCTCTCCAGCACTTGGCGCATTTGCGAAGAAGCAACCGCTTTCTCCCGTTCCAGGCGATCGCGCACCACCGCCCATGCTTCTCGTTCACACCAGCGTCCATAGTACGCGATGACATGCAAAAGATGGCCCAAGTGATTGGTGATCAGATAATATTGCAGTCGCTCCCATGCCTGCTCCCCGGAGTAGAGAACGGGGCTGTCTGGGGTGATCGCGCCATCGTAATACCCTTTGGCCTCAGCCAAGTCCCGGTTGATGCTGATCCCTTCCATATCCCGCACATAAAAATGCTCCGGCCATCCCTGTTCCAAATGAAGCAATGAATTCTGCACGTGGGCTTCCAGGCTAACCCCTTCATTGGCAAACAGATCTAGCGCCGGAAGGAACACCACTTCCACATACTTGCACAGCCAGGTTGCCAGGTGCTCCGACGGGATCGGCCCTTCCGGCACCCCAACCGCCTGCCGAATCGCCTGCAAGAGCGGGGGTTCACTTTGGTTGGGCCAACATTCCAGCAGGGAAGCCACCACCAACGGCGTGCGCCCTTTGGCCAAATCAGGATTTTCCCGCAATAGCACATTGAAGCTGGCTGGCGAATACTCTCCACCCAAGTCTGCCGGAGGGTTGAACCGAAGCGCACCCGCCTCAGCCAACACGGACATGGACGCATGCGGCCACGCCTGACGCAACACGGCCATCACGCGACTAGCATCAAGGGACCGCTTCACTTGTTCTGCCGTGTTTTCCCTCACAAAATGGGTGATGCGCACATGAAGCGGCAATTTGAACGAATAGGGATAGCGGGCGTTCCACACCGTTCGAACTGACGAGGTAGGATACACCTCCGGCCCTAGCTGGCCTAAATCGATAATAAAACCTTGCTCCAATCCCGTGCGCCAAGCTAAAAACCGCCGCACATATGCCGCCTGCCATGGATGCATCGGCAACAGACGGTAGCCCTCCGGAATGGCACGAGCGGTGCGCTCAGCCACGTCCGGCGGCAAGATGGACGCCTTGGCCGGAGCTGTTCCCTCCGTCCACTCTTCATCGATCCAGTCCGGGTGGAGCGCGAAAAAGTGCAACGGAAAGGACGCTTGCAATTCAGGGGCGAATCGCCGCAAATCTTCCGTACTGAACCCCTCTGAACTTTTGGGCGTGGGGTGGAACGGATGTCCGCTCAACAGGCGCTGTTCCATCCATTTCAGCCTTTCTTCCGGGTGCAAATCCCACCCATCCCGCACCCCATGCGCCAACGCGTGTTCAAGATAGAGAGCCGTTTTTTCGATGCTGTTTTGAATCTGAGCCAACAGTTCGGCGACAGGCTCCGCCTCATCCTCCCCGGCCAGCTCCTCCACCATCCAAGTGATCAATTGGGTGGCGGATGGCACGGGGGTCACGCGCTGATCTGCGTCCGCAATCCAAAACTGCTTCCCATACCGGTGGTGGCCAAACACCGATGAATATGTAACGATTCCCAACAGTTTCGCCCGCCGTTTCGGCAGAGGCAAACTCAGCCACGTCGCTCCCGGCTCCTGTGAGTTCATCCAACGAACAAGTGCGTCATCGCTCTCAGCGAAAAGGGCCGCATCGCCCCGTTCTCGGATGAAGGCGTTCAAAATGCGTTCCACTGTTTGATGTTCTGCGATCTGATACAGATTTGGTTCCATCTCCGTCTACCTTTCTATTGATGATGCGATCAGCTCACCTGATCATTGCGCGATACAAAGGGCAGATGGAAAGTCCGATCCGAGTTAGTTGGTCTGCCGCCTGCAACCACGCACGCGCCCAACACGAACAGGCTTCCCATACAAAAAAGCACCGTCGGCAAAGACAGAAATCCAGTTAGCCCGGCTCCGGCCAAAGAGCCCATGACTTGCCCTCCGACCAAGCAGCTGTTCGTCAATCCGATGTTCATCCCTTGGTCTTGGCGTCGGGATGAACGGCTCACTTGAAAATATACGGAAGGAAGCAGTGCCGCAAAGCAGAGCCCCTGCACCATCCTGAGTGGGATCAACCACGCCGCAGAAGTGGGTAGCAGTTGGAGCCAAATGCTGATCCCGCAACCCAACGCAGCGACAAAGAAGTTGAGCCGCACTGGTTTGTGATCGTTTTGTTTCCCCCACCACGGTGAGGCTACCATCGTCGCCAACCACATAACCGCCTGCAACACGCCCACCCATGTCGCGGCTCGCTCTCCTCCATCGGTCATGCTTTGCACATAAGGCGCAAAGATCACCGTCAAACCGTAGATGCCGGATTGCACGCAAATCCCGGCCACAATAAAGGCTCGCGTTTCTTTCTTCTGCACAAGCGACCGCAATGCGGCGAAGAGAGGGAGACGGGGCTCCGCTTGACTGGCGGTAGACGCGCCCTTGCTCTCGTGCAAGAGCCAAGCCGCTACCAGAGCGCTGACACCGGTCAAAGCAGCCATCGCTACAAACAGGGTCCGATAACCGAACGTATCGGCTAAAATCCCTCCCAACAGCGGGCCCAGAAAGGAGCCGGCCGCGGTCGCCCCCTGCAAGCTTCCCAACGTCTTCCCGTTATTTCCTTGCGGCGCCTCTGCACTGGCAAAAGCTGCCGAAGCGTCCACTACGCCGCCAAACGCTCCTTGCAACAGCCGACATAAAAAGAGTTGCAAAGGCGTCTGCGCAAACCCCATGAGCAGAAGACTGAAAGCCAGTCCCATCAAAGCCCGGACCACCATCATTTTGCGGCCGATCCGATCGCCGATCCGCCCCCAAAGCGGGGAGAAGATAAACATGGTAAGCGCCGGCGCCGCCAAGCACAGCCCCATCCAACCATGCTGGGCGCCGGTTTGCCCTCCTAGTTCCCCCAGATAAAAGGGGAGCAGGGGCACCATCACCGTCAAGCCAGCGGTGGAGACGAACTGTCCGGTCCACAGCGTGACAAAGTTGCGCTTCCAGGCAAGTCCGTTCATTCCATCAACCCTCCCACCGCAATGGGTTGGCAATGCTCCCTTGGCCTGACGGCATGCTTCCGCCGCCGGAGCCCTCCCGGCGCAACAGGGGAGCGATAATCTCCTTGACCGGCCAATGTTCGGCTTCCAACAACACCTCAGCCATCTCCGCCATCACCCCGGCCGGCGCTTCCTGTTTGATGGCCCGCTCCAATTCCTGCCGGATCACAAGCCACCCTTCATCCTCGGACAGCCATCCGCACGCGGCAAATGCCTGCAAGATCGACGCCAGATTTACTTGGATGCCCAACGTCTGCAAATAGGATACAAAGTCGGCCGCTGTACCTAGGATCAGCGTGTTTCGCGTATTGGGCTTCACCGTGTATGGAACGGGCGGCAGACCGGCGCGCTCCATCCATTCGGGATAGACGCGTACCGTGTCATGATCCCGCAACAACAGTTGCTTAAGCTGTCCCCGTTCAAACAGGAGAACGACATTTTGCCCGTGCATCTCCGGCAGGACGCCCACCTTGGCAAACCACACTGCGCGCCCGATGAACGCTTGACAGATGTCACGGAACAAGGCTCGCCCGTCCGTCTCTTGCCGTTGATGCAATAAATGCTCGATCAGTGGAGCCTCTCCCCGCTTCGTGAACACCGCGAGTGCAGACATCGGACAAACCACATCCGCTTCCAACATCGTTTGCGGATACCGCCGCACCAAACAGCCGAGATGACCCGGCTTGTCAGCGAACGGATCTTCACCGGGGGCGGTGTATGCCACCCAGCTTTCCTCATCGCAGACAGCCACGGAAGGGGCTGCTTGCGCATCGCCCGCGCAAAGCCGCTCCACCATTTTCTGCCCTTTCACCCCGTTTTCCAAATAGCGTGGCGGCATGATCCGAATGGCACCCAACGCATACACACCTAACGGTACTTTGACGTGCACAGTCGGATTGTGTAGCGGGATCAAGCTACGCACCGAAGAACTCGGCGTAAACTGCCCTAGCCCAGACGCCACTGGAATAATGACCTGCTCCGCCAGCTCCTGTTCAAACACGCTAGGAAGCACATGCTTCATCTGCCAAGGGTGGACGGGCATCAAACAATAGTCCGCGGGGGACAGCCCTTTCGCTTGGAGGGAACGAAGCAAACGCTCTTGTTCGTCCGCAGTCAACAGCTCGGTGTAAAGCGGGGCTTTCCCTCCATCCCCCCGGCGCACCCGGTCGTTGCGAACAGCGACCCAGTCCAACCCGAACACCTGCCCAAACTCCGACCCATACAGGGAATAATCATCTTTGTCCCACCCGTTTTTCACTCGGGAAGTAGGGTGGAAAGGGCGATCCCGCAAAGAAGCGTAACGTTCAGACTCCCGCAAGCTCACGATTCCCCTAGTAGTCTCCAGTGCCGTTGAAGCTTGTGAAGAAAGGATAGTCTGCTCAACTGCCAATTTCAATTCGTCACAAAATCCAGCCAGATTGGGGAAGGGGCCATCCTCCGCTTCCTCGGCCAAAAGCCGCACGTATTCATCCATTTCTAGCAAGCGAACGCCGGTTTCCCCTTCTTCCGGCCCCGCCAACAGAATGGGGGGACGGCTGAAACGGTAAGATTGAAAACGGCTGTCTGAAATTACGCGAAAATGCAAGGTTCGGCCATCTCGAAGCGGAAACGCAAGCAAGCCCTCCGCTTCAGCTAAAGTCATACCAGCCTGATCCAGCACTTCCTGTGGATCGCGAAGTAGCACGCTTCGACTCCTCATCCCCATGAAATCCTCATAGATCAGGGCATTCACCAAGTCGGTTAACACTTGTTTCTCGGCGTCGGCTTTTCGTGCAGCATGGGGGGTATCTGAAAGCTTCATTGCCTCTACGTCCTTTCCCGTCCAATCATGTTGTCATTTCGTTTGCTATCCTAAAAACGTCCCCGGTCGCGTTCAAATCCACTCGTCAACCGGGGAAACGGCGAGAAATCTCTCTTTGATGAGCGTCTAGTAAAGGCTCAATTTGGTACCGATCTGCTTTTTGACTGCCTCATGATAAATGTGTTCCGCGCAGGCGATATCCTCAATGGCCATCCCCATCGGATTGAGCAGGATGATCTCATCGTCGCGCTCCCGTCCGGGTTTTCTCCCCACCACGATTTCACCCAATTCTGCATGCAACTGTTCACGAGAGAAGCGCCCTTCCAACACGAGCTGATTGATCACTTTTTTCTCTCGGTTGCTTTGCTCCCAATCGTCCACAACCACTTTGTCCGCTTGCAAATAAACTTCTTTATGCACATCCATGATGGAGACGTTGCTGATAAACGCCCCTTTTTGAATCCAAGCAAACGGAATGTAAGGCTTGTCCGCCACGGTGCAAGTGATCACCACTTCCCCTTGCTTGACCGCCGCTTCCACCGTGTCGCAACATTCGACTTCCACTTGCGGTGCTTTCTGCCGAATCGCCTCGGACAACTTAACCGCGGCCTCTGGGAATACATCATAAAGATGGATGGTTTTGATTTGGGGGAACTGTTCGATCATCGAGAACAATTGCATTTTTGCGATGACGCCGCATCCAATGCTCGTCACATGGGTAAAGCCTGGCTTGGCCAAATGTTTAGAAGCAACAACTGTCACGGCCGCCGTTCTCATCCCGCTAATCAGGCTTCCCTCCATCACGGCGATGGGGTAGTTGGTTTCGGGATCATTGAGGATCACCAACGCACTGGCCCGTTCCAAGCCGCGTTTTTTGGGGTTGTCGTGCTTGCTTCCAACCCACTTCAACCCGGAGATACCCGGATTTCCGATGTGCGCCGGCATGGCGATGATACGGTCAGCGATATGCCCGTCAGCACCCTGTGAGCGAAGATATGGCTTTAGCGGTTGCACGAAGTTCTTTTCCGCATGCAGGGTGAGAGCCCGTTCAATCGCCTCTACATACAGATTGGAATGGTCTCCGCCCAGCTCTACAATGTCTCTCTTGGACAGATACAGCAATTCAGGATGTTGCGCATGTGTCATGTTGAAACACCTCTTATGTTTTATTGGTTAAGTGGTTGGCAAACGATCAACCCAGTCCTCGTCGTACACCATGTCCAGATACCGGTCTCCCCGGTCGGGCAAAATCGTGCAGATGCGGTACGGTTTGGGCACAGTGGGAATCAGCTTCTTAATCGCGGCGATCACCGAGCCAGAAGATCCCCCTGCAAAAATGCCTTCATGGTACAACAAGTCCCGGCACCCCTCGACCGACTCCCGGTCATTGACATGGATCACGTCGTCAATTTCTTCCCTGACCAGTATCTCAGGAACGCGGCTGGAGCCGATGCCCGGTAGCTCGCGGCGCTTGGGCGGCGTACCGAAGATGACTGAACCAACTGCGTCCACAGCGATCACTTTGACATGGGGATACGTTTCTCTCAGCCGTCTAGCGCACCCCAAGATGCTACCGCTCGTGCTCACCGCCGCAATCAGGCAGTCCGGCGCTTGGGGCAGCTGTTCCGCCATCTCGCTTCCCGTTCCATAATAATGGGCCTGCCAATTCCGTTCATTGGCATACTGATTCATCCATACCGCATTCGGAATACTATGTAACAACTCTTGCACGCGACGGATTCGCGTCTTGAGATAACCGCCCTGATCATCAGCCTCTGTCACCATCTCGATCTTGGCGCCCAACTGACTTAAGATTTTGAGATTGCTTGGCGCCGTTTTGGGATCGACGACACAAGTGAATGGCAAACCGTATACGCGAGCCACCATCGCAATCGCCACGCCCAGATTGCCTGAACTGCTTTCGATGATGTGCGAATCGGCGGTGATGGTGCCGTCGCGCAACCCTTGTTCAATCATGAAGCGGGCGGGACGGTCTTTCATACTTCCTCCCGGATTCATGTATTCCAGTTTGGCAAATACCTCCACACCGGTTCCCGCAAACAGCCGCCGCAAACTAACCAACGGCGTATTCCCCACGCACTCGATGATTGACGAAGGGAGAGCCTTGTTCTCATCCTGTTTATGGATGGAGACGGGCATGTGTCTCACCCTTTCTGAGATGATAATGATTTTCAATAACAATACTAAATGATAATCATTATCAGGTCAATCCATTTTGTAAGAATTAATCGCATTATTTTATATTCCTGGCAACAACCCAGTTGGCGCCGCTTTCCTCCGCTTCCATACATACGACCGGCGCCCGTATATGCATCGGACGCCGGTTGTTATACCGCGCTTACTCCTCTATCAGTTCGGCCACCCCATTCACATTGAGGTAGACCTCTTGCGCAAAATCTTTCCGTACCTGCCGCATCAAGTCCAGCAAGCCCGGAATTTGAGTGAGCGAGCGGAGCGCCACGGTGAATTTTTCATTTTCATCTTGGTAAAGACGGTTCTCTCCACCGCCATATTGGTTAAAACCGATGACCTTCTGAACAAAAGTCTGCGCAATCTGCGGCATAAGCCGCTCTTTTTTGTTGTTAAGCGTGAAGTAGGAGAACAAGCGACCATATCGAAGTTGTAATATAGCATGTATGCGATAAATTGTATGACTAATTATGGCGCAAGTGAGGTATACTATGAATAAGGAGTATCAGATCAAGTTTCATTACGTCGAACATCCAGACGGTTCGGTGCCGACCGTTCAACTGATTCGGGACATCGTCCATTTAGGGAAAGAAGACCCCTTGTTTGCTCGGTTAGCCAGACATTTCCGGTATGCGCTATCCACGATCGAACTACGCGGGGTGCCCGATTGGAACATCCAAAACTTTTCCTATGAGTGGACGATCCCAACAAAGAATGGTTGGACGGTTCGAGTGGATCCCTTAGTCAAACGCTTGAACCATGCGTACCCACTCTATGAACTCAGAATCAATGAGTGGCGGCACCGAGGACAGGAAATCCAAATGGGATATGGTCTTCGCTTAATATTCTTCACCCATTATCAAGGCCTTATCCAACACATTTATTTCGTGAATGGCATGATTAAACGAGAAAAGTCACCGGCGCGATTCGAGGAGCTGATCGCAGAAGCGTTACAAATATATGAGTCATTTAAAACCAATTGGATTAAGGGGGAATAAGCATGAAAGTCAGTGACATGAAACATGAAGACCTGATGCGGGAACTGGATGAAGTACCTGGCGTGAAAGAGTTCATGGAGAGTTTCCCTGTATTAATAGCCCACCAAATCATAGCCCGCCGCATCGACTTAGGCTGGACACAAGAAGAATTGGCCAAACAGGTGAAGATAGTAACAGGTGATTCCATGCCGCAATCTACCATCTCCAGAGTAGAAGGAGCATCTCCTGGTATCAAAGCGGAAACGTATGAAAAAATCTTACGTACCTTGGGGATGAAAAAACTAATGATCGAGTTTGAAGATTGCCCGGATGCAGCCCAAAATGAAATTCATATCCGGTCTGGCTCATTTGCATAGCGCGCATACGACTTTTTTTGTATGTAAAAAACGGCCTTTATGTGGGCCGTTTTGTCTTCTACTATTCAATCCTTTAACCCCAACTTTTTTAACAACAATTCATGTTCATTAGGGTATTTTGCTTTGATAAATTCGGTTAACAATTCATCCCACCGATGACGGGCACAATCCTCAGAGCAGGTACGCCCCATCATCGTCGCTTCTATATCCGGAAAAGAAGTGAACCTATAATATCCGGCTTCTTCTTTACTGGACACCTTTTTATTGCACCAGTCACATTTTTAAATGACCATTCTTCTTTTCGATCTAAGCCAAATTCCGTGTAGTGGTAAACAAGCGAACCGTGCCGATTATAACGGTTACTAAAATCGAATCCGTCATATGAGAAATCTAGAACTAAATTATGCTGACTAATGATCTCGTCTACATCGTCCAGCTCATAGAACTCAAGTAATTTCTGAATGATCTCTAGTGCCTGCTCTTTTCTGATAATGTAGCGTCGATCAGTCATGAAAACGTCTGAACCCTTTATCTCAATAAAAATGGGCCTCTCTGGTTGCTTCCACTTCTGCGACAAATAATCACCCCCATTTGATTTAATTAGAAACATACGACAAAATCACGTGACAATTAGGAAAATAGAATGAAGGTATGTGCTACATGCAACTTTGCACTAGTTCGTTTTTTGTGCGTCCTTATGCTTGTGTTTTCTCAGTCCAATATTCCATTAGCCCTTTCATAACAAGATTGACATACACCCTTGAAAGTGGAGCATCGACAAAAGAAACGTCATCCGATCTTAAAGGGAGCAACATTTCATATGAGCTAACAAAAGTAAAAGAACCGTCGCAAAGACCGTTCTTTTACTTTTGTTTTCTTCGATTGTTCCTGGTTGCACCACTGTCCCAAATAGCTGGCTCGCTCAGCTGATCGGCACCAAGTGCCACGTCAACGGCTCTGTTGACAGATGAACCCATTTCCTGTGCGAATGGGGTGGTTGGAGCCAATTCCAATATCCCAAACAGCCTGAAATGACGTACAGATTGTCCCCTTTCTGCTCAAAATGCCAAACCGTTGACTCCCGTTCCCTGTCAAGAACCAACCAACGCTTCAATCCCCTGACCCAAGTCACCGACTCTTCCTTATCCAACATTAGCGCTTGGATGCGATATCTGGTATCATCAAACCGATGAAGCCTGATGGGCGTCCCCCCCAACGGATCAGACGCGTAATTCAGCAACACCGCTTGCTCCCAGCCAGACATTCTTTCAAAAGTCAACGGCCTTTGGCCATTGTTTCCAGGGACCAATTTATACATTTTGCTTGTGTCAATCCCATTCGACGACCCATTCATTTGTTTGTTCTCCACTAATTGCAATGACATTGGTCAACTCACCTCAAATTCCATTAATACAGATAAGTTCTTCATCATCCCAATATATCATCCATCTTTTTCCATTAATTTGTTACCAATTTATTTCATTTCTGGTTTGTGACACGATCTGGATCGGGGCTTAGATCCGAAAGTAAGGGACACCCATGACAAACGCTTTCATATCAGCCAGGCGCATGCCGACACTAATAATGGAAGTCTGTGCAGCAAACAAATTTACATTTCAAATAAAAATGCACGTTTTAACTCCAGCAAACATGCGATTCGCAACGTCATGTAAGTCAATGGCAATGAAATCAGCCTTTCCCCTTTTATTCATCTCAACGTTAGGCGTATAATATTTACAAATAGTATGATAAAATTTGAAAGGAGGAAGGGAAGTGACGATTCGAGCCAAACATCGGAAACGGTATAGACTCGTCCCGTGTGCGCTGGCCCCCGATGGGCAAATCATCTCGCCCGAAGAAGCGGTGCGCGGCAACCTGCACTGGTGCCCCGAATGCAAAAACGCATTGAGCCTGCGCTTAAGCAAATTGCAGAACCCCTATTTCGCGCACACGAACAAAATCAAGTGCAAACTGGAGCATTCGTCAGTCGTCCTGGCCAAACATGTTCTCCATTTGGTGTTGACCCGTTGGATGAAGGGAAGCGGTGATCCGGTAGAAGTGCAACCCTTCTGCGAAAAACGCTACGAACTCCCACGGGAAGAGATCCATCAAATCAAACTGAATCACGGCATTCGCATCCACCCCAAACGGACGCTCCACTCCCATCTCTCCCTGCTTGATCAGCACGGTTATCCCATCTTGCACATCGAAATCCGGGATAAGCCCAGAACCCGGCACATCAAACATCCCTCTTGGCTGGAAGTCTCCGCCGAAGAAGTCTTATCTAATCCCTACCTACTTTCATCACTCAACCCACATATGAACTTTTCAACATCCATTCCAACCCAATTGAACCTATTTGATTTTGCTCCACCCTATCCTTCATTGTCTAGCCACCACTAAACACGACTTTGCCTTTCAGTTAGAGGAGTGCCGTGTCATCAGCTCATTATTTTGATCAATTCTGGTGAAGGAGGTGATGTAGCAAAAACAGGTGAACCCAACGAGCGATTTCACAAGTCATCAGCAAATAAAACATCCTTTCCCAATGGGCAATCGTTGTCGTGCGCATAACACGGTTGGGAGGGCTTGCATGGAAGAAATCAGCAAACGAACCAATGCATCGTTAAAAAAACATGGCTTCATGCCATAACGAATGGGGAGATTTTCATGAATAGAAAAATGAAATCATTTGCAATCACAACAGCGGCAGCCATCATTTTCTCTGTTGGCATGTGTCACACTGATACTGTCTTGGCATCCGCAAGCAAAACAAGCAACGAACGGCAAACGCAAGCCCTTAATCAAGTAGAAGTAAGTGCTTATTACGAATCGGTCTGGATTGCTGGTGGCAAGCTTCTCCGTTTTACTGGCAATCCAGACAGCCGGATTGACGGCACACTTTATTTGATTGACAACCCTGACCTTCCACAACAGCCAGGCGGCAAATATATCGCTGTTCAGTTTTATGACAAAACCGGTAAGCTGGCGTACGAATTCAGACATGATGTGACTGACATTCCCAACACCGGGAAGGAGCGGTATGTCCACTATTACGAAAAAGTGAAAGGCAACTACAAAGTGAAGGTTGTCGCGCACAACTTGGGCTTTGACGGTGTGCTCGCCCATTAAGTTCCGCTACACTGAAACAGCAGAAACAAAAACCCTTAAAAGCATTCACTCCCTTGCTTTTAAGGGTTTTATTATGCCCGCGGCTACATTGGGCGCTTGCTTTGCCGCGGATTAACTTCTTTTCTGCTGATGCTTTTCAACGATCTGCACCGATTTCGCATAAAAAGCCTGACATGGGCAAAGCCTGCTATTATGCGCTCTGGTCGCACTACGTTAAAGGATGGGGGATGGCATGCAAATCCGTGTTTATAAGTTGGATGGAAGACTCTGCACTAATCGAAGAACTCAGCCAAATCGGCGTTCTGATTGTAGTGCCCTGGTCGGCCTAAAAACCAGCATCGGCAAAGGGAACCGGGAGTCGCGATGAACTCATTTTGACCGCCGCAACCCCCTAGCAGTCGGCACAGGGATGATGAAATCGGCACTCCAGCGCGGATCATTTATCTCCAGCGGCAAGACGGGTGCCAAGGATTTTCACGGCAGAAGCGGCGGCGGTCGCGGCGGCAAGACGGATGCCAGGGGTTTTCACGACAGAAGCGACGACTGTCACGACGATCGCGGCGGCAGGACGGATGCCAAGGGTTTTCACGACAGAAGCGACGACGGTCACGGCGGCAAGACGGATGCCAGGGATTTTGGCGGCAGAACCAGTTTTGGTATTGATCAATGTTTGCTTCCTCTTCCAACATCGCTTCTAACTCTTCCCATTCGCCCATCTCTTCGTCATGAAGCATATCTGGATAGAAATCCAACAAATCCATGTTTTATCCCTCACTTTTGTTTTTGTGTTCTTGTCATGAAAAATATATGTGGCACTTTCCTATTCCGCTCTGGGTGAATCAACCATTTACTCTATATTCAGGCCGATGCCCTACCGAACCCACATGTTCCGGAAACATTCACAGTCCTCGTCCGATTCACCCGCATCCATTGCATATGATGAGATTGGAACACGTTCATGATCAAAGGAAGTGGCAACCCAACATGGAATATGAAACGCTTTATGAAACTTACAAACCCTTGCTGATCTCAGTCGCTTACCGGATGGTCGGCACGCTCGCGGACGCCGAAGATTTGGTTCATGATGTGTTTGTGAACATCCAGCGCAACGATGTCGGACTGATCCGCCATCGCAGGCTTATCTCATCAAGTTGATCACCAACCGCTGTTTGAACTTCTTAACATCCGCGCGCCAAAAAAGGGAGACCTATGTAGGGCCATGGTTACCTGAACCCCTGCAAAGCACAGGCGACCACGCAGACCCAGCGACGGAAGTGATCCAGCAGGAAACCATGGCCTACGGCTTGCTGGTGATGATGGAGCGACTCTCGCCCGTAGAACGAGCCGTGTTCGTGTTACGGGAAGCGCTTGGTTATACTCATGCCGAAATCGCCCGTGTCTTGGGCAAATCAGAAGACAATTGCCGCAAAATATACAGCCGCGCTAAAACCAAATTGCAAACGTCCTCCGGCCTCCCCTCTTGCAAATCGGCTCAGGCCGAGGCACTGGCGCAAGCATTTCAGCAAGCGGTTCATACCGGAAAGTTTGACCGTTTTATCGACTTGTTGACCGAACATGCCGTCTTGTTGTCTGATGGTGGCGGAAAAGTCCGCGCCGCCATTCAACCGATCATCGGCCGCGAACGCATCCGTGCCTTCTTGGAAGGCATCACCAGAAAAGGGGCTTTCCATGGCGTTCTATACCAAGTGACCCTGAATGGGCAACCCGGGCTGTTGTTGATTAAAAATGGACAACAGGCTGTCAGCATGGCTATCACCTTCGCCCCGCATGAGAACAGGACGCAAGCGACGCACATCTTTCTCGTCAACAATCCCGATAAATTGCAGCACCTCAGCCATCCCGCGAAACCGCCCCGGGAATGAACAAAAATAATTGCCGCCGCAATGTCACATTTCCCCGTTGTCCATTGTCTATTACTATGCATTACCCAATCCAAGGACAAACGGAGGAGATACGATGAAAACGCGAATGAATTACCGCCAAGCCAACCCCGGTGCGTTGGCGACGATGTTTCAGTTAGAGAAGTTCATCAATAGCTCAGGACTCGATAAAACATTAATTGAACTCATCAAGCTCCGCGTTTCGCAATTGAACGGCTGCGCGTATTGTGTGGCCATGCATGCCAAGGACTTGCGCAAATTGGGGGTGGAGGAAGAGCGCATTGATCTGCTCCCGGTATGGCGCGAGGCCCCCGTGTACACAGAAGCAGAACAGGCGGCACTGGCCTTGGCAGAAGCGGTCACGCACATCTCCGAGGCTGGAGTACCTGATGATCTGTATGATCAAGTTCGAGTCCACTACGACGAGACGCAGTTCGTAACACTCATCATGGTGATTAACACCATCAACAGCTGGAATCGCATCGCCATCTCTACCGGCATGTTTCCCGGATGTGATCGAGATTGGTAAAAAAAGAGCGGGATGGGGTACCACACCCCATCTCGCTTTCTTCTGCACACCGCCTCGATCCCATGCCACGGCAGACCTGCTTAGTAGTTTGATAATTAGACGTATGATGTATGACCTCACTATCCCCTCTTGTCCCGAAACAAAAGATACGCTGGACACGGCCGAGCTGCTCCTTGCACACCTCCAAGGCTTGTATTGCGAACCAAATGTATCACGATCTTCAAGCGTTTCTAAATCCCATTCTTACGCTAAGGGTTATTCGTCGCCGCCCTCCACCCGGTACCAACTCTTAATCTCTTTCGTCACATCCATGTCCGCCAACGCCAGCAAAACCTGCCGCAAATCATGTTTGGTAATCTCATGCGTCACCAACACAATCTCCGCTTCTTCGCTTTCTGGAAGCGGCTGTTGGATCACTTGGCCGAGAGAGATGTTATTGTCAGCAAATAACTGGGTGATACGAGCCAGCACCCCGCGCTGATCCGTCACCACCATGCGCAAAAAGTACTTGGACAGCTTTTCCGTTTCTTCTTTCATCCGTTTTTCTTTGTATGGAGCAACCATCCCCTGCCCATTGACATGTAGCTTCATATTTTTAACCACCATCACTAAATCTGATACGACCGAAGTAGCCGTGGGCAATTCGCCCGCACCTGGTCCGTAAAACATCGTTTCGCCTACTGCTTCGCCATACACATACACGGCATTAAACACCCCGTTGACAGAAGCCAGGGGATGGGAGTGATGAACCATCGTCGGCTCGACACTCACCTCGATCTTGTCATCGTCGCGCTGGGCGAGTCCCATCAGCTTAATTTCATAGCCTAGCTTTTTCCCAAACGCGATATCATCTTGAGTTACTCCGCGGATTCCTTTCACAACCACTTCTTCCAGCGCCACCGGTACCCGGAACCCCAGTGTGGACAAAATGGTCATTTTGCGCGCAGCATCGATCCCGTCAACATCGGAAGAGGGGTCAGCCTCCGCAAATCCCAGAGCCTGCGCCTCCTTCAGCACTTCCTCATAGGAGGCCCCATCTTGGCTCATCTTGCTCAAAATGTAGTTGGTAGTGCCATTGACAATCCCCATGATTTTGGTGATGCGGTCAGAGGAGAAACTTTCTTCCAGCGCCCGCAGAATCGGCACGCCTCCAGCCACACTGGCTTCATAAAAAACGTCACTCCCCCGCTCTTTGGCCAAAGTTAAAATCTCCGCTCCATAAAGCGCCATCAGATCTTTATTTGCCGTGACGACATGTTTGCCCCGCTCTAACGCGGCACAGATGTATTCTTTGGCCGGATGGATGCCCCCCATCACCTCAATCACCACATCAATGGCGGGATCTTGCAAAATCTCTTCCGCCCGATCGGTAACAAGATGCTCCATGCCGGGAACGCTCCGCGGCTTGTCCCGATCGCGAACGAGGATCTTATGGATGTTCACACCCATTCCCGTTTGTTTGACCAAATCTTCCTGATGGGCTGAAATAATCCGCACCACGCCTGTCCCTACTGTTCCAAAACCCAACAAGCCGACATTGACTGATGTCCGTTGCATCTTGAACCTCCTCTGTCAAAGTGGAAGAATGATAAACTACCCAAACCGAATGTCTCTATACAATGGACAAATGTTTACTGGATGCGAATAGTATAACGGAGTCGGGTGTCTATGACAATACCTAAAAATCAAATTGTTTTGTAAATGTTTCATAAAGCTCACTCCTCGCCCAATCCAGCTCGCCGATCAAGCGGTTGGCCCCTTGCATGCGGGGTACCTTAGCCCATCGCAAAAACCCACCCTTCCGCTCAGGAAAAGGTGGTTTTTTGTATTCGGCGTCCCTGATAAGTAGTCCTTTGCCTTTAATCCTCATCAAAAGGCGATAATCGAAAGAACTTACATGCTTGCTCTCCTAGCCGACATGGGCTGTTTGTCCCACTGCTTGTTCGGCTATGGCCTCGGCATGGATAGTTGTCGTGTCAAACAACGGCAACGCGCAATCGCTCTGTTGAACCAGCATGGTCAATCCGTCCCGCTGATTTTCGTCATCCCTTCGCACCAATTTCCCATGGGTGGCACGTTGTCCATTCAACGGCGGGTGAAGCTAATTGAATACGCCCGCCTTCATGACTCCTATATTGTCGAAGATGATTATGACAGCGAGTTTTGTTTTGAAGGAACTCCGGTTCCTTCTTTGCAGGGCATGGCCCCGGAACGAGTGATCTATGTTGGCACATTTAGCAAAATCCTATCCCCTGCGATCCGGATCGGCTATCTGATCCTGCCGCCACCGCTCGTATCCCAGTTCCGCAAGCACAAATGGTATTTGGATCGCCACTCTCCTTTGATGGATCAAATGATTTTGTCCCGTTTTATCCAAGAAGGGCATTTGGACCGCCACATACGCAACATGAAAAAGGTGTATCACAAAAAGCGCAATCATTTGATCAAAGCGCTCACCCACCACTTCCCCCAAGTCAACATCTTGGGGCGCAAAGCGGGGATGCATTTGGTGGCGGAGTTCCCCGGCTTGCCGAATCCGTGGAACATTACGCCTTACAAAAAGGCCGGCACCGCCATCAAATCGTGTTGGGATTCGGCGGGCTGTCCGAGGAGGAGATCGACAAGGGGATCGCTGTGATCAAAAAAGCGGTGGATCACAAGAGATAGAAATATGCCCAACGGCTCTGGGGCTTGTGCGGACAAGCGCAAAAGGGGTAGGCCAATGACCTACCCCTCTTTCTATGGGTATGCGTGTGCAACTTCTAGCGAGGCACTGAAAAGGTGCGTTTGGATGGCCCGCCCAAATCCGGGAAACTGAGCCGTGTTCACGCCCTATTTAGTCACGAAGCTTAGCAGAGAGGACATTCATCTCCGGTGACGACAGATTGGTGATTTGCACCTCATGGATGCCTGTTTTCGCGCCTTCCAAATAACACTCTCCCGTGGTTTGGAAGTTGTAGTTGTCCCCCAGACAGGAATCAACTACTTGGCCTCGGCGGTTCAGCAGCTTAATCTCATAGGAACCTTGCCAAGGATCTTCCCCATCCCGCCCGGAAGCGATTTGCGTGATCTCGAGTACTTTGGTTCCTTTTGGCAAAAACACTTTTCCGGAATGGATCGACTCGCCCGGATACAATACGCCGGCACCGGACCAGTATACATGGCCGGTTACGGCCGCTCCGGCTACGGACGGAAATGCAAACCCGGACAAGAGCATCGCCGTAACCAATGCGTAAGTGCAGCCTTTCCCTTTTTTCACCATGAAAACCATTCCTTTCAATGAAAATAGTCCTTCTTGTTAATTGTATATTAAAACAAAAGTGTTTCGCCACAATTATTAATTATTTCATATTTGTAAATAAACGGAACAAAAGATATATATTCCCCATCAAGTCATTTGCAGACCTCCCCATACGGCTAACGCCAGCAGCGCCTGCGCCAAAAAATACAGCGCCATCAGCACCAGTTCCGCCCATGGGAACGGACGCACAAACCGGTTCCACGCCAATACTGCATCCGACCAATAGAATGCGCCGGCACCGGCGATGAGGAGAGGGGAACGGGTCTGCACCGCCATCACCAACATCCAAGTGATCACGGCGATGTAGCAACCGACCGCCACCATCAGGCGGTTTCCTCCCTCCCGGACGACGCCCGCGCGCAACACCAACATATACCCTACGCCTACGCACACCAATGCAGCCAACAACCCTCTCGGCATTGGCGTATCACCTCCCACCGTGGAAAACGCGGCCACATAACAAAGATGCGCCAAGAAAAATGCACCCAATCCCTCCAAAAAACGCTCCTTCGGCAACATCAGGCAGATATCCCCGATCAAGGAGCAACATAAGCCGATCAGGATTAGCCAATCAGCCCGATCACCCCCATCCAAACCGGCCACCGCCATGGCGATGATTAGCCCCATTGTACCGGGCTTGAGCACATATTTCCCCGTCTGGTACCGCTTGGCCAACACCGCTAGATACGCCAAGCTGGACAGCATGATAACCCCCAACCAACTGTACGGCATCGCCTTTTTCCTCCTCTTCTTTTTCAACGCAAGCCAAATAAAGTACGCAAATAATCATTCAAGAATACCCCGTGCGGGTCCAGCTCCGCCCGAACCCTTAAGAAATCGGCCCACTTGGGATAGCTTGCGGCCTCAGCTACCGCAACATCGGCGATGAGCCGAATATGCGCGATGGAGTCCACCATCAATGTGATCGGTACCCCTTTCTTTAACCATGAAACCGCTTGGGCGATTTCCTTCCGATCACAGGTGGGGTATGCGACTAACAGATCAATAAACCCCTGCTCCGCCAAGAACCGCGCTTCGGCCAAGGTATAACACATCACCCCTTGAAAGCGATTACTTTTCTCCGTAATATAGCGCAAGATCTCAACCGAGCGAACCGCCTTGCTAGCGATGCGGATCTGTTTATGGCCGCTATGTCTAAGCACGGCTTCAATATTGGCATCAAGCCGATCCATGTCAAGAAACGCAAAAGGCTTAGGTACATCGGCAAACAGCGTATGGTACGATTCATACGCAGATGCTGATTGCACCTACTCTTGCCGCGCATGTTGTTCCAGATCACGAACGGTATCGCTTCGCCCCACTTCCTTTTCGCTTTTAAACGTTCCCAACAGCAAGTCAAACGCCGGGCTGGTGACCCCATACCAGTAATGCTCATTTTTGAAGTGATGGCGCAAGTGGAGTTTTTTCATCCAACGCCCCCAGGGAGTGAGCGGGATGATGGGGCGGTGAGCGACATAATGGCACCATTCATAATAAAGCAGAAAACCGATCACGCCTGTCACATAAGACACCGTCCACGACAGACTGGATGTGATCAAATAGACCGTCCCCGCGGCCACCGCGATCAACGGCAAGCTGTACCAAGCGGGCAAAAACAACAAATCCAGCTTATGAGGGTCCGCATGATGGTCATAATGAAGCCGTTTGAGCCATTTCAACAATACTGGATGTTTGGGGGGCGGCAGATGGAAAAGAAAGCGGTGAATAAAATATTCGCTCGCCGCATAAGTGAGCATCCCAATCCCCAATGGTACCCACCCTTTAACCGAAGTCAACTGCGGCGCTGTCACGACCAAGCCGCTCACAAAGAGCACACCCATCAGCAAAATATCGGGAAACAGCCAAAACTCTTTCACTGTCTTCGCATTCATCGTCTCTCCCCCGCTATGGCGTTTTGCCATTCCTCTAAGCTTTGAGTCATCATTGCGCGTGCCAGCTGTTCCGCAGACGTCGCCTCTTGCGCCAAAGCCGCCTCCAACAAATCATGATAATAACGCCGCGATGCCTCCCGGCGCGCTGACTCGGCAAAATAAAGGCGAGCCATCTTCAGGTATACCTGCTCGAAGCTGTTCAAAATCAGCACATAAATGGGATTGGGCGACAGATTGGCCATGCTCTTCTGCAAATGCCAATCAAACGCCGCAAATGCATCCGCACGATCTTCCAACTGCTCCAGTGTGGACAAGAGCGCAACCACTTTGGGGCGCTGATTCGCCACTGCATCCCTAACATATGCCGGAGTCAGGGAGATCCGCAATTCCAGCAAGTGGGTGATGACTTCACCCGTTATTTTCTCACTATTGCGTACAATGTTGACAAGCGTATTGAGTGTCCCGTGTTGCCAGAAATCCTTTACGATAGCGGGTTGCCCTTTGCGCACTGCCAACCATCCATCCCGCTCCAAGCGCTGAATCACTTCCCTGACGATGGGTCGTCCCACACCAAGGCGACTCGCCAGTTCCCGTTCCGACGGCAATGGGCTACCAGCTGGATACTCCGCCTCCAAAATCGCTTTGATCAGTTGCCTCTCCACCCGGTCCGACGAACGTTGGGGCTGATCAATCTGTTTTACCAGTTCCTGCACGCTCCTGCCTCCCATCATGGTCTTACCAGTATGCACTTGCGGTATTACTACTATTTTATTTAATATTCTAATTATTATCTATATAAATCACATAATATTTGTATCTCCTTCTTTCATCAACCCTTATGGTAAACTATCCCTGTGCAACTGAAAAATGGAGAACCAGAACTCCTTTTATATATATGTAGAAAATTGTTCACAAACGGGTAAATAGATGATGAAGAAACAAAAAGCGAACACGGGAGCGGCTTCACCCTTTCATCGGGCTGGCAAGCAAGCGACAAGGCCCGGACGCGCCGCTTCTCCGCACATGCGAAAGGCGTTGCTTTAAGCCTTCTACGATATGAAACAGAGAATGGGGGAGTAACTATGGTCTTATATCGTCCGCTTGCCAGTTTGGGAATCGGTGCCGCAACGGTTGATACGCAATTGGCGGATAGCCAAGCCAGCGCCGGAGGAGAAGTAAAGGGGAAAATCGTGATCAAAGGGGGCAATGTTCCCCAACAAATCGATCATATCTATCTCTATCTCGTCATTCAGTATCTAAAAAACGGCAAAAAAACATCCCATACCTTGGAAAAGTACCAACTCGCTCAGCCGTTTGTCATCGAACCAAACGAGAAAAGAGAAATTCCATTCCAAATCAGACTGCCACTGTCGACCCCGCTGTCGACGGGAAGCTATCCCATCTACTTGAAAACGGGACTGGATATCAAACACGCCATCGATCCTAGCGACACAGATAAAATTGAAGTGTTTCCCCACCCGCTAGTTCAGAAATTGCTAAAACAGATCGAAGATGCCCAATTTATTCTGTATCGCATCTATAATGAATACGACCCAACCCTTAAAGCGCAACCCTTCGCTCAAATATACGAATTCCGACCAACCGGCAAATACCATGGTTATTTGGATGCGCTGAAGGTGAACTTTCATATGAATGAAACACACCTGGTCATGAACATTGAACTCATTCGTTCGACGCAGTCGTACATGACCACTATGGAATGGCAGTATCAAGGCACCCACCAGGCCGTTTACGTAGACAATCATCAAACGTTGACAGACCCGATGGACAAGGTGCAACAGATACTGACCCAACGCCTTGACAATCAACCAATGAGAGGACTGCTGCCATGAACTTGTTACTATTGGGCGCCACCGGGCGGGTAGGTGGGCATGTGCTCCGCCTCGCCTTGCAAGACGGACATCATGTCACCGTACTTGTACGCAATCCGGATCGCATCCCTTGCTCACACCCAAACCTGACCCTCCTGCATGGGGATGCACGGCGTCCGGAAGACATCAGCCGAGCCGTCACTGGGGTAGAGGTGGTCATCAGCGCCCTTGGCACAGACGGGACAACCACCCTGACCGATAGTGTACGCGCGCTCGTGCCGGCAATGGAACAGGAACGCATCAAACGGATTATCACAGTGGGAACGGCCGGCATTCTGCAAAGCCGAGTCGCCCCCGCCCTGTTGCGTTACCAATCATCCGAATCCAGGCGCCGCATCACCACCGCCGCCGAGGAACATCACCGCGCCTATCAACTCCTTTGCCAAACAGCGTTGTCATGGACGATCGTGTGCCCAACCGCTTTGAAAGAAGGGCCCTCGCCAGCACCTGTTCGGGCGCAACGCGATTATTTGCCTGAAAACGGCACTTGGATTTCCTTTGCTGACACCGGCGCCTTCGTCTATAGTCAAATCAACGATCTCACCTACGTCCAAGCCCGAGTAGGCATCGCTTACTAGCAGACAGCTCCAAAACCATCGACAACTTGCCAGATACGCCTCAACCCGCCTCAGGTACCTGCATGCCCAGTGGCGGGTTTCATTGTGCCTGCGCCATCCACCCGCCATCAAAAAAGGATCATCCCCTGCGCTACGTGCACAGAAGGGATGATCCCCGTCCAGTGTTAAGCTTCGCCTGTGATCCTGGCATCAATGGGCGGTAGGCGCGGATAACCCGACGCGGTTCACCCGCGCCCGACTTCACATTGATCATCGATTGTCCGATCATCGCGCAACCGGCCATGCCCCCAAAGAATCCGCTGACGACATTGGTCAGGCCCTGCCCCCGGATTTCCTTGTTTTTATCACTATCCGTGTCGGTCAACTCATCCAGCAATTTGGCGGTGAGCAAGGATTCCAAAATGCCGACCAACGCCAAGGCGAAAGAGGTTGGGAAATAATCCGGAACGTGTCAAAAGTGAACGGAATGTCCGGCCATGCGAACTCCGGCAACGCTCGCTTACTCTCCCCCATATCTCCGACCGTTTTTAAATCTAAGCCCAAGCTGATGCTGATCACAGTCATCAGAATAATCGCTACCAACGGAGCGGGCACTACGGTCGTTCAGACTCTTGGAAGCGCTATTAAGCTGGCAGCTGAACACGAAAAAGGGAAGCTGTCAGGGTCATGACAACTTCCGCTTTTTCACGTTCTTTCCCTATGCCTTATACCGATCCACATCGCTATCTTCGTTTCCCCGGTGCGGTTTCCACGGTTTGATTTGCGCCAAATAGCTTCGTGTATTGCTTTTGTGCTCTAAATACTGAGCCAAGGTGATAAAATGCGTATTATTTGTGCGCAAAAATTCATTCAGCAAGGCTTGATGGACTAAACGCATCGCCTCTTCATCAAAATAAATTTTATTCGCTTGTAGCCCATGCTTGAGAAAGTATTCGTTCACGTACATTTGCTGCAAACCCATCTCTCTCACCAAAGAATCCATAAAAGTGGTTCGCCGGTTATAATCTAACGCGTTCATATTCTTTCCTCCCTATCTATTACATTTGTTCCAGTTCTTTCTTTTGCTTGTCGGTTCCTTTCTCTGGTTTTGACAAGTTTTGACGAAACATCGTCAGCCGGCGAACCGTTCCAAAAAGAGTTTTACACTGCGGCTGTTTTCTCCACCACTGGCATCATCGACATGAGCAAAGTGAAAACCAAATCGTTTGAGTTTAAAATCTGGATCGACGAAAAAAGCTTCAATTATGTCAAAAGCACTCTGAAAATCAAATATGACGCCGACTTGAGCACCAATGGCAAAACAAATCAGCATCTGGTCGACGACCAATACGAGTTCATCTACAGCGGCCCGTTTACGCAAACCATCCAAGTGCCCGACGAAGTGAAAGAAAAAGCAATTGACATGTAAGGAGTCGCTTGGCCTCTCGTGCGTCACAAAGCAAAAACGGCACCTGTCCACAGAGACAGGACCGTTTTTTTATCTCCTCATATTAAGATGGCTGGTTGATTTGTGTTCGTCTCACTGCGCGGCTTTCCACCATCACTGCCAAGGCCAGCCCGATGGCGGCGCCAACCAATGCCGGAACTGTCCACCCCAATCCTTCCTCATAAAGAGGCAATAGGCTGAGCCATCCCACCAGGTGGCCGTTGAAAAGATCCGCCTGCACACAAGCGTCAACAACACTGACAACTCCGGCACATACCATCGCTCCTACGTACACCATCCGCCGGCCATGAATCCAACGGTCGGTTAAAGCCAGCGCGATGAGCGTGATCGCCATCGGATAAACAGCGGACAGAATCGGTACAGACACCGCCAAAATCCCATCCAAGCCCAAGTTGGCAAACAGCATGCTGACGCTGGAGAGAATCGCCACCCATCCCTTGTATGAGATGTGGGGCGTCAACGAGCTAAAATACTGACTGCAAGAGGTGATCAAGCCGACTGACGTAGACAAGCAAGCTAGCGTAAACACGAGACCCAACAGTACAATCCCTGGAGTGCCAAATAGATGCAAGACCACATGCGTCAACGTATCAGCCCCATTGGACGCTCCAGCTGCCAAGCTGGCACCCGAGGCCCCCAAATACCCCAACAACACATAGATGCCCGCCAGCAAAACTCCCGCAAACACTCCAGCATATATCGCATAGGTGATCAGCGCTTTTTCACCCTTAACTCCCTTCTGCTTCAAAGCCATCACGATGACAATGCCAAAGTTCAGGGCCGCAATCGTATCCATCGTCATATACCCTTCTAAAAACCCTTTGAAAAACGGGCCCGTTACATATCCGCCTACCGGTGAGCCAAACGAACCCAGTGGATTGACCAGACTGCACGCGAAGATCACACCCAATAGCAACAATAAGAGCGGAGTGAGCAACTTCCCAAGCCTGTCGCTCAATTTGGCCGGGGATAAACACAGCCAAAACGCAACGGCAAAATACACCAATGAATAAATAAACAAGGCCATCCCGCTTTCTAGCCACGCCGAGGGCAGGTAGGGAGAAATCCCCATTTCAAATGCTAACCCTCCGTTACGCGGAATCCCCAACAACGGCCCGATCGACAGATAGACCAGCAAAGTGAAGACCACAGCGAAGACAGGATGAACGCGTTTGGCCAAGGACTGCAATCCACCCGACTTGGCTACTGCCACGACACCCAAGATCGGCAAACCCACAGCCGACACAATGAACCCCCCCAAAGCTGGCCATAATTGCGTTCCCGCCGTTTGTCCCAGAAACGGAGGAAAGATCAGATTGCCGGCTCCAAAAAACAAAGAGAAAACCATCAAGCTTACCCATAAGCATTCTTTTTTCGTCAATCGCTCCATCGTGTAACCTCCCCAATCCATTTTGTACTTTTTCCTATTAAACTCATTGGTTTACACAGTTTTAACATTGAGACAGAGCTCCCAACGCTATCATTCACCGCATAAACCAACCGGGCCATAAAAAATTCTCCCGCCCCAACGATCGATCATGCCGATCGCTGGGGCGGGAGAATCGCGGTACCACCCAGCTTTCCCATCCCCCTCACGGGAAACGGGCTCTGTGAGTCCATGGTCGGACTCCGGTTTGATAACGGGACCCTCCGTCACCCGCTACTGCATATTCAGCCTGTTCGCGGGTGAAGCTCCAAGGTGATCTTCAACGATCGGTCGCCACCGCCCTTCCAGCCTTGGGGCGGCTCTCTGTCGACTCCCTTGATCGCCTACTCTCCTTGTCATCGCTAACCTATCAAATGAACTTTTTACCATCATAAAAAATTCTCACGCCCCAACGATCGAACTCTTGTCAATCGCTGGGGCGTGAGAACGCGCGGTACCACCCAGTTTCCCCGTCTTCCTCACGGAAAGCGGGCTTTGTGAGTCCATGGTCGGACTCCGGTCTGATAACGGGACCCTCCGTCACCCGCTACTGCACATCAGCCTGTTCACGGGTGAAGCTCCAAGGTGATCTTCAACGATCGGTCATCACCGCCCTTCCAGCCTTGGGGCAGCTCTCTGTCGACTCCCTTGATCGCCTACTCTCCTTGTCATCGCCAGCATTAGATGAATCATCCGGGAATTTGTTATACGAATTATAATCCCATTCTTTTTTATCGTCAATATATTTTTCAAAATAAAAATGTGACAAGAAAAACCATCTCCGGAGAGATGGTCCCTTTGTTGATCCAGTGACCGAAAAACCATTGTTGTCGGGAGATAAGCCCACTTCCAAACGGCCGCACTCCATACCGTTATCCCTCATTGGTCTCCTAGGGTGTGTCTGGCAAATCAAGTTGGTGGGGAAGAAGCGGCGGAAAAACCTTTTCGCGAGGAGCGCCGATGCACAAGTAAAGCGAATGAGAAAATGGTTTTGGGCCGCTGGCCTATTCATCAGACATGCCTTAGTCATGGTTGGCTTTCCTCATCGTCAACGGGATGAAGATTGTACGCTTCCTGAATACCGGCCGTGATATGCGTGTCAGGATCATGATCGGCGGGATAATCGGCCAATTCCCCATCCGTCCATTCCGCTTGAGCCTGCAAGTCTTTTTCCTTATCCATCCAATCCCTCTTTTCCGCTGGAATGATGTTGACCATCGCTTTCAAACCCATTCTTAGCTTTTGATCCAGCGAACAAAATATGCAAGGCCTTCGAGATAGGCGGTGAAAGCCCGATCTCATCGTCCCCATTTAGCCTGATCAGGTGTGGAACACAGCCATCTTTCGTGAGATGATAGAGAGAGGCAGGCAGATCTACCGCCGATAGCAGGAGGGAGAAAAACCATTGAAGCAACCATACTTAATTGCGATCGACTTAGATGGAACCACATTGAAAAATGACAAAACCGTTTCCGCCAGAACGAAACAAACACTGCGCCGCGCCGCCAAAGAGGGACACAAAGTTTGCATCGCTACCGGCCGGCCGCATCATCTTAGCAAAGCGTATTATGAAGAGTTGGAGCTCGACACTCCCTTGGTCAATTTCAACGGGGCATATGTGCACCATCCGCACGATCCCAACTTCGGCCCTTATCATACAACGTTGCCTTTGACCACTGTCAAAGAAGTGATTGCCATCTGTGAACGTTTCAACGTACGCCATATCATGGTTGAATTGTTAGACAACGTGTACATCCGCGAGAAAGACATCATCATGGACCACTCGTTTTTCATTGCGGATCGTCCCTTCCATCAAGGCGATTTAAGTCAATTGTTGACGGAAGATTGCACTTCCATCCTAATTCAACCGCAAGAATCCAACATGAACGACTTGTTCCGCCAATTGCAAAACGCACACGCCGAAGTGATTGAACAGCGCAGTTGGGGGGCGCCGTGGCATATGATCGAAATCATCCGGCACGGCGTCAACAAATGGGTTGGCGTGGAACGGATCGCCGCCTATTACGGCATTCCTCGCGACCGCATCATTGCATTCGGCGACGAGGACAATGATCTGGAAATGATTCAGCATGCAGGCCAAGGCGTCGCCATGGGAAATGCCATTGACGCTTTGAAAGAAGTGGCCTACGCCGTCACATCGAGTAACGAAGAAGACGGGATCGCCCAGTATTTAGAAAAAGTGTTGTGGTAGTGGCGCTTCCCTTTTGTAGAAAATGATCGATGGCTGACCAATCCATCGGTATGAGATCGATACCAAGAAACACCTCGCTTTACAGATTAAAAGCTCGGCTCTTCAGACTGGCTTTTTATTGCTTGCGCCAGAAACCACCCAAAGCACGAATCCCTCTGCCAACTTGTGACATAGAGTGTGAATGTAAACAACATTCTCATGCAATGACAGTTTGCTCATCAAAAACGGAGGTGATCTAGTGTTCAGTTACGCCACCCACTTGTCATGCTCCAAGTGCGGAGGCACAAGCGAAATTAACCGGATCATGCAACAATGTAGTTGTGGAGCTCCGCTGCTCGTCCAATATGATTTGGCGAAATTGCGCAACAGATTGAAGCCGGAAGACTTGCGCAATCGGGTTAACAGTATGTGGAGATACCATGAATTGTTGCCTGTACAGGATCACGCGCACATCGTTTCGGCCGGCGAAGGGATGACACCTTTGCTCCCCTTGCCCCGACTCGCCGATGACATGGGCATCTTCCGTTTGCTTATGAAAGATGAAGGCATAAGCCCTGGCGGCACCTTTAAAGTTCGGGGCGCAACGGTCGGCGTGTCCCGAGCCAAAGAACTGGGTGTCAAAGAGCTGTCCATGCCGACAAACGGCAATGCTGGAGCGGCTTGGGCACTTTATGCGGCCAAAGCCGGCATTCAGTGCCATATCGTAATGCCGCTGGACGCGCCCCTGACGGCAAAGGTCGAGTGTGTGATCGCCGGTGCCCATCTGGCCTTGGTCAACGGACTCATCAGCGATGCGGGCAACACGATCGCCCAAAGCATTAAGGAACATGGGTGGTATGACGCGTCCACTCTCAAAGAACCTTATCGTATCGAAGGCAAAAAAACGATGGGCTTCGAAATCGTGGAACAACTGGAATGGCAACTTCCGGACGTGATCTTGTATCCGACCGGTGGCGGCGTGGGATTGATCGGCATCTACAAAGCCTTGCAGGAATTGCGTGAACTGGGATGGATAGGAGATCGGCTCCCGCGCTTGGTCGCGGTGCAAGCAGAAGGATGTGCACCCATTGTCAAAGCATGGTCTGAACAGAAGCAGACCTCCACTTTTTGGAGCGGTGCATCCACTGTCGCGTTTGGGATCAACGTCCCCAAAGCGCTCGGCGATTTCTTGGTGCTGGAAGCGATTCACCAAACAGCGGGATGCGCATTGGCTGTGGAAGATGATACCATCCTGCAAGAACAAAAGCGGATAGCCCGACTAGAAGGTGCCTATGTGTGCCCTGAAGGAGCGGCCGCATTTGCGGCAGCGCGACGATTGCGGGACAGCGGATGGATTAGCGTCGATGAGACAGTCGTTGTGCTCAACACAGGAGCTGGCATCAAATATCCAGACAGCGTCCAACTCAACGTGCCAATATTGCAACCCGGCCAACCCCTCCCTTCCTCGCACCTCACCGACCATAAGGATTAACTGAACCATCGAATACAGGGGCGGAAGAAACAACGACTCTTTTACTGCCATGGCCTAGCATTAGAAAAATGACTTGAGAACCGTATGGGAACTCAAGTCATTTTGTGTTTATACAGGAAGCTCAAGAATAACCTCTCGAATGCGTTCTGATCATCAGTAATATGAATAAACTCTTCTGGTTCATACAATTGAATTGGATTTCCCCAACTCACCCATTCTAGGCAAATAATCTTTATACCACTTAAGCAGCTTATCACCTGGATGCAATAACATTTGAATCTCATTAATGACATGTTCAACTGATGGTCCAACTGAAAAACCACATTCTGTCATGACCTTATTCCACTTGTGTAAAACTTTTTCCATTGACTTTTTATACCATCCTTAAAATAATGTTAATGGTCTTTTGTTGCAAATTAGTAACAGACTTAGGTAAATAGCAACTAAAAACAACACACAGCGAATCATTTTTTAACCTGCCTAAAGTTTTGCACCAAGCAACCCTTTCAAGAAATAAACACCATCTGTTTACAATGATGTTTGCAGTTTGGTTTCAAAAAAAGTCTGTGGCGCCCAGTATACAGAAGGGGTCACAGACTTTTTTACTATTATAGAAATTAGATAGTCCAATCTATTTAAGGAAACCTCCAACTACGTCCATCGTTGCGCTTACAACCTGACCTAACGCAGCGCTTCCGGCGACAATTCCACCTAATTCAACAAGTGTATTGTTTAACCGATTCAACACCCTAGGAGTGCAATTACCCTTTTCCACTAAAGACTTTGGCCCATATAAAATGGACAAGAACTCCTGTTTTGTATCTTGATCAATCTCAGTTGTTGTCTCCAAAGCCTGTATCAACTCAGCCAACTTTTGCTTCAATTCACCATATTCATCATGCTTTCCGATGTAATTAACATTTTGCACAACGGAATTGTTTCTACCTTGGTTCATAATTACCTGACCTGGGTTGTTGTTAATGTAAATCCCATCGTTTGCCATTCCTAACCCTCCCTACTAATATTAGTTACATTTTGAGTCACTGTTAGATTACCTGAATCTCTGTTCAAAATGATCTGTCCTTTATTTTCGTATACATGAACTATTTGTTGTATAATTTGATGCTCCCCTTTATCCCAATCTTCGGACTTCATCGTTCTCTTTATCGCCATCTTACCAAAAAGCTCCCCTGTCCATTCCTCCTTCTTCTGTTCCCACACTTTCGTATCATTTTCATTGCTTTCTTCAATATACTTCCTCAAAAAGTGAGAAGGCGTTCCCTTTACTTTTCCAAACTGATTCCAATTCGCAAAGATAATAAAACTATCTTTTGCTCTGGATACCGCCACATTCAGCATATTAACACCCTTGTCATAGAAGGCTTCGCTTCTAGTCGGAGTATCGGTGGCGGAAAACAGAATAATATCACGTTCTGCTCCTTGCAAGGCATGAAGCGTGCCCACTGTAATATCATCCATATCAAATTCTTTTAAATACGCTCGAATCAGTGTCTCCTGAAATTTAAATGGAGTCACAATCCCTATGACATCCTTAAGTTCTCTCTTATGTTTTTTTCCTCGATTTGCCCTGTCCAAGATTATTTTCTTATTCTTATCTAACCAGACCACTATGGCTTCTGCTTCAATGACATTAAATTTACTTTTCCCTTTTTTTTCTAATTCACCTTCAATATTTGCATATCCCATATGTGGCAACATCTCATAATTCTTCTCATATGGACGTCGTGAAGGAATAAGTTTTCCGTTATACGCCAGTAAATTGCAATACTCAATAATCTCATCAACACATCGCCGATGCTCAGCTAGGAATAGACCACCCGCCAATTCATTTTTTTGATATTTGCATCTCCTTTGAGCAATTTTCATTACATTTCCTTTTGCAACTGTCGCTCCTGTTTCTTCTATATCCTTTTGTTGATCAAACCGTTGGATTACTTTGAATGCCTTAAGATTCCCCAAATCAACCGAAGGTGTCAAATTCGTGATGGGCTCTAATTGCAATGTATCGCCAATCACCAAAGCTTTTTTTGCAAAAGCAAATGCGGGGGCAGCTATGTGGGGAGCAATCTGTCCGGCTTCATCTAAAATCAAAAGGTCAATACATTCATATAACCAAGCTGTTTCATTTTCTTGTTTTCTTTGATTTGACTGTAAATACCCTTGATTTACCTGCAAGATCTGGGGCAACATATGCAACGTAAACACAAAGCACGGAGTTAGTTTCGCATAACGCCGATAGCTTACCATTTTCTGTTCCACTGCAGATAAGGGCTTTTCCGTTCTTACTTTGTATTTCCTTTTATCTTCCATTTCTTCTAGCCATTTAGCTTCCCAATAGTGAGTTGCCAATAGAAACGCCTGATAACGCAAAGTGGTATCTAAGTCTTGAAGTACTCTACGAAAATCCGGCTGATCATCATTGTATTCGATTCCAAATCGCTCACACCACCTTTTATATTCTTTCTTTCCCTCATACAAATCTTGGATCAAAGCTTCTGCCTGAACTAATTGATCATTGATGCGCTTATATTCATCTGTCAATTGCCCATAGTGAGATTCAATTTTATTCATGATCTCTGCCATACTTAGAGAAGTGATCCTAAATGGCAATTGTTTTTTAATTACTCGAAGAAACGTTTGATTCCTTTCTTCTCTTTTCCGTTCTACATAAGACGTTGAAAATAAGCCATACAGCTTCCAAATCCGTGGTTCATTGACCCTATGGTTCTTACAGATTTGCATCAATTTCTCCGCTTCTTCCACTGAGTCACGTCTAATTTCCAACTCTTCTTCCCATTCTCTTCGACTACTACTCAACACCTCATCGGAGCCGGCAAATCGTTTTCTCAACAAATCAGCAGAGCGCTCCAGCTTTTTCGCCAAGGATAATGCATCCAGTATGTCTTGATATGTAGAACATAGCTCCCCATAAATACGTTCCTTGACTTCCCAAACAGAATTGACCGACTCGCCCGCATACCGATTATAATGTTCTACAAACTTCTTTTTCAGAGTAGTGAACTTATTTGATTGACATATGTTTTCAAGATCATCCATGAAATGCTCAGCATTCCAACGTACGACTTGGTAGTTATGACCATTCTGCGATAACTTATTCATTTCCTCACTTGAAGGGAAAAATAGCCCATAACTTTTTAGACCTTCTATCCATCTTCCTTGTAGCTTTTTAATCTTCTTTGTCCAATTCGTTTCCTTCGTTTTATTTTCCCAAACTTCCTTCTCAAAAGAATCCAGAACATTTTTCACAGCTTGGTTATTAGTTGAAGCCGTAACGATAATGGGAGGTTCTTGTTGTTGGACTGCAGCCTCCACCCACAAGGAAGCAACGATGTTTTGTATCAATGTTGTCTTTCCAGTTCCTGGCGGACCATTTACAGCAAGTATCTCTCCATGTTCAATGGATAGTAAATGTTGCAACGACTCTCGTTGTCCTTCCGAGAGAGGAAAACTACCATTCATTTGTCCCAAGTGCCTGTCCATGTACATAGCTCTTGACAATAGTGGAACTTTAACTTGTTCATCTAAAGATAAATAATTCTGTAATAAAAGAGGAAAACGTTTTTTCGATAATAAATCTTGATACAGAGCCAACATAGACTTACTGATATTTTTTTCTTTAATCGGAAATATCCAAGAACGCTCATTACGCTTGTAATGCTTCTCTTGAAATGTACCTATTGTTTTTCCTGTTATCTCTTTAAACAATGATTCTGCATAATTCCAAGTTGTATTCCAGTCACACTCCCCAGAATATGGATGCATCTGCGTATATTTATCGACTTGATCCACTGTCCCGATAGTTGGTTTATTTTTTGAGTTTGGCTCCAAATGATCACGTGCAATGTATGGAGGGCGATGTGGGATTGGCATTAATTTTCCATCGTTTATTTTTGCGGGGATAAACAGAGGAAGTATACGATTATAGGAATCTTGTTCGTGTTGCAACACAATAGGGCAAACATGATATTCCTTTTCACCTTCTAATAATTGGGCTAGCTGATTTACCTTTTCCATTGCTTTAATAGAAAGCTGACCCTTTTTCAGCTCCTCAAATCCCACACCAACACCTTCACCCAATTTAAAACTCTGTAAGTTTTCATCACGAAAACTTCGCCAATAATACCGCAATAAATTTGCTTTTTTCAACATATCCTACCTCACTATTAAAATGTTGTTAAAGAAAGCACCCCACAAAATAAATTGACATGTTTAAATTCAACGAATAAAAACAATAAAGCACACCCAAAAAATATACAGATGCTTCATAATTAAGAGATTATTACAACTCGTATTAAAAGTAAAGAAATTTTAAAATGGCGATAAGCTGAAGAAATTTCTCTATACCCCTGAGCGCATCTGCGGCAACATAGCCTTCCCACCAGTCTTCATGCACCCATTGTTTCATCTCTGAAACAACTCGAAGCCAGTTTTTTCCTTGTTCAGAAATGACAAGGGAACCAATGGAGCGGTCACGCCAGCCAAACACGGGATCTCCCTGTAAGGTAACATGGAAATATGAAGCTGCTTTCCTTAATGATTTAACCATGAACGCTTGATGGTCTTCCCACTCATCCATAGTTAGTCCTCCTCCAAAATGTGACGCAAATAAAAGGATGGATCATTTAGATAACGCCGCCAATGATCAACTAAATCAAGTTCCTTCCATGATACCATGCGAATGCCATGAGACCCAAATTCAAAGATCTCCGCACCAGGAAGTGCTGTCAACAAAGGAGAGTGTGTGGCGCAAATCACTTGGCCACCTGTGGTAGCTATCCGATTCATGAGAGCTACCAAACGCAAGCATGATGAAAAGGACAAGGGTGCCTCAGGTTCATCCATGAAATATAAACCAGGATCATCAAACATGGTATTAAGGACGGTTAAGAAGCCCTCACCATGACTCATTTCCGTTATGTTTTCCTCCCAATACCTATACATCCCTGAGACAAACGACATAAACCCAAAAGCAGTCTCAGCCCGCAAAAAATACCCTTTTCTGCGCCGGAATGAGGCGGAATATTTAGAACACTTCGGTGTATAGTCTAGCTGCATCACTTCTCCAAGCGGCGTTTTCGGTCGATCATTCACGTATTTGCGTCCCGCTCGACCTCCTCTTGCATCTAATCCGTATGCCTCAGCCAACGCTTCAATAACAGTTGACTTTCCTGATCCATTCTCACCCACTAGGAAAGTAATTGGTACAGTGAACGTAAGCCCCTCTTCTAATAATTGGGCAACAGCTGGTACATTAAACGGCCATTGGTTTGGATTTGTTGAAGCGACTTGACATACAGCCCTTTCAATAATCAATTTCTTCACCTGTTTCTTAAGTGTTAATAGCTTGGCCAACAACGTCTGCTCGGAGCGCAAGGATTACAAGCAGGTGAGCATCGCGGTGGGCACTGCGGCTCACATCTCCCATAAGTTGGACCGCATGACTCTTTATCATCATCTTTATCATCTTCATCAGAACCCATACTGATGAAATATTCTTTAAGTTGTTTGCGCGCACTTGCAAGCACTTGCATTTCTATCAACTCGGGGAACGATCGATCCAATAGATTACCCAACGGCTTCCATCTGGAAAAAACACAAGGCCAAACTTCGCCTGACGGTGACACCGCCAACCCCCCATCGCCCACAAACCGGTTGAGCATCTCGGACACCTCTACCAACCTGCCGTAGGTTATCATATCCTATTTTATTTTCGTTCACATCCAAGTCAATAAACATCTGTTTCGCTTGCTCAACCCGTTGATCCTCTACCATACTGATAATTCCAACTCGAATTGGAATTCGCCGCCGCACGGCTTCTGTAATCCCATCCTTCGTTAATTGGAAACTCTGCCGATTTGTAACAGCCGCATGTTTACTTTCATTATCAGAATAAAACAAACATTTTCTTCCACTCTCTTTTCTTTTTCTGTGACTCCTCTTACCCGTTTTCTATAACACTATGGTCTCAACTAAACCTACAAAACCTTTCAACCTAATCAATAACCAAAATATTATCAGACAAGTATATCAATTCGATAACCTGTCGATGATAAGGGTTAAAAGGAGGTGAGTATAATGAACACGAAATGGTCTAAGAGAATAAAGAAAAGAGATGGTTATCGATGCGTCGTTTGCGGTAGTAAACAACATCCGTCCGCTCATCATTTGTTTTCTAAAAGCGCTTATCCAGCTTTGAAGAACCACAAGGACAATGGAATCACGCTATGTCGCTTCGGTTGTCACCAGCAATTTCATGATGAATATGGTTCAATCAATACACCTGTGCAATTTATGAATTGGTATGTTGATCAATTGCTTGCTGATAAGGTGATCAATGAGACTCAACTAATTACAGTAATCGAACGCTGTCATCTTGCATGCAAAGCATACGAATCACTCTGTCTACAGGAGGAGTCCATGAAAGAAGCGGCTTTTGCGAAGGAGATGGCCCTTATTGGCAATTGATCAACATATCAACGAAAGGTTAAAAGAAACGCATGACGAGGCGCTCATCGGAAAAGGTTTTTCCGCCGCTTCCACTCACCAACTTGTTGTGCCAGTCGTACTTAAGCTGGTAGTCCTCTACCCTCACCGAGTTGTCCCCCTGCGACAAAGCCGTTAGTTGTTCAATAAAAGTAGAGAAGCTTTCTTCCAAACATTACTCTTTCATTCAGAAGAAAAATAATATATTATATCAAATTAAAACCATACCATTGTTACCAAGTCATTTTAAGACAAAGGAGCACGCATGATGAAGAAGGCATTTACTCATTGCAATATCTTCACACTGGATGAACAAGGCACCCAATATGAAAACGGCTGCATCATCGTCAACGACGGCACTATCGAATATGTCGGTGAATACCACGATGCCTTCGTTCAAGCATGCGATGAACAAATCGATTGGACAGGCAAGTGGGTGATGCCCGGCTTGGTGAACAGCCACGTGCACATCGTCATGAACGTTCTCCGCGGCGCGGCGGAGGATTTGAGCTTGCATCGTTGGCTCAACGAAAAGATCTGG
The DNA here is from genome assembly GCF_900182735.1 of Laceyella tengchongensis. NCBI lineage: Bacteria > Bacillati > Bacillota > Bacilli > Caryophanales > Thermoactinomycetaceae > Laceyella > Laceyella tengchongensis. The sequence goes on along the minus strand of NZ_FXTU01000001.1, from coordinate 344,452 downwards.
CCGCTGGAATCCAAATTCACCGACGAGATCGCTGAAGTGAGTGCCCAAGCGGCCCTGATTGAAATGATCAAGTCCGGCACCACCACCTTTAATGATATGTACAATCCGATCGGCCTGGATTGCACGCGCCTGTATGAAACCGTCAAACAAGCGGGATTGCGAGGATATTTTTCTTACACACTGTTCACGCCCCCCGACGGGAGCAGTGAAGCCGACACCTTGGCCAGAGCCAGAGACGTCGCCAACTACATTCGGCGGGACAACTCGCTGGTCTCCACAATGATCGCACCACATAGTCCTTACGCTTGTTCGACCGGGCTCTTACAAAAATCGGCCGAGCTGGCGGCGGAGTTGGGTTTGCGCCTGCATATTCACGTATCGGAAACGGAACATGAAGTGGATCTCATCCGTTCACAACATGGACTAACCCCGGTGCAATATCTGCGGGAAATCGGTTTCTTCCAAGCCCCGGCCGTCTTCGCGCACGGTGTGGTGCTAGATGAGCAGGATAAAGAAATCCTGCGCGAGACAAACACCACCATCGCCCACAATCCCGTCTCCAACTTGAAGTTGGGATCAGGAATCGCCGATGTTGCCGCATTGCTCGAGGAGGGAATCCATGTTGGCATCGCCACGGATAGCGTCGCATCCAACAACAATCTGGACATGTTTGAAGAGCTACGGATTGCGGCCTTATTACAGAAAGGAACGCATCGCAATCCAGAATTGATCCCAGTTGACACCATTTTGCGTATGGCTACGCACCAGGGGGCCAAAGGGTTGGGCCTAGCGAAAACAGGCATGCTCAAACCAGGATTTGCTGCCGATTTCATCACCATCCATCCCGCCGGCAAAATCCACCTCACCCCCTCCAACCACGCGTTGTCGCATCTGGTATACGCCACCAACGGCAGAGATGTGGAAGACAATGTGGTAAATGGGCAGTTTCTCATGAAAGACAAGCAATTGCTAACATTGGATGAAGAACGCGTCAGCCAGACACTCAACCGACTCTATGCGGAGCATCTGCAATAAAAACAAGGCCACCCCCGCCTTTTGGTAGGGGTGGCCTTTCACGCATAGAGAGAGCAATGCCTAGGTGCAGGGGCGACCATCATATCAAATCAAGGTGTAACCCCGCTTCCGACATCTACAGTTCGATTCCGGCAGGTTCCGAAACGGTGCTCTTTTTCACCTTGGGCTGAGCCAGCCGCTCGGCGAGCGCAATAACCGCCGGAATGAAGAGTGGCAAAATCCATGCGGATAACAAAATCAGCGCCAGGATGACCACGGTAGCGATTTGCAACAGAGTGACCACCCCAGACGGAAGCATGGCCGCAAAGGTGCCACACAGGATAACGGCGGCGGAGATGACCACACTGCCGGTGTGTTTCATCGCTTCCTTGATCGCGATAGTGGGTCGATGCAGCCCATACTCCTTATACCGCATCAATACAAAGATGCTATAATCAACACCCAAAGCGATGATCATGATGAAAGAGAAAAACGGCACCGTCCACGACAGGCCCGGGTATTGGAACAAGTGACTAAACCCGAATTCGGTCACTGCCAGCGAACTAAAGTAAGCCAAGACCAAGGCCGCGATCACGCTAAGGGACAACCAGAAGGAGCGGAACAGCACGATCAGCATCAGGCCGATTCCGACCAACATCAAGATCACGGTGCGGCTGAAATCCTCGGCGGACATCCCTTGCAAGTCGCGGTTGATGGAGGAAACCCCGCCGACACCAAATTCCGCTTGTTCATATGGCGAATGTTTCAATGTCGCGCGTACGGTCTCTTCAATTGATTTCGCCACTTGCATCGCCTCTTCGCCATAAGGGTCCTCGGCCAGCGCCACCGTCCATTTGGCCGATTGGCGATCTTTGGACATGTACATATCGAGCGCTTTCTGGAAGTCTTTGTTTTTGCGGGCCTCTTCTGGCACAAAGAAGGTACGCGTCGCGCCGGAACCGGTCACTTGGCCCAGATATTTGTTTGCTTCAGACAGCCCAGCAGAGATTTTTTCTACCCCTTTGGCGCTGGAAGACAAGCCCGACTGCAATTGCTTGATGCTGGCGGCAAATTGCCCCAACCCTTGATCCAAGCGTTTCTGGCCTTGATTGATTGCGTTGAGGCCATCTTCGATTTGATCCACTGCGTCAACGGCTTGAGCCTGCCCGCTGGCCAATCGTTTCGCCCCTTGCGTCATTTGGTTTGCCGCATAACTCATCTGTTTTTGGGCGACGGCAATCTCTGCCAAACCGCCATTGGCCGCTTTCAAGCCTTGCGCTGCGCGGGACAGGGAACCTTGCAATTGGTTCATACCGGCTTCTACGCCGCCCGCCTGCGCTAACAAGAGATTGGCTTTCTCTTTGATCTCTTGCACATTGGGATCATTGGAATCCAATTTATCCGCGGCTTGGTTGATCTGGGCGGCCAATGCTTTGATCCCGGCCACCTGCTGCCGCAACCCGTCCGCCCCAGCGGCCAACTGATCCAACCCGCCGGAGATTTTCATGTATTCACCCACCAACTTTTCATTGCTGGATGAGATTTGCTTCAGTCCACTCTCCAGTTGCGCCAATCCTTTAGCCAATCCTGGTTGCTTAGCGCTCCCTTGGCCCAATCCGGATTGAATCTGCTTCATCGCTTGTTGCACTTGATTAAGCCCATCCCGCGCCGCTTTTGTGCCGTCCACCAATTTGCCAACTTGATTCAAGTCACCTGTGGTGGCAGCACCCATTTTTTCTGAAGCTTGGGACAGACCGGCCGAAATGGCATCCAGCCCATCGGTCGATTTGCCAATCCCGTTTTCCACCCCTTTGGCTTGATCGTTGAGGTAGAACTGGTCGATCGGCTCCCCACCAGGCTGCGTCGGGCCATACACCGTCTTCACTCCGGGCAGGCGGCTCAGCTTCTGATGGAGCTGGTCAAGAAAAGCGAGTGCTTCCGGCGAGTCCAGCCGTTCATCGTTCTTTATAACCACCGTTGTCGGCAAGGTCTGACCCGGGCCAAACTGATCGGCCACGATGCGGAAGCCGCGCACCGAATCATAATTCGGGTTTACTTCCTGCAGGCTGTCAAATGACAGGCGCCCTTCATGGAAAAACCATGAGCCGGCCAAGATCCCGACCAACACAATGGAAATGACGGGGCGTTTGACAGAGAAATGGCCCAGCTTGCGCCACAGCCCATTCTCCCCGTGACTGTCCAGCTTCCGTGAGGGCCAAAAAATGGCGCGGCCCATGACAGCCATGAAGAAAGGAACCACCGTGTATAGAGCCAGCAACAGGAAGGCGATTCCGATGGCCACCGCCACCCCTGACTGGTAAACGCTAAACTGGGAAAAACCGAGCATGCTAAACCCGATCAGCACAGCCAGCCCGCTGAAAAACACCGTTTTGCCCGCGGTTTGATAAGTGGCGATGATCGCTTCCGCCACATCGTTCCGCTTGGCTAGTTCTTCCTTGAACCGCATAAACAACAAAATGTTATAATCCGTGCCGATGCCGAACAGCACCAAGATCAAAAAGGTTTGCGTCGTATTGGCAAACGGGAAGTCGACTGCCTCCACCAAGTGGGAAACCGTTGCCATCGACACGAGGTACGTCAACCCCACGGTAAGCAGTGAAATGAGGGGCGTCACCGGAGAGCGGAAAATGATGACCAATACTGTGATGATGAACAGCACGGTCAACAATTCCGTTTTCTTCACTCCGTCCAAAGACGTTTGGGCAAAATCCTCGTTAATAAACTCATTGCCCGTCAAATAGGTGCGAACGCCTTCGACTTGCACCGCCTTGGCGAGTTGCTCCCGCAATTCGGCCACTGTGCGCCCGCCCTGTTCAATCTCCGCGATGGCCATTACCGTCGTCTTGTCTTTGGAAATCAACTGCTCCTCCGACTCTTTGTTACCAAAGGGCTGCAACATGGAAGTGACCCGCAGTTGTTTGCTCTTTTCCAGCGCAACGAGCTTCCGCTCAATCTCCTTCATTTGCGGCGAAGCCAGTTTTTTGTCCGCATGGAATACAATCAACGCTTGCACGTTTTGAGCGTCATTGTCCTCGCCATCCATCTCTGCGAGCAATTTGGCGGCCTTGCTTGACATGAATTCATCCGCAATTTGCGGTTGCCCTTTTTCGCGAACCAATTTTTCAGTGGAGGGCATCGTCACAAACAGAACGGCGGCGGCCACCACCCATAACGCAAAGAACAGCCACTTGCGTTTGAGAACCCACTTCAATCCTTTCCTCTCTCCTTCCTGAATTGACTCACTGGTCACACTTTAGCAAGGAAAAATAAATCAAATCTAAATCAAATATGAAAAAAGATAAAAAAAGTAGGTCAATCCGATGACTGGGCGATCGGGATAGCAAATCTGACCGCCAACCCACCCAAACGGGCAGGAAAAGCCTCCATCTCTCCGCCATGCCGCTCCACGATCGTGCGGCAAATCGCCAACCCCAAACCGGTGCCGCCGTTTTCGGCCTGCCTTGCCCGATCGACGGTGTGAAATTTGTTGAACAGATGCGGCAACTCCGCTTGCGGCACACCCACGCCGTTGTCTTCGATCAGAAACTGGGCCATCTCCGCATCAATATAGCCCGTAAAATGGATCATCAAATCTTCCGTTTGCGCATAACGGACAGCATTGCTGATCAAATTGGCCACCACCCGGCGTAGCCATTCTGGGTTGGCGTCGAGGCGCGTTTCCTCCGTAAACAAGTGATGAGCGCGAAATCCGATACCCAACCCGGCGCACTCGGCTTCATATTCAGTAGCGATCGAGTTAAAAAAAGCATCGGCACGGATCAACGAAGTCTGCATCTCGATCAGGTCTACTTCATGTTTGCCATAGGCTGAAAACTCTGCCACCAAGTTTTGCATGCTGGCGGCTTTGGTCTGCAACAGCCGGATGGTCTCCTCCTGTTTATTCGGATCTTTGATCACCCCCGACGCCAACAATTCCAAAAACCCCTGAATGGTGGTCAGGGGTGTTTTCAAATCATGCGCAATAGAGGTGATCATGTGCAACTGTTCTCCATAAGCGCGATCCAACCGTTGTTCCATGGCGTAGACATGGCGGTACAAGTCACCGATTTCATTGTTTTGCCGATAATGGATAGGTTGGGGGCGCCGCCGCAACCGGATTTGGGACAGGCGCTTGTTCAGATTCTGAATCGGTTTGGTGATAAAATGATGGAAATGGATAGTCATACCGATGAGAAAAATGACCAATATGAAAACAAACGCAAACACCGTCCAATTGATTAACCGCCCCACCCCAAACTCAACCAATCGCGGTTGGCGGATGATCTTCAACTCCCCCACTTTTCGCTGGCCGTCATTCACGGGCAATGATAAAGCCACGGTAAACCGGTTGGGCGCAAGGGTTCCTTCTGCGAAACGACCCACTTCGCCACGGTATTCCAACCGTATGCCCTCCTCGGCGGCCATCTGCCGCAACGCTTGCTTCAAAGCCTCCGGTTGGCGGTGAAGCTCTTCCACTTGCCTCACCATTGCGATATTTTCCTGAACATCCTCTTCCGTCCGGTCAGCCACTTGTTGGATAAACACATGATGCACATAAAAAACTAAAAAGCCCAGTACCCATAAAAAAACCACCACGGCCAACACCAAAAAGAGACAAGGAATCTTATACTTCAGTTTCATTTGTCCTCACCATGCAACAGCAGCTTGTAGCCCACGCCCCAGATGGTTTTGATTATCGCATTGCCTGCGCCCAACTTCTTGCGGATGTTTTTGATGTGCACTGTGACCGTATTCATGTCACCCTCGTCGTCTCCCCAGACGCGCTGGTAGATTTGTTCGCGCGACAAAACCTGATTTTGATGCTGAAAAAGAAAATAGAGAATCTGAAACTCCTTGGTAGACAAATCCAATTTCTGCCCATCCAAGTATGCCTCATAGGTGTTTTCATTCATGGATAGTCCGCTTAGAGACGGCACCTTCGTGGCACTCACATCGCCTTGAAGTTGGCTAAGCCGCTCCGAGCGGCGGAAGTGGGCTTTGATCCGTGCCACCAACTCCTGCACCCCAAACGGTTTGGCGACATAGTCATCGGCACCGATCTCCAGACCGATCACTTTGTCGATCTCCCGATCGCGCGCGCTCAACAGAATGATCGGCATGTGATATTTCCGTCGCAACTGGCGGATCGCTTCTAAGCCATCCATCTCCGGCATCATGATGTCCATCACGATCAAGTCGATGGGTTGCTGTTCTACCAATTCCAGCGCCTGTCTGCCGTTACTGGCAGCGAACACGAGGAATTGTTCATAGGTGAGGGCTTCGGTCAATAGTTGAACAATGCCCTGGTCATCATCCACGATCAGGATACTTTTTGCCGACATCGATTGCCTCCTGTCTTTTGTGTTTGTGATAAGGGTCTCGTGTGTACCAAGAACCGGCAACCCCTTTCTAAGAGTAACACATCCCGCTTCCCTTCCTACTGCCAAACAGCCGGGGGTCACGAAGCGCATTCCTCTTCCGCATCGGCCAACGGAAATCGCATGACAAACGTGGTTCCCCGCCCCAACTGGCTCTCCACCTCAATCGATCCCCCGTGCAACTCCACCAGGTGTTTGACTATCGGCAATCCCAAGCCCGTACCACCATGCTTGCGCGAACGTGACTTTTCTACACGGTAAAACCGTTCCCAGATCCGGTTCACTTCCACTTCGGAAATACCGATACCTTCATCAATCACTTTAATCACCGCTTCCCCCCTCTGTCTGAACAGTTCGACCAACACCTTGCCTTGTGGCTTGGAGTAACGTAGCGCATTGTCCACCAAATTCATGATGATTTGCCGAAAGCGGTTCACATCAGCCTGAATGCGGACGGATGGCACAAGGTTTCGTTCCAAGCGAATTCCCCACTCAGCGGTGAAGGGCTCCATCTCCTCCAGCGTTTTATGGATCACCGGCGCAATGTCAACCCTTTGCTTGCTTAGCGCGAACTTTCCTTCATCCAATCGGCTCAATACGATCAAATCCTCAACAAGACATTCCAACCAATCCGATTGGTCATAGATAATCCCCATCAAACGGCGGGCATCCTCCGCGGGAAGGTCCGCGCGCCGCAACAGAGCGGCATACCCTTTGACATAAGTGAGCGGCGTGCGCAACTCATGGGCAACATGGGTCAAAAATTCCTTGCGGGAGGACTGGTAATACAACAAACTCTCCGCCAGCAAATTCATTTGTCTGCCCAATGCGGCCACTTCATCCTGCCCTTTGATCGGGACGCGCACGTGGTAATTGCCTTTAGCTAATTGCTCCGCGATTCTACCCATCTCGATGATCGGACGGCTGATCCGCCACGACAGGACCATGCCCACTCCCATGACGATGACCAAGACGCCAGCGACAGCCAGCACAATCATGAATTTGAAAGAGTGAAGCGTGCTCTCCAGCAAGGTCAACTCAGCGCCCATGGCCACCATCCCCGACAGGGTTTGACCCTTGATGATGGGGCTTGATGCCATCATGTACACCCGCCCGTCCACCTCCAACAAACGAACGAGCGATCGTTCTTCCGAACGCGCTCTTTTTCGCTCGGCCTTCGCGAAGGCGAGCAACCGCTCCCGCATCGCAACGGGGGCGCTGACCCAACTTCTCCCGTCAGTGGTTAAGACACACAGGCCGGTGGTCGGGCCATTTTCCATCCCCAGCACATGCCAGAGCGCGTCTCGGCTAAAGTCATGTGCCAGAAAAACGGCATAAGAGCGGGAACGATCCCGCAAAAAAGATTTCATGTATAACTTGTACTCTTCCTTGATGATCAAAAAACACAAAAACCCCAACAACCCGAGGCCAGTGATCATAATGACCAGAATCATCGCCATCCATTTGGTCGTGACATGCTTCATCTTCACATCGCACCCCACTTATAACCAAATCCCCAGACTGTCTGTATCACTTCCTCCTGGAGCCCCGCTTGGCGCAATTTGGTGCGCAAGTTCTTGATATGGGTGTCTACTGTGCGGGCGTCGCCGTAATAGTCGAACCCCCACACTTTCTCCAACAATTGCTCCCGGGAAAAGGCCTGTTTGGGATGCTGAGCCAGTGTGCGCAACAAATGAAACTCGATCGGGGTCAATTTGATCTCTTCCCCGTCATACCAAACTTCCCTTCTCGCCCAGTCGATCTGCAATCCCTTTGCCAGCCCTTCTTGTTTCTGGCTGCGCTTTCGCGTCCGCCTCAACACCGTGTGGATGCGGGCCACCAACTCCATGGGTTCAAAGGGCTTCGTGATATAATCATCCGCCCCCAACTCCAATCCCTCCACCCGGTCCTCCAAATCGGAACGGGCGGAAAGAAAGATGACGGGCAAATCCGTTTGCTCTTTCCGCAATTGGCGCAACAACTCTCTTCCCTCCATGCCCGGCATCATGATATCCAGCAGGCACAAGTCAAAGGAGTTACTCCGAGACAAGCGCAAAGCCTCCCGGCCGCAACTGGTCACGGTCACGCTGAATTCCGGCTTCAAAATCATGGACAGCAATTCCAGCATGCGCGTCTCATCATCAACAATCAGCACAGACGCTTTCATTCACCACACCCACCCAACCACTTGACGGACTATCTACCAATTCCACTCAACTCCTTCATCGTTTCTTCAAGATTTTCCATTACCCTATGTTAATGACGGGAGCGAAAAGCCAAAGCCCTTTCGCCTGTAAGCCCGCAAATCGCCACGATAATCGACCGAATAATCAAAATGGTTTGATGTGATGGTATCACAGACCTCTTTTTTTGTCGAAACAGCGACAATCCCACCAATCACTATGTTTGCACTATAAAATACTACTGTGCACCGAATGATTATTTCATGAAGGAGGAATAACAATGTTCAAAGATGGAAGATTTCATGCTTACACGATCCAATCTTTTCACAAAGATGTCATGGCCGGCATTGTTGTCGGCGTTGTCGCACTCCCATTGGCATTGGCATTTGCCATCGCCTCGGGCGTCCGTCCCGAATACGGCTTGTACACTACCATCATCGCCGGTTTCATCATTTCGCTGTTAGGCGGTTCCAAATATCAAATCGGAGGACCGACCGGCGCGTTTGTGCCACTACTGTTGGGCATCGTGGTCACGCATGGATACGAGAGCCTGTTGATCGCCGGATTTATGGCTGGGGTGATACTCACATGCATGGGGATTTTCAAACTGGGCAATCTCATCCATTACATGCCCCGCCCAGTAACCATCGGCTTCACCACGGGCATTGCCGTCATCATCTTTTCCGGGCAGATCGCCGCATTCTTAGGCCTGCATCAATTGAAAAAGGAATCAACCTTTCTGTTGCAAATGAAAGAGCTCATCAATAACCTCATCCATGTCAACCCATACAGCATCATCACCGCCATCATCTGTTTGATCACGATACTGATCACCACCAAGTGGTTTCCCAAGCTACCCGGTGCGTTAGTAGGGTTAATCCTATCCACCTTGGTTGCCACCCTGTTTTTCCCGGGAAAAGTGGCCACCATTGGCACCGTGTATGGCGGCATTCCCAATGAGTGGCCTACTTTCTCCTTTCCCGCATTCACTTTGGAAAAAGGGATTGAACTCTTCATTCCGGCGGTGGCCATCGCGATGTTAGGTGGAATTGAATCATTGCTGTCCGCGCTGGTCGCCGACAACATGGGAAACACCAAGCACCACAGCAATCGGGAATTGATCGGTCAGGGGATCGCCAACATGGTCACTCCTTTGTTCGGGGGCATTCCAGCCACCGGAGCCATCGCGCGCACCGCAACTAACATTAAAAATGGCGCCCAATCCCCCGTCTCAGGCATCGTACATAGCCTGTTTGTCTTGCTCGTCTTGCTTGCGTTCGCGCCGCTCGCCTCTCAAATCCCACTGTCCAGCATGGCACCTGTCTTGATGTTCGTCGCTTGGAATATGTCCGAACGAAACGAATTCGTCCATATCCTTAAAAGCAAATCTGGGGATGCCGCCGTTCTTCTGCTCACCTTCACGCTAACCGTGTTGACGGATTTGACCCTCGGTGTGTTAGGCGGCATCGGCTTGTCCGTCATCCTGTTTGTCATCAAAATGAGCAAAGCCTTAATCATCCAACCGCAGGTCGCCTCCGATACCGCAACGTTGAAAGTGAAATCGTCCCCTCACTCGCACGTGCGTGTGGTACATGTCGAAGGACCTCTTTTCTTCGGCTCGGCAAAACGGTTCATGTCATCCATCCAAGACCTCCCCGACCGTCAAACATTGGTCTTGTGCATGAACCATGTTCCCTATCTGGACGCGACTGGAGAAGCGATATTCGCCAAACTAGTCGAGAAATGCCATAAGCAAGGCAACACACTGCTTATCAGCGGCCTCAATGACCAACCCCGACAAGTGCTACAACGCGCCGGTTGGATGCGCAAAATCGGTTCGGAGCACTTTTTCAGCCAATTGGATGACGCACTTCGGTTTGCTGAGCAACAAGCCGACATCCCTCAGCGAGCGGCTAGATGAGTACCAAGCCCCGCAATCTCTCGATCCGAACAAGGTGGCCATCGCGTACATGGTGGGTAAAAAAAATCACAATCATTTAAGGTAGGAGCTATGACATCCTCCTTAAATGATTGTGATCTTAAATAAAAAAGGGACTGTCTCCTTGCAACGGTAACCCGAAGTTTAAGCCCCATGCACACTCCGGGTTCCTTAGCAACAACAACTCCCTGCAAATCCTCTCTCACATGCATGGGGTAATGGTTCAAGAAAAGAACTTCTTATGTTTGACTTTCCATTTCCTTTTCTCATTCGCTTTGTTCACCGACAGGCCGTCGCCTGGCAACGGTTCGGCCCCAAAGAACTCAATCACTTGCTCCATCATCACTTTCCGGGTCAAAATGCCCAAGAAACGCCCTTTGACATCGATGATGGGCGTGTAAGAATGATTGAGCAACACTTCAAACGCAAACGAGAAGATGGAGTTGGCCAAGATCCCCAGACAAGTTTTGTTCATCGCTTCTTTCACCGCATGTTCTTTTAATCCGGAGAAATCGCCTTCGCGCTGGTTTAATTGTTGGACAAAATCCAAGATGTTGGTTTTGCTGATGACTCCCTCCACCTCGCCCGCATCATTGATGACCGGAACGGAGCTCAGCTTTTCCTTTGTCAACACCCGCAGCGCTTGATCCAGTGACAACTCAGGATGAACGGTGGTCACACATTCTTTGGGAATGATCAACGATTCAATTCCTTGTGAAAATAGGTAAGCGTTTTTGGCAAACATATCGGTAACCCCTTTTGCGAGATAGTGTAAAAAGGCGTTCTCTTTTGAATATGAAAAAACCGCAGGATCATGGTCTGCGGGCTTTTGTCGCTCTCCCGTCCCTTCTTCTGCCAAGCTGGTGGGATGGGTTGCTCGCACATACTTCCCAGACAGCCTAGGCGCAAGCTGTCCACCTCTGCTCGCGACGGGGGAAGATTTAGCAAATAGCGACATATATATTTAACGCAAATCATACCTTTATGAATGTATCTTTGCAAGACTTTTTTTGCGTCGATGCGTTTCCGTCTGTAGAGTTAAGCGCAACCATCCCAAAGGGACGGCCCGCGCCGGAGTGCCGGAGCGGGCCGTCCCTTTACTCTTGATAACGAAGCCTTTACCCTTTTGGTTTCACAAACAACGCGGCAAAAAATGCAAAAAAAATCGCCGCCGTGATCCCCGCGCTGGTGATCTTGAAAATACCAGTGATTGCGCCTGTCCATCCATCCAACTTCATCTGCTGAATGGCCCCGTGCACCAATGAATTGCCAAAACTGGTGATCGGCACGGTTGCCCCTGCACCAGCAAATTTGATCAACGGTTCATACAAGCCGAGACCGTCGACAATCGCGCCCGCAACCACCAATGTCGCCATGGTATGGGCTGGCGTCAACTTAGCCACGTCAAACAAAAGCTGCCCCACTACACAGATGGCTCCACCAACTAGAAAAGCCCACAGATATTGCATCATCCGCTTATGTTCCCCCTTTCTATTGAAACAGCATGCGCAATGCAGGGAATGGTCTCCCCTTGCTGATAAGACAGCGGAGACAGCAGTGCCCCAGTCGCCACAACCAAGATGCGGTTAAATTCTCCCTTTTTCATGCGGTTCAGCAAATGGCCGTATGTGACCACCGCGCAACAAGCGCACCCGCTCCCTCCCGCTTGCACCATTTGCTTGTCATAGTCGTATATCATCATGCCACAATCCCAGTATTTCGCCAGATCGACTGGAATCCGGTGTTTCTCAAGCAAATCGCAGACAATGCCATGCCCCACCTTTGATAAGTCGCCGGTCACAATCAAGTCATAATGGTCTGGCGTAATCTGCAAATCGCGAAAATGCGCTTGGATGGTATCGACGGCTGCCGGCGCCATGGCCGCACCCATATTGAACGGATCGGTCACCCCCATATCAACCACGCGGCCAATCGTGGCCGAGGTGACGATCGGGCCTTCCCCCTGCTCGGAGATGACTGCCGCCCCCGCGCCCGTCACTGTGTATTGGGCGGTCGGCGGCTTTTGAGAACCATATTCTGTGGGGTAACGGAATTGCTTTTCCACTGCCGAGTTGTGGCTACATGTCCCTACCAGCACGTCGGTGGCCGCCCCCGCATTCACCAGTAGCGAACCCAGTGCCAAGCTCTCCATCGAGGTAGAACATGCCCCAAAAACCCCCAAGTAAGGCATCCCCAAAGTTCTCGCCGCAAAGCTGGTGCTGACAATCTGGTTCATCAAATCTCCGGCGATGAAAAACTGAATCTGCTCTTTTGTGAGCCCTGATTTGTCAATAGCCAGTTGTGCCGCTTCCTCAATCAGCATTTTCTCCGCTTTTTCCCAACTGTCTTGGTTTAGCGTGGACTCACCATGGATCACGTCAAAATCTTCGCCCAATGGCCCCCTCCCTTCAAAGGGGCCAACAACTGTGGCCGTCGACTGGATGACCGGCTTTCTTTCAAACACCCAACTCTGATGACCTTTTCGCATGTTATGAACCCCCACCTGCAATATTGGGATTGAATAACAAATGCAACAACGCAATAATCACGGCGGCAACCGTTCCAAACACGATGACTGATCCCGCCAATTTGAACATTTTTCCTCCAACCCCCAAAACCATCCCTTCACTGCGATGTTCAATCGCAGCCGAAGCCATGGAATTGGCAAAGCCCGTCACGGGTACCGCTGAGCCCGCTCCAGCCCATTGGCCGAATTTATCATATACTCCCAAGCTGGTGAAAATCACGGACAACAAGATCAGCGACGCCACCGTCGCGGTGGACGCTTGGTCTTCGGGAAGGCCAACCCATTTCATGTACATATCTTGCAACAATTGCCCTACGATGCACACACCTCCCCCGGCGATAAAGGCACGCAGGCAATTTTTGCCGACAGGGCGCGGGGGTTCATGTTTTTTAGCCAGCTTTTGATATTCTTGTTGCACAGGTGTCAGTTTCTTTTTTTGATCGTTTGCCATTGTTTCTCTCCCTAACTGATTAACTGTGGTTTGATTTCCTTGATCACTTTTTGCAATTGATGCGAGCTTTGCTCATACAGCTTTTTGGCTTGCTCATCGTCCGTCGACAGGCTAAACATCTCCAGGTCGGCCTCACATTTTTTCAGTGTGGCCAGCAACTTCGCTTTTTCTTGCGGCGGCTGGATCTGGATTTGATCATCATACAGATCGGTGTACAGCTGGCCGTCTGAGTCGACTTGGCCGATGAACACATTTTCCAATGCCACCCCTTGCTTCTCCAGCTCCGTTTGCAACCATCCGCGATTTAAACCCCGGGTGGCCAATTCTTCATCCAAGATCGCGCCGTCCTCGATTACCACATGGGGTTCGTCCTCATGACCGACCTGAAGCCCCAACATCTTGGCCGTGACTGGCCGCCTGTCCTTATACGGCAATACGTTGATATTTCCATTGGCTTCCATCACGGCAAATTCAACATCACTCACATTGAAAATGTTTTTGTTCCGCAATTGTGCCATCATCTCTTCAATAGTGATCCGTTCTTTTTTCAGGTTATCTTCCAGCACTTTTCCGTTTTTGATTAAGATGGTGGCTTTGCCATCAAGCCATTCCCTCGCTTTTTTGCTTTTCAATTGAAGGAGTTCAATTCCGAACGCTACCGTTGCCCAAATGGCTAATGAAACAATACCCAAGTGCCATTTTTCGCCCATTTCCAGAGGAATATAGGCCGCCAAGCTGCCAATGGTGATGCCGGTTATGTATTCAAAGAGTGACAGTTGGTTCACTTGCCTTTTTCCTAGCAACTTGGTTAGCACGAAAAGAATGATGATCGCCACCAACGTCCTTAGCGCCACTGCAATCCAATCCGGCATGAAGCCCGCCTCCCCTTGATTGGTGAAATCATTATTGCTTAGTATGATCTCTTTCCAGACGGATATGCATTTTTTTGGCATCATAATCAGATGTTAAATTGCGCAGATTAAGCCTATGACAATAATGAAAAGGAGGTTTTCCTATGACGATTGCATCCGATGTCAAAACCTGTGTCGCCTCGCTTAAAAGCGCCCAAGCCAGCTTAGAGCAATTCGCACTTAGCACCGAAAACAAACAAGCCAAACAGCTTTACACGCAAGCCGCGCAACAGACCCAACAAATCATCGATCAAATCACACCTCGCGTACAACAATTGGAAAACGAAGAACCCCAATACAAAGGGTTTTAAGCGCGGTAAAAAACCCGCTCCCAGAACTAAAAAGCTGGGAGCGGGTTTTTTTATTGCTTCAGTTGATAAGGAACAATAGTGACAATGACGCTTTTCATTTTGAGGAGATAGGCTAAAATGAGAAAACCGGACTGGTTGTGGAGAAAGCTGTGCCACCATTTTCTAGTGATAAATTGCGGCATGACCACGGTCACTCTGGTGTTCGTTTGCGCGGCCTTCTTTTTCATTAAGTCGATGAATTCACTCAGCGGCCCCAATACACTACGGTAGAGAGAATGCAAGGTCACCAGCCTCACTCCCGTCTGCCATTCGTTCCATTCCTTTTCCATGCGGTCGATAGCTTCCGGACTGGACCCCACATACACGGCCACCACATTGTCGGACAAGGATTTGGCATAATGGAGTGTTTGTTTGACCACAGTGGTGACACCAGCGACAGGCACAATCACCATGTTGTCCATGTTATCCAGATCTGTGATTTTTTGCGCCAGATTTACCCGTAGCTGTTCTCCCACCGCTTGATAGTGCTGATAGATTTTGTGGAAGACATACACACAGGCCGGAATAAAGACCAGCGTCATCCACACTTGGCCGAACTTGGTGATATAGAATATGGCTAAGATCAGATAACAAATCAGCGCACCCGACAAATTCACCAACAGCTTGCCGATCCATCCCGGTGGCTTTTCCCGCACCCATTTGACGATCATCCCGGTTTGGGACAAGGAAAATGGGATGAACACCCCGACCGCATAAAGGGGGATCAGGCTTTCCGTATGCCCGTTAAACACGATGATCAGGAGGATCGAAGCCAACCCCAAGGTAATGATCCCATTGGAGTAGCCCAGTCGGTCTCCCCGCACCATAAACGCCCGCGGCATATATTTGTCTTTAGCCAAGCTGTACGCCAACAACGGAAAGGCAGAAAATCCGGTATTAGCCGCCAGCACCAAAATCAACGCCGTCGTCCCTTGTAGAAAATAATAAAGGAGATTACGGCCGAAAATAGATGTGCCCAACTGCGACAAAACGGTTTCTGTTTTTGAAGGAACAATTCCGTACCAATAAGCTAAAAAAACGATGCCGGCAAAGAGCGTTGCCAGAATCCCCCCCATGAGCGCCAACGTGAAAGCGGCATTTTTCGGAGCCGGGTCCCTAAAATTGGGGATGGCATTGGAAATCGCTTCAACTCCGGTTAACGCGGAACACCCAGAGGAGAAAGCTTTCAGGATGAGGAACATGCTGACACCCATCACCGGCGTCCCCAACGGTGGTCGTGCATCGGCTGGAGCTTGACCGGTCAACACCTGATACAAACCCATGCCGATCATAATCATCAGAGACAGCACAAACAAATAGACAGGATAAGCTAGAACCGAAGCCGATTCAGTCAATCCCCTCAGATTCAACAACGTGAGCAACGCCACCAAGCCAACGGCAATCACCACATTATGGGGGTGTAGCGCCGGAAAAGCGGATGTGATAGCATCAGTGCCCGCTGACACGCTAACGGACACAGTCAAAATATAATCGATCAGCAAAGAGCCTCCAGCCACCAAACCATAGTGTTTCCCCAGATTCTCTTTAGCCACCATGTAGGCGCCTCCACCTTGGGGATAAGCGTAAATGATTTGCCGATAGGACAAGATCAAGGCACCCAACAGAACTAACACCCCGACTGCGATTGGCAAGGAATACCAGTAAGCCAGCATGCCGACCGCCGCCAAAACGATCAAAATTTGCTCCGGACCATAGGCGACCGATGACAAGGCATCAGACGAAAGAATGGCCAATGCCTTCACATTGCTTAATTTTTGACTATGCAACTCATTGGACCTGAGTGGTTTTCCAATTAATATGCGTTTAAACTGACTTACCATGCGGCTATTTCCTCCATTCACATGAAAACAAATCCTCTAACTCGACTCAGCATTAACCTGCCCCTGGCAAAAAGAAAAAACCACGAAAAAGAGAAACTCTTTTTCGTGGCTTGAATGCACGAAGTTTCCCTCCTCTCATTTGCGCTTACGAGGTTAGCTGACGGATTCGGGTCATGAGAGTAACCCTACCCAAGCATTGCCTGGGATTCACCCCTGTAGATTGGTTCCCCCGCTCACTAGGATTCAGCGACGATGAGTCTATTATGGAATTAATCGTATATTACTCCCATCAACTAGCGTTGTAAAGAGGCAAGTTAGTTAGTGCCATAGCGATCTCTGCCCTTTCATCCCCTAGGACATCTAGTCTTGGCGATCGGTGCCAAAAAGAAAAGGCCCGCTTGGGCCTGAGAGGCTGGTTACCTATGATTTTTTGGCGACTCTCAACACCAGTGAGACAGGCGGTAAGCCATTCAAGTGGCCATTCCAATCACATATAGCCGACCGTTCAAGGCAAACGAAGCGCGTCCGGTTTCTTCGGACACCACAATCACAATCGCATCGCTCAATTCGCTCAATCCCAAGGCGGCCCGATGCCGGGTGCCCAATTTTTGGTCATCCTCTACCTCTTTGTTTGACAAAGGTAGCACGTGAGCAGCGGAAACGATCTTGTCATCTTGAAACAACACCGCGCCATCATGCAAGGGGCTGCCCGGATAAAAAATCGACTCCAAAAGCGAGCTGGAAAACTTCGCCTGGATCATCGTCCCATGGGCAAGCAATGAAGATAACGGGTCTTGGCGTTGCACCACGATCAACGCTCCGTGCTTCCGCTCCGACAGATGGGCGATACTTTGTAGCAAGCCTACATATTGGTTGGTGAAAGGCGATAGATAGCATTGCAAGTAAAAAGATGAAGCCAACGCTTCACTCATCACGATTTGATTTCTTATGCTTCTAAACTCGCCCAGCAAGCATTTGTCCTCATCATCTACCACTTCCAAAAAGCGGTTGATCTGATCGGCAACAGCCAACAAATTTTGGACAAGCTGCTTTTTCAAAACCGACGTATCGCAATCGTTCACACTCATGTCTACACCTCAAACATCACAGATGGGAGGGGATGCACCTGATCCACTCATCAACCAGCGTTCCCCCGCTCCTCCCACCTTATCCACGAGTGGCAGATCTTCACCGCGACTAAGCTTCTGACAGGGTCTTAACCATCAGCACATGGGGAATACCGTCTTCCATGAACACGGCTGACGCAGTAGTGTAGCCCAACTTTTTGTAAAAGCCTTCCGCATGCGTTTGCGCATGCAATTTGGCTGAGGTGGCGCCTTGTTCCCGCGCCACTTCCTCCAACGCGCGGATGATCACTTTGCCCAATCCGTGTTTGCGGTACGCGGGCAAAATGCAGATACGTTCCAGCTTGGCAACGCCTTCCACCATTCGCACCCTACCCGTTCCAACCGGTTGCCCCTCGGCATGCACGAGGATGTGCACGGCTTGTTCCTCATGCTCATCAAATTCGTCTTCCAACAGCACGCCTTGCTCTTCAACAAACACGGTCCGCCTAATCCGAAATGCCGCCTCCAATTCCTCTTTTCCGACTACCCGTTTCGCTTCCATCATTGCACCATCCCTTTCTGCCATAGGCATGCCCGCAACTTACCACTTCAGTATAATCCATACCCATATTTTTGAGAACGTGACTGCCAGCTGCTCGCCAACCTTTGACACGTATAAAACGCGCCTGCATCGAGCGGGCGCGTTTCACCTAACCATTCCTTTATACTTTAGTGGGGCTCTCATTGTTCGCATGGGCGCGCAACACATACTTCAACACCTTGCCCATGCTGTTTTTTGGCAACTCATTGATAAATTCCACATCGATCAACTTATAATCGGCCAGATGGCGCCGCGCATGGGCCATAACATCATCCTCTGTCAACGTAGCACCGTCGGCTTTAACCACATATGCCCGGGGAAGCTCACCCCACACAGGGTCTTTTACCCCTACCACAGCCACTTCCGCAACGCCGTCCAGTTGCTGGATCACGTCTTCCACTTGGGCGGGGAACACTTTCTCTCCCCCGCAGATCACCATGTCCCGCAGGCGGTCGATCACATACAGGTAGCCGTCTTCATCCAATTTCCCCACATCTTTGGTATAATACCAGCCGTTTTTCAGCACCTTGTCCGTTTCCTCTTGATTATTCCAATAACCTGCGAACACCGAGTCGCCGCGCACCACAATCTCCCCGATCTCCCCTGTCGGGCATTCTTGCCCTGTCAGCGGATCAAGGATTTTGATTTGAGTTAGATACAGCCCCTTGCCGGCCGAATGGCATCGATTCAAGTCCATCTCCGGCAAGAAGTACGTAATCGCGCCCGTGTATTCTGTCGCACCGTACACTTGGATGATAGAGAAGCCGAGATCGTCAAACTCCCTGATGAATCGTTCGGGAACCCGGGACCCGCCACAGACGATTCCCCGCAGGCTGAACAAGTCCTTGTCGATCGTCTTCAACATTTCCAACATAAACGGCAACATCGCCGGCACCGACATCATGTTGTTGATCTTCTCTTCGTCAATCAGCTCCCACAATTGGGAAGGGGTGAAGTTGGGCGCCATTACCAACGTAATACCGCGAATTAAAGCGTTGACGATAAACACCATCCCACTGACGTGAAACAGTGGCGTCACAAACAAAAAGCGATCAGCAAAACGCAAATCAAGCGTGTTGACATTGGCTACTCCCGCCGCGTACACATTGGCATGGGTACACATCACGCCTTTGGGCTGGCCGGTGGTACCAGATGTATAAATGATCATGGCAGTATCCCATTCAGTGACCGTCGCGGCCGGCTCCTTAGTGGAGGCGATTTCAAAGATGCTCTTGAAATGCTCGTCCATCTCTTCTCCCACCGCTGCGCGGATCACTTTTTCGACACATGGAGGAAGCGAGGTCAGTGCCTCCCTGAACTCTTCATCGTAAAACAGGATTTTCGCTTGGCAGTCCTCAACGATGTATCGAACCTCGGCCGGTTTCAACCGTGTGTTGATCGGCACGGCAATGGCACCGATCTTGGCTGCAGCCAAATATATGATAGGAAAAGCGTATGTATTCTTGCAAATAAATGCAACGCGGTCGCCAGGTTCCACGTGCAAATCCAATAGATAGTTAGCCAATTGATTAACCTTTTCTTTATATTCTTGGAACGTTATCCGTTCACCATGACTCACCAAGGCTTCTAGTCCTGGTGATAATGCGGCACGCGCATCCAACAGTTTGCCAATCGTTGTCATGTTGTTAACCTCCCCCAAGATGCATGTCCGATATAAATGATAATAATACCTATCCAAATAATATACAAACCAGAATCTTTCCGTTCGATGGACTGAAATCTATCACGATCATCTATACATACAAAAAAGTCCTTTTTCCGAAACTTCTCGAAAAAAGGGCTTTTCGTTTAGGACATATTTGATAAAAACGTTTTTCCATTTATTTCACGTCTGATGAAGCACGCGCCCACTTGTTTTGCCAGACAGTCCTAGGGGCTTCCTTGGTAATGAGGTGATGCTCCCTAGAATTGCAAACACAAATAGCTCAATGTTCCCAAGTCATAACTACGGTGTAGCACTTTAGCTTCCGCCTGCGGACTTCCGCTACCCATGGTGATGAAAAGCGGGACAAAGTGTTCTGGTGTGGGGACAGCCATGTCGGCATAAGGGGCCAACTCTGCGTAACGAAACAAGTTGTCCCAATCCTTGGTTCGCACCTTTTCCACTAGCCAATCGTCAAAGGCGACAGCCCAAGGCTCAGGGGTGGTCTGTTCCCACTTGAGCGCCCGCAAATTATGGACTGTCACACCGCTTCCGATAACCAAGATCCCTTCGGCTCCGATTCCGCGCAAGCATGCCCCTATATTAAACTGAGTCTCAGGAGGCAAAAAAGAATTGACAGAAAGCTGGATCACTGGTATATCGGCTTGGGGGTACATGCGATGCAACAGCGTCCATGAACCATGATCCAATCCCCGTGAGCGATCTTTACGAACCTCGATCCCACCATCCGTAAACATCTCAGCCAATCGCTCAGCTAACTGCACCGACCCTTTGGCCGGGTAGCGAAGGGCGTATAGCTCTTCTGGAAAACCATAAAAATCGTGAATCGTTTCATACACGCCATCAGTGAAGGAAATGCTTTGCACTTCACTCTCCCAATGCGCTGAAAAAATGACAATCGCTTTCGGTTTGAGCGTTTGGCCGAGTCGCTCAAGAAACTGCGTGTAATCTGTCTGTTCGATAGCCAACATCGGCGATCCATGCGCCAAAAATAAGGCGGGAAGCATGAAAACCCCTCCGAACGTACGATGAGTTTTAAATTACTTTATGTTAGTTACTTTATATAAATAAATCGTCTACGTCAAGAAAGAGCGCTTCTCAGCTTCCCTCTATTATGCCCAAAACGAAACAGAGATGAGCAAAAGGATTCTCCCGATCGACCCAATCATGACTGGATAGCGCCACAGGCAACCCGTTTTCCGGAATCCCCCGCAGGGTCTGTTTTCAAATCATCTTGTCCTTCATGGATAACCAAGGACGTACCCCCGCTTTTAAACAACGAATGCGGTTGGCCTTTGGCCAGGGTGACTCCCTTCGCCACTTGCTCGCTGTGCGCATTGCCATTTGCATCAGCGACGATATTATCCAAATCGCCGGCATGGGCACCGTTGGAGTTCAACTTTCCATGCGCTTTGTGATGAGGATTAAAATGTCCGCCCGCCGATTTGAAATCAGGCGCCGTGCATTGACCCGTTTCATGGATGTGGAAACCATGTGGCCCTGGTGAAAGCTTGCTCGCCTTGAGCTGGATTTTCACCCCTTCTCCGGCCTTCTCTTCTGTTAACACCGCGGTGCCGATCTTAACCCCTTGCGAATTCAACAGGTTGACAGTGACAGACGTCTGGTTATCGCTAACGGGTGCATTGCTGGCACAACCCGTCACGGCTAAACAAGCCCAAACGAGACATCCCCATTTGAAATACAAACTTCCCAACTCCCCTCAACTTTTCCATTTATTCATTATTTTAACAACATTGATCACGTGTCAAGCGGGCGATGGGAAATCGACCCACTGCAAAGCAGCTGTCCAGGCATTTTACCAAGATTATTTTCTATAAAATAATATTTCTAAAATTGACAAGCCACGTCATTTCTCATTTTCGTATAATAAAAAGAGAAGCTACAAAGGAGGCGCCGCATGGATCTGCACATCATTTTTTGGGGGTGCCTAGCCGGCGGATTCCTGTTCGCCATTGTCATGCTTTTGATTGGAGACGGCCTCATGGATGTCGACATCGGCATCCCAGCTATTCATCCGGTCACCCTGATTGGGGCGATCACCGTGTTCGGCGGAGCTGGATTAATTCTAAGCCAAGCCACCTCACTCTCCAGCATTGCCAGTCTAGCCGGGGCGCTTATCTTAGCCGTGATTTCCTCCATTCTCTTGTACATCGGTATTGTGCGGCCAAGTAAATTTGCGGAAAATTCCACTGGGTTTCGCTTGGCCGATTTGCGGGGTAAAAAAGGAGAAGTGACAGTCACAATTCCCAGCCATGGTTTTGGAGAAGTCATGATTCTTACCGCCGCTGGCCAAACCAATCAAATTGCCGCAAGCTACGAGCAAACAGAAATTCCCATGGGTTCCACCGTAATCGTCATCGACGTGAAAGACCAAGTTTTATATGTATCTTCACGCTAGCTATCGAAATTGAAAGGAGATTGATGCATTTGGCAACATTCGAAATTATTTTGGTCGTATTCGCTGCATTGGTTTTTCTTGGGATAGCCTTTTGGGCCCGTTACAAAACCGTAGGCGCAGATGAAGCCATGATTGTCACCGGAAGCATGTTGGGAAGCAAAAATGTATTGACCGATGACGCTAACAAGAAAATCAAAATCATTCGCGGCGGTGGCGCTTTTATCGTTCCCATCTTCCAACGGGCCGAAAAATTGAGCCTACTGTCCCATAAGTTGACTGTTTCCACCCCTGAAGTCTACACCGAACAAGGCGTGCCGATCATGGTGGACGGCGTCGCCATCATCAAGATCGGCGGGGCTTTGGAAGATGTGGCGACAGCAGCTGAGCAGTTCATGGGCAAAAGTGATGACGTATTGAACGACGAAGCCCGTGAAGTGCTGGAAGGGCATCTGCGCGCCATTCTTGGCACGATGACAGTAGAAGAAGTGTACAAAAACCGGGAGAAATTCGCCCAAGAAGTGCAAACCGTCGCCGCACGCGACCTGAAGAAAATGGGCTTGCAGATCGTGTCGTTCACCATCAAAGACGTGCGCGACAAAAACGGCTACCTCGAAGCACTCGGCCGGCCCCGCATCGCCATGGTGCGCCGCGACGCCGACATCGCCGAAGCCAACGCCATCCGCGACACAGAAATCCAAACCGCCAAAGCGCGTGAAGAAGGAACCAAAGCTTCCCTCATTTCTGAAACCAACATCGCTGAAGCGCAAAAGAACAAAGAACTGCGCATCTCCGAATTTAAAATCGAACAGGATATGAAACGGGCGGAAGCAGACCAAGCTTACCATTTGCAAGAGAACCGTTTTAAACAACAAGTGGTTCGCGAACAGATGGAAATCGAACTGGTCAAAAAGCAAAAAATGATCGAATTGGAAGAAAAAGAAATTACACGCCGTGAAAAACAATACGATGCCGAAGTACGCAAAAAAGCAGACGCCGACCGCTACGCCAAAGAACAGGAAGCCAAGGCTCTCCGCTTTGAACAGGAAGCCCGCGCCCTAGCAGAAGCCTCTACGATCAAGGCCAAAGGGAATGCCGAAGCGGAAGCAGTCAAAGCCAAAGGATTGGCTAAAGCGGAAGTAGAGAAATTGGAAGGGATTGCCCAAGCAGAAGTCATCCGTGCCAAAGGGTTGGCAGAAGCAGAAGCCAAACAAAAGCTGGCGGAAGCGTTTGAAAGTTACGGGCAAGCCGCTGTGCTTGATCTCATCGCCAAAATGCTGCCTGAACTAGCTAAACAAGTCGCTCAACCGCTGAGCAACATCGATAAGTTGACCGTGGTTGACGCTTCTGGCGAAAACGGCCAAGGTGCCGCCAAAGTGAGCAATTATGTCACCAATTTGATGGCGCAAACTCCGGAAATGCTAAAAAGCGTCTCCGGCATCGACTTGAATCAAATCATCCAAGGGTTGACCCAAACCAACCATATTCCGGTCAAATCGGCGGAACCGACTGCGAAATTAACAGAGAAAGAATAACAAAAAACTCCAGGCACGCTACAGTGCCTGGAGTTTTTTCATCTATTGTTCGGCTTAAGCGGCTTGTTTGTCTTCCCGTTGCTCACTTAAGCGGATTCGTTTTAAAAACAGTGTGAACACAGCTCCTACCACAACAAAGATCAATCCATACAAAAACACTTGATGAAGAGAAGAGACAAGGGCGTCCTTAAGAATGGGGACGATCATGTCTGCCACCTGCGCCGGCATTTGCCGCAACATGTCAGGGTTTAACAAGCCAGAGTACAACCCTTGCGGGTCCGTCTCCACCATCTTTTTGAAGTGAGCCGTCAACTGGTTTGCCTCCGCCGGCAACTTCTCCAAATGGGGCAACAACTGGTCACTCAGAGTTTTAGTAGAGTGATGGTTCATAATCGCCCCCAACACCGTCATGCCAAAGGTGCCGCCAATCTGACGGAAAAACTGGCTAGACGAGGTGACTACCCCCAACTGGTTTTTGGGAAAGCTCTCTTGCAACGCCAGGGTAATGGTTGGCATGACTAGACCCATCCCCAATCCCACCACCATCATGTACAAAGTGGCCACCAGCTGAGTGGTAGTTTCGGTCATGGTCGTCATGAAACCAAAGCCTATG
This sequence comes from Laceyella tengchongensis, assembly GCF_900182735.1. Lineage (NCBI taxonomy): Bacteria > Bacillati > Bacillota > Bacilli > Caryophanales > Thermoactinomycetaceae > Laceyella > Laceyella tengchongensis. Next base: position 319,921 of record NZ_FXTU01000001.1, on the reverse strand, counting down.
GCGATGATAATCATGCCCGCGACGATCTGCGCCTTGACGCCGATTTTATAAACAATGCGGCCGCCAATAATGCTGGACACAATCATCGTAATCATCATGGGTGTCATGATCGTTCCTGATTCGGTCGCGCTCACACCCACCACGCCTTGCATGAATAACGGAACAAACATGATGGCCCCAAACATGCCCACGCTCATGAAAAAGCCGATGCCGTTGAGCAAGGTGAAAAGCTTGTTTTTAAACAAGTGCATCGGCAAGATTGGCTCTTCTACTTTTGTTTCGATCATCACAAATGCACTGAGGGAAACAAACGCCACAGCGAACATCCCTAGAATTTGCCAAGAATCCCAATCGTAATCGACTCCACCCAGCGTCAGAGCCAACAACAAGCTGACTACCCCGATCACCATGGTGAAGATACCGCCCACATCGATCTTGACTGGGCCAGTTGCCTTATGCGATTTCAAACCCTTGGCGATCAAGATTGTCGCCACAATGCCGACAGGCAAATTAATATAAAACACCCAATGCCAATCCCAATAATCCACAATCCAACCGCCCACTTGCGGCCCGATCACGGAAGAAATCCCATACAGCGCGCCAAAAACACCCTGCCATTTGGCGCGTTCTTTACCGACAAATAGATCCCCGATGATAATCATGGCCATGGGCATCATGATACCGCCGCCAAGGCCTTGGAACGCACGAAAAACAATCAGCTGCGTCATATCCTGCGCCAGTCCGCACAAAGCGGAGCCGATCATAAATACCACCAAACCGGTGACATAAATCGCTTTTCTCCCCATCAAATCCGCCAATTTACCGGTGATGGGCACAACCGTGGTCGATGTCAGCATATAAGCGGTGGTCAGCCAGGTCATCAAGCTCAGTCCGCCCAGATCTCCGACGATCCGCGGCATCGCCGTTCCCACAATCGTGCCTTCCAATGCTGCAAACAGCATGGCGATGATCAGTCCCGCAATCAACCAACCGCGGTTAGTCTCTTTCGATTGCGGCGACTCAATCGTGGCTTGTTGCTGAGAAATTTCTGCCATATGAGTACCTCATTTCAAATATATAATTTTAACAAGCGATGATTTCTAATCGTTCGCGGATGAGAAAAAACATCTTGTTCTGTTCTTCCTCTTGCGAACTCCTTTCTATTCAGGCGTAATGCCCGCGATTTTTTCACACAAGTCCGTAAGCATCCGAATCTCGGCCTCGGACAGATGCGTCAACTGCTCTTTGAGAATGTTTAAACGCTTGCTCTTGATCCCTTCCAATCGTTCCTTTCCACCCTCGGTCAAACGAAGGCGGACAATTCTGCGATCCGCCTCGTCATGTTCCCGTGAGACAAACCCATGGTGTACTAGCCGGTCGATAATCGTCGTCACCGCACTGGGTTTCACCTCCATCCACTTGGCCAAGTCGGACACTTTGCTTCCCCCATTCTTCAGCAGATAGAGCAAAATGTAAAATTGGGTTGAAGTTACTCCTTCCTCTTCCAAGCTCTTTTTCAACCCAGGCTTCATCTGCTCCATCGCCAGCATGATTGCACGGAACAATCGGTTGATGTAGGAGTCCATATTTTGAATGATCATCACCCCAAATATTAAACCGCACAATTAATTATATGACATGAATATAACACAAACCTAAATATTAATGTCAGTTAACCTTTTTGTCAAGAAAATAACTTCTCTCCACACAGAAAAACCCCGCGCGGCAAAAGCCAGCACGGGGAGTGCTCATCGATTAGGGGGATTTTTGCAATAGATGCCAGATGATCCCAGAGAAAACGGCGAATGGAATCAATTTGAGAACCACTTTGACAACAAACACTAATTTGAGATCCAATAACACCCGATAGACGATGTCCACCACCGCCACCTGCCGCCTGAAAGTATATTTCCGATAACCCATGGCGTAAAACCACAAGATCAGGATGGAAATGACCGCGGTGATGTTCCACATGGTCAAGCCATCGAACCGTTTCAAGAGCCACCCGCCAAGAATCGGGCCCACGCACAAACCAAGCTGTGCGAAATTGGCCGCCCCATAATAAGCGCCGCGGTATTTCTCATCTGCCAATTGATCCGTCAGTTGGTTGGTGACGGGAAAGATAAACATCTCGCCAAAGGTGAGAAGCGACATGCCTACTATAAACATGAGTGGATTTTCATTCACTGAAAAACAGTAAAAGCCCAACGTATACAAACAAGAGCCCAACACGATGCTACTGAGCGGATGTTTCTTCTCTGCCCATTTGGAAATCAGCCGTTGCACTAAAATCACCAGGCCCGCGTTAATCACAAGCAAGATGGGATAAATCTTGCTACCGTCCGGAATTTCATTGGACAAGTAGATGGGCAAATTGGATTCCATCTGGGCGTAAACCATAAAAAACAACATGCCCCCCAAGATATAATAACCCAATGCCCGATCTCGGGTGATAACCCGCAGGCAGTTGACCAAATGCGCCCGCCGTTTGGTCGGAGGCTTGTTCAACCGGTGACGGTAGCGGGAAAGCCGAGAACGAAGCATCACGCTATATAAGGCAAAAATGGCTCCCGCAACGGCAAAGGTCTGAATGCCGAGCCAGTGAAACAAATACGCCCCCAGCATGGGACCCGTCACCATTCCCACATTCAGAGCCACATAACGGTAACTAAATACCTGCAACCGCTTTTCTTCTGACGTCAAATCTGACATACATGCTTGAGAAATCGGGTCAAAAAATGACCGAAACAATCCATGCAAAAAACTCAACACAATAAAATGCACATACTCCGACGCAAACAAATACATGAAAAAAATGCTTGTCCAACCGATCATGGTCAAGTTTAATATACGCCTACGCCCGAACAGATCGGACAATCCTCCGCCGATGATCCCCCCGATCGCCCCTCCAAGGCCGGACATACCGATGACAACCCCTGTTTGAAAGGAGTTAAAATGGAATGTCGACGTCAAGTAAAAGGCTAAAAACGGCAAACTCATAAAAGCGGCAACGCGGATGAGCGCCGTTCCAAAAAGGAGAAAGATAACAAGCGGATGCAAGTGTTTTTGTAAATATCTGTCTGCGCGCGATGGGTATGATTTCGTTTCAATCATTACAAATATCACCCCGCAGCCCCTATTTCAATTTTAAAGTTTCAATAAAAAATTTCGCCGATGATTTTTTCATTATTTGTGAACAGTAAAATAAAATTCGATGACAGAGAAACTTTTTCCCCCTTTTCTCACAGCGAAAAATCCGCACTTCGTCCAAAACTCTTCTATTGTCCTGTATTCCAATCCATTCCTTTGGTGTCAATAAACTGAAAAGAACACCCAACCGCCAGGGGATTGGATGTTCTTTTCGGTTCATTTTGAATCCAGCATGCGGTCGATGTAGCGGATGACCGCATCGGGGTTTCCCAATACAGAACGTGCACGCTCTTCATCTTTTGCCAATTTGTCTAACGCTTTTTGCAATACCTCCTCTTCTAACGCGCGCGGAATCACGATCACCCCATCCGCGTCACCCACGATCATGTCCCCCGGATGGATCGGAGCCCCTCCGCAGGAAATGGGCACACCCGTTTGTCCCGCCCCCGCTTTGCCGCTGGCGGCCACAGTCGTCCCCCGACAAAAGACGGGGAACCCCAACGCCTTGATGTCGACCGAATCCCGAATGACACCATCCACAACCAGCCCGCCCAATCCCATCGTTTGGGCCATGCCCACCACAAAATCACCGGCTATGGCATTATTCACGTAGCCTTTGGCATCAATGACCACAATATCCCCAGGCTTTGCCTCTTTGATCGCCTTCAGAACGGCCAAGTTGTCGTTCGCCGGCAGATTGACCGTATACGCCCGGCCTGCGATCTTATACTTCTCTTGCAGCGGCTTGATGGCAGGATCAAGGCTGTTCATCCCTTTCATCGCATCGGAGATGCAAGTGGTGGGAATTTCTTTGAATTGGTTGACGATCGGCTCCATCTCGCTTCCTCCTAGTCTAGCTCATAATGAGAAGTCGGTTGATCACAACCGAAACCGTTTCCCTATTATAACATTTTTTTCAGAAAATATATTTTATTTCGCCTGGTATGACTTTATTGATGTCAAAAGAAAATTCACCGATCAAGGTGTCAATTTGCGGTAGACTACGATACGTACCCTATTTGCAAACTGGTCTATGTATATATGAAATATTTTTCAGCAAAGGAATGAAACCATGCGAGTGTTGATAGCGGATGACGAAAAGCCGATGCAATTGATTTTAAAGGCTTATTTTGAAAAAGAAGGATTTGAGGTGATGACAGCGGGAGACGGCGAGACCGCCATGAACCTGTTTTATGGCAAGCCGATCGACCTGGCCATTCTGGATTGGATGATGCCCAACGGCACTGGAATTCAGGTGTGCCAGGAAATGAAAAAAATCAGGGAAACCAAAGTGCTGCTGTTGACCGCCAAGAGTGAAGTGGAAGATGAACTGTTAGCCTTGGAAGCGGGGGCGGATGATTACCTTCGCAAACCCTTTGATCCACGCATCTTGTTGGCTAGGGCCAAACGGCTTCTCGGCGCCGATCAGCGATTATGCTATGGAGCGCTCATGATCGATTTGGGGGCAAATAAAATTTACCGCGACGGGGTTGACGTGATGGCGACCAAAACCGAATTTGAACTGGTAAAATGCTTGGCCACCCATCCGGGACAAATCTTCGGGCGCAAGCAACTGCTGGACACGGTGTGGGGACTTGATTACATCGGGGAAGAGCGAACCGTAGACACGCACATCCGCCGTATCCGCGAAAAGATCGGAGCAGGCTGGATCAAAACACATCGCGGCTTGGGATATAGTTGGGAAACGGCAAATGAATAAGCTGGGTGCAAAGATCGCCATCAGCGTGTCAGCGGTCATCTTAAGTTTGCTGGTGTGCTTGTTGCTGGTCTCCCATTTCTTCCTTCGTCCCTATTACCTACATCAGACCAAACAACGATTATTGCAAATCTCGCAAGAACTAGCAGATACGTCCACAGAAAATCTGCCCCGCAAAATCGAATCGCTCAACCAACAAAGTGACGTGGCCATCGTCGTCGTTCCCCGATCACAGTCACTTGACGCATTAAATGAATATGCGTCCCACTTGCTCGCACGGCAGGGAGTTTCCCTCAATCGGTTTTGGATCACGGCCGAAGTGATCAGGCAACTTGATTCAAGACACTCCGTCAACAAAATTTATGACCAAATGAAGCAAAAATCCAGCTTTTATGTGCGATATATAACAAAAGGAAATGACATCATCTTGATCGGCATTTCCTTGGCCCACATGAATGAAATCATTCAGATGGTAAATCAATTCAACGGGTTGTTGTTCACCTTGGCGCTTGTCATCGCGTTGATTTGGGTGTGGGCCTTCTCTCGGCGCATCACCAAGCCGTTGGATCAGCTTAAACGGGCAGCGCAGGAGATCGCGGACCTGAAATTCCAACAAGTGGCCATTCAAACCAACGATGAAGTCGAAGAGTTAGCCCGCTCCATCAATCAGATGAGCCAGAAGCTACAACAGGCGCATCAGGAGTTGACCCAGAAAAACCAAGACTTGAAGCGCCTGACAGCGGATGTGACGCATGAATTGAAGACCCCCTTGGCTTTGATCCAAGCCTACTCCATGGGCATCAAAGATGATCTGGATGACGGCACCTATCTTGACACGATCATTTCCCAGGCCGAACGGATGTCCAGCTTAATCGATCAGTTATTAAGCTATGCGAAGTTGGAGCAAGACCCGCTTCACTTGACCCTTTGTCACCCGGTGGCGCTATGGGAATCCTGCCTGGCTCAGCATCGGGTCATCTTCGAAACAGAGAAAATCACCTGCCGTTATGCTGAGCCGCCTCAGCCGGACCAATGGCAAATTCGGGCCGACCCGGAAAAATTGAAAATGGTTTTTCACAACTTGCTTCGCAACGCAACAAAATACACGGATAACGGACAGATTAAGATTCACTGGTCTGCCGGAGAACAGCACCTTTTCCTGCATATTACCAATGGTCTGGCACGGGAAACGAAACACTTGAACCACATTTGGAAACCGTTTTTCGTCTTAGACGAAGCAAGGGACAAAGGACGCTCCGGATCCGGTCTCGGCCTAGCAGTAGTGAAAACCATCTTGGAACGCCATGGCTATAGCTACAACGTCAAGCAACACGGTGGTTGGATCACGTTTACAATCGGCATGACCCTGGTGCCTCTCACTGACCAAAATTGATCCGGCGAATGTCAAACTGATGTAACATTCACCGCTTAAAGTGGTCTGGCAGGAGGTGCTGAAATGAAAAAGTTGATTTCCGCATGTCTGAGTGGTGCGCTGGTTACAGCCCTGCTCAGCGGATGCCAGAGCGTTGACACGATCAATCCAAAAACAGAGGTACATGATTACGATTTTACATTTCAGGTTCAGCCTGAAACCTTTGACATCACACTCACCCGGAACGGCGTGAAAGAAAAAGTGTCCAAGCCACTCACCCCGATGCGCGTTACCCGGTTTGAACAGAACCAGACGCAGGCATCTTGGGAATACCCTGATCAAAAAATCCGCGTAAATCTGACCAAGCAAAAGACTTATTTAGATGTACGCATTCAATCAACCGGCGCGTCAAAATTTGAATGGCCCGTGTTGAGCGGGAAAAGCTACACCCTCCCTTTGTGGGAAGGGAAACAAATTCCCAGCCGAGACCCCCATTGGCAGGCGTACCTCGGTGGCGAAACCTATCACTTCAGCGAAGATTTCTCCATGCGGTTTTTGGCGGCCAATCTAAACCGACATGCCGTTGTGTTCATCGCTGATGACATTTTCAACGATCAAGTGACGTTCCAAAACAACCCGAACCTAGAACTTCATTTTTCACATGAGTTTCCGACCATCAACAAGAAAAAGACGTATGGTTTCCGCCTATATCTGACAGATCAAGACCCGACTCAAATCGCCAAAATCTATCGCCGGCACATTCAGGAACTTGGCGAGTTCAAAAGCCTTGCCCAAAAAGCAAAAGAAAACCGCAACGTGGCGAAGCTATTTGGCGCTCCCCACATCTATCTGTGGAACGATGGGATACTGACCGACTCCGATTTGCGCTGGCAGAAACTCGATCCGCTCTTGAAAGGCCCCACCTTCGGCCGGATGGTGGAAGTGTTGAATGCTAACGCTTCTGACAGCGGACAAGAACTGGCCCAAGTTATAAAAAGTCATACCCCAGGGGCTTGGGATCGTTACCAAAAGCAAGTCATCGTGAGAGCGTTAAACACCGCCCTGAAACTGAAGACATTATACGAACCCAAACACTTCCCACATCCCGATAAAGAGGCCCGCGCCCTTTTGTCCAAAGGGATCGACAAGTTAAGCGAGCAAGAGCTGTATACGTTAAACAAGCACTTGCTAAAAAGCGCTTTGGGGGAAAGTGTGACAGATGTCCAGACATGGGGGGAAGGCATTTCTAATCTCATTCGTGAGATGTCCCGCTCGGGGCTGAACCGGGCATGGATCGGGCTGCCCAACTGGGCTGACGGGCTCATGAATCCGGTTGCCGTGAACACCGCCAATAAAACAGGTTATCTAATTGGCCCTTACGATTCTTACCATTCGATTCATAAAGAGCAGAACATGGATTGGAACACAGCCAGTTTCAAAGACCCCACTCTGTATGAGCGAGCTACCATCACGGATGTAAACGGTCAAAAAGTGAAAGGGTTCCTTGGCCGGGGTCGCAAGTTGAACCCCACCCTCTCCCTGCCCGCCGTAAACCAACGCGTCCGTGACATCCTCAAAAACGGCATCACCTTCAACTCTTGGTTTGTGGATTGTGACGCCACTGGTGAGATATATGATGATTACACACCCGAACATCTCACCACACAAGCGCAAGATCTACAGGCAAGATTGAAGCGGATGAATGTCATCGCCACACGCTATCACATGGTGGTTGGTTCGGAAGGTGGAAACGACTTCGCCAGCCGGGTCATCGCCTTCGCGCATGGAATCGAAACACCCGTGATCGCCTGGAGTGACAAAGATATGCGCCAACACAAACAAAGCCCGTATTATATCGGCGCATATTGGTCTCAGCAAGGCGGAACCCCCGATCGGTTCGGCAAATCCGTTCCCATCAAGGAACGTTATCAACACATCTACCTTGATCCCGTCTACTCCATTCCACTGTATAAGTTGGTATACAACGACTCCGTGATCACGACGCACCATTGGGAATGGGGAAGCCTGAAGATTAAAGGAGAAGTCTCTGACCGCATGTTAAAGGAACTACTCTACAATGTCCCGCCCCTTTATCATGTGGATGAACGATCTTGGCAGAAAGACAAAGAGCTGATTAGCGCCTTCATCAAAGTGTGGTCTCCCTTTCACCGAGAAGCCGTGCAACGCGAGTTGACCTCTTTCAACACATTGAGCCCGGACCGTCTCGTACAAGAAACTCGCTTCGGCAAGGACATGCGAGTCATCGCCAATTTTTCCACCCATGCCTACTCTTATCAGGGTGAAACCATCCCTGCCAAATCGGCAGTGATTTACACCGGAACACAAAAACAAATCTTCAACGCCGCCCAATTTGACAACTGATAATCTTCACCCCCATGGTCCATGTCGATCATGGGGGTTTTCACATGGCAATGCAACCGTTTTTTCTCTTGATCTTGTTTATACCGACCATTACAATCATATATGAACATATGCTCATATATTAAAATATAGGAGATGAAGGAGTGTGCATCATGAAAAAAGAGGAGCATAAGACGCTGGCAGCACGATCGGTGGAAGACGCTGTCATGATCTTTAAAGCGCTTGCAGATCCCACTCGCATCCGGATCTTGCATCTACTGTCCGAAGAGGAGTGCTCCGTCAGCCACATCGCCGAAGTGTTAGGTCTTTCCCACTCAGCCATCTCCCATCAACTCAGCTTCTTGCGTTCCTTGCGCTTGGTCAAAACACGCCGCGAAGGACGCATCATTTTCTACAGTTGTGACGATGAGCATGTGGTTGACCTGTTGCGGCAAACGATTAGCCATGTTGAACATTTATAAAGGAGAGATGGCCGATGCACCACCATCACCACCATCACCACCATCATCACCATGCCCACGGGCACGATCACGGTCATACCCACACCCGCAATGCCAATCGAAAAGGGCTGACCATCGCCTTGGCCATTACAGCCGGCATCATGCTGTTGGAGTTTGTTGGCGGACTGTGGACCAACAGCTTGGCTCTCTTGTCCGATTCAGGGCACATGTTGAGCGACGCCGGCTCACTCGCCCTCAGTCTTGCCGCCATGTGGTTCGCCGTTCGCCCTCCTTCCGCCCGCAAAACATACGGCTATTACCGCTTTGAAATTTTGGCCGCCCTCTTCAACGGCCTATCACTGTTTGCCATTGCCGGAGTGATCATGTGGGAAGCATTCCACCGCCTGCTGGAGCCTCCGCGCGTGGCCAGTGGCTCCATGATGGCTATCGCCGCCGTCGGTTTGATCGCTAACTTGCTGAGCGCCTGGGCCTTAATGAAGGGAGACACGGAGGGCAATGTCAACGTGCGCAGCGCTTACCTCCACGTACTCGGCGATGCCTTGGGCTCGGTCGGAGCCATCCTCGCCGGCTTGTTGATGCACTACTTTTCTTGGTATATGGCCGATCCGCTGATTAGCGCGGTGGTGGCCGTCTTAATTTTGAAAGGAGCCTGGGGTGTGATCGCCCACTCTGTGCACATCCTGATGGAAGGCACGCCCATCACCGTAGATCGCAAAAAAGTAGAAGAGATCTTGATGCGCATTCCCGGAGTGGTCAATGTCCATGATTTGCACATCTGGACTATCACTTCCGGCTTTGATTCCCTGTCTTGCCATCTGCTCATCCAAGACACCGCCGACAGTCAAGCCGTTTTGCGGCAAGCCATCCAACAAATCGAAACGCATTTCCTCATCCGACACACCACCATCCAAGTAGAAACTTCCGACTTCCACCAAGCGTGCCAACATGACGTTTGCGGACAACGCGCGAGCACCTGACTGCTTCGCGCCAACAAGCCCACTTTCCTTTAAGGCGAAAGTGGGCTTGTTGCGTTGTAGCCATTTTAGCTTACATGCTCGTCCACAAATAAAAAAACGCCAACCGGGCAACGATAAAGGATGATCATGCGTCGCGAGGGGGTGACCGGCATCCGAAGACCGAGAAAAAACAAACAGGAAACGGCTGAACCGCCATCCACATGGGCTGAACCTTTTTGGGAACGCGGTGATTTCACCCATACCCATCATGCGAATACAACCCATCCGTACTGGATTACACACATCACCTCGTTGGTGGACACGGAAGTGTTGCATCGGGACATCTTGCCTTACTTAAACAAACTATCTTTTCCGACCTTGCAAGAAGTCGAATCCGTGCTTCCCATCGAGGAGAAAGAGATCACCGATGATCCTGAAAAGATCAAAGACTTGTTGTTGCGCGGGTACGTATGGATTCGACTTAGTGACCGGGTTCTGGAAGGAGTGTTGGCGCGCGCTGCATTGGACAAATCGCGGGCCGTCTCCATACCTCAAGAAGAATTTTCCGTTGTCGGACCGAAGGAGTCGTTTGTCGAGTCATTGACAACCAATTTGAATATGGTTCGCAAACGCTTGCCCATCAAAGAGTTGCAGTTACAAGAGTTCACCGTCGGCACTTATTCCAAAACCAAAGTGGCGGTTTTATATATCGACGGAGTGGCCAATGAAGAAAATGTCAACACGGTATTGCAACGGATCAAAGCGATCGAGTTCTACCAAATCCTTGACAGCTCCTACATTTCCCAACTTATCACGGACAACAGCAACTCTATTTTTCCACAGATGTTGGACACTGAACGGCCTGAACGCGTGGCCGCCGTTTTGGCCGAAGGGAGCATCGTCATCATGGTGGAAGGTTCCCCCCATGCCCTGATCGCTCCTACCACGCTGGTCGAATTTTTCTCAGCATTTGAAGATTACTTCATTAATTGGCAAATGGCGTCCTTCTTCCGGATTGTCCGTTTGTTTTCCGTCTTGTTTTCCATCCTGATCACCCCCATTTATGTAGCGGTGGTCACTTACCATTACGCACTGATTCCAACTGACTTAATGGTCACCTTAGTGACGTCGCGAAGCATCGTTCCGTTTCCCCCGATATTGGAAGCGGTGATATTGGAATTGACGATCGAATTGCTGCGTGAAGCAGGGGCCCGCTTGCCGACGAAAGTAGGCCAAACCATTGGTATCGTCGGCGGGATCGTCATCGGAACCGCCTCCGTCCAAGCGGGCCTCACCAGCAACGTGCTGTTAATCTTCGTCGCGCTGGCAGCGTTGGCATCCTTCACCACACCGGTTTATCGCATGGGCAACGCCATTCGCCTGCTCCGATTTCCGTTTCTTTTGTTTGCCCAGTTATGGGGATTGATAGGGGTGGCGATTGCGTTCATCTTTGTGATGGGTCATCTGCTGAGGCTGACTTCTTTGGGGCGCCCCTATCTGGAGCCCATCTATCCTCTACGCTTGAAAGACTTGCGCGATTCTTTCATCCGGTTACCTTTCAGTACGCAATCTCATCGTCTCCAGACACAGGACAAACAGCGCTTTACACCCCCATGGAGGCAGAAACCGCGGGACATAGATGAATGATTCCGCAAAAAAGGAAGGCTGATCCTATGCAAGCGCATGTGAATCGACAATATCGCGTTTCACCCTACCTAGCGTTTTTTTTGATATACAAAACGCAATTCGGCGTGGGGGTGTTGGGATTCCAACGCTATATCGCAAAAACCTCCGGTCATGACGCATGGATCGCCGTCATCCTGTCGGGGCTCATCATCCATTTGCTTTTATGGATGATGTACCAAATGCTAAACAAAGAACAAAACGACTTGATCTCCATTCATCAAACCGTCTTTGGCAAATGGACCGGCAACCTGCTTAGCTTTCTGTTTATCCTCCAAGTGTTTATCTCCGGGACGACGGTGTTACGGACTTTCATTGAAGTAATTCAGGTGTGGGTGTTCCCCCTGTTCAAAACATGGCCGTTCTCCCTGGTGTTTTTGACCTCTGTGTACTATATCGTGAGCAACGGATTTCGCACCGTTACGGGAGTTTGCTATTTTGGGGCCATCATTCCGCTCATTCTAATACCCACTTTTTTGGCCCCTTTGGAATTCGCCAATTTCCGGAATTTGCTACCGATTATGGATCACTCCGTCACAGACTTGATTAAGTCCGTGGAAGAAATGACTTTCACCATTTTGGGCTTCGAGTTGTTGCTACTCTATTACCCTTATTTCATCGAACCAGAGAAATCGCAAAAATGGACGCATTACGGCAATCTGTTCACTACGTTGATCTATGCGGGAATCGCCATCGTCACCTTCGCCTATTACGCCGAAGATCATTTGCAAGTTGAAATATGGCCCACCCTGACCATGTGGAAAGTGATTAAGTTGCCGGTGATCGAGCGGATTGAGTATGTCGTCATTTCCGCGTGGACCATCATCATCCTACCCAATATTTGTACCTCGTTTTGGGCTGCCAGCCGCGGGGTGAAACGGATTTTCCAAATCACTCAACGCAGGGCCCTGCTCATTTTGCTTGCAGGGAGCTTCATCATCACCTGCCTGTTGAACAACCGGATGCAGATTGACCATCTCAATTCCTTCGTCTCCATGATCGGCATCTATCTTTTGTACGCTTACATTCCCATTCTGTTTATCATCTACCACATCCGACACAAAATGAGGAAGAGATCATGAAGCAGTGGATCAAATGGATGAAACCCATCACATTGGTTGTCATCTCGATCTGTATTATCATTTTTGGAAATGTGACAAAAAACGTATTGGATGAGATTCAATTGGTCACCGCCGTCGGCTACGATTATATCGATGAACAAACGTCAACAGTCACCGAAGTAACACCCATCTTTAGATCCGACGCCTCGATCGAAAACAAAACGCTTTCCATCACCGCCAACTTAGGCAAAGAAGCCTTGATCGCATTGAACAGACAAAGCAGCGCCAACCTGGCCAACGCAAAATTGGAAGTCGCCCTGTTCAACAAGGAAATGGCCAAGCGCGGGATCCTCCACATGATCGACATCTTGCATCGCGATCCCAACATCGGAACTAGCCTCAGCTTGGCCGTGACGGATGGAGCCACCAAAAAAATACTGAACCAATCGTTCGGCACGCGCGACACGGGCCATTACATCGCGTCCTTGCTTGAACACAACACCCAAAACGGCTCGATCCCCAACAACAGTCTGCATTATTTCTTGTCTGCGTATTACACCAAGGGCAAGGACCCCTTCTTGCCGTTATTGAAATTAACTGATGGGGAAATCACGCTGACAGGGTTGGCCTTATTTAAAAAAGACCGCATGGTCTTCCAACTGGACCGTAGTCACCTGTTCACCTTCAACACCCTTTACGGTAAAAATCGCTTTCCCGGAATGAAAGTGCAAATCGGGGATAAATTCGTCGCGATGCGGGTGATTACCTCAAACCGAAGGATCTCCATCCGCAACACGCAAACCACTCCCGAAATCACCATCTACTTAAACATCAGAGCTTCAATCAGCGAGTTTTCCGGGAAACACTTGAAACCCCAACATGTGAGCCAGACGGAACATGCATTGAAAAAGCAGGTTTCACAACAAGGACACCAGCTGATCCGCAAGTTTCAACAATTGGGGATCGATCCCCTGGGACTCGGGGATCACGTGCGTAGCCACACCCGAAATTGGGACTTCAAAACATGGCAAAAACAGTATCCGCGAGTCAAAGTGCGAATTGTTCCCCGGGTGAACATCGTTGAGATCGGGGTGGTCGACGGATTGGATTAACCCAAAAATACGACAAATCGCCTGTTCAAGTCTTCACTTGAACAGGCGATGCTTATGAACCTGTTCCCAGATGGGAAGGGAAAAGAGCTCGTTGTGTTAGTGAATATCTTTCTTTTTAAATCTTCCGCCTTGCACATCATGAATATGGCCGATCGCCAGAAAGGCTTGGGGATCCACATCTTCTACAATCAACTTCAGTTTGGCTTCTTCCAAACGGGTCACGACGCAAAAAATCACTTTTTTGGAGTCACCGGTGTAAGCACCTTCACCATTTAAGTAAGTAACGCCCCGACCCAGACGTTGCAATATGCAATTCCCCAGCTCTTCCGGTTTGTCACTGATGATCCATACGGATTTCGTTTCATCAAAGCCCTCGATCACTACATCGATCATTTTAAAAGCGATAAAATAAGCCATCAAGGAATACATGGCCCGATCCCAACCAAACACAAACCCTGCACTACCAAGGATGAACAGGTTGAAAATCATCACTGTTTGACCCACGGAAAGCGGCAATTTTTTGTTAAACAGAATGGCCAAAATCTCCGTTCCATCCAAGGAACCACCGTTGCGGATAACCAAGCCGACGCCAATCCCCAAAATGATTCCTCCGAATACCGCCGCCAACAAAGGATCATCTGTTAAACCCGGTACCGAGTGGAGCAAGTTGGTACCAACAGACATGACAATAACGCCCAGCAGAGTGGACAGGGCGAAGGTTTTCCCGATTTGTTTATATCCGATAAAGAAGAAGGGAAGGTTGAGTACAAATAATAAGACCCCTAAGTTTAAACCGGAAAGGTGGGAAACAATGATGGAAACGCCCACAATCCCTCCGTCAATTACATCATTGGGGACCAAAAAAATCTCCAGTGCCACGGCTACAAGAATCGCACCCAGCAAAATGAAGGTGATCCGCTTCAAGCTTTTGAGCCATGCCAACTTCTTGCGATCTTCTTCTTTGATTCCTTCATTTCTTTTTTCAGCAACAGCAATCAAATGCCATTCCTCCTTTGACTAGTGGTTTGGTTAGGTTTGGGGCGGACGGCACCACCCATATTTTGCCATCACATGTCGACAGTACATCCATCGGATGCAGGCCGCATGGGAATCCCCGAAGGGGTACCGTCAGCACACCTTTCGTATCCAAAAACACTTAACATATTACTTTCTTTTGTTTTAGTTTAACACAAATTTGCACTTGACGCTGGCTACACCCTGTCCAACATGGTTCGCGATCCCTTGTCCGACCGTGCCACAGACCTACAAAAAAGTCTTTGATTACACGGATTTTCGCTCTGGAGAAGGTACCTTATTAATAAAGAAATTTTTTAACCTCCACTATCCACAGTTGTCCCAGCATTGTCACCAATTCACCCTCCTTCACTGCTATGATTCTCTTAATTACGGATGATATAATGTTTTATATAAATAAAAATGCCTATAGTCCGATGTATTGCTTTATTCCGCAAGCAGGAGAGTGAAATATGAAAACATTCACACGCATCTTACGGGTGAACTCCCTTGGTTGTAGCCGCGCGGTGCAACGACTCTTTGCCCGTGCCTCGCTCACATTGTCTTCTACTGCCTTCTTGCTGTCATTGTTCGCCTTGCGGCAAATTCTTAAAAAATTCAGCTAGCGCCATTATGCCTGATTAAGCCACAAAGTTATCTAGGAAACACTCGGTTTCGATGGATAGACAATGCAATCAGACATGAAACCGCCCGCCTTCTATCATCTGATGTGGAGGCGGGCGGTTTTTAACTGGTTAACGGCATCTCTTGCGCCAAGCGGCGTCAATCTTGGTTAAACAACTTGGACAACGCTTCTTTCAAAGCAGGATGCCCTTCTTCTTGTTGCTTATTTTGCTGTTTGATATAGTTGGCAATCTCCCGTCGCGACACCTTGCCTTTTTTCTCTTTCTCCTTGCGTTGTTGGAATGCTGCGTACTTCTCGCGGTGGCCGCAGGTGCAGACGAAGATCCGGCCCTCCCCTTCTCCGCGCAGTTCCAGCTTCTTCTTGCATTCAGGGCACCGAGCATTGGTGACGATAGAGACGCTCTTGCGGTACCCGCATTCCCGATCCTGGCAAACCAGCATCTGCCCTTTTTTGCCCTTCACTTCCAACAACCGTTTGCCGCAGTCTGGGCATTTTTTGGTCGACAGATTATCATGCCGAAACGTTTTCTCGCTTTCTTTGATCTCGTTGACCACGGCCTTGGCATAACCCCTCATCTCCGAGACAAAAGCGGCTTTGTTCAGCTTCCCTTTGGCAATTGCACTCAGCTTTTGCTCCCATTTGGCCGTCAATGCCGGCGACTTCAGTTCTTCCGGCACCAAATCGAGGAGCTGCTTTCCTTTGGAAGTGATACGGATATGCTTGCCGTTTTTTTCGATCAGGAAGCTGTCAAACAATTTTTCAATGATGTCGGCACGGGTAGCCACTGTGCCCAACCCACCGGTTTCTCCCAATGTTTTAATCAAATCTTTCCGCTCATTGCCCATGAACTTGGCTGGATTCTCCATTGCCGCGAGCAGACTGCCCTCCGTAAACAGTTCCGGCGGCTTGGTTTCCCCTTGGGTCGGGTTGATCGCGCGGATGGCGAGTCGTTGTCCTTCAGTCAGCTTCGGCAATATTTGCTCTTTGATGCCTTCCTTTTCTTCTTCCTCTTCCACCAAATCGCCATAAACCTGTTTCCAACCCTGCGCCAAGATCACTTTCCCTTTGGCGACAAACGTCTCGCCGCCAATGTCCGCCCGCACCGTGGTTTGCTCATATTCAAACGGTGGGTACATCACCGCCAAAAACCGTTTGACGACAAGGTCATAGATCTTCCGCTCCTTAACGCTCAACTTGTCCAGAAACACCGGTTCTTCCGTGGGAATGATCGCGTGGTGATCCGATACTTTGCTATCATCCACAACATGTTTACCCGGTTTCAGATGGAGGCGGGCCTGCTGGGCCAGCTGGACATACGGCCCGACCCGGCAAGCCTCGATACGATCCTTCAAGGTGCTCACGATGTCGGAAGAGAGATACCTAGAATCAGTACGGGGATACGTGACCACTTTATGATATTCGTACAGCGATTGCAGTGTGGACAGCGTTTCCTTTGCGGAATAGCCAAACCGCTGGTTGGCTTCCCTTTGCAATTCGGTCAGATCATAAAGCGATGGGGCAAAACGCTTCTTTTTGGTCTTCCGCACTTCGGTAACAACCGCTTCCCGGTTGCCCAACATGGAAAGCAACCGATCGCGCTTTTCTTGCGAGAAGATGCGCCAATCCTTCGATTTGCCATCCTGCCAGACCAACTTGAGACCATTTTCGGCCTCCGCTTCCATCCCGTAGAAAGCTTTTGGCTTAAAGTTCTTGATCTCCGCTTCGCGTTGGGCGATCATCGCCAACGTAGGCGTCTGCACCCGTCCGCAAGACAGCTGGGCGTTATGCTTGCAGGTCAGGGCCCGCGTTGCGTTAATTCCCACCAACCAATCGGCCTCCGCCCGCGCCGCAGCTGAATGATATAGGTTCTCGTACTCTTTGCCGTCCCTAAGGCGCTGAAATCCTTCCTTGATCGCCTTATCCGTCACGGATGAGATCCACAGGCGCTTAATCGGCTTTTTAACATGCGCTTTCTCAATCACCCAGCGCGCCACCAATTCCCCTTCGCGCCCTGCGTCGGTGGCGATGACGATCTCTTTCACATCTGGTCTGGACATCAATTGCTTCACCTGTTGGAATTGCCTACCTGTCTTCTTGATCACCACCAATTTCAAGCGGTCAGGAAGCAAGGGCAAGTCCTCCAAGCGCCATTTCTTATATTGCTCACCGTACGCTTCCGGGTCAGCGTGGGTAACCAAATGGCCAAAGGCCCAGGTCACCACATACCGGTCCCCCTCGAAATACCCATTACCTTGTTTATGGCAGCGCAACACCTTCGCTATGTCTTTACCAACGGAAGGCTTTTCAGCCAACACCACTGTTTTGCTCATCTTTAACATCCTTTCATGCATCCGCGCCTGCTGTTTCTACCATCTTGTGAAGTCATCAACAATCAACATTGTATAACAAAGAAAAGACGGAAACCAAACCCCATCTCCCCTTTTCCCAAAGCAAACACCAAACAGGTAAAAGGAACATTAGTCAAACATTAGGAGCACATGCGGCAAAGACGGCTCCCTCTGTCCTTTGCGGATGGCGGTTGATTTTCACGCATTTATAAAAATTCAATCCCTTTCTGTTACTCCCTTTATGATCCCTTCACCTGTGCTTTCCGTCGATTTAGCGTGGGGTATTAAATAATAACATACTTCTGATTAAACTTATTTTTATAGAAAATATAAACGCATCCCTTTGCCATTGATTCCGTTTGGAGGCGCACATCACCTCGGGAATGGAAATCGACGAGCAAACAGACAAACACCACCTGTCGAAACAAGTGGTGTTTGTCTGGCGCAATGTAATCCATTGCTTCGGTGGCTGGAAGCGCGTGGGCTCCCTACTTCTAACACAATGCCCGTAGCACACGGCTATAAAAAAAGCCCTTCCCTGATTGGCGACAATCAGGGAAGGAAATCATTTTTGTATGGAATTATCTGTTTTTCCAAGTGTTCAGATTATTAAACACCTCTTGAGTAATACGGGTTCCCCGATTGTAAGGGTTGCCGCCATATACGCCATTGGTGTGGATAGCGATGCTGCAAGTGCCGCAACTGCTGGAGTTGTAAACCGGCGAGCCACTTTGTCCGCCGTAGGTATCATTGGCATAGTGCACTTTATATGTGTAAGTTTCACGAACTTGGTCGGCATCCTCCCACTGGGTGCCGTAGGTTTTGTCACCGGGATAACCGCTGATGTTTTGCGCCATCCCATTCAACGAACCGGATACCACGCGCAAACCAAACCATCCCGTGCTGTCGCCGATGGGCTTATCCAATTTGATCGCACCATAATCATAGTTGGTGTCGCCATTTTGCGTCCAGCCCGTGACAGAGAAGAAATTGACCGCATTGGCATAGCCATACGGAGCAGTGCTTCCATTGCGCCCGGGGTATACTCTAGCCCAAGAAGCCCATTTGCCGGAACCAGGATCATAAATGCAGTGACCTGCCGTCGCCACAGTGTCAGCGTCAATCATCCAACCGGTACAACCACCGATATCGCTTTCAATATGAGCGATAGCTCGGTAGGGATATGTAGTCGTATTGGTCACCCGGGTGCGCTCATCCGTGCCGATCACGGATTCGGTGCTCACGTCGCCCTCGTTATCCTCTGCGGAACGGACAGGCGCCACTTTGCCACCTTTGATCTTTACTGGGGACTTTTTGCCTGTTCCTTCATACCCTTTCACATAGGAACCATTGGCCTCGGTCACAACGCCGCTAAAGGTCTTCGCCGCTTCAAAAATGGTGCCGTCACTGGACACAGGGGTATGTGGTGAAAGCTTGCCCGATGTCGCACTTGCGGTTGGTGTGCCCACTGCAAGCGGCAAAGCGAGAACAGCCGAAAGGGACAGAGAAACAATCGACAGCCCTATGCGCTTCTTTTTGGTCAATATATTCACACCTTTCTAAAATGTTAGACTCAACATCCAAAAATATTATTAATCATATAACTATTATTGTCAAGATATATTCTATAAATTCTAAATGAATTAACTGTTATAATAATAAATTAAGCTAAAAAACAAACATCTCCTTTGTACTTTTGGTATTTTATAATGAAATATATGGATAAAAACATTGAATATTTAGCTTGATCCACCTTTTTTTGTTGACTGGTTTATGCTCCCCCAACTACAACCAGCGGCCCAATCCCTTGCTTTGGAATTGGGCCGCTGGTTGAGCACCGATATTTATCTGTGTCCCCAGATCGATCCGTGAACCCAAGGCTCTACCCCGGATGCGGAACGAACGGAGGGCGCGGATTTGAGAGATTTGGTTTGGTTGTCAATATATGAAGGCATGTGCGTCTCATCAATAAATAAAATTCCGTCATACTGTTCGCGTGGTACCAACTTCTCATCCCACATCCCCCAGTCTAGGGCTTGGCGTTCCGTGTACATCCATTTGGTACCTGGTTTGTTGCCTTGACGCAACAAATCCACAAACAAATTGGTGTGTCCGGCTTTCTCCAGAATGGACTCCAAATTGCCTTCCGGATGAGGATAGCGCACCGGCGCAGGCTCCCTGTTGTTAAGCGCGGAAACCCCACGATTCATGTACAGACCCACCACATACGATTTGTTTTTCAGGCGGTGTGGCAACAGCTGACCCATGGTGGGTACGGAAGCTCTGTATGGGTTAACGGTCTTGGTGTTAGCTTTTCGAATATGAATATTATGCGCCCACACAATGATCTTTTTATTAGGATACAGTTTTTCGGCCAACCAAGTGAGGTGCTTCGCCATCGCTTGATCCCGCAACACGGAGGCTTCATCCAACGCTTTTTGAGCTTCTTCGTATTTCTCCTCTTGCATATACTTGCTGAACAGGATATATTTCTCCAAAATGTGATCGATGGTGTGAATGCGGTCTTGCAGAGCATATTCAGTAATTGCGATCAACTTGGGATGTTTCGGGTAACGGCTGGACAATGCTCGCTTGTTGTCCCGAACAAACTTCAGCAGCTCCTTATAATCATTGATCAATGACCCTTTTTCAGCGCGGAACCGCTCCACATCGGTTTCAGTGGCATAGGTTAGCAGAAAACGACTTTCCGTTTGATACGCTTTTTCCGCCATGGCCGGATCGACAGACTCGAACCATTTCTTCAAAAATTCTTGATAGTTGCCTTGAGGTTGCATGTCAAACCCAGCAAGCGTGAGCGGATCTTTGCTGTATTTCTCCTTTTTCAAATATTCGAAGAGCGGGAGCGTTTCTTTTGTGTGCCATATGCCATAAATGGCGTTCTGCATTGTATATAGCGGAGTCGCTTGTCCTGCATGCAAATCGGCGGCTGCCGTTTCAACCAGACCCGATTCAAAAGCGATGACATCATAATCCAGCTCTTCATGCAAATACTGGATCAATCTCGCTTTAGCGGAGTTGAACTCAGCGGCACCATGTGAGCTTTCCCCCAACATGACGACTCGTTTGCCTTTCAGGACCTTTTTCAAAAAGCGTAAATCGCGAAAGGTGTCCCCTTGGCTGGGAGCCAGCTTTTCCACAGCATGAGAACGCTTTTGCAACCAAGTTGTCCATGCAGGATCTTCTGTCGAAGCAGTCGTTGCGGCAAAACTGACGTTACTTGACAAGATCGTTGTTACAGACAAGCAAGCTGCCATGGCAAGAGCAAATCTTTTTCTCTTGTTGTTCATGAAAGCACCCCTTTCCGTATCCTTTATTACCCGAATTTCCTTAACATTAAATAAACAATAGTTGAACAAATAGTGAACTTGCGCAGAATTGCTACAAGGCGATACAAAACGAGCAGGCCGTGGGCATTTCTATTCGTGAATACCCACGGCCTGACTATTTCATTTTACAGATGTCAAGCGGTTAAATCACATCATACCCTTGCTCTTCAATTGCCGCTTTGATTTGTTCGATATTGGCCCGACTCTCATCGTATGCCACAGTAACCGTGCCGGCTTTTAAATCAACCGTCGCTTCCGCTGCCAAGTCCTTAAGCGCCCCGGTGACAGCATTGGCGCAATGGTTACAAGACATGCCTTCCACCCGCAAGGTTTCTTTGATCATGCGCATGCGGAATCCGCCTCTTTTCTTCATTATTTTCAATAGGAGCTCAACCTCTCATCGCTCACTCTGCCGCATATATAGTAGATCGCATCCGAGTGACACATCAGCTCCTTTTCACCCATGGTACTATACCCCACCATAGTATGTAAAGAATGTTTTTAGGCAATTGCCGACGAAAGGCGACGTTGGAACGGTTTTATGTTATAACAAATCAAAAGGCACGTAAGATAGAAGTCATGTATTGGAGGGTTTTATGGAAAACTCATTGGCGTACCTATTCTCCGAGCTTGGATATTGGGCGATTCCCGCCAGCTTATTGCTCAATGGCATCATTCATGTCCTCGGTTTTATCCCTTCGGTGTTTCTCACCACCGTCAATGTGCTGATTTGGGGGCCTTGGCTTGGCGGGTTAATATCCTGGCTGGGGGAAGTGATCGGCTCGGTCGCCGCTTTTCTCCTTTACCGCAAAGGAATTCAACTAGCAAAGGTGGAGCAGCATACGCATTGGCGATGGATGCAGACCTTAAATAATCTATCACCCCTAAGACAATGGCTCGCGCTAATCCTGGCCCGGCTCACCCCGTTCATTCCCGCTGGGGCCGTCAACCTCGTCGGCGCGTTGACCACTGTTCCCTTGTCGGTGTTTTTCTTGTCCACCGCCATCGGCAAGCTCCCCTCAATGGCTTTAGAAGTGTGGTTTAGTCACGGTCTCATCCACATCGAGCAAAATGTGGTGCAAGTCACACTCACACTGATTGCCGTCGCAGTGGGATACTTGGTGTTAAAAAAGCGCGCCAAAGCCAACGACGGACAGTGAAAGAAATGCGGGCTCCGCTCCATCTACTCGCAACATCAGCGAGACGATGGACAGGCCGATGCCCGCCCCTTGATCCACAGTCTCTCCTGATACCCATGCCCCGGTCACTTCGTATTATGAAACAACACAAAATCCATTTAAAGGCTTTGTTAACTAATTTCATTATTAAGAAAACATAATTGATATTATGTTTCGTATTACATTAAAGGTAATAGCTGGGCGAGCGATTTTCTATTAACAACTGGAAAGAACTAACTACATAAATTAAAATGGACTTTGTCTTAGGACTGAGCCCATTTTTAATGAGGTGAATAAAAGTGAAAAAGAATATTCAATTGCAACCTAAGCCCTCACAAGAGTTAAGCAATTGGAAATGGATTGTTCCCGTAAGTTTTATCTTAACATGGAGCAGTGGAGCAATCTTTGTCAAACTGGGTTTAGAGTATGCCAATCCTTTTACGTTCGTATTTCTTCGTTTTCTATTGTCAACAGTATTACTCTGGGGGATTTGTCTGACAATCCGAAACACTTACCCGAAAACAGTGAAAGAGTGGGGGTACATTGTACTTACGGGTCTTCTATTGCAAGCTGGATACCAAATTTTTTATTTCTCCGCACTAGATCAACACATGTCGCCTGGAATCTTAGCCATCATCTTAGGTGCACAACCGATTATTACGACTTTTTTTGGAGAAACCAAAACTAGATACTATCAGTGGTTTGGGCTTTTCTTAGGGTTAAGTGGACTAATCCTAGTCGTTGCCGATAATATCACAAAACCAAACTTTACACTATACAGCTTAATAAGTGCAATATTATGTTTGGTCTGTATAACGATTGGTACGTTTATGCAAAAGAAAATCCAGATTAGTCAGCCAATCAACATGGCCATTCAATATTCTGGAGGCCTCTTGGTGATCCTCATGCTTCTTCCGTTTTTTGGAGGATGGCACGTTCAATGGAATTCCACTTTCCTCCTTAGTTTGTTTTGGATGGCTTTTGTTATTTCGGTAGGAGCTTCAATGATATTGTATTTTATGATCCGAAAAGGGAATCTGACAAACGTCACTAGTTTGTTGTATGGCGTCCCACCTGTCACTGCACTAATGGATTACATAATTTTTAAAAATCAACTGTCGTTAGTGGCTTGCTTAGGAATGGCGTTTATTATTGTCGGTCTATTCCTAATTAATAGACAAGGAAAGGTCCTATAATTTGTTTGCGAATTTATGTTTTTTTTACATTTTATGTCATCTACTTTACCCCTGGTTGATTACTGATGTCACGGAGGTAAAAGAGACTGTTAGACTGGAAGATGTCATCAGACTTCAACAAATTTAATTCTCAGGAGCTTGTTAAAAAAGCTATTCAGCAACATAGCCTTAAACCAGGAGTAGGTTGGGGAGAAGGTTATCACTACACTTCTTAAAGATAAGGATAAGATTTTTGTTGCTATTTCCGGGTTAAACACCAGGACTACGATATTAAGTGAGTAAATTCTTAACACCCTTAGCAAACTGCTAAGGGGATACTTTTTTACACGTTTTTATGTTGGAACTTTTCTACATATATGCCAAAAGAATTTACCCTTAGCGTAATTGTCTCCAAACCATAGGGTGGATTGTGCGATCCCACAAAGGTTCGAACCTGTACAACCACGATACGTCCTTGATTCGTTTCTCGAATAGAGAGTATTTTAGCATCATCTGTTCTAAACTGATGAAATAAATCCCCGTAATATCCGGCAATCGCATTACTAATTGAAGGATAAAAGGTAACTAACAAAGTCTCTTTCAACGCTTCTATTGAAGGGTTCCTAGGAGAAGCAAAGCTAGGTGTACCTAAAGATAAAAAACAAAGGCAGACAATTGTACCTAAAATCAATCTTTTTTGTTTCATTTAATAACCTCTTCACAATTTTGTCAGGAATATTGTTTCCAGCCATAAAGAGGTTCATTCCAATGAACTAGGGGTATTTTGAGTTCCTTAGCGTACGCTTTTTATAAAATGCTGGCGGTACCCCAGATAGGCAACTGAAAAGCATGCGTTGCAACTACAATTTAAGGATATACACTTTTATTAATATTGAACAATTATATTTATTATCGCTTTAATCAACTGTATATCGCTGATATTCACCGATAAACACATGATTATATCCAACATCAATATAAAAAGGGACTTCGGTAACTATCCGAATTCCCTTTGATATGAATATCACTTAATCTTCATCCGGTGGCTCACTTATAAAAAGTTGCGTTTTGTTTTGTTTCACTCTCTTTCTACCTCCCTCTTCGATCTCGTAATGATAGCGCAGACTGCCTGATAAAAATTGTTCATTTCCGTTAATTTAGTATTTTCTAATAAAATTAAGCCTCAACGTGTCCATTCATGGATTTGTATCAACCGACAATCTGCCAGGGCTATTAAGACTTTGACTAGAGCGTATCTAATGAATAGGCCAGCGGCTCCAAAACCATTTTCTCATTCGCTTCACTTGTGCATTGACGCTCCTTGAGAAAAGGTTTTTCCGGCTTCTTCCCCACCTACTTGATTTGCCAGACACACCCTAATCAATAGCTATCTTTATGTTTTTTTCTTGTCTGACCGCCTCTTCTAAAGCAATGTGAGCGAGTTCATTTGCCCTTAATCTAAGTATAGCAAACCTGATTGGGTATAGGTGGTGATTGCGATTTGTATGTGCTGTTTGAAAGCAAAAAAGAATGGCCAAAAGGCCAACTTTTTAGTCTATAAGTTTAGCTAGATTTAGTTACGTTTAGCTGATCAGACAGCTTATTTCGTACTTCTCCGACTACTTCTTTCAACTTTTCATAGTCACGAAAACCGGTGTAAAGCAATTCAGAACCGACGCCGATCCGTGCTTCTTCCTTCACTTCATATTTATCCCACATGTGGACAATAATGTGGTGAAGGTCATTCACATGAGCTACAAAGCGGTAGCCGGCATAGCCAACATTCACACAATATTGATACAGTGCCTCGTTGTCTCGTCTGGCTAAATAAAATGTTACCGCTTCTGGTGGATAACCTAACGTTAGTCCCAATATCCGATGGTGTTTCGCTGAACCCCATTCCACATTGGCCATTGATGCCAAATAGTTGTCCATCAGCTCTTGATTTTGAAAAAAAAGGTAAGAGCCATCGGCGTCGATCATATGGGGATACTTCCCCAATTGCGGCATCAGCTTTTCCAACTGTGGAATCATCCGTCTACAAAGTGCAGGCTTGATTCCAATCAAAAATGCTTCATGATCTACCATGATTCGTATTTCTTCCATGTCATCACCTTTTGTACGGCTCGCCGTTCGCCTTAAAGTATTTACCACATACTTGACACCCATCATGTCCACCAGCAGGTACGACTACAGTCCAATTATAGAAGCTATTTACCAAATATTCAAACAAAAATAATTATACCCTAGCGAAATTCGGTTTAAGCTGTATTATTAATATAAAAAGGGAATTCGGCAATTATCCGAATTCCCTTTTATATGAATATCACTTAATCTTCATCCGGCGGCTCATTTATAAAAAGTTGCGTTTTGATTTGTTTCATTCTCTTTCTACCTCCCCTTCTATCTCGTAATGATAGCGCAGACTGTCTAAATTCGTCTATATATTTTTGATAGGTGGGAAGATTATTTCTTTCAGCTATTTCTGTAATTTCTAATAAAACATCGAATCGCAACGTGTTAAATGAGTGTTTTTCAGTTAATTTGAGCGCTTCTTGATAATGTTCTAGTGCTTTCATATCATGCCTTTGCATCAATCGACAATCTGCCAGGGCTATTAAAGCTTTGACTAATCGATAGCTATCTTTATGTTTCTTTCCCTGTCTGACTGCCTCTTCTAAAGCAGTGTGAGCGAGTTCCATCTGCCCTTGATCTAAGTATAACAAACCTAATTGGGTATAGGTGGTGATTGCAATTTGTTTATCCTTGATTTTTGGCTCTAATTTTAGTGCTGTTTGATAGCACAATTCTGCATTCGCCAGTTGACCAATACTCGCATAACTTTCTCCCAAAGAAGTCCAAAGTTCAAAACAACGGTCATATAAGCGATTTAAACGGGCATCATGCAGATCCGCGAGTGCATATTCTATCGCTTCATCATACCGCTTCAGTTTGTTAAGCAATTCTATCCGGATCTGAGTGATATTTAGACGAGCAGAACCGCTTTTTAACTGATCTTTCTCATTCCATATTTCTTCGATAATTTTAAGTGCTTCTCCATCGCGATCCTGCTTTTCCAAGACACTTGCTTTGGTAATTTGTAAATGAGCGCGAATATGGGATCGAGCACCACCATCAACAAACGAGTCCAATCCTTTCTGGATATAATAAAGAGCCTGATCCAAGTGGTTCATTCTGTTGCATACACGCCCCAGCGCATTATAACTGGCAGCCTTGATGTTGGTTGGCAATAGTTCGGGATGTAGATCCACATATTTCACTGCGAGCTCATAATGTTCAAGTGCGTCATTCCATTCCTTTTTCCGTTCATAATATTTCCCTTTCAAATGATACGTGACAGCACGCGTTGCATCAAAACTTGTATCTTTGCCTTCATTTTTGATTTTTTGCTCTTCTTCAAATTCACGTAGTTGCGTAAGTCCACCTTCTTTATCCACCAGCAGGACGTGTTCAATTGCAACCAATTGCAATCCCGAATCAAGTTGATCTCTATATTTACGCACACGATAGTTTTCTAAATCGCTCACTTGCAGGCCGTAAAATCGACATAGCTTTTCTAACCGACTCGGTTCTGCTTGGTAAGCGCCACGCTCAATATTAGAGATAATCCCTTGGTGCACACCAATTTCAGCCGACAGTTCGAGCTGGCTTAATCCTCTCTCTTTTCTTGCGCTACGAAAAAACTCCCCCAGCTCCGTCGAAACAAAAATCCGATTTTTCCCCATTTCGTCTCTCCCTCTTCAAATCTTTTTCCAAAAAAATTTTGTGCATTATATTTGGAATTTAACGGTGTTATATGAAAATCCTGCAACAAAAGGTTAGTCTATCTCCAATAAAATGAGCTTACTCTCAATTTATCGATGATAATAAAACGCAATTGAAATAATCATTCATCCCTTCAAGGTTTTTGATCAACTTTTCTGAATATGCGAAGATGAGGACAAGAACAAGAGGCACGATTGGAGGGGGCATGATGGGTTCGATCACTAGGCAGATCACCTTGGAACTCACAAACGAATCAAAAAGGGCACTTGTGAAATCGCTTGAACAACAAATTCAACATGGCAATGATATCACCACCAATCATCATCACACCCTGTTATACACCCAATTGATCAATCAGATTAAATCACAGTGGAATGCGTGGTTGCCTACAGCAACAGAAGAATCCCTAAGGGCTGAGTAGCATGAACCGCATTGTTTCATATGAATATACCTTTTGGAGAAAAGATGGTCACAATCCCCAGGGGAAAACATTCAAATTTTATACGGCACGCGGTTTGCAGTGGTCTTATATTTTGTTTTGCGAATGCTTGCGAAATTATCGTATCCCAATAAACCGCACTGAATTCCGCGTTGTAATGGTAAACGATGTCTTTTGGATCTTAAGAGAAGGTTATTTTAACAAGAATAAAAAGCTCATTTATCTATCATTTGAAGAAACACGCCAACGCCTGTTAGATATCGGCATCCAACCAGATATTCCTCCGTGGATCATCAAGGATGACATAGAAACTCAGTGAAAGGAGGTGAAAGAGTATGGTGAAACGTTACAAAGGGGAGCCACCCCAAGCGTAAGATCCTTATGTTTTAAAATCAATCAGGCATGTGACACGACTGCTAATTAGACCAGGTTCGATCAATCACACCAATACAACCAACGCCCTGTCCGTTGCTTCGCGCTTCGGGTGGGGCGTTTTAACCTGTGTGATCTCTTATCAAAAGGTATTGTGCTTATTCTTGATTCATTTTAAGTAGTCATCTCAATGCGCAAATAAAAAACCCGCTTTTCAACGAAGCGGGTTAAACCATGGTTGGCA
Source organism: Laceyella tengchongensis (assembly GCF_900182735.1). Lineage (NCBI taxonomy): Bacteria > Bacillati > Bacillota > Bacilli > Caryophanales > Thermoactinomycetaceae > Laceyella > Laceyella tengchongensis. The sequence continues at coordinate 291,478 of NZ_FXTU01000001.1, read as the reverse complement.
ATGCTCTTGCTTGATGAAAGGGTCTTTCTCTCCATGGCGGTGTGAGCATCAAGGCTTATTTTTGCAAAATGACATTGCCCGAATCTGTTTTCACATGCAACTTGGCGCTATTGTCGGATTGCTCCCCGATATATCCCTTCAACCCTGCATGTACTTCAACCAATTCTTTTTTGCCACTCGTCACAGCAGTCACGGGAAAGTCGGTGTCAATGCTGCCCAAGTTGGTTGCCAAATCGACGTACAGCGATTTTGGAAGCGATTGGAGTTGCACAGTCACATCACCGAGATTGCTTTGAATGCGGTTATCCTTTTTGGCGTTGAGAAGCGGGCGGACTTCGATATCGCCACTGTCTGCTCTCACATCGACCGTCGCATCGATCTGGCGCAACTCGATGTCGCCGAGATGGGAGCGGACGTTCAGTTGGTCGCCACGGTAGCCAGAAAGCGAAATATTGCCTGATGCGGTATTTACGGTCAGTGTTTTGGCCAACAATGCTTGATTCGCATGGATATCGCCAAGGCGAGTCTTTACATGCAGGGACTCATACATTTTTTCGGGAATGTAGACATTGAGCACAGGTGGCTCACTGATTTTTCCAAATGAGAAGTCAAGCAAACGCTTCTCTCTCTGCTCCATGGTAACCGTGATTTTATGATTACTTTCAAATACCTCAAACTTCACTTCAGTACCTTGCGGCACCTTGCCCGTCATTTCTGCCAACACTTCATCCCGCTCGCTAAGATGCAGGTTGATGTCTCCAACATTGGAGTTGATCTCTATCTGCGTAGCATTCTTCGCTTCAACCGTTTTATGCAAATTCACGTTTTTAACGTCTTCCAAAAAGAAGTTATATCCCAAGAAGAACACCATGCTAACTACACCGATGATGCCGACAGCCATGGTGATGGCCCCGATACGAACGATTTTGTTCATACTCATTTTTCCCCTTTGATTATTTTCAGGTTGGCTTGCAGATAACGGGTAAACCATCGAATCACTGCTTTGGAAGCGCGATTCATGCCTGCATATAGCATCATCCCCGCGCCTGCTAGAATCAGTGTCACAAACAGATTAAAAATTGCTTTGGCAACCGAGCTTTCCCAGGCGAAAGCGGCGACCGCCACCAGCGGTGTCAATACAAAGGCTCCCGACAAGACATACAACGAAAAAATGAAACCGACAACGGCAACAAAAGGCGCAAGCACCAAAATGAGATTAAACAGCCCCAATCCCAGCGAAGCGAATACTGCGCGCGTCAGGCTGGGCAGTGAATGGTTGGCCTTCGCTTCTCCCAGATGGTAGTCGGCGGTAAACTCCTTAGCAATCGTTTTGGGATTGCCGAGCCTTTTGATCACTTCTTCATCCGTTCGGCCTTTTTCCTTAGCATGGCGGAAGTGCTCTTCATAATCTGAGATGATTTCTTCCCGTTCAGCCGCTGGAAGATCCTTTAGTTGGGCGCGGAGTTGGTTGATGAACTCATTCTTTTTCAAGTTGGAGCCCCTCCTCTATGATTTGGTCGACAGCACGGGAAAACATCTTCCACTCCTCAACCAATTCCATCAAATATTTATTGCCGGCCTCCGTCAGCTGATAATATTTGCGCGGAGGACCTTCTTGAGACTCGACCAAATAAGTAGTGAAATACCCTTCTTTGGTCAACCGTCTCAGTAGCGGATAGATGGTTCCTTCCGCAATCATGAATTTCTCGGAAATCCGGTCTACCAATTCATATCCATACCGGTCTTTACTGGAAGTAAGCACCATCACGCATAACGTGAGGACTCCCTTTTTAAATTGCACATTCACATGATCACCCAACTTCCCCGAGGTATTAAACAATAACAGGTACTGATCTTGCCTAGATTGTATCATCAGCTATTAAACAATGCAAGGTACTATAGAAAAATTTTTACCCCTAACCCATTCACCTTGCAACAACAGCCGACAGGCCCGCTTATCAGCTGGACCCATCGGCTGTTGCAGTCTGCGCTTTTGGCGCGGCACCTTTTTGATTACGATGAAAATGTTCCTCAATACCTATACATAACGATATCAACAGATGGATAGCATCAGCGCAACATCCTTTGGGCTTCAGATGTCCCTAGCCGCGAACGAGCGAATCGCCAAACCTAAAGCAATGAGGCCGTATAAGCAAGCGTAAGTGATCATCAAATCATTGGGCACAGACATGCTGCCCAACAATCCTTGGGAGGCAAAGGATATCGGATTATCCGCGGAGTCAAACAGGCAGGTCATCATTTTGCGAAACACAGAGTCCAAGGGAAAGATCAAACTGGTCACAATGCCGGTATCAATCAACACCTGTTTTTTCAGTACCGCACCAAATTGCTCAATAAACCCGCCGATCATGCTGATAATGTACAACATGATCATGATGATGCCACTGTTCAACGTCGATATCCGCGCACTAAACGCCAGCGAAACGGCCGCTAAGATCAGAACTCGCAGAAGAAACAAGCCGGATGCCTGCATGAGTTGGCCAAATTCCAATTCAACGCGCAATTGGCCTCCAAACCATTGATTGATGATTAGGACGCCGGCAAACAAAAACGCGGCGAACAACAGAAGAATGCCACCCAATCCAATCAGTTTCCCCAACACAAACGAGTGGCGAGGAAGGGCACGGCACAAGACCGATTCAATTTGGCGGCTCTCTATTTCCCTGGATAGGCTGCCTACACTACTGAAAATCGCAAGCAAGGATGTGATAAACGCGGCAAAATACAACCCAATGCCCAAAAATTGCGTCGCGAAAAAATTGTTGGCTAACACATTCTGGACGGCCCCCATTCCGGGAGACACCATTTCTTTCCCCGCATAATGCGTTCCAATGCCATAAAAACAAAGAAATGCAAAAGACATCAAAAAGATCACGATAAAAATACGTTTATACAAGATTTCCTTCACCGATATTTTAGCGATTGTCCACATGTTCCGCGCCTTCTTTCTTGTTGATCCAATACATGAAAAGCTCTTCGAGGTTTTGTTGTTTCGGGGTGACTTGGTACACATCCATTTGCCGGGATGTCAAGGCCGCAACAAGTGCCGGGATCTGGGAGGCCTCAGACAGGGTCAACAACCACGCACTTTTGCCATCCCAACGGCCTAACCGCTTCCACCCGGTAACCAAGTCGGACAAGGAGGCCCACCACTCGTCCTCTACATCGGAGATCGTCACTTCCACCTGCGCTTGCACGGTACGAAGCTCCCGCCAATCCCCTTGGACGACTAACCGCCCTTTGTTGATGATGGCAACATGGTCGCACACATTCTCCACTTCGCTCAACAAGTGGCTATTTAGAAAGACTGTCTTCCCCTCTGCCCTGAGATCGCTGATCAACTCACGCACCTCTTTGCGGCCGATAGGATCGAGCGCCGAAGTCGGTTCGTCTAGAAACACAAGCGCCGGGTCCGAGATCAGGGCGCAGGCTAAGCCGATCCGCTGTTGCATGCCTTTGGAATAGCCACGAATCTTCTCCTCCCCACGTTGATGAAGACCCACCCGCTCCAACAAGTGATAGATTCTTGCTTTTTGTTCGGTGCGCGGCACCTTGCACAAGTCGGCGTGGAACTTCAGCAGCTGCATTCCCGTCATCCAATCCGGATAACGAAACAGCTCCGGCAAATATCCGACTTGCTGCCGGGATGCGACAGATGAAATGGGATGTCCCAATACCGAAGCCGTTCCGCTGGTCGGCCGGATCAACCCCAATAAGGTGCGCACAAATGTACTTTTCCCCGCTCCGTTCGGCCCCAGAAACCCATACACCACCCCGCGAGGCACGTGAAGAGTGATCTCGCGGCAACCTTTGTCGCCAGCATATAACTTGGTCAAATCTTGGGTTTTAATCACATAATCGCTCATGAGCATTCTTCCTCCTGAAACAGCAAGCAGAGCCACCCCGTTTTCGGAGTCACTCTGCTAGCATGCGTTCATAAATTGTGCGTATCTGATGGGCTTCCATCCATAATCCAGGTACACCCTAGTTCATTTGTTGCGCAAGACGCACCAATTGTTCGGCGTCAACATCAGCTTGATAACTGGTTAAGACGCGGAGTTTCCCGTCTTTTTCCCAGAACACGGAGCTCCCCATTTGATCCGATTGTACCATACCCTTGGCACCATTGATTTTCACTTCTTTGATTTTTCCTCCTCTATCAAAGACGGGAACAGGTAGCGTGCTATCAAAATCATTAATATCAATCAACTGTTTTTTGATGTTTTCAGGAAGGAAGGGGAGCGAAAGCAACGCTTGGCGCAACTCCGCAAGATCGACGCCTTTGTCCGCTCTCAGATTCACCGGGTTGATCTCCGTAAATTCGATATGTGCACCACGCTCATCTTTGATCAGCATCTGCACTTGCTTCGGCACATCCAGTGCAAATACTTTTCCGTTCAGCTTCGCGTCGATGCTGACACCTGTTTGCAATTGGCGCAACATCTTATTCACTTCATCGGTGTTCAGTTTGAAATTCACCGTGACAGGCTGTTGCACGTTTACCTCAATTACTGTGTGGTCTTGAGGCAGGCTTGGCAAGGCATGGCCCGCTTTCATCGCTTGCTCGGCCGTTTGATAAGTTTGGTTTCGATCTTGTTTTGCATCACCCGCATCCGTCCACACTTTCCCTAACCCTTTCAAGTCCAGCGTGCCGGCCTTCCGTTCATCAAGCCAGCTTGCCATTTGGCTTAAATCGCTTTCCGTCAACTTGACGAACTCCACTTGTTTCACGCGAAAAATAGATAAGAATTCACTGGCGGCCGCTTGCACTTGTGGAATGCTGAAGCTCCCCACGATGATACCTGCTGCGGCAATACCGGAAATCCACCGTTTTGTCCCTTGTTTCATGTTTTTCCATCCCCATTTCATTTTTTTGTGTGTATGTGTTGTGTGCGGCGACGGCTTCTTCGTCCCTGATTCTTGCAGATGGCGGTTGAACCGTTCCCAAGCTTGATCAGTTTGAATGGTCAGCGGTTGGGATGGAAGCGCAAAGCTTCCATCCAGGCGAAGCCGCACCCAATCATCCAACGTTTTCATTTCCTTCAGCAATGTTTGACACTGCCGACAATGCTCCAGGTGGACGGCGATCTCTTTCCGCTCTTTGCGTGAGACCTCTCCATCCAGATAAGCTTGCAATCGCCCTTGATCCAAGCATTTCATCCCCCATCCCCCCTCACTTGTTGAAACAACTTGCGAAATCTGCTCTTCGCCCGAGACAAAAGGGTTCCCACATACCCTTTTTTTATTTGCATCACCTGTGCCAACTCTTCATAACTAAAGCCGGCGTACTTCATCAGCAAAAGGGTTCGCTCCCGATCATCCATCTGAAGCAGCGCGCGGCGTACCATCACCACATCTTCCCGACTCAGCCATTCGCTTTCTGTTGAAGGCAACGAATCCAGCAAATAAAGTGATTCCTTTTTCACCCGAGCCAGATGCCTTTTTTCTGAGCGCAAATGATTATACGTGGCGTGGATCGTCGCTTTGGCCAACCAAGCAGGGATATTCTCAATCACGGTACGGTCGGTATGATAAAATTGGACAAACACCTCTTGGGCGATATCCTCAGCGATCGATGGCGACGGCAGGATTCGCATCACTTGCCGCACCACAAAGGGATAATAAGTCCGAAACAATTCTTCAAATTCGTCATGCTCATCCATGACTTGATCCGTTTCTGAAGGAGATGGCTTTCCCATAGTTGGAACCTCCTTTCTACCGTCTTCATTTTATAGAAACCACCAAGCGATTTTTTATGACACACTCAGCCAAATCATTTTTCCCAACCCCTCTTCAACCTATTGCACGCGTTCAATACAGCGTAACAAATAGCCTTCTTTAAAAACAGCAAAAAGACTTGAGCGCACTCACTCAAGCCACGGGGATCAATCCGTCTCCATTTGTCTCCACCCATATCTTAACCTAGGATCGCCCTTTGCTACGGACAGCATAAAAAATCCTCCTTGTCGCCAAGGAGGATAGTGAGGATATGGGTCATTATTTCAGGCCTTGCTCAATTTCCCGTACCATCTCAGCGACAGAGGCGAGCCCCCTCCGGAGAGATACCAATAGTTCGGATCGAGGTAGACGATGTGACCTTCTTTAAATGCGGTCGTCTTTTTCACCAATTCATACTCAATCACTTGCTTCGCGCCGGATTGTCCACCCACGACCGCGCTCCGGTCAATGACGAATAGATAGTCCGGATTTTTGTCCACGATATATTCAAAAGAAATGCTTTGTCCATGTGTTGAGGCCTTAATGTTGCTGTCCACCGGTTTCACTCCGAACACATCATGGATGAGCCCGAAACGGGAACCTGGGCCGTATGCACTAACTTTGCCTTCATTGGCCAACACGATCAAGGCCTGCTTGTCGCTGGCGGTAGCCTTTTTATTGAGATTCTTAATCGCGCTATCAATCTTAGCGAGCTCTTGTTTCACAATAGCTTCTTTGCCAAAAATCTTACCAAGGGTAATCATGTTCTCTTTGAATGAATCCATGTAGCGAGTGGAGTCCACTCCCAGATAAATCGTTGGCGCAATCTCGGAGAACTCCTTGTACGACTCCGCTTGCCTTGCGGAAATCACAATCAAATCAGGAGCAATTGCATTGATTTTTTCAAAATCGGGTTCCTTCAAGCCGCCCACATTTTCAACTTTGGCGTCTTTTGAGAGAAAAAAATCCCCTCTGAATATTATAAATCAATTTACTATATGCATTTTATCATTTATAATACAAGTGTCCAAACACTAGCTTTCAAATCTGCAGACGCGTCAATCCGTTCAAGTCAAAACACCGCAACCCAATCAACCAAATCATCTCAGCTTCTCACGCAGCCACAATCAACATAAGTCATCAACCTACTACTCCTAAAGGAACCAACATTTCTGCTGACGTTGAGAGAATCGTTGATACTCTCCAACGCCTTGTCCAAGACACTGCCAAAGCCGAAAAGGATATGCAAAAAGCCGATCACGATATGAAGTACACCAAATGGAATTGGATGATCGCCGTCTTTACCGTATTGATCGCGTTTATCTCGGCCATCAACCTCAACATCTACTACCATGGCACCTAGCCCAAGGTCTTTGGACAGAGAAACAACTGAATCACCAACAGCATCAAGCTGTGATTCTGTTGAAATGCGCACGTTCCTTCAGTGAGTATGAAGATGTAGCAAATCGTTTCGGCAATCGTTTCTTGTTTTTTTTCAGCAAACAAACATAACAAAAAACAAAAAAAGTGCCTGCGGTGGAACATTCGATAAAAAGAATGGACTGCTTGCAGGCCAAACTTATGCCTTCTTCCCGAAACCCAGCTCAATTTCGCGCCATTCCTTAGGAACCGCGCTCCTTACTCATTAATTTAAACATTTTTCCTTTCAATCAGGCATTCCATTAACCCTAATGGTTGCCGGTCTTCAGAAATACCCAAGCAAAGCTTATCACTAGAGCGTGTCCGATGAATAGGCCAACGGCTCCAAAACCATTTTCTCATTCGTTTCACTTGTGCATCGGCTCTCCTCGAGAAAAGGTTTTTCCGCCGCTCCTACCCTACCAACTTGATTCACCAGACACGCCCTAGTACTACATATGGAAAAAGTGGTAAAACCGTATGGCATTCTCCAAAAATCCTTTGGCCGATCCAGTGTTGGTCACCACCCCTTACAAAAAGGGACAAACCCTCAGCAGAGGCGAGGTTCGCGCTTTGTTCGCCCATTAAGGTACACGCCAAAAAACGATTGACCCATCCCCGCTTTTTAAAGATTTATCGCGATCTGCTTTCCAGCTACGGGGATCTCATCTTCAAAACGGATCATATCGGCTTTTATGGCTTCTCCTTGGAAGCGTTCGCCGAGTCAGGCTGGGAAGTGTTAGAACAGACGGATGATCTTCTTCACAGCGAGTGGCACGATCCCGATGTGACGTCAGAGTGGGAAGAGATCTCCATTGACACGGGTTGTAACATCTTTTACGCCCGGGTTGTTCCTCCGCGATAAAAATCCATCCCACCCCGCTATCGTCCCCAAGAAAAAACCACCCTTCTCCCAATGGGAAAAGGATGGTTTCAGTTGAACAATCCTGCTCAACTTACCACGCAACCCGGATGATCAACCCTTTTGGATCGCCAACTTCCAGATACGCAGCTTGATTGTTCACATCGTCATAGGGGAATCCGTAAGCCAATCGATCGATGCTGTGATTATGCCAAAAAGCCGCGTAATGGTTAGCGGGAGCGGGATTTGTGGGGTTCTGCGGCCCGTTCCACTGGTCATCGTATCCATTGCGGTTCAGATTGGCGCAAGTCCGAGGATCGGCGGCTGCACCTATGCAGCGGAAAATGTCCTGTGTCGGTATAGAAGTGACACTGGCAAAGTAATTGCTATGTTCGCGGCCAGGAGCAAAAGGTCCGTAAATGGGGGCAACAATGCGGTAAGGAGCTTGCAACGTGGCTAACGATTTAAATTCAGAAGGCACTTCATTCACATATTTGCTAAATAAGCCCGCACGGGTCTCCGACTCAAGTTCACCGACTATTCTGTCATAATTTCCTGCTTTATTCACCAATCTGTGTTGAATGGGGAATCCAAATCCGTCCACACGAGTGGTATTGCCATGATAACCAGCATTATCCACTGTAAACTCTACAAAATCCAAGAACACATCTAAGTTGGGATCAGTGGGGTTGTTGAAGTCCGGTCCAGCAAAGCCGTTGTCATAAGTTTTGATGTAACACGGCGATCCTACGCAAAGAAACATTCTACCAGAAGTGATTTTCGGCAGGCTGACCCACTCTGCATCACTCACTCTGTGATAAATGTTGGCATAGTTCACGCCATTTTTCGTCAAATGTCCAGGGGCATCGTTCAACGCAGTGGAGATCGGATGCAGGTTGCCATACAAGTCCAAATAGCTCCAGCGGCCTGTGGTTGGATCAATGCCAATGACACCCCAATAAATTTGATCGTCCCTATAAGCACCATTGGTTCCATTCATCACTTTCACCGTCATGACGCCATTGCCAGTCGGAGCAGGAATGGAAGACGCCGGAATCGATCCGACTGAAGGGGATGCAGCTGACGCAGTGGAAGTGATGGACAAACTCATTCCTAGCACAGCGAGACCCAAACAGAGCGAGCGGAATCTCTTTTTGAACATCCACTTAACCTCCTTGTGATTCTCCTTGAAGAAATGCTTCATGACCATGAACAAACGCATGTAATGCAAATGGTCACGGATCAGTAAAAAAATAATATGATATTTCGAATAGTTAGTCAATAATTTCTTTTTAAATATAAATAAAAAAGTAATCGTTTTACAATTTTTGCCGACCATCGTCTGCATTTTTTTGTCATTCTCGCCAATTATGCCAAAGCGCCATTTTAATTTTTAATGATGCACAAAACGGAAGCATCATCCTCATGCATGATGCCGGAGGCGACCGTACAAGCACTGTACAATCCTTGCGTCCCCTCATTTCCCAGCTCAAAAGCCAAGGATATGAACTTGTCACCGTAAACCAATTACTGGGCAAACCGGCTTACAAATAAAAAAGAGTTTTCTCATAACGCACTAAGGGGTGCACTAGGGCACCTTCATTGAAAACAAAACCCACCTCTTTCGCATAAGCGACAACGAGGTGGGTTTTGGCGTTTATCCGGTCAAGGTTGTAACTTTTGGATCAATTCAATCAGATCGTTCAATCCGCTGATCATGGCAGAAATGGTGACCGCGACAGCAGCGATGTGTCCATAGTTGATCTGGAATTCACCTAATTTTTTATTAAGCTTGACCAATTGGTCCTTATCGATTTTTCCATGCTTCAACTGCTGTTCGACCTGTTCGGACAAATGGTGAAGTTCTTTGATCGCTCCCCTTGCCTTGGGCCGAAGGGCTACGGACGATGGATGCTCAACCATGCGAGCCCGTTTAAACATCATAACCGGACGATTTTGGAAAAACACGCGTGCCTGAACCGGTTCATCGGCTTGGCTATCCTCATTCAGAGTGTGAAAAACTAATTGATCTACCACATCTACCGACTCGTTTTGTTCATGCATTCTTTTATCTTTTTTTAACGCGCATTCAATTGATCTATTATCTTCCTCTTTTATGTATGCTGAGATTTGCTCCAGTTCCACACGAAACTGCGCCAGCCGCTCACTCCAAGCCAATCCCTGATCAAGATCAATGGTAATGCTACTCATGTTGCACACCCCGTTCATCTATCTATATATAGTAAACAGCCCGTTTACATTATATCAGAAGAATATTCTTATTCGGATAGTTTTACAGCCTGCCCCATTCCTAAACAGATGAATCGGTGGCAATATCGGGTCAATTTCTACACCTTGCAACTTTTACTTTAATTTGCCCAATTCCTCCAACCAATCCTCTACCAGTTCGGCAACGAACACTTCCTGAAACAATTTATGTCCCTTTTGCTCCATCACGTTAGTTAATGAAGCATCCCAAGGTATCTCCATTCTTTGCAAACGATCTATTTCCTCTCGCGAAAAAGCCGGGCCTTTCCCAGACCAGACATTATATGTTTTAGCATCCATCCGCCAAGGAGCAAAAGCCGTCGCAAATCGTTTAGCCATTGCTTGTGCCATCTGAAGACCCGCCACATCAAAATCCCCTGAATAATGGAGCCGAACCTCAGAGTTTGCCTTTTCCAACAAAAGCTCAATCAATTGTAGTGTGGCCACACTGGGTTGTCCATTGGTGCAAAGCAAGATGGGACATGCCTTCTCCTGCCAACCATGAGCTACCTTCTTCAGCTTGCGAAATTGTTGCGTAACATCCAGTAGTGTAGAGAACACGGACGGATTTTCAACAACATATAAACTAGCAAATATGTTCAGCTCAGGTTGTTGATTGACTTGACGCAGAGTCCATACTGTTGGTTGAATATCAAACCGGAGGTCGGGGATACAAAACAACACTTGTGATGACAGATCATCATCCCCGATCCCAGCTTTCCGGTATCCTTCTCTAATCATGAATGGATCAAGCGCTAAATCTTGATCATCTCCCCATACCACCCTTTCGTCATGTGAATCACGCCACATCTCTCTTATTCCATACCACAAAAGTCGCCCAGCTGGCTCCTTCCAGTCAAATGCATGTGAATCTCCTGTAATTTTAGCTGCTAACACAGGCAAACGTACCGTGTCCAATTGAACTTCACCATCATATGAGCTGTAAAAAGCATCACCCGAACGCAAGTGGATTAAAGCATTCACCACTTGAAGAACTATTCTCTTGGCTTCTTTTGGATGAGACCGATATACTCTCCGAATGGTGTGATAACCAGGCGTTTCCCCAGTGTATAAACGATTAAGCCATTGCTTAAGTTCGTCTACATTCTCCACTTCACTACTAATGCTACGGAACATGTCTTTCCACTTATCTTCTTGTTGCAACAAAGACTCTGACCGTGTGAGGAGCGGTTTCCCCATCAGGGTCAGATACAACTCAGGGATTGTAGAAGGAAAAGGAGAATTTTGCAACTCTTCTTCAAAACGTGTCAACAAAACCTCTACTTTTTCTCCACTTTGCTTGAACAAACCAAAAAATCCGTTAATCGCCTCGCATTCTTCATCAGATAGCCTATCCAACACAACTTTGCCGCCGACACGTCCCAAAGAGGTATATTTTTTCCAAATCTCTTGTAGTAAGCGTGTAAAGCCCGGTTGCATAAAATATTGTTTGGTTCTTTCTTTCTTTTCAAAAGAGCTCATCGACCATTCTCCTGTTGCTAATCATTAATCAAACGGGATCGGACTCTTCCACATACGTCCGCTGATGACCATTCCAGTGATATCGTATTAGGGTAATAACATTCGCATCTTTAGGGCGATAAATTTCATAGATTGCCAGATTAGGTACAACATCATAGCATCCCCACAACACCTGTGACGTCATCATATAGTCAAATCCCATCTCTGTTAATAATTGAAACATATCACGCATATTCTCTTCGTCTACCCCCGCAAAGGCTTCATCAAGTGAAATGATTTTGGGTGCCTCTTCCTTCGCATCCATGTAACGCGAAGAAATCGCCGCAAACAAAGGAATATACATAGCCATCGCTTTTTCGCCGCCGCTTAGTACATTAAACTTGGAGTCAGTCAACTCGCGATACCCCACTTGATCTCCTTTACGATGGTACAATACAAATTGGAACCAGTTTCGATAGTCTAACACCTCATAAATATATTTACGCAGTGACTCACGTTCTGTTTGCGCTTCTTGTTTGGCATATCCGATATAGGAGCGAAAATGTGAGACGATCTGTTCAGTTTCCTCCTCAAGCAAGCGGTGGGCATCGCGCTTTAACAGGTGTACCAACCGTTCAGTATTTAGTTGACTCTCATTCTGTGGCAGTTTAGGAACCCACTCTAACTTTAGTTGCAATCCACTTGATGTATTTCGCTCTGCCATTAGCCGGTTCATCTTAGCTACCCACCTTTCCGCACGCTGAATGCGTTGACGGATGGCTTTACCCACACTTCGCAAAATAATTTCTTCATATAACTCGCGATCTTTTTCACTCAATAAACTCCGTTGCTCTGCTTCCCAAAGATTCAATTCTTCCAACAACACACCAGGGGGTTGTGGGTTTGAACGATCTCTCATCGAAAAAATAAGTAAGCGGTCTGAGTCCTTTTCCTCAATCAAGGTTAAAGCATAGTCCGCCAAATCATGACGTACCGCATTAAATCCTTCCAACAATGAGTTGGCCACTGACTCCCGTGTCCGATTGCCGAGTGTACTCCCATACGACCGTTCCACCTCTTTGCACAGTCGTACAATCTCTTCGATTTTTGCGTTTTGTTTGTACACTTTCTGCCAATCTTGTACCAAGTTTCTTTGCATCTCATGATTCCATTGACACAACGTTTGTTCTAATTCTCCACTTCGCCGTTCCAATTCAATCTGTTGCAGCCGAAGCCGCTCAGATAACTTCGTTGCTTGCTCATACGCTCTTCTTTCTTCCTCCTGAAACCCTTTACTCTCTTTTCTCAAACGCTCCTTTTCCTCTTTTAATTGCTCTATTTGGGTAATGACATCACTAATCCCCAGTTCCTCCATCAAACTACGCAAGCGTTTGGTTTGCGCTTTAAGGCTCCGAACACGCTCTTCCTGCTCTTCCAACACTTCTTCATCTTGCTCCAGATCTTCTTGTGCTACCTGCACTGCTTCCTTCCAACGAATTTGGTCTTGCTCCGCATCTTGATAGCGGCGCCAAGCAGCGTGTAGCAAAGAGAGCAAACCCTCATAGTCGCGGCAGCGCTGAACAGCTTGGTGCAATTCCTCTTCCTGTTTAAGCCGTGACCAACCAGATGTTTGTTCTACTAATTCCTGCTGCAAACGCCGCCAATCTCCTCGCACTTTTTTGAAACGAGCTTGTGCTTCTTCCTCCTGTGACAAAGCAGCTCGCAGATGATAAATCGTTTGATTCAATTCTTCCCATGCTTTCTGTATTAACCGATCAGCCGGAAAGCGATTCAACTCCTCACTCAGTTCAGCTTCTTCCCTACGACAAACTGCCAATTGATCATCCAACATAACAAGCTCTTTATCGTAGTTAGCAATTTTGGTCGCCAGCTGCTGAATCTGCAACTCTCTTGTTCGGCGTCTAGTTTCTTTGCCAATGTACTCAGCCCGTTCTTTTGGTGCTCCCTTCCCAAGCAAAGGTCCGATTCGAAACGAACCTGACGACCCAAAGACAGACTCCTTTATAGCAGTATCCTTTGGGAGCTGATCGGTTTCCTCCCACAAGAACGTGCGAAGAACTACGTCGATCGTCTCTGCATCTAGGCCACTCATGGCTGATGGTGTGGGCTTAAGTATATCTGCCAAAGTATAACCCAATTCTACTGGTGCCGGCACGATCCATACTTCTTCTTCATCCTCAGTCACTTGACCAACCTGACCATCTGGCGCAATCCAAGCATCCAATAACCCAGCTTTCTCCAATGCATCTTCTACACGCGCTTTCATCTCATCATCAAGTCCCGGTACAAACTCGCACACTTCATATAACGGGGCCCCCGATCCGCTTGGCCGGGAAGAGCGAGCCTTTTTTCGGGCTTCTGACCGCGCAGGCTCCGGCTCACGACTTGACTCCCAAGTTGCTTTCTCTTGGATTAACTTCTCACGCTCTGTTTCCATTTGTTTTCGTTTTTGCACAAGATCCAAGCGACGTTCGACCAGTTCTTGTTGCTGAAGAGTAAAGATGTTAACAACATGCTGTTTCACCGTAGAAAACTCTCTCTGCTCCCTATCTAACTCGTCCAATGCTTCAAGCATTTGGTGTAATGTCTCATCTGGCACACGTAACAACCGGACACTTTGCTTCCATTGAACCAATTGTTCGCGTAGGGCTTCTCTTTCTGTTTCGACGCGCTGTTCACATTGGAGGCGGTGATGCTCAATCTGGTCTCGCTTTTTGCGGGCCTCGCTTAACTGCTGTTCCGCGTCCAGAACCCGCTGGCTCCATTCGCGCTCTTTTTGGGCAATTTTCCACACTCTCTCAAGCCTGTTTCGATGATTCACCACATCCCGGAGCCATGTCTTCAGCCAACGATCATCTTCCGGAATAGCCCTGTGCCACATTCGATGATATAAATCATGCTCAATCAATTCTGTTTCCCTGGCTATCTCTTCAAGTCTTTCCAATTGCTCATGCTGTTCATTTTGGCTGTGCTCCATCTGCTGTATGGCTCGATCAAGGCTTTGTTGCGCTTTCAGAATACGCTTTTGCAGATGTGAAATGCGGTTGGCTGTTCGCTTCCTATTCTCATCCGCTTCCTTTAAACTAGATTGGATGGTAGCTAACTCTTGTTGTTTTCCAATCGCTTCACTTTTATAGATAACTTCCAGCTCTGCATCAATTTCTTGCAATCGATGCCCCATTTCCTTTCGTTGTTGCTCTTTAGATGCTTGCTCTTCTACTGCTTGTTCGAGTTTTTCGTTTAATTCAGAGACATTCTTCTGCATCTCTTGAACAGCGTGGTAACAGCGAAGCAAGCGGCGGGAATGCTCCATAAGCAAAAACCGATTATACTTGTCATACACCGTTTGAAGCTTCTGCATCTCTTGACGATGGCGGGAAATTTCGTCCAAATGATCTGCAATTTGATCCATATCTTCCAGTACCTCTGACAAGGGACGCAGTTCATCTTCCATTAAAGGAGGCAACGCTTGAGTAAGTATTTCGTAGATGGAAGAAGGCTTAAAATCCTTGGAAAGCTTCGGACTGCGAAGCTGAATCATCAGTTGAAGCAGGTCTTGATAGGCTTCAGCGTCACGAAAGCCGAATAAAGATTTATTCACCAAATCTCGATAAGCTGCTTGTTCCTGCACCACTTTCCCACCAGAACCAATATTCTCTTCCAATTTGCGTCGATCAAGTACTTGTTTAACTTGTTGCGCCAACCACAAAGACCTATCATACAGCCAAAAATCCTTATTTACCCGTCGCCCATCATCGAGCAAAAATCCCCAAAAATGGATGCGCGATGTACCGCGGCGAGCTTTTATACCAATGCCAATTGTCTTATAAAGCCTCTTCTCAGGATGCACAAACTCCATCCAAATATATCCTGTTCGTTCTACTGTATCGCTATCAGCATCCCCCAACAGATAATACTCAATCTTGCGATCCCTAGACCCAAACGGATCCAATCGATTCGGACGCTTATCCCCATCCAGCACAAGCGGCAAAAAACTTTGCATCGTCACAGATTTCCCAGAGCCATTGGCTCCCCGCAGAATTAAACGTCCCTCTTCTAATTGAAATTCTTGATCTTCGTAATGCCAAAAATTAAACAAACCAGCCCGATTCATCTGCCAACGGCGTACTGTCAATTTCTAATCACGTCCCTTTCACTCGACAAATTGACTTATCTGGTATGAGGCCTCCCACCGGCCCAAAACAGGATAGATCAGAAAAAGTTGTTCATCTTCCCATTCGCCTAAGCTCCAATCACACAAATGGGAAATTACCTTATCCGCCAACACTTGCGAAGAAGCTTCTCTAAGCTCCTTACTCCAATAATCTTTATGTTTCTCCCTTATTTGAAGCAAAAGTGATTCCAGTTCATTGCGAGTGACACAAATGGTTCCATCAGCCTCGACAGAGAACGCCCCTTCTCCGGCATGGAGTTGCTGCCTAATCTCTCCCGCTACCAGCAAAACCAAATCAGATATAGCTTGTGGAGTGGGAAACAATTGCGCTTCTCCTGTCAAATCAGGGTGAAAAAATAACAACCCTTCGCGGTAACGATGGCCTTCAAATCCTAACATGTTATTCATCTGTTCAATCAGTGAACTTCGCTGGGTTGTGACATAGTACTTATCTTCCTCGCTCCATTGCCGATCAAGGACAACTGGTTCCATTAAAAAGCGTCGATATACTCGATGACGGCGGCGCAAGGATGCTCCATCCGGCGTGTCCGGATAATGAATGGGGTCACTCAATTCTTCCATGCATTGATAAGAAGACAAATCTTGCGGAAAGCGGCGCAAAACATACCGAGCGTGCGGCGAACACTCATAAAGCACATTGCCCGCTTCGGCATCCCTGACCCAGCTGTCTTCATCTCCGTCTACGACATGCAACACTCCCAAGGAATTCAACTTTTTCAAAGCACGAACCATCGATTGGCGATGACTGTATACTGTCCAGTTAACAGTCATCTCCTGGCTCATCATATGCTCTTTGATTTGCTCAACCATTTCTTGCAAAGTGAATTGATCCATTTCAGTTCTTCCTTCAAGAAACCACAGCCCATAAGTGAAAAAAACATAATCCATCGGATCTCGGAATTCAGCGAACCCCATCCATGGGTGGGCAATTACAGGCACTTTGTCCAATTTGACAAGTGTTCTGGTGCTAATCAATGAAAGGCCCGCTTGTTCCATGAACCAATCTTTGAGCTGCTCAAATCGCTCTTTTACCTGATAATACATTTCTGGATCTTGCTCTTTGGCGATCCACGGTCGATTAAGTAATGCATGGACACATTCCCTCAATCGCTCTTCTAGCACGGCAGCGTTTGTCATCTTTGCCGAACGACGCTTTCTCCATGCGTTTCCCATCCTGTTTCTCCTCTTTTCTCACTCATTTTCCGCAGTTACGGCCGCTTCCTTGAAAGCAAAGAGGCTGGACTCCATCAC
The DNA here is from genome assembly GCF_900182735.1 of Laceyella tengchongensis. Lineage (NCBI taxonomy): Bacteria > Bacillati > Bacillota > Bacilli > Caryophanales > Thermoactinomycetaceae > Laceyella > Laceyella tengchongensis. The sequence goes on along the minus strand of NZ_FXTU01000001.1, from coordinate 274,262 downwards.
AAACCTAAGTTCGTAATTCGGCAAAGTCAAAACTCCATCTTCACAGCGAAGCACCGCCTCTTGTTTGGGTGAAGGGAATTTCAAACTAACAATCATCCCTTCCGGGGTGCGAAAAGACTTAGAGGAAGTAGCCATGCATCTTCCAATCCACTGTAACAAACGCAAACGGTTTTTGGCTGTCATCATCCCCAGCCCGTCTATGCGCACTCGCCCTAGTCTCAACATCTCTTCTAACAAAGCTCGCTCTTCCTGTTGCTGTGCGAGAATCTCCTGTTTCAGCATTTGGCGCCGCTCGCGCTGATCCCGAACATACTCTCTTTTGTGGCCACTAATACGTTTGCGGCTTCGGGAGCGGATCGATCGGGTGGTCGGTATTTCTTCCCACATTGACATGTCAGATCGATCAGATTCGCGCCGATCCTCTCCTTGCAAGTGCCGTGTCGCAAACAACCCATATGTATAGGCAGCCAAGCGATGTGCTTCATCCATATCATCGATGCTGTAAAACCACTTTGCCAAGTAATCTAATTCTTGACGACGACTTAACCCCTGCCGCTTTCGCTCTTGGATTCTGCGCGCACAATGCACAATTCGCGCAATAGCCTCCTTGGTAGCTTGATCCAACAACATTGATTCGCTTGGTTCATCCCCTGCTCCGACAAACCAGCGGTGAAGATTCTCCCACCCTCGTTCATATTCCTCTATCAATTCCTCTTTGGAAGGCATCTCTTCTATGCGCGGTTTATTAATTGCGTCTTCGGCTACACATGCTAAAAACCGCTTTCTCATCTGTCTGGAAATATGCAATAGCGAATCTTCGATTTTGTAAGACCGGTGTTGCAACGCCTGCATGAAATTCTGCAAGTAATCCCTCAGTCGCTCTTTGAAAACAAGGAACTCCTCCGTCATCATCATTGTTTCAGCATGGACGGTTTGCAAACTAGCAATATAGTCAGCCGAATTTTCGTGCAACCTCACAAAAGACTGATAAAGCCTCTCCCACAGCTCTAACGCTTCACCTGGCTCAAACATATCTACTTTGTTTCTTACTTCAAAAAGATCTTCTGCAATAGTGTCAAACAATGTCGGCTCCAGCGATCCACCGTATCCAGTAACACTTTCCAACGTCTCCAGCAATCGTTCAATTTCAATGGAGTATGGAGTTAGGGAATATTGATACTTTTTACGCATGTACTCTTCAATTGTAGTTGCACGTCCCCCGTCATGTCTAACTGTGAGGTTTTTCCACTCTACCAATTTATCCAAATCAGCATGGCACTGTTCCAAGGTATACCCTTGCAAAACACCCAATAAGCGGACGCCTTCATACACTTCTGCTGGTTTCATCCAATAGCGCAATCGCTGGTATTCTTGATAGAAAAAACGCATAATCGCACGATATCGAGCAACATTTTCGGCATTGACATAACTTAGTTCAGGGACCTTCCGCAACGATTGCATTATGAGCCGATGATTCATGGAACCCCCCTTCAAATCTTTAAACCAAAAAGGAGATTAACACATTCATTCAAGCTTTTTATTAATATACGATTCTATATAAAACTTCCTTAACCTCCATAATTTAAATTATATAAATAATCATAATATCATTCTCGAAAGCTGACAACTAACTGCACTTGTTCATCGTCGTTCAGAGGGAAAGGTTTTTTTACCGATTCTCCACTTCAACTCATACGCCAGAATCTCTGGTCACAGATCATTTATCCAGGCCGGAGATTCAACACACTTGAACAAATGATTTTATAACACGCGACGAATTGTCATCTCCAAATTGGGTCACAATTTATTATATACGATGTTTCGAACGCAAATGGGGAGCGACAATGAGATCCATATTTAGAGGAAGAAAAAAACGAAAAAGCGAGCCAACTACCAAAGTGGGGGACACTACCACGCGCGTGTCTTCTTCTTTGCAGGAAAATATCGATAACATAAATGAAAAACTTTGCCGTTCGCAGGATTTGGTTTTCCGTTCCATCGAGTTCAATGGCAAAAAAGGCGTACTTGTGTTCATTGAACCCTTAACGGATCAAAATCAGGTGCTAAAAGCGATCATTCAGCCCCTGTTAAAAGTCCGGGAAGGCAAGCTGGAAGAAGTGATCATCGCGAACTATCTGCGGCAGACTGAGAGCTTTGATGAAATCATTGAACATTTGGTGCGCGGAGACAGCATCTTATTGTTTAGCCGATCCGAACAAGCCTTCATCGTCGGAACGGAAGCCACTGAAAAAAGAAACCTGACTGAACCCGACAACGAAGCCGTGGTTCGCGGACCGCACGACGGATTGGTGGAAAACATCAAGGTGAATTTGTACAATATCCGCCACCGAATCCAAAACCCAAATCTCACGGTGAAATTTTTCCACGTAGGAGCGGAGACCAGATCAAAACTGGCCATGCTCTATATACGCAATCTGGCCCACCCTGATTTGGTTAAAGAGGTCGAAAAGAGGATCAACGCGATTCGGACTGACACCATCATGTCACCCGGTTTTGTGACGGAATTTATGGAGGACTGCCCGGCGTCCCCCTTCCCTCAGGCATTGTATACGGAAAGGCCCGACCGAGTCGTCTCCAATCTGATGGAAGGGCGCATTGTCATGTTGGGAGAAGGAGATCCCACAGCGGTCGTAGTTCCCGTAACATTATTCGCCTTTTACCAAACACCGGACGATTATCACAGCCGGTGGATGATCGGATCATTTGTCCGATTTGTAAGGCTGATGAGTTTTTTGATCGCTTTTTTGCTTCCTTCCTTGTATATCGCCATTGTGGAGTTTCATCCCGAAGTTCTCCCTATCTCATTGATTTATAGCCTAAAAAGCTCGATTGATACAATTCCGTTTCCCGCCATCATCGAAGCTTTATTGATGGAGTTGACCATTGAATTGATTCGGGAAGCGGGAATCCGGCTCCCCAGCCGCGTCGGGCAAACGATTGGTATTGTCGGCGGTCTAGTAATTGGGGACGCGGTTGTCCGAGCGGGCTTAGTTTCCAATACCATGTTAATTGTTGTCGCAATCACGGCGATCTCTTCGTTCGTGGTGCCATCCCACGAATTGAGCACGGCCATCCGGGTGATGCGGTTTCCGCTAATGGTTGCTGCATTCTCCTTCGGCTTTTTCGGCATTGTGGTGGGGCTGATCATTATTTTCATGCACCTGGTTAAGCTTGAGTCTTTTGGCACGCCGTACTTAGCACCCTTTGCACCGCTTCGCGTCAAAGACCTGAAGGATACCTTTATCCGGCTACCTATTTGGAAACTGAACCAACGCCCGCATGATCCCCATCCCCAACGCATGAAGCAAGAGGAGCCATCGAGAGGATGGAAAAAAGATGAAGATAGCTGATAACACCATTACACAAGGCCAATTTATGTTTTTGATTTTGCAAACCCAGATTGGGGTAGGTGTGTTATCCCTGCCCCATCAAGTTCAATCTTCAGCAAAAGGTGCTGGCTGGATTTCTGTTTTAATCGCCGGGTTGGCCAGCCAACTGATCATTTTGTTCCTCTGGGCATTAAATAAGCGCTTTCCTTCCTCAACAATCTACGAATTCCTAACGCAACTGTTTGGAAAGTTCACAGGCACCATTCTGGGATTGGCATATGTATCGTACGCCATCTTCACCTCTGCTGATATCCTCGTCTTGTTCAGCGACATTGTCAGCCGTTGGATATTGCCTGCAACCCCGAGATGGGTAGTCATATTGATCGTAATCGTCACGTGCATGTACATGGCTGTGGAAAACCTGCGCAACATCGCCCGCTTTTTGGTGGCAACCAGTATTTTGATCCCCGTGTTCTTGGCATTGGCCATTTATTCAATGATGGTAAACATGAATGTGGATTACATCTTCCCGCTGACAGAAGCAGGGTGGCTCGATATTATCAAAGGCTCGCAAAAAGCGCTTTTTTCCATGGTGGGATTTGAGCTAATCCTATTGGCTTATCCATTAGTCGAGGGGAATAGTGGCGGGAAACTGAAAGCCATTTCCTTGGCTAACTTGTTGGTCACTCTCTTGTACAGCTTCTTGACGTTCACCTGCTTAGTCATCTTCAGTCCCAGGGAGATTGAAGTGATTCCTGAACCTCTTTTGTACATGTTAAAGAGCTTCACTTTCAATGTCATTGAGCGCATTGATTTGATCTTTTTGTCCATCTGGAGCGTGAGCGTATTCACCACGTTCATCTCTTACATTTTTATGGGCATGATGGGCCTGGGACAATATTTTCACAAAGGGAATCATAAAAAAGCGGCGTGGTGGGCGGGGATTATTTGTTTCGTACTTGCCGTGTGGGCCGGGCAACCTGAGAAGATTCGGTTGTACGACAAAATCTTCTCGATTGGAAGTTTCATCATGATTATGGTGGTGCCACTTTTGCTACTGGGATGGTCTTATCTGTTCAAAGTGAAAGGGGAGACAAGTACATGAAGCAAATCATGTTGTTTCTGGCCGGCGTCAGTCTCCTGCTTTTGCCCGGATGTTGGGATCAATCCTCTTTGCGGGACGCCCGTTTAATCTATGGGATGGCGTTTGACCAGGCGCCGCAAGGAAAAGTGAAAACAACCATCGTAATCCGTAACATGCCCGCTGGAGATCGCAAAAATCCTTCCAATGAAGTTCACAGCGTGATTGGAAACACGGCACGCCAGACGCGAGATCTGCTGGACAGCAATATCTCTGAAAAACTTGAAACTTATAAGGTGAGGGCGTTATTGTTTGGAAAAGAGGTCGCCAAAAAAGGGATTTATCCCCACTTGGATGTGTTTTACCGTGATCCCCGCGCCTCCCTCAACTCCCGGATAGCCGTTGTTGACGGAGAAGCTAGCCAAGTATTCTACTTGCGTCGCGTGGGTGATACCTTGATTGCCGAGCATGTGGACGAAGTGTTGGAAAGCGAAGAAGACGCCGGCGTCCTACCCGAAACCAATGTGCAAAGCATTTGTTCCCTGCTTCTGGAACCGGGGCAAGACTTCTTGATCCCGCTGTTGAGAAAAACAGAGAGTGAGGAAGTGGCCGCAGTGGGAACGGCGCTATTCCACGGGCAGAAATGGACAGGCGAGTTTAACCGGAAAGAATCGGTTTTGTATTTGATGCTGACCAATGAAATAGAAAAGAAGGCGCAACTGACGATAAAAATCCACCCCCAACACGGGGAAAACCCCACCAGTTACATCACGATCGACATGCTCAAGCCCCGACTGAAGAGAGAAGTGAAAATCTCCTCTAGCGGAGGGGTCGATGTCATTTTTTCTGGCACAGTCTATGCGAAAGTGGTCGAATTTCCGGAAAACAATTTAACTGATTCGGACCGTCTGGAACAGATTAACCATGAATTGTCCCGCGCATTGACCCTTGAAGTCAAGAACATGTTGGACAAAATGCAGCAGGCAAATTGTGATGCCTTGAGCATCGGGCGTCATCTCGCTGCATTTCATCCCGAATTCTGGAAGAAACAAGATTGGGAAAAAGATTATGCCAAGGTTCGTTTCCATCCTCAAATAAAAGTCAAAATCCTGGAAACAGGGATCATTTTTTAGCTGCTTAAATCAGGCGGCTGTTTTTTTTGCTAAAGACTTGCTCTCCCCGTTTGATTCCGCTAGGAGATTTCTGATCGACGATGAAACGACAATCATCGCTAGGATGGCCGGTTATGCTGGCATCAACCTTCCATCTCGGGCGTTTCCCCTTTTTGACTTAATGCCTCAATCCAGGCCAATTCCTGTTCAACCTGGGACTTTTGAAAACGAACCACTTCAATCACAAAAGGCTTTTTAGGATGAATAGCTTCGATATGGTGGTAGAAGTTAAGCTTTTTCTGTAGCACTTCTTGTCTCCTCATAAGAATCTCCTGTTGCACATCTTGTTCCAATCGGTCAAACAATGCCACCCGCACCAGAAATTCAGATTGGCTGGCGGCCAATTTGCTTGGGAAATCCCGGATCATTTCATTAAATATCTCTTCCCCGACATCGGTTAAAAAGTAGACATGCCGATTCGGTTTGCCTTCAACCTTGACAACTTCTTTGGAGATGGCGCCCATCTCCAGAAAACGGCGCAAAGTGGGGTACAACAGATTATTATTGATTTCAAATTCCTCACCGAGCGCCTCTTGAATGTTTTTCTTTATCTCATAACCGTGTTTGGGGCCTGTCAGGAGTTGTCCCAAGATTAAAATCTCCGCATACACTGTCATCACCCATTCTGAATTCTTTGTGAAAATGGTGTCAAGCACTTATTTACTATGTTAAATTAACATAGGTAAGCATATGTATAGTTAACATAGGTTATTTTAACACAAGGAGGGATTGTGATGCGTTCAACGAGTAAAACCATCCTTTTGCATGAAATATCCAAACTCAAATCAAAGCAAGACCAATGGAACCCTTTTGCCTGGTATAAACAAATGAGAGAAAATAACCCAGTGTTTTATGATGCCGAACAAGACGTCTGGAATGTGTTTTTGTATGATCATGCCAAACGCGTACTTTTTGATCACCAACTATTCTCCAACAAGAAAGAGCGCAGTTTAATTCCCGTTCCCAGAGTTAATAACCGAAGCAATGTTAATTTTTCCGATCCACCGGAACACCGGCATCGCCGAGCCCTCCTCGCCCAAGCGTTTACCCCTCGAAGCCTGAAAGAATGGGAACCGCGGATCCAAGCCATTGCTGACGAGTTGGTCGCAGATATGGAAGGTCAGACGACGGTGGACATTGTGCAACAGCTGGCTATTCCCCTGCCGGTGATTGTCATCGCTAAATTGTTGGGTGTCCCTTCCCAAGACAGAGAGAAGATCAAAGCCTGGTCAGACATTCTCTTTTACCCCTATGAGAGAGAAACGTTTGGTGACATCGCCGACCAGAAAGCGCGAGCCATGAAAGAATTTCAAGAGTACTTATACCCTATCGTGCAAGAAAAACGGAAACATCCCGCCGATGACATCCTCTCTGACTTAACCAAAGCCAATTTGGAAGGCGAACAACTGACTGATATGGAAGTGGTGATGTCCGGCATAGGACTCTTAGGCGCGGGAAATGAAACCACAACCATGCTGATATCTAATATGTTTTACTCCATGCTGTTTGACCAACCAGGTATCTATCAGGAGATGCGAGCCGATTCAACAGCGATGCCCAAGCTGGTTGAAGAAGTGTTGCGCTTCCGGTTTCCGGTTGCCATAGATCGCCAAGTGGCTCAAGATACCACCGTCTTTGGGCACAAGATGAAAAAAGGACAGATCATCATCGCGTGGATGGGTTCCGCAAACCGAGATGAATCGCAATTTGCTAATGCAGAAACATTCGATATTCACCGCCATAACAATCAAACTCATCTAACCTTTGGCGCCGGCCCGCATTTCTGCTTAGGAGCTCCGCTGGCTCGTATGGAAGCAAACATCGCTTTGTCCACCTTTGTAAAACGGTTTGCCGACATTCGCCCTGTGGAAGGGTTTGAGGTGACCGAACACCTGATTCAGTCGGCAACAGGCCAATCCCTGAAGAGTTTGCCTATCCGCGTAGAAACGGCTTAACGCACGGGGCAAATGACAAAACGCTTGTTTGCCCGTGTAACAACCGCTAGTCAACTACTCCAAGCCACTTTGTGAACAAGTTTAACCAACAAGCTAGACGCTTGTTGGTTGCTTTATAACTTCATTCTTTGCAACCGCAATGCATTTAACACAACCGAGACAGAACTAAGCGCCATGGCGGCACCGGCAACCCAAGGTGCGAGGAACCCGAACGCGGCCACAGGGATGCCGATCACATTGTAAGCAAAGGCCCAGAATAGGTTTTGTTTAATGTTTCTCATCGTTTTCCTGCTCATTAACATGGCGTCAGCAACACTGTTTAAATCTCCGCGAATCAGCGTGATGTCAGCTGCTTCCATGGCCACATCTGTGCCTGTACCCATCGCCATGCCGATATCTGCCACAGCAAGAGCCGGTGCATCATTAATCCCATCTCCCACCATGGCCACTTTCCTTCCGCTTTGTTGCAACTTTTTCACTTCTTCCGCTTTCCCCTCAGGCAACACCTCAGCCAAGACCCGGTCAACCCCTACTTCCTCACCAATGGCTTGCGCCGTCCGCTGGTTGTCCCCAGTGATCATGATCACTTCGGCTCCCAAGTCTTTTAAGCGGCGAATAGCTTCTTTGGAGGTCGCTTTCACCGTGTCAGCGACAGCCAACAAACCGGCATACTGCTTGTCAACTGCGACCAACATAGCTGTTTTTCCGGCGGTTTCAAGCTGAGACATCCGGGGTGAAATCTCTTCTATATCTACTTGATGTTTTGCCATCAACTTCCTTGTCCCAATCAAAACTTCCTTGCCTTGAACTGTTGCGCGCACCCCAAAGCCGGGGAGCGCTTCAAATGCTTCCGCATGTGTAATAGCGATTCCCTTCTCTTGAATCCCTTCTACAATCGCCTCCGCCAGTGGATGCTCTGAATGTTTCTCTGTGGCCCCAACCAAGGTTAGAAATTCCGTTTCGTCCATTCCTTCAGCCAGAATCACATCCGTCAGTTGCGGCTTGCCCATCGTGATCGTCCCTGTTTTATCAAGAACAACTGTATCGATTTGCTGGGTCATTTCGAGATGTTCCCCGCCTTTGAACAAAACACCTAGCTCCGCTGCCCGTCCGGAACCTGACATGATCGAGGTAGGCGTGGCCAAGCCCAAGGCGCAGGGGCAAGCGATCACCAGCACTGCAATCGCTTTTTCAAGAGCAGTTGCGAATTGCCCCGGATCGACAAGCAAAAACCACACCAGAAACGCAACGGTAGCTATCGCAACCACAATCGGCACAAACACCCCCGAAATCCGGTCCGCCACCCGTTGGATCGGCGCTTTTGATCCTTGTGCTTCTTCTACCACTCTGATGATTTGCGCTAATGACGTGTCCTTCCCCACCCGGGTCGCCTTCACGACCAAGCGCCCATGCTTGTTGATCGTGGCACCGATCACGGAATCTCCGGTTCGTTTTTCAACCGGTATGCTTTCCCCTGTCAACATGGATTCGTCAACGGCTGATAAACCATCAACTACTTCCCCATCAACCGGAATTTTCTCTCCCGGCCTGACAATCAGCAGCTCACCGACTCTCACTTGTTCTATCGGAACGCTTTCCTCTTTGCCATCACGGATCACTAGCGCCGTTTTCGCTTGCAATCCCATGAGCTTCTTGATCGCTTCGGAAGACCGTCCTTTGGCCCGCGCTTCAAACAGTTTGCCAAGGATGATCAGCGTGATGAGGATCGCACTGGTTTCATAGTACAATTCCATCTGATGAATGCTGTGCCCTATCGATTGAACCGTTAGATAAATACTGTAAAAATAAGCAGCCGATGTGCCGAGCACCACCAACACGTCCATGTTGGCGCTTTTGTTTCGCAACGCTTTATACGCACCGACATAGAAATGTCCACCGATAATAAATTGTACCGGTGTGGCTAAAGCAAGCTGAAACCATGGATTCATGAACAGATCGGGCAACCAAATCCAAGAAGTAAACGTAAAGTGGCTCACCATCGCCCACAATAACGGAAAAGAAAGAATGACTGAGAATAAAAACTTTCGTTGCTGTTTTTGGATTTCTTTCTGCCGCTGATCCTCTTGATTGCCTTCATCTTTGACCTTTGCTCGGTAACCCAATTGTTCTACTTTATTGATGAAGTCTTGCACATTCGCTTCATCGGGTTGATACTCGATTCTAGCCGTTTCCAAAGCGAAATTCACCGTTGCTTTGGTTACGCCAGGCACTTTGTTTAATCCCTTTTCTATCCGATTCGCACAAGCGGCGCACGTCATGCCGCTTAACTCGAGTTCAGCCGTTTCTTTCACTGTCTCAAAACCCAGGGACGCGATCTTCTCTTCCAGTGCCAAGAGGCTGACCAGCTCCGGATCATAAGATACAGAAGCCTTCTCCAACGTAAAATTCACATTGGCTTCAGTCACCCCATCCATTCGTTTCAGAACTTTTTCGATCCGATTAGCACAAGCAGCGCACGTCATGCCAGATATCCGTATGTTCGCTTGTCTAGTGGACATGCTCCAATCCCCTTTCGCGGCTCCAACATACCGCTATGGGGTATATCGGAGCCTAAAAAAATGAACCATTCAAAAAGAGGCGTTACATCACATCGTATCCTTGCTCCTCAATCGCCTCTTTAATCCGCTCCACGCTTAGGTCATTCTCATCAAATTCCACAGTTACGATCTTGCTGGCCAGATCAACCACGGCATGCGCATGCAGTTTCTTCAATGCGCCTTCAATCGCATTGACGCAATGGCCGCAAGACATGCCTTCTACCTGTAATTCAACTTTTTTCATTTTGCGTCTCTCCTTTTATCTCATCGATAACATTAGTGTCTCCATCCTACCGGTCGACTACGCAACTTTATACATGAATTGAAGTAGCATGCTCCCTACACTAGGCCAAATCAGGTACGATTCATTGTGTGTCCTCTGCTCACCTTCAATATACTATACCCCCATAAGGTATGTAAAGGCGTGTTGTTCAATTTGTATTTTGTCCATTCCCTTCCTGATTGCAACCAGCAGGCTTCTCCTTGCTTAACATAATTACCACACGCGTTCCTTCATTTAGGTTACTTTGGATTTCTACCGTTCCTTCATGCGCTTCGACCAGCTTTTTCACAATCGTAAGCCCAAGCCCGCTACCACCCGACTTTCGGCTACGCGACTTGTCCACGCGATAAAATCGCTCAAACACTTTTGCCGTCTCTGAAGAGGGCATTCCCACACCTGTGTCTTTCACAATGATGCATGCTTTGTCATCCTCTTCTTTCACCTCGATGGATACCGTTCCGCCCGGTGGTGTAAATTTCAAAGCATTGGACAACAGGTTGATCAATATTTGCATGATCCGGTTCCGGTCGACGCATACAGGTATCTTAGTCGAAACCAACTTCTTCAATTGGATGTTCTTTGTCCGAAATGCGGTTTCCATCGCTTTCACACTTTGCTCGACAATCTCTCCCAAGCACTCTCTTTTTTTGCGCAATGTGAATCCGGGTGATTCCACATTGGTTAATTGCTCCAAATCCCCAACCAGATGAATCAATCGCTCCAATTCTTCGTGGCAAGACCGGATTCGTTCCGGCGTCGGTTCCCAGATGCCGTCTTCAAATGCTTCCATGTGGCTCTTTAGGGTCGCAAGTGGCGTTCGCAGCTCATGCGCGATGTCCGAGGTCAGCATGCGCCTTAATGCTTCTTGTTTTTTCAGTTCCGCCGTCAAATGATTCAATGCTTGTCCCAGCTCAGACAATTCGTCTTTGCCTTCCAAATGGACCCGCATCTCCAAGTTCCCTTGGGTAATTTTCTCCGCCACCTTTCTCATTTCAATCAAGGGGGAAGCAATCTTTTGGGCGACATAAAAACTGATCACTACGGCCAAGATGATCGTGCCCACCGACGTCCACACAATTGATTGAATCAAGGCCTGTTCGAAGTGATGGCTTAAATTGATCACTTGCGGATTGGGCAACGGAATCTCTTTTAAAAACATGGACAAATGATAATGCATGCCCATGATGAATATAGCAGCGGACAAACAGATCATTCCTGACGCCACCCAAACAAAGGCCCACGCCAAACGCTTTTTCACACTTATTCACTCCTTCGACGTAAACCGGTAACCAAAGCCATACACCGTCATGATATACTGTGGCTTTTTAGGGTTGGGTTCAATTTTTTGCCTCAGATTTTTGATATGCTGATCAATGATGCGATCATCGCCCATATAACTCATGCCAAACGCTTTTTCAATCAACTCCTCACGGGAAAAGGAGCGATCGGGATGACGGGCAAGGATCAATAACAGCTTAAACTCGGCAGGTGTTAGGGAAACCGCCTCTCCTCTTATTAACACTTCTTTCCTGTCCGTGTCTATCATCAACTCTCCGTCCCGGTAAGAGATGCGGGACGCCAACAAGTCCTGATTCGAACGGCGCAAGATGGCTTTTAGGCGGGCCACCACTTCCCGGGGACTAAACGGCTTAATCACGTAATCATCAGCACCTAAAGCAAATCCCTCAATCCTGCTCCCTTCCGAGATTTTCGCCGTCAACATCAAGATCGGAACAGGCGATTGTCCGCGGATGCGCTGGCAGACCGTTTCCCCTGAAACATCCGGCAACATCAGGTCCAGAATCACAAAATCTGGCGCTTCTTCATTAAACAACTTTAGCGCCTCTGTCCCGTTTGCCGCCTCCAGCGTCGCGTAACCTTCCTTCTCTAGGTAGGAAACCAACACTTTGCGTATTTTTTCCTCATCATCCACAATCAAAATTTTTCTCATTTCTGATTCCCCATCTCTTTTTTGCATTCGGTAGCTGAACGGCTTCTCGCAAAAACGGCCCTGGAGCGAAAGGGATTCTACCATCAGCTCCGGGCCACTGTCTTAAATAAACGCTTCTTCATTTCATCCACTGACTTCAGTGATGGCCGCCATGGCCACCTCCGTCCTCAGATGTAATTTCAAGCATTTGATCAATCATTCCTTGTGTGACAAAAGGAATCGTTTTGCCCGTACCAATCACGTAGCCATGGTTGTACGGACCCACGGTGGGATCATCCTTAAATTTGGGTTGCAGCCGCATGAGATATTCGTGTAGTTTATTTGAAAGACCTTCTCCATCCAATATCAGCATCGGAGCATGTTTCCCCAGATGGGCAAAAGCAGCTGTGGGAATGGCCGCATCCACACGGTTAGCTCGATTAAAGGTGAATCCATGACCAGGCTCCGTCACACCCCAACCAAAGCCCGTGTCCTGGTCTTTATATTGGGCAAACGCAATCGCATTCTCTTCCGGGTTAGCCCCGCTGATACGAATCACTTTTCCGTATTCTTTTAATTGCTCTTCCACCGCTTTGGATATGACTTGTTCTGGCCCCAATATGTAAATGTTAGCTTTCCCCGCTCTTTTCTTCAATGCATCGACCGTCGGATTGGGAATGCTGTCTTTCTTTACATAAAGGAGGGGTTCCGGCATGTGTGCGATCCAGTTGGCCGCGGGCAAGGTGTATTGCGGTGCGTCCAATGATCCGACAATCACTCCTTCAGGGAGCTTGCCGCCACTTGCTTTGGCGTAATATGCATCCAATTTGTTCGCCATTTGCGCTGGCTCCTTGCCGGGAATGCTGTCCACCTTAAACCCTTTTTCCTCCAACTGCCGCTTTACATTGGTAGCGAAATCACCAATCAATATCACCTGAACGCCGCCATTTGCTAGGCTTCCCAACGGCTTTAGTCTTTGAATCTCTTTCATCGTATCGGCCGGAATGCGGTCTTTCTCAGCATAGAGCAAAGGGCCGTTGTTAGGATGATGGATCAAGGTGACAGAAGGCAAATTCACTTTCCAGTCCCCTTTCAATCCCAAAATCACAGTGTTCGGCCGATTCTGATCCATGGTCGCCGGCCAAACGGTTTGCGAGGTTGTTATAGCCACTTTGACAGGATCGTCATGGTTGACCCGTGTTACATTTTTCGTGTTTAGCGTAAGGAGGTTTTGCGTTACTTGCTCCGTCGCTCCGCTACTTCCATGACCCATCTTGCTGTGATCCATTCCTTGCATGTTGTTAGTATGGTTTCCATTATTGCAAGCCGTCAAAACGACAGCCATGCCCATCAGCAATTGAACGGACATGAGAGTGAGTCGTTTCATCTGACAGTTCCTCCTTTGGCATCATTACCACCACTGTGTATATTCATGAAAACATCTTAAAACAAAAATATGAGATTCTTATGAAGATGAAACGCAAAGAAACCGACTAACCTGTAAGACAGGAGTCGGTTTCTTTGCATCTGTACATATTAATAAATCAATTTTCTCCTGATTGTCCATTCAGCAATGAGCAAATTGACCATCCAACTCAGCCAAACGGCAATAGAATAAGCCAACCCATATTCAAGCTTAAAACCATGATGCGTGACGGCCACAATCATATAAATGGTCATATTGGCGAAGGAAAGAAATAAGCTGCGAATGATCCACTTGGTGTGTTGAACCATGTTCTTCTTTTTGATTGATGTGTATCCAAACACAGTGCTTACTATCCAGAGAGTGTTTAGCAATAGAAAGCCGATCGTGCTGGGCATGCCACCAGAAGCAAAGAAAGACACATATAAGCTTGGAAAGAAATTCAACAGAATGGATAAGACATAGATTCTCCCGCTCCATTTGTGAACGGGCGCAAATCTGACACGAATCCGTTTGCTCAACCCGATCGGCCCCGCAATCAAGGCTACCAGAGCGAGCAGGATATGAGCCCGGATCATCAAGATCCAGATTTCTTGATTGGTCAATGCGACATCTTTTTTAGTTAAGAAAGAATCAAACGATGGGTCAACCATGAAATTTTTGGACAGAGTATGAAGTACCCACATCATTGCAATGAAACACAAGATGGCTATAAACAGTTTGCGCTTCATAAACACGACTCCTTATGCAAATGGGATTCATCATGATCAAGGCAACGCCATATCAGGACATCATACTCAATGATAAAGAAAATTAAATGGTTGAGAAAGTGTTATGTGACATCAAAGCATATACCGCTTATACAGCATGCCTATTAATTTCTCCACCAAAAATGGGTAAAAAATGCTGTTTTGGATGTATGCAATCATCCAAATAGGTGAATAACCTCAAAAAAGCGCCTTCTTATGTTTAAGAAGGCGCTTGCGTTGGTGGACAAAATGGTCGAAGCCGATTTTTAAATCTGTGTTTTTGGAAAGGGCGAACCCTTCGTTTATTTTCATCTAGAGGCGAGGCTTTGACATCGTTACTCCTATTGCACAATACTTCATTATCGGTTTGGTGTTGTCTGGTGTGTACGCTTTTTCATCTGTTTTTCTTTTTGAATGAGACGATCCTGCCACCCGCTCAAAAATACTAAAACAAATGTAGAGCCCAACATGGCAGAGATGATGTCCCAATGCGAATCCCACTGGTCCCCTTGCGTTCCCAAAAAGTCTTCCATATTTTCGCCCATCAACCGTCCATAGAGAAATTCGAATATCTCATATCCTGCACTAAAAAACGTACTGATGCTGATTACAAAAAACCAGACCCAACTCCTGTGAACCAGGTTTCTTCTAATCAGGATTTCCCTGAAGAAAAGGGAGGGCAATACCCCTTGCAAGAAATGCCCCACCCGATCAAAATGATTCCTCGAAAAACCACAGGCATTTTTCAACATGTCAAACAAAGGCATGCCACCATATGTATAATGCGCCCCGATCAGCATCACGATCATGCCGACCCAAGCGAAAAAATAAGTTAATGGAGTAAAGGGGAATGATCGATAAGTCAAAATGAGTGCCAACAGCAACAACACAGCTGGAATCATTTCATAAAACCATAGCTTGCGATCAGCCGGTTGAATCGCAGACCAAATCCACACCCCCACTACGGAGATCATCATCAAAATATAAAAAACACGCTCTCTCATCCAGCCATCCTCTTTTATCCTCAGATTCATTATTATCTTGGGCAAAAAAGCAATGAATCATACAATTTTCCCTTCACGGCATTCAGGTCATTTGCGTTTTTCGAAAGATGCCAACAAACCGAAGCATGACAGCCCGACAACCGGGGAAAACCATCGTCATTTGATGCTGTTAATCTCAATAATCCAGCAGACACAAAAATAGAAAGCCTACAAAGCAGTAGACTTTCCTAATCAAATCGCTATGCTATGTCTTAGTAACAATAAATGTTATCTTCTAATTTGCCTCGCGTGACGCACTCTGATCTACACTGGTTATGTTGGTTTCCCTTCTCTTTGGTTTGAGCGTATATCGATAAATCCTTTCCGCTTCTGCCAGGGGGATGTGACGCAATCCCATGCTCACCTTCATTTTCCCAGAGGCCACCGCGACCCGCACAGATGCCAAGTGTTTTTTTGCTTGTAGCGATGTTTGGCGCAGGGATGCCCATTGTACGCGCCCCCGTTTAATCAACGCCGTTTTGCGGGTCACCTTTCCATATTGCAAGGTTAAAAAGTTCTCACTTTGATTCCAACCGATCTTCCGGTATTCCATCCACCCTAGGAAGAACAATCCCAGGGGGATTAGCGGAGCCGCATAATGATACAGGCCTGGTACATACAACCAGACTGGGATGGAAAGAAGGCATCCCAGGATAAATGGAATCCCCATGTAAGCAAACTTCGCTTTCTTTGTGAGACGGTGCAAGTGACTATCCATCTGATATCCCGTTAAGGGTTCTAGCATAGACAGAGCCGTCTCCTTTTGAACAAAGGGAAGGAGAGTAATGTTTTTATGCGTTTCTTTATCATGTCCATTGCGAATAACAACGGCTTCGATTGACACATACCCCAAGAGGCGAGGCAATGGCCGCTCAATGATCCACAGGGCCTGAATACGGTCTTGGGCAATCGTCCGCTTTTTCTTTTCAAACAGCCCTTGCGTGATTTCAAGCTCGCCTTTGTCATTCTTATGCAACATGAATTCATAATCACTTGTAAAAGTCGTCAGCAAAGAAATGGCGATTGATAAAAACAACAGAATGACAAGTGTCAGGATGATCCAGTTTTCACCAAACCAACTAGATAAATAATGAATCAAAAGGTTGCGATCCGCTTCTTCCGTCACATCCAAATACTTGAAAAACCCGACGGATAGGAGTGTAAACACAGCCCCGAATCGAGGGGAGAGAAGGCTGTGCAAAATCAGGTCATTCTTAGACAGCCGAATCACGGACTCCCCAAACGGATCAGCGGGCTTGTCACCGGCTTGCGCCCCCAAAACCCCACGGATGCGCTTTTCTTCTTCGCTGGAGATGCAACTGAGAGTGATGCTGGACTCCTCTCCTCCGGCGAGTTCAATGGTTAAGGTTCGCGTGGAAAAGAAATGGTCATACACGCGAACGGTAGAATCGATCGATTGAATACGATCTGGCGTCACCCATCTTTTCTTCGTTACAAACAACCCCGATTCAATATATATCGCCTGTTCATGAATTTCGTAAGTAAATGATCGCCATCTTAAAACAACAACAATTAAAAACAACATCAGCAGGACCACAACGGAAACGATCCCGATGGTGAATGGGGAAATTTGCTCACTGATGTGTTGGTGCACATAAAGAACGATTAGCGGAAACAGCCAAATAAATGAGAATGACTCCTTCACAACAGTAACCATAAAATAGAGCATAGAAACAGGATGGAGACGGTGCTTCACTAACTTTTCAGACTTGTTCATCGTCTAACCTCGCATGCTTTTCGATCTCTTTACGGATAGAATCGGCGGTTTCTTCCGCTAGTCCCGGAATTTCATGACTGCCTGCGGCTGTCGATAAGATCACGGTGGACAAGCCATACTTTTTTAAAATAGGCCCTTGTTTTGCATCGACATGTTGAATTTTCCCCATGGGAATTAATATTTTCCGTTTAAAAAAGATTCCTTTTTCGATTTGGATACTTGTTTCGCTGATGCAGTACCTCCAACGCTGATATGTCCACCTCGGCACAAAATAAATATCAAACGGTGCAGAAACGATGGACAAACATGTTGCAACAACGAAAATCCACATCGGCCAATTCCACTGGAACGTGCAATAAAGCAATGCAAGGCAAATCAATCCATATACAAACAAAGAGACGACTCCTTCTTGCTTTTTAGCCGCCACCATTTTGGGGTCCAATCGCTTAAATTGATCGTTACTCACTTAACCCTCTCCTCGTTAGGCATTCTTGTTGCATGATTGAAGGTTTTCGGCATTTACAACATGCTTTTCCCTGTTGTTTGCAATCCTGGTTTACCACCTCGATGATTCCACTTTGTTTGCCATATTCCCGATAAAAGCAGTTGCATAACCACTTTCAAAAAGAATATCAATTTATAAATACATAAATATTATAAAAATCTATTTTTCCGCCGTCTCCAAAAACAAATGAAACTTCCCTCTCATCACTTGAGATAACCATATTACCCCGCACAACATCGACACCGCTCCGCTGATAGCTCCAACAATGGGAACGCCATAATGTTCATAAGCGTATCCACTTCCTATATATGAAACTTGCATCACACCCGTATAGGAAGAGTCATAGACGGCGAAAACCCGGCCGCGGATCTCATCGGTGGTAGCCAGCTGAACCAAATAAGTACTTATGGGAATAATGACTCCACCACAAACTCTCATTAAAATAAACATAGAGCTCCATAATAAAAATCGGTGGTTTGTGTTAACAACACAAAAAAATGGATTGGAATGCATAGGCTACACCAAAACTGGTTAAGGCCCGATTGATATATATTTTTTTACAAAATAGGTCCCCAACAAAATCCCCAGCCCGTCAATCGCATATAGCGCCCCAATTCCCAGTCCGCCCATATGCTCAATGCCGTTTGCGTGATCGCCACTTGATTAAACCAATCCCCCAAAAAACTGCCTGACTGTGCAAACCATAAATAACGAAAATACAGATTTCGTCGTAGCAACCCACTCTTCACCCCATGCACCTCTTTCCAATGATTCGCTTAATTTTAGAAAGGCTATCTTTTGGTATGGTCTGAAATTCTATTTTCTAAATATATCCCCCAAATCCTTTCAACAAGCTTTTAGGGTGCAACATAACCTGAGAGAGATCTCTTAATTCCTTGGAGCCCAGAGTATAACGCTCACACCGATTAAACAAATGGTTGCTCCTATCCAATCATAGAGATCAGGTGTTTTCTTATCGATCCCCCAACCCCATAAAACTGAGAGCAGAATAAAAACGCCACCATAAGCTGCATATACTCGACCAAAAGACGGAAAGGATTGGAGAGTGGCAATTACGCCATATAACGCAAGAGCTACTCCTCCAAAAACACCCCAATACAATGGTTTGCCTTCTCTTAACCATAGCCATATAAGATATCCTCCACCAATTTCCGCCAAACCCGCAAAAAGAAACAATATCAAGGCTTTTAACATGCTTATCTTTCCCTTCCCCTATATTGGTTCGAAATAGACTAAAACCTCCTCAAAAATTCAGAGGAGGTCTCCTTGTCAGACTAACGTTTTGGATCTAAGCGATGCAAGCCTGAGCGGGTACTCAACTTTTCATTTAGGTTTCTTGCAAACGCCCATTGATATTTTGGTGATATTGAAGAAGTGAGCTATGTGTCGGTATCATATAAAATATAAAAAATTCCTAAAGGAACGTGGTTCAATGATCAAACATATACTAAGTAAGTTTATTCTCAGCTCTGTTTCTCTTGTTGCCCTCTCTGTCCTTGTAGGCATAGTGATTGGACAAATCCATCTAGGTCCTACAGAAAATCCATCTCAAACGCTACCCGTCTATTTGGAGAATTATTTAGTTAATTACCTTGTCGCTTTGATTATTTTTTTACTCCCACTTATTATCGTTAAATATATATTCAAATTAAGTGATTGGGTAATTATCATAACTTTCCATATGAGTTTCATCCTATTCTTTTGGGTTGTAGGTATCCCTTGTTTAGCTACCACTGCGTGCCACTATGTTATGGAAGAGCAAAACATTGTGAGTAGCGTTGTTATTCTTTTGAGTGATTTGTTCGGCAACATCCTCTAAACAAATTGGGTAATTTTCACTAATTCCAAAATCCCCGCCTAAAAAAGGCGGGGTCTCATTTCTTGTTACACTTCTCTCTTCTCAAAGAAACGCTTCATCGCCTTATACACTTGCGATTTTTCCTTGATCACAAAGAGAGTAAACTGGTCTTCGTTTATATACCAGAAGGTGTATTGTAATGGTCTAATTTTACGGGATTTATACCCATCATTGAACTAATTTATTGTAAGGATTCTATGTTACAAAAGTCCATTTTCTTCCATTCGCCTTTTCTTCTTAATGAACACTGTATACATATAATCACCACGTCTACGATCTGAGCTAGCTACGATTTCCGAAAAAGGAGAAACATCCATATCATCAGGAGTTGTTACAATTGGCATGCTGTAATAAACATATTGGGGATCATTTAAAACAACGTTCCATTTTCCTTTTAATTGTTTAACATAGACTTGCCCTACATATCGTAAAATACTATCAAGAATTTCTGCTTTTTCGTCTTTTATAAGAGACTGTGGGGAAGGATGCTTTTCTAAAATCCATTGTTCTAATCTGATCAACGATTCAGGTGAAAAATCCAAGTTTAAGTAGTCGAACTCATTAACAAAATTTTCAACAACGTCTGATTGAAAAAACAACCACTCTTCGAATTGTTCTCTTGAAGAAAAAAACTTGTTTCTTGACATAAACTAATCACCATCATTCACAAATTTAATTTTTATTCCATTCTCCGTTAGCGCTTTCTTAAGCGGCTTGCTTGCATTAGCATTTTCAAATACCCAAGTAATATCCCAATCTTCTTCCTTTACTAGATATGCGTCTTTAGCAACTTCTTCTCGTATCCTATCATTAAGTGAAAAATAACCAACAGTACCTTCTTTGGTCGTGGTTTTATGTTCAATTGCTTTTTTCATTTCCTCATTCGCAATATCCAATAAACGCCTACCATAAGGAGTTTTCACTGAAACTTGCATAGATCCTTTCCAAGGAAGTGTGTTCCTATACTCATCTACTATTTGATGGGATTTCGTTGGCTTTACCATATTTCCATCATACAACTTGCTCCAATGGCTGTAACTCATTTCCCCACCGTTCTCTTGATACTCTTTCCACCTCTGATCTTTGTGTTCAGGACTTCCCGGGACTAAATCATCTCTCTTAACCTTTTTACTACCGCCGGCCTTATCCCCTATTACAGCAGAAAACTTCTGCAACCATAAGCCAAAAGCAGTATCTCCTATCGTTTTGGGCGCAGAAACGGTTCCATCTTTGAAAACCGAAACAGTAGTTATTGGAATGCTGTTGATCTTGGATACAATTGTTTGACTATGATGAGCAAGAACAACTCCGCCAAATCCAAAGGTGAGTCCAACCAGTGCTGCAATACCAGCTTTCTTGATACTCGGTCACTTTCCTTTAAGCCAATCAAAGATCATGCTATCGGCAAAGGCTGCGACTCCGCCGGCAATACCTGTATTCATTAATCTTTGTGCAAACGGTGAAAAAGCTCTTCCTATCCATCCAGCGATCCAACCCCTGGCCAGCTATGTACTTATGCCACGAAAAACAGCCCACCCGGCGATTCCACTGAGTCCTCCAGCAAACATGCTCCCAGATGCCGCCCCACCAATCAGGCCAGCCAACCCGATTTCTGGTTGCAATAGAGACAAAAGAATAAATCCCGCAGTTGCCAAAGAATCGATAGGATGTTCTGTGATATATTTTGTTACGCTTCCAAGCAGATCAAATCCACTCGCCTGCTTCATCAACTCATTCGCCATGATCAACGGATGAAGCCAAGTCAACAGATCCTTTAACTTTTGGAATGGACTTTTCTCTTCATCCATCAACCATGCAAGTGATTCGCCCTTCATCTTTTCCCAAGCTTCACTTAAACCATCGTTCACTCTCTTCTCAAGGAACCGGTAACCGGATAGAAGGTCTTCCATCCACTTGGGCCTGTCAAACAAATCATCTTTTCGTTCCTCAAAGGTTTGTTCCCTCGATTCGAGGTAGGGCTTGATGCAAAATAAAAATGCCTATTGAAGAGCATTAATCAAGGTAGGTTAGATGAGAATTTGTTCTTACTACGATTCGCCAGGCAGAACATTAAAAATGGATTTAAAAGCAAATCTACCCCAACATTATTTTAGGTTCATTTTAGGTTTTCTTTTGATCCGCTTAGGAGTGCTCTCATATCCTTTCAATATCGAAAGGAGTGAAGCACATGAGTGATTGGGTTATTCACACAAATCTATTAACGAAAAAATACAGAAAACAATACTCCGTAAAAAATTTGAATCTTCAAGTGGCTAGAGGGGGAGTATACGGATTTTTGGGACATAACGGCGCGGGGAAAACAACTACCATTAAAATGCTTCTCGGTATGGTAAAACAGACAAGCGGAAATATCTGCATTTTTGATCGAAACATTAAACGGGACAGGAAAACGATTTTGCAGAAAATAGGTTCCTTGGTAGAATCTCCAACATATTATGGACACTTGACTGGCCACGAAAATTTGCGGGTCATCACCCGAGTGCTTGGATTATCCGAAAAACATATCCAAGACGCGCTCAGCCTGGTCCGCTTGACAAAAGACGCCCATCGTCTGGTGAAAAATTACTCACTCGGGATGAAGCAACGGTTGGGGATTGCAGCTGCACTCATAGGCAATCCAGAGCTTCTTATTTTGGACGAACCTACAAACGGTCTAGATCCAGCGGGCATTTTGGAAATCCGTGATCTAATCACACGGTTGCCAAAGGAAAGAGGCGTTACTATTCTCATCTCCAGCCATTTGCTGTCTGAAATCGAACAAACAGCCAATTACATCGGCATTATCAATAAAGGAGAATTGGTATATCAAGACACCCTTGATGCACTAAAAAAACAAGTCAAAGGAAGAATCGAGCTGGAAGTCAATCAGCCGATGGAAGCCGCGCACTATCTAAATAGGTTCGGTTGGCATGCCTATATAGACGAAAATAAACTTTGTCTGGATGTTACCGACAAGGAGAAAGTGGCCCAAACAATCAGATCGTTGGTACAGGGTTCATTCGATATTTTTGATTTTAGAAGAATGGAACCCTCATTGGAAAACATTTTCATAGAATTAACAGGAAAGGAACAGAGTTTATGATTGGATTCCTTTTATCTGATTTCCAAAAAATCAGAAGAACTTGGATTCCGTGGCTCATTTTCTTGGCTCCTGTGGCCTTTACATGTTTGCTTGTGGTCGTTTATATCACACGGATAGAAATGCTTCAATCTTATGGTTGGATGGGACTGATGGCTTGGGCGAACTACTTTTGGCCGATTACACTAATTCTAGGGATCACCATTTTGTCATCTATGTTTTCTGGCATGGAACATGACGCAAAAGCGTGGAAGCTCATTTTTTCCCTGCCTGTCGCACGTCATTATTCCTACATCAGCAAGTTCATTATCATACTCGCTTGCTTGTTGATTACCCTTTCACTTACTTTCGTGGGTTTGATCCTGATCGGAAACCTATTTGCACTCGGAGAAACCCAATGGTCGCTGGTCGCACAGCAAATTTTTTACCCATTCTTCTCTGCTTTCCCCGTTATTTCCTTGCAATTGTGGTTGGCCATGACCATTCGAAACCAAGCGATTCCACTGACTAGCGGAATCATAGGTGCCATGCTGAGTTTATTTTTAGCATATTCTCCTAGTCAAATACTCCATTATCTTCCATGGGCCTATGTGGCTCTCGCCTCACCTGTGAACAAGGTTGGGTTCGAACAATGGACTTGGATTGGGATTTTTTTGGGGAGCATCATTTTCTTTGTGGGGGGACTTCATTTTTCCAAACGCGAACTAAAGTAGGAGTGTAAAGGATGAAAAAAAACTTATATTACCGTTATTTTGCCTCTGAATTATTGAAAATGCGATGGTCGATCCTTACCTTTGTCGTTCTGATTGGCCCTGCCATATCCCTTTGGATTGGATTTGGTGTACCTACCAAAATAGAAGAAGATTTTAATCCTTGGTTATGGTTTTTCAGCCTTTCAGCGCACAAGTACACCCTGTTTTTCTATCCTCTGATGATCGGGGTATTCGCAGCCTTTGTGTGCCGATATGAACACATCGGAAATGGCTGGAACCGATTGTTTTCCTTACCAATCTCACGTTTGCAGATCTATTTGACCAAGCTAGCAGTGGTAGCCTTACTTGCCCTTGCGACACAAGTGTGCTTTCTCATCGGCTTTTTAAGTGTCGGATCCTTGCAGGAATTGACCGGACCCATTCCTTGGGGAATCTTGGCTACTAAAACAATTGGGGGTTGGATTGCCTCATTTCCATTAATGGCACTTACATTGGGATGTTCATTGTTTTGGAAAAATTTTGCCGCCACGTTTGCCTTTAATGTTATTTTTACCATTCCGTCCATTGTTGTCACAGGCGCCTCTTTGATTGGCGTATGGTATCCTTGGTCCCAACCTTTTTTGGCAATCATGCCCGAACACAAATGGAGCGCCGAAGTAGACCCGTTATTCCTGACTGTTGGTGTCTTGACCACCTTTCTTATCTTCATCGCCTCGACAAGTTGGGCATTTGTGAAGCGCGATTGGTGAGGAAAAACGGATGATGCCAAAGCCACAATGCGGTTTTAGATCATAAAAACAAAAAACTAAGGCGTGTCTAACATATGTTTTCAATCATGATAGACACGCCTTAGTTTTGGAGCTCAGGACGATTGGTAACAGATAAGATTATTGCGGAGGTTCCTCTCTAAAAATAAGATTAAATTAAACCGGATTGTGTGAAAAAACTCCCATTTATTTTAGTGTTGAAAGAAATCCTGTCGATCAAAAAGGGGCGGGTTATAGAATATCAAGCAAACTGACATACAATTGATTGCATTTATGCCCACCAACCTTAAAGGGAGAATTCGATCAATGGAAAACACAAAAATCTTGCTGGTAGATGATGAGCCAGATATTTTAGCATTACTGTCAAAAACGTTGAAAAGTGAAGAATTCTGTCATATACTCACTGCTTCCACCGGAGCAGAAGCGATTCAAATTTGCATGGAAAAACAGCCAGATCTGATTGTCTTGGATGTGATGCTTCCCGATTTGGAAGGGTATGAAGTTTGCAGAAAGTTACGATCCATCACGGAATCACCCATTTTTTTCCTTACCGCTCGTACCACAGACCTCGACAAACTGACAGGATATAGCATGGGAGGTGATGATTACATCGAAAAACCGTTTAATCCGCTGATTATCGTTGCCAAAATAAAAGCGCTATTAAAAAGAAAACACTCCCATCATAAGTCATTTCCTGAGCATTCAGCCATTTATGAGGATGACCGAATCAATCAAACTGATTGAAAAAAGTGGTCAATTGTTTGTTGAAGGAAGAGAAGTAGCTTGTACCGCCAAGGAATTTAAGCTTCTTGCTTTTCTATGCAAAAACCCTTACCAAATTTTCAGCATGGGACAACTGTATCATCATGTGTGGGGGGAAGAAAGTTTTGGCTATGAAAACACCGTGATGGTGCACATCGGCCAATTACGCAAAAAAATCGAGCCCTGTCCCAGAAAACCCACATATATTATCACGATTCGCGGCCTGGGTTATAAATTCATGGGAAATAACAAGGTGGGTTCCCAATGAAATTGGAAAAGAGATTAATGGTCAAATTTTTGGCTGGTGTGTTTTTTCTAGCTTTTTTCTTAGCCACTTCATTTGTCACTTTTTACTACTTTGCCTCTTTGCTGAAAGAAGAGCAACGAAGTGACCTTTTCCCTGAAGAAATTCTGCAAAGAATGGTGGCAGCCACAGATATTGAACAGGGGAAACCCGTATTACCACCATCTTGGGAGAAGAAACTGAAGAAACGAAACGAATGGGTGCAAATTTTAAATAAAGATGGAGTGGAAGTCTTCCATTACAACACCCCCGACTCTATTCCAAAACACTATACTCCAAATCAATTAGCCCATTACATTAGAAATTCAGAATCGATTGGATATGATATCCATACCTGGTACCAATCGATCGACAATCATACTTATACATGGATTTTAGGCCGAAAAAACAAGAACGAGTTGCTATTAAAAATAAAAAAACACACCATCCGCCACAATCAGACCATCACCATTCCCCATCCTTTGCTGGAGGAAGTGAAGAAGCGTAAAGGTTGGGTTCAAATTATTGACAAGAATGGAGCCGAGATTTATCAATATCGCAGACCCAAAAATATTCCAACCAAATATACACCTGGCGAATATGTTCACGCAAAGCGCAGTGGTTCTGATCTTCATTTCACGTCAGGCCGATTAAGCGGACAAGAAGTTACTTGGATTATGAAAGAAGATATCCTTCCTGTTCATGAGATGGAACAAAACAAAATCATTGCATTGCTTTTTTTTGCGTCACTTGTGTTGATCCCACTGGCTTTTTGGCTGTTTTCTTACCGCTTTGGACAAAAATTGGGTTCTCCTTTATTGTTTTTGATGGATTGGCTTGAAAATTTGTCCCATGGAATTTACAAGGAACCGACTCGGAAGTCAGGTCCGATTAAAGACCCTCAGACAGGACATTTAAAAAAGCCCTATGTTCTTTATCAAGAGGTTTTCAAAGTAGTTGAGCAACTAAGCTTTCGCTTGCAAGAAGTACAAACCGAACGTGAACGGCTTGATCATACCAGAGAAGAATGGATCGCAGGCGTCTCTCATGATTTAAAAACACCTTTGTCTACAATCAAGGGATATGCCGAGCTTTACAAAAGCCCCTCATATCAATGGTCAGAACAAGAAATGGAAGAGTATCTCGATTTGGTAATCCGCAAAGCAGAGGACATCCAGCATTTAATTGACGACTTGAACTTAACATTTCGAATCAAGAACAACGCGTTACCCCTTGAGCTCACTTACTTAGACATGAAAGAATTTCTCCGTTTGCTGGTTGCTGATGTATTGAACACGATCGCCACGGAAGAAGTGAATATCCATTTAGAGCTCCCACATGATACAACAGTGATGTATCCGATCGATCCCCAATGGTTTAAAAGAGCTCTAATGAACCTGATTACAAATGCAATCTTCCACAATGATCCAAATACTCCCATCACCGTCAGGCTTCAAGAAACGACCTCACCCACACCAAACACTACATCTGCCTTAAAAATCGAGTTGATCGACCAAGGGTGCGGCATGGACGAACAAACTGTTTCACGATTATTTCAGCGCTATTATCAAGGAACACGCACGAAGCGCTCCAACCGGGGAACCGGACTGGGCATGGCCATTGCCAAACAATTAATTGAATTACATGGGGGGAAAATTGAGATTAGTAGCCAAGTGAATCGCGGAACCCATGTAACGATCACCTTGCCGCCAAAAAGAAAGGAGACGCCAGAGATTGTTACATAACAAAAACCCGCCTCCTAAGCTTCTCTGCTTAGAGAGGCGGGTTCAGGTTCTCATTCCTGTTATATTTCCTTCTTCCCATAGAAATACTTCAACGCCTCATATCTTGCACTTTTTCCTTAATCAAAAAGTAAGAGAACCGATCTCCTTTCATAAGCCAGTAGACACTCATCATAAGCATCTTTCACCTTAGTCTAACCTCTGAACTTGCAAAACTATATAGTCTCTATACTTAACATAAATAATGCCGTTTGCAACGTATCCCAGGATTTCGATCTTGATATTTATAGGTAGACTTATAATACTTTTATCAATCCTGTTGTAAAGATAAATTACCGCAGATTATTCCCTTTCAAGACCCAATCTAAATACCAAATTTCTTGCTTATAAAGCTCTACCCAACTTTCACCCTGATCATGATGACATCCACATGGTACAAATTTCATATAACCCGGATAGGTTTCATCTACATAATCTGGATCTTGTTCATCCTTTTCAGGAGGGCCTGTGATTTTCCCATCCACCAAACGGAGCGGGAATGCCCAACAAGCTAATGGTTTGAATTTCCACGGATGATAGTCCAAGTCTGTGGCTACTTTTTGCAACGAGCACAAACCATTCTCATCTGTAAACACACATCGTGTTGGCTCGAAATGAATAGGATAAGAATCGGTTTGGTATTGGTGTGGACGAACTGCCGTTTTCCGCCCTACCATGAGATCACGCCAATTACCGTCTACTACAAATTCTTCTGGGAGATGTGTAAAGTATGCGGGATAGTTCTTGACCGTTTCTTTTAATTTTTCTTCTTCCCCATCCAATAAATAAACTCCATCGTAGCAGCAGAGAGCTTCACACTTCATTAAGCATCGTTTAATTTTGGGTTCTGTGCCAAATCTTGCTTTTAGGGTTTGAACGAGTTCAGCTTTATACTCTTCAATCGGCTTAACGTATTTTTTCTCCCAAGTCTTAAAGCACTCTAATAACTCTGGACAAATATCCATTCTTGCACCCAATCTGAATACAGCCTCTGATATGATTTGCGGACACCCTCGCACGCCTTCACATTCCAAAGCAGATCGAATCATTTCTTCAATCAATGAGGAATTTTTAGACGCTTCTTCTTCCTGTGTTAACAAATACGCAGCAACCGCTTGGGCATACAGTCCTGGTGTGGACTTCCTGTGCACCGATCTCAACATTTCTTCCGTTTTATGAGTGACAAATCTCAATCTATAAGAAGCGATCAAAAAAAAGGTAGCAGACAATGAAGACAAATAAGAGTACCCTTTTTTATCGCTCTCTGTTTTAAGATGAATTAACTTGTCTATCGAGGACGGATCCCCAAACGAAGATAAACAAAAACTTCGCCAAATTAGACCATACAAAGCATCCCAATTGTGGTTAATCTGCTTGGAAATGCTAATGCCTTCTTCATAGTAGATAAACGCTTCCGACAATCGATCCTGCATAAACAAAACATTTCCCAAGCAAATCGCCGCGATGTTATGGGCATGCTTCCAATTACTTGATTTTGATTCCTCATACACCCTTCTCATTTCTTGTTCCGCTTCTGTCAAACGACCCATAGCCATATAAGCATCCGCTAGATTGACACAAGAAATCATGTAATGATAGCGGTCGGCAAACGTTAGATAACCCTCTTTACAGGATAAATTCCTAGAAATCGCCTCTTTATTGGCGTCAATATTATGACAAAGCAACGCGATGTTATGATCAAAATTTACCTTCAGCCGTTCATGCTCATTTAAGAAATCAACAAATTTTCGTTCCAATTGCCTTACAGTATCTAATCCCTTTTGATTCAATCCCGCATAAAAGTATGACAGTACCAATTGCTCGTAACACTTATAACTCATGATGTCTATCTGATCGTCGGGAACAAGAGAAACCGCTTTTTCTGCAAATCGCATAGCTTCATCCATATGGTTACATCGAAGAGCGTACTTAGATTTGTATAGATAACTTTGAATGTCCACTTTATTTTCAGGACCAGTAGTATCAAGCTGAGAGTATCTTTCAATATACTTTCCTTCCAAATCCGTATCCCCTATGCCAAATGAAGCCTCAATTAAGACACCTAGCAATCGCTTTTGTTCTTCTACACTCCATTGCTTTATGTTGGAATAAAATAAGCTTTCTCCCGTTTCTAAACACCGCTTGAATAGACCTTCTTGAAGATACAGTTCTAGTAATTTTAGTTCTGACAATAAACTCAACTCCAACAACCCTGAATTGGACTTTCCATACATCTCAACTAAATATCTGAACTCCTCGTATATTGAAATTTGCTCACTATAATCTAAGCGATTGATTTGATCTAATATAATCACGTTTCTGTAAAATTCAATAAGCAGTAACGCTATTTCCTCTTTTTGCGGCATATCCTCCAAAATCTCTCTTGCCACTTCATAATACAACCTTCTCCTAAACTCAGCCGTTTCCGTGAAAATGTGATGCGGTTCAACTTTTGTGATATTATATGGATCATCCAACTTATAAAAATCGTTAATATCCACTTCAAACTGATCTTTAAATGTGTCTACACACTGTTCTATAAACACCTTGGAAAATCTAATCCCTTGTACACTTCCCCAAGACAATAAACAAGCGAAACTAAAACCTAACTCCAAAATCTTATCCCGAGCCAATTCTTTTTTTCTATTGGATCGAAAATTCAACTTCTTGAGGGGAATTACCAACCTTCCATCTTTACTCAAGTAGCCCGGAGTGTTCTTAAGCCGTTTTATATAGTCCCACAACAGTTCTAAATCTCCGCCACAGTTAGATACAATGAATTCTTTTGCCTCTTCTTGCAACCCTTTGAGTTCCATGCTGACTATCTTCTTGATATCGTTATGATCTAATTTTTTCAAGTCTATAACCTCAGTATCAACCAGATCCTGACTATACAAATAAAGTTGGCCAAACGAACCCAATCCTTCTTCCCACTCTTTATTAACTGTTTGCTCCTTCAAACTGGATTCCCAACAGGTAGCAAGGATAAGTAATGGCCAACTATAAACCTTGCCAGCATCGATTATCCTCTTCAAAAATTCAATGGTCAAAAAATCCGCCCATTGAGCATCATCAATGACCAAAATCAATGGAACGCTCTCTTGCCCACTTTTTTTGTTTAAAATGGCAGAAAAAATATCGATCGTTTGGTCCACTAAAGATGTATATTCTTGCTTGTTCACAATAACATTCTGATCTCTTTCACTTACTCTGCTAGATCGCCAATGACTCCATAACTGTTTAACTGAATCTACCGTGCTAATACCTTGATCAAGCCCTTGCAAAAGAGTGGAGACAATACTAATAATAGAACCACTTCCCGGGAATGCATAGTTAGCCAACAATGCAATGAGCCCTTTAATGGAATTGATATTCTGTACATTTCTTCTTTTTTTTTCAATAATTCCACCCAAATGGAGTCGGACTTGCTTTCTAATTTGGCTAAGCGCAGTCCCATGTCGATAGCTATTCCTCTCATCTTGATTTTGACATCGCAAGGCAATCCATAACCACGGCATTTTTAACTGTTTTTCAGTTTCTAACGAATCAAACTCTGGAACTATCGTCATTGTATGTTTGGTATCCTCTAAATTATCAGGCCAATAATTATTTTCATCATCTGCAATAGTAAGGTAATGATATAACTCTTGAATGAGACGTGTTTTGCCGATACCTGTATCTGCTTTTAATATCACAAATTTAGTTTCGTTTTGTCTAACTTTCTCATAAATCTCAATTAATTGGGCCAGTTCTTTTTCTCTACTTATAAAATCATTTGATTTAAATTCTATTTTCACAACGATACCCCCAACATCCCCGCTAATAAAAACAATATTCAGTTACTTATGATTCTGTAAATTTGTTCGCATGCTAATTTTTAAAAGCTAATTTTTAAAAAAGGACACTAGTACTACAGTTGATATTTAAATAGATGTATTGGTATTCATTTATTAATTTTATTTATAGCTGAGCATGTAATTTAACAGTTAAAAATGAGCCATTTTCCATATCTTTCTTGTGTTCTAATTCAACTGTAATTCTAGTTAGTAATCACCCAAACACTCCTACTAACTCAACCTTTTCTATTATTTTATTATATCGTATTGTAAGGTGAGAATGGAGTCACTTTGAAGAACACCTTTCTTATTATAAGCGTAACAAAATGTATCACCATATAATTCTATTCATAAACGCAAACCTTACAGCCTATATACCTAAAAGTAATGTAACGGTAAAAACAAAAATGCCATAGGAAAACACATATGTTTGGCAAAGTTAATACTGCAATTAATTAACCCCTATATGAAGATCCCATGATAAATATATACTTCTGGCTATTTTTATTGGATACTGGGGGTTTATCCTCAGTTTGAATAACGACTACTCCATCTTTAAAAGCGAATTTATGAAGGTGTTACACAATAAACTCAGTCAAAACAAAGGGAATCAGGTCAGTATAAGCGAATTAGGGGATCATAAAGAGATTGTTGCTACCAAATTGCCTTCAGTAGCCAATGACAGGCTAAAAGCGTTGACTTGCAAGTTTGCCTTGGTTCATAACAATGGTGAAACTTACATATGTGTCCATAAAAGCGATAGAAACAATCCTTCTCTCAAACAGTTACTTCAAAAAGAGAAACCACGCGAATTCAAGGAAAAGATCCGAGATGATGAATTCCAAATCTGATCAATCTATTTAAGTGAATGCTACCTGAATGAGAAAGTGGTTGTGCGCGGTTAAGTCGTCGTATTGAAAAATGCAACGCTATAAAATGTGAAGGGGGGACATTTATAATGAACTACATGGTATGTGAATGGGAACACGATAATCCTCAGCATCCCGTTCTTATTTATTCGGAGTTAGATGAAGAACGATATGAAACTCGCAAAATTGAGATTTTTCGGGACGGCAGAATTGGTTATGCCACAACAGAACTGATGGATAATGGAGCAACTGGCTTGAGTGAAGGGCCGATTCCGAGTGTTGAAGAGATCAATGCAAATCCGGTATTACATGCCCGGGAAATCTCCAAAGAAGAGTTTGAACAAGTATGGGCGGAAAAGGTTGAAAAGAATCAGGAATAAACTCAATTCATCATTAAACCGACGAATCAACTTGATAAAAGGATGATGTTATACATGCAACGGATAATGCTGGTGGGAATCATTTTGCTCGTAACGATTGGCGCAGGTTTGTATCTTTATAGCTATTCATCTCCCGATGCAGGCCGGCAAACGATGGTGGAAGAACCTAAGCCAACGATGAAACCAAAACCACAAATGTCTGAATCGATTATAGGAATACCTTCACCTTCAATTGTCTGGAAAATCTCAGCACATTGCAACTGAGGATATAGCTTGATCAATCTCTTCCCACATCCAATAAATTATGTTCTGGCCGTCGTATTCATTGGAGGCTGATCCGCTTCTTCCAAGCCTGGATCATCCATGAAGCCATACTCCACAAGCACTGCCAGCATCTTCGTTACTCGACACTAAAAAAACCACCTCTCTAATATTTTGCCAGAGAGGTGGAGTCCTTCCAGTTTACGCTTCCTTCTTCCCAAAGAAATGCTTCAATGCCTCATACACTTGCGCTTTTTCTCTGATCACAAAATAAGAGAACCGATCTTCTTTTACATGCCGGTAAGCGCTCATCAAGGTGCTGTTGCGGTTGTACTGGTTTACTTCTCCGTAGCCGAAGAGATTGGATCGTTTAAGGATTTCCTTGACTAGTCCGACACACCGTTCGTTGTCGGAGCTGAGGTTATCCCCGTCGGAGAAGTGAAAGGGATAGATGTTGTAGCGGTCTGGGGGATAGTGGCTGTCGATAACTTCGAGGGCTTTGCGGTAAGCGGAGGAACAGATGGTTCCCCCGCTTTCCCCTTTGGTAAAAAAGGATTCTTCGCTCACGATTTTGGCTTCGGTGTGGTGTGCGATGAAGACGATCTCGACGTTTTCGTATTTGGTGCGGAGGAAACGAACCATCCAGAAAAAGAAGCTGCGGGCAATGTATTTTTCAAAGACGCCCATGGAGCCGGATGTGTCCATCATGGCGATGACGACAGCATTGGAGTGGGGTACGACGACGTCATCCCACGTTTTGAACCGCAGGTCGTCGTCATGGATGCGGATTTTTTTGCGACCCGTTATAGCATTTCGCTTGATGGCGGAGAGTAAGGTGCGGCGCTTGTCGATGTTGCCCATCAGGCCTTTTTTGCGGACGTCGTTGAACCGGATATCGTCGGTGGTGATTTCTAGCTGTTCTTTGCGCTCGAGGTGGGGCAGCTCCATTTCGGCGAAGAGCATCCCTTCCAGCTCAGCAATGGAGATTTCTGCTTCATAATAATCCATGCCCGCTTGGTCACCAGCGCCTTGACCTTTGCCTGGCCCGGCTTGGCCCGACGACGAATCTTTGCCCAATACATCACCAACTTTGCTGTCGCCATTGCCTTGGCCGACGTGTTTACCTTTGTTGTAGTTGTAGCGAAAGCGATATTCTTCCATGGAGCGGATGGGGATTTTGATAATTTGTTGCCCGTCGGACATGATGATGCTTTCTTCACTGACCAGGTCAGGCAGATTTTTACGGATGGCTTCTTTCACCTTCTCTTGGTGGCGGCGTTGGTCTTCATAACCCTTGCGGTGAAGCGACCAGTCTTCCTCTGACACGCTGAAATGGGGGTGTGACATATCTTTCACCTCCCGGATGGAGTCTGGGTGACTAACAAGGGAGCCACTTGCAACACCAGCTTAGCGATTCAACAGGCTGCCTACATAGCGAAGCAGTTCATTGGCGCTGGCCGGGGTGTACCCGTAATCTTCGACGAGGCGCTTGATCACCTCATTGATTTTTTTCAATTGGTTTTCGTCTGGCGTCTTGGTGGTGGTGGTAATTTTTACTACGTCTTTCAAGTCGGCAAACAGCTTTTTCTGGATCGCTTCCCGCAGGCGAGGGTGGGTGTTGTAGTCAAAACGCTTGCCTTTGCGGGCATAAGCGGAAATGCGGATGAGAATCTCTTCGCGGAATGCTTTTTTGGCGTTTTCAGAAATGCCGATTTGCTCTTCGATCGAGCGCATCAGCTTTTCATCTGGCTCCAGCTCCTCTCCAGTGATCGGATCGCGGATCTTTTGCCAGTTGCAATACGCTTCAACATTGTCGAGATAATTGTCCATCAAGGTTTTGGCCGATTCTTCATAGGAGTAGACAAAGGCTTTTTGCACTTCTTTTTTGGCGATTTCATCATATTCTTTGCGGGCGATGGAAATGAAGTTGAGGAATTTTTCGCGTTGTTCGGGGGTGATGGACGGGTGTTGATCTAGCCCTTCCTTGAGGGAGCGCAAGATATCTAATGCTCCGACAAAGTTGGCTTCTGTCTTGATCAATGCGCTGGAGATGCGGTTGATCACATAGCGAGGGTCGATTCCGTCCATGCCTTCGTCGAGATGCTCATTGCGCAGTTCCTCGATATCGATATCGGCCATACCTTCGACCGATTCGCCATCATAGAGGCGCATCTTTTTGAGCAGGTCAACGCCTTGCTTCTTGGATTCTTTCAGGCGGGTCAGGACGGAGAAGATAGCGGCAGCTCTAAGCGAATGTGGGGCGATGTGAATGTGGGCCAGATCGCTTTGCTGGATCAGTTTTTTGTAGATGTTCTCTTCTTGAGTGACACTTAAGTTATACGGCACCGGCATCACGATGATCCGTGATTGGAGCGCTTCGTTCTTTTTGTTGGCGATGAAGGCTTTGTACTCCGTCTCATTGGTATGGGCCACAATCACTTCATCGGCGGAGATCAAGGCGAAGCGGCCTGCTTTGAAGTTCCCTTCTTGGGTCAGTGAAAGCAAATTCCACAAAAACTTCTCATCGCACTTCAACATCTCCTGGAACTCCATCAGTCCGCGGTTGGCTTTGTTCAACTCTCCATCAAACCGGTAGGCGCGCGGGTCGGATTCGGAACCATACTCGGTGATGGTGGAGAAATCGATGCTACCGGTCAAGTCGGCGATGTCTTGCGATTTTGGGTCGGAGGGACTAAATGTGCCGATGCCGACGCGCTCATCTTCGGACAAGAGTACCCGCTCAATGATCACATCTTCGATGCGGCCTCCATATTCCTCTTGCAACCGGAAGCGGCAAGAAGGGCACAGATTGCCTTCAATGCGGACGCCAAACTCTTGTTCAAATTCCGGACGAAGTTCACGCGGTATCAGGTTGAGCGGTTCTTCATGCATCGGGCATCCCTTAATGCCGTAAAGGGCGCCCTCATCGGTGCGCGAGTATTCTTCCAACCCCTTTTTGAGCAAAGTGACAATGGTAGACTTTCCGCCGCTGACAGGCCCCATCAACAGCAGAATCCGTTTGCGCACGTCTAAGCGGCGCGCGGCCGAGTGGAAATATTCTTCGACGAGGCGCTCAATGGCACGCTCCAGTCCGAATAATTCCTTGCTGAAGAAAAGGTATTTTTTATTCCCTTGCGAGTCGGTTTCAATACCGGCTTTGGCGATCATGTTATAAACGCGGGAATGCGCGGTTTGAGCTACTCGGGGATTTTTCTTTATGATATCCAGGTACTCGGCGAAGGTTCCTTCCCATTGAAGTTCTTTCTCACGGTTTCGATACTCGGCAATGCGCTTGAGAATGTCCATGGAAAGCCTCCTCTCCTTCGGTCAAGCGACCAAACAAGGTGTTTGATTTTTCTGATAAAAATGCTCAAAAGTTTTTATTTCGATATAGAATGAATGATAGAGAGTGAACGAGTAGATTTATAGCATATATATGCTACAGATAGAAAGTTGTTACTTCTATTTTATCAAAAAATAAAGGAAAAAGATAGAAAAACCTTGGTGCAAAAACCAAGGTTTTTCCACACTCACTCAGGGTTATCTCACCTTCATTGCCTCCGCGGCAAACAACCCTTTGCCCTCGCGAATCGCCGACAACAGCTCGGCAGCGGTTCCTTCCATATCAAAAGGGTAAACGGGCTGGCCACGGTCGATGCGGTGTTGCCGTAGATAAAAGGTTTTCATCCCCACCATGGAAGCGACCATGTCCTCTTGCATGTCATTGCCGATCATGACGCATTCTTCCGGTTTTACACCCAAGCCATTAGCCACTTCCAGATAATAGTAGGGTTGTGGTTTGCAAAAGTGCATCTCTTCGTACACCGTCACAAGCGAAAACGGCAAATCATCTACCCCAGCCCAGCGCATTCGTTCCCAAATTGCTTCTTTGGGAAAGACCGGGTTAGTAGCCACAGCCACTTTGCATCCCCGTTCCAATGCAGCCTGCACCACTTCGCGCATGAGCGGTTCCCGGCCGACATGGGTTTGTAGTTTTGGGAATTCCTCACGGTAAAACCGGTCAAACACAGGCCAAATCTCTTCTTTGCTCACCCCGGACACTTCCAGAAAAGCTCGCTCGAATACTTGCTCATTGGTCAGTTGTTCATCGGTGTTTTTAATCATTTCTTCTGTGGCGTGCCAAATCATTTTCACCAACTTGTCCGGTGGAATGACATGGGCTACTTGCGGGGCCAAGGCACCCAAATACACTTTCACAAACGCTTCCGTATCCATGGGAAGCAGTGTTCCATCCAGATCGAATAAGCACGCTTTAATCATGCCTGTTCCCCTTCTCTCTACATTTATACTGATCGGTCAATTATAGCCGCACCCCTCCCCAGAAGGGGCGGCGACGCTCTTATTCAAGACCCGGGAAGCCGATTTGGCGCATTGCTTCATATACGACAATGGCGGCGGAGTTCGACAAGTTCAATGAACGGGTCTGCGGCTTCATCGGTATCCGAATCAACGTCTCCGCATGGGCGGACAAGATGTCCGGGGCTAGTCCTTTCGTCTCTTTGCCAAACACAAAGAAGTCCCCCGGTTGGTACTGATGTTCGGTATACGTTTTTTTCGCCTTGGTCGTTGCGCAAAAAAAACGCCCGTCCGGGTATTTTTCTTTCAGTTGGGCAAATGAATCGTGATGTTGGATATTCAAGTCATGCCAATAATCCAACCCGGCCCGCTTCAGTTTGGCATCATCAATCTTAAACCCCAATGGGTGCACCAAATGCAGTTGCACCCCCGTCACGGAACAGGTCCGGGCGATATTTCCTGTGTTTTGTGGAATTTCCGGTTCTACCAGCACAATATGAAACGGCACAGCGACATCCCTTCCATCTATCTATGACTCGATCACGTTCTTATTTTACCGCAACCTATTCAATATGTAAAAAAGCGTAGCGCGTCTGCGGAGTCCACGCATAAGACGCCTTGTAATCCCATGGGAAATGCTGCCTGCTAATGGTGCGGGCATTTACCAACGGACTACCGTCTTCGGCAAACGCGGTGATGATGGTGTTGTGATTCCACCGGCCATCTCCTTCCCAGTCGTAACAGATTACGTCCCCCAATTGCAACTGGCCGACATCCCCTACCTCCCGCGTCCTCCCCGTCGGTCCGCCACGCTTCAAGAAGAGGCACAACGAATGGGCCACCGCCCACGAGTGACTCCAACTCGCCTGTCCGTTCCGCCCCCGCCGATACCACCAACCGCGGGCCATGGGTAACCCTCCAGCTCGCAGGCATTGTGACACGAAATTGGTGCAATCGTCCGCAAACGCCTTGTAGTAAGGGTTGGGCCGACTCCAAAACGTTTCTGCATACTTCACCGCGCGTGCCCGATCATAAGCCATGTTCCCACTCCTCCCATACATTACTAAACTCTTATGAGAAGGAGTGCACATCTATTACAAAAAGAAAAAGCAGCCTACGCTGCTCCACTTCAGTCCCTTTCGTTCGGCTTAAGCCAGCCTTCTAAAGTAAGCAAATATTCCTTGATATGGAGTCCACCACCATACCCTACCAGTGACCCGTTAGAACCGATCACCCGATGGCAAGGTATCACGATGGAAACGGGATTTTTATTGTTAGCCCCACCCACCGCGCGCACCGCCTTGGGAGCGCCAATGCCCTGGGCCACCTCTTTGTAACTGCGAACTTCCCCGTAAGGAATGGTGCGCAAATAACGCCAGACCAACTTTTGAAATGGCGTTCCGTATAAATCAATCGGCAGGTCGAACTCGCGCCGTTCCCGTCTGAAATATTCCTCCAACTGGATGATGTACGGTTGCAACTCGTGATCGTTCCGTTCCAATCTCGGATTAGGAAACCAATTGTTCAACCACATCTGCAAGCCTCTTGTTGGCGAGTTCTTGCGGCTGAACATGATATGACACAAGCCGTGGTGACTGGCTACCAAGGTTAGCGGCCCGATCGGACTGTCAATTTGACTCCAGACTATGCTCTGTGACCCAGGGGTCATCAAAGGAACCCTCCCTATTTGCAAGTCTTTGTTATTTTACAATGAAATTATGGCTTTCGCGAGACAAAATCCCACTGCAATCTACTGATTCCAATTAAATTAGACGTTACCAATGCATAGGAAGTTTCATTTTTTTCAAAACATGAACAGTCAAGCTCCTTCTCTCTCCTCCCATCTATCTTACCTCTTTTCACCCCGAATTGGCACATGAATTCCCTAACGGAAGAAATTCTCATCCATACTGCTGGTACGTAAGCACTAATGAGGCAACTTGTCATTCCAGATGCTGACGCATCAAATGTTCACTCCGTCGCAAGGAGCCCATTTTCTACTGTTATCTGAATTTTTTTCCGTTTATCAACTCCTTGCTCTTTTAATCAGCCTTGTTGTGCTGTGCGTGTTCCCCCATAAATCCACTATAATGAAAGAAAATGTTTCCCTTACATCAAGAGAACCGCATCCCGCCGTACAGGAAACCTTCTCTCACACGGTTGATGAGACCATTACTGGAAAAAAGGTGATCGCATGGCAAATAAGGCCTTTTTCACATTTGACCGGCAAAGCTTTCAACAGTGGTTGCCCGCATATACGGCATCCTCCCATTTGCCATCCGCTCCGCTCTCTCTGCTGGTTTCTGATGAAGAAATGGCCGAGGTGTATCTTCCTCTCTCCCAATTGTTGTATCTCCAACTCTCTCAAACGAGATCATCGCAACATATGTGGGAGAACTTCTTCCAGCGCCCTTGGCCCAACATCCCTTTTCTGATCGGCATCACGGGCAGCAGTGCTTCGGGCAAAAGCTCCTTTGCCCAAGTGTTGAAAGAGTTGTTCCACCGTTTTCCCGAACAACCCCGTGTGGAGATTGTTTCGACGGACAGCTTTTTATTGCCCAACCGCATATTACATGAGCGGGGCATCTTGGAGAAGAAAGGATTTCCTGAAAGTTACGACTGGAAGCGGTTCCTCCAATTCATGTTGGATATGAAGACCGGCGCAGATGAAGTGGAAATTCCCGTCTATTCGCACCTTTTGTATGATCTTGTTCCCGATCAGGCGCAATCCATTGCTGCACCAGACATTTTGCTGATTGAAGGCGTCAACTTGCTTCATCCGCAAACAACTTTATCCGCTACGCCGATCCAAGGTTTGTTTGATTTGCTCATCTATCTCGACGCTGAGACGGAGCACTTGTTTCACTGGTTTATGAAACGGTTTCAAGAGTTTCGGAATCTGGCGCGCAATGCGCCGCAATCATATTATTACGATTTGGCCCAGTTGCCTGATGAAGAAGCCATGTCTATCGCCAAGCAAGCTTGGCAGGAGATTAATCTGCCCAACTTACAAACCTACATCTATCCCCAGCGTCATCGGGCCAAACTCATCATAAAAAAAGGTGCCAACCATCAAGTGGAAAAAATCTATTGGCGGACGTGGTGAAGAAGCATCCGTCTGCCACATGAAACGGCGACAGATGCTATCTACACAACACCCCCCCGCGGTCACATTGACATCCCGCGGGGGGGTGAGTTCCTTTATGCGTTTTGCGCCATGTCCAATGCCTTGCCGATCTCATGCAGAACCTCCTGGTTCACTTCTTTTTCTTGGGCTTTTTGCAATGCTTCCAGCACTTCTTTTCCCCCGATTTTCCCCAAAGCCCATGCGGCAGTACCCCGAATCACCGGGCGCGGGTCTTCTGCCAATAGCCGCACCAGATCGGGAATCGCCGTTTGATCCTTGAAATGGGCCAACGCGATGATAGCGTTTCGTTGAATCGGCTTTTTGCCACGCCATGCCCCTGACATCCGTCCAAATCTCTCTTTAAACTCCCGATTGCTCATCTGTAGCAACGGCTTTAACAGCGGCTTCACCATTTCGGGGTCCGGCTGAAACGCAGTGTGATGGTCAAAGTGGCGCTTACGATTCTTCGGACATACCGTTTGGCAGGTGTCACACCCGTACAAACGATTGCCCAGCTTACTCCGATATTCTTCCCCCAGAAAATCCTTTGTTTGGGTCAAATAGGCAATGCAGGCTTGCGCGTTCAACTGCCCCGCCTGCACAATTGCCCCAGTGGGGCAGGCATCGATGCAGATTGTGCAATCCCCACATTCATCCGTGGCCGGCGTGTCAGGTGGAAAGTACACATCCGTAATCATTTCCCCCAGATACACCCAAGATCCGAACTCCTTCGTGATGATGGATGTATTCTTTCCGCTCCATCCAATGCCAGCCCGCTCAGCGACCGCGCGATCTGACAAGGCTCCCGTATCCACCATCACTTGAGTTCGCGCATCAGGCACCAACTCTTGGAGATAAGTGGACAACAAGGTCAGCTTCTCCCGCAGAACATGATGGTAATCCTCCCCCCACGAGGCGCGGCAGAAGATGCCTCGATACGCACCCGCTTCCGAGCGGGGTGGATTCTTCAGCTTGGAGGGGTAGGCCAGTGCGATGGCGATGATCGATTTAGCCTCGGGCAACGACAGCTCAGGTCTAACCCGTTTCTCGATGTCCGGCTCTTCAAATCCTGATGCGTATCCCTTCTCCTGACTCTCTTTCAGCCGCTCCCGCAACGCGATAAATGGGTCAGCGGTGGTGAATCCGATTTTGTCGATGCCGATTTCTTTTGCTTTGCTGATGAGTTTCTGTTTCAAATCTGCACTGTTCACACGGTTCCCCTCCTTTTCCTTAGATGTTGTTCCGCTTGGCGGCACCTGCCCCTTCCGTCGACAATTCGAGATGTTATTATACCATGGCGATCTCCCTACGCTCCTGCCAGTTTCTCCCCTATCTCGGCACGGCCGCGCGGGCCAATTCATCACAGCGGTTGTTCAATTCGACGTCGCTATGCCCTTTCACTTTGATAAACTCCACTTCATGCTCCTCGCACAAGGCCAGCAACTCCTGCCACAGATCCTTATTTTCAACTGGCTTTTTGCCTGCGGTCATCCAACCGTTCTTAATCCATTTGACATACCATTTTTGCTGAAAACAATTCACGATATAAGCACTGTCTGAATGCAATTTGACCCGGCATGGTTCCTTTAGCAGCTTGAGGGATTCAATGACGGCCATCAACTCCATCCGGTTGTTCGTCGTCTCCCGTTCCCCTCCGGAAATCTCCCGGCGGTGCTGCCCATACAAGAGCACCGCCGCCCATCCGCCCGGCCCCGGATTGTGTGAGCAGGCGCCGTCGGTATAGATGATCACTTCCTTCATCCTTTGTCCCCTCCTTTCACGCGCAGAGAGCGCAAGCGATTGATTGCCTGGGCGATCTCATACTTACGCGGCAGGGCCAGATCACCCGGATGCTTCCCTCGGAATGGCGAAAGCACATCCAATCCGTGTGCTTCCACCTCTTTCAAGCCAGCTTCAATCAGTTGCCGCAAACTAGCTCGTCCATCTGCACGTTCGCCGATCCAACACATCATCAGCGCAATCGCTCTGGTCTGGCTGGTGTCAACCAATTGCTCACTGGCAGACAAGTCAACCGCTTGCGTACCGTAAAGAATGGCATGAAGGCCTTTCGCTTCCGCTTTTTCCCGTCCTTTGCGGTTCGCTTCCAGCCCTTTGGCCAGCGGTGAACGGGCGGTGATCTCCCCGAAAGTCGCACCGCCTTCCCGCACACGTCCGCTCTGTTGGTTGCCGGCGATCTCTTTCGCCTTAGCGGTCACATCATGAGGAAGGTATTGATCCATCATGATAACAAGATCAGCCACATCAAAGTAATCTCCTGATCCACCGATGACTAGCACGCTGGACACGCCTTTTTCTTCATACAGCTGACGCACTTTGTCGATGAATGGAGTAATTGGTTCCTTGCCTTTGGCTACCAAGGCCTGCATCCGGGCGTCGCGGATCATAAAGTTGGTGGCGCTGGTGTCCTCGTCTATCAGCAGGCAACGACACCCCATTTCCAAACTCTCCATGATGTTGGCAGCCTGCGAAGTGCTTCCACTCGCATCCTCTGTGGAAAAACGTGCAGTGTCACGCATCAGAGGCAATTGATTGATGAAGGGTGAGATATTTACCCGCTCTACTCGGCGCCCATCCTCTGCCCGAACCTTGACCGTGTCGGGATCGGTCAGCACATATTCCCGCCCATCTCCTTCAATATGGTTGTAAACACCCCGTTCCATCGCTTGCAACAAGGTGCTTTTGCCGTGATACCCCCCGCCGACGATCAATGTGATTCCGCGGGGAATCGCCATCCCGCTGATGGATTCCCCATGTGGAACCGGCACCGTTTGTCGCAGGGACGGGGGAGCGGCAAACGGAATGACCTGCTCTCCGCGCAAGGGCCGGTCACTGATGCCGCTTTCGCGTGGCAAGATTGCCCCATCTGCCACAAACGCCACCCATCCCCGTTCGCGCATCGCTTGGCGAATCGCTTGCTGATTGTCCACCAAGCACATCCGCTGCTCGATGGCCCGCAGATCCGCTTCACTCAGGGTCGCCACTTGCTGGACACACTGAGGCAACACGGTACACAACATCTCAGTAGCGGCTTTGCCCATCACCGTCCGTCCCCGCGCCGGTAACCCGATGTGGAGACGCGCTTCCAACCACTCCGGTGTAACGACGACTGCCGTACGCTGTAAAATCGCTTGCCCGGGACGGTCGATGGCGATCAGGCCGCTTTTGCCTGTGCCTGAAACGCGGGGTGCCGATCGGTCAAGCTGTCGTACCCATTTGCGGACAAACCAGTCTTCTAGGGCCGTCCTGCGGAAAGTGCTAGCCATCCATTCCGGTTTCCAAGAGATGCGCGCACTGGGAATGCGTACGCGTATGCGGGACGGCGAGGCAAAAGGGTCTCCTTGCACATAGTCGACAAACAATTGGAAGTGGGGAAACCGATATTCTCCTGTCAAATCTTTATACGCTTTGTATCCTTTCCCATCGATGCGGGTCAGGATGCTCCGCAATCGTTCCATCGTCTGATCACCTGCTTCCTTTATTCTGCATCTAGGGCATTTCTCATTGAGCGCCTCCGTCACGTGTGATCCTGTTCACCTATGCACCAGACACGTCTTAATCAACTGTTCATACCGGCCAACACTTCTTTGTATGCGTCACGAATCTGCTGAAAATCCGCCCAGGCCTCCCGTTTGGCTTCCGGATTGCGCAACAGGTAGGCCGGATGAAACGTCGGCATAAACCGCACACCTTTCTTCTCCACCCATTGACCGCGGACACGGGTGATTCTCGCCTGCGGATCGATCAATGCCCGGGTGGGGGCCGAGCCCAATGTCACAATGATTTTGGGACGGATCACGAGAAACTGCCGCCGCAAAATGGCGATGCATGTGTTCATTTCATCCTCGGTCGGTGTCCGGTTGCCTGGCGGACGGCATTTCACAATATTGGTTATGTAAATCTGTTCCCGCGGTATTTCCGCCGCCGCTAACATTTTGTTCAACAACTGCCCGGCTTTCCCTACGAAGGGGCGCCCTTGGATATCCTCGTCCGCTCCCGGCCCTTCACCTACAAACATCAACGGGGAATGGGGATTGCCTTCTCCTAGGACCACTTGTGTGCGCCGCTCATGCAATCTGCACATCGTGCAATGCTGCACCCGATGAAATAATTCATCCAATCCCATCTGCATCCTCTCTATCTCCTCTCTATTTGTCCCATGTTTATTCACTGGCGGCGGAAGATGTTGTCAAGACCTTTTCATTGTACGATGTGCGGCCGCCGATGGAAAGGGCGGCGATGAGAGCGTTCGGCATGGTATACTTGGTTGGCGAGCTTCATCAAAAATGAATCATTTCTCAATCTCCGCTTGACCTTGCACCCGTACACTAAAAGAGATAAAGGAGTGGATTGTGATGAGTTTGTT
Source organism: Laceyella tengchongensis (assembly GCF_900182735.1). Lineage (NCBI taxonomy): Bacteria > Bacillati > Bacillota > Bacilli > Caryophanales > Thermoactinomycetaceae > Laceyella > Laceyella tengchongensis. The sequence goes on along the minus strand of NZ_FXTU01000001.1, from coordinate 230,016 downwards.
GCCTTATCCCTTGTTGGTATCTGATGTCGACGGCACTTTGCTCGGCGCCGGCAACCGGATTTCATCGGAAAACAAACGTAGCATCGCACGGTTTCGGGAGCACGGAGGCATCTTCACCCTGGCCACCGGTCGCACTTATATGGAAGCAAAACGCTTCATTGACGAATTACGCCTAGATGTTCCGGTCATTCTCTGCAACGGAGCGCTACTATTTGATCCTGCAAGCGGACACTTGTCGCCTGTGGCCACATTGCCAGCCGACATGATCAGACAGTTGGCGGCCAACGCCTTAGAACGCTTATCCTGTCCGAAGGACTTGATCATCTATGGCATCGACGTTATCTACATCACCCAGCTGCGCCCCTCTACAGAAGCCGCCCTGACCGCTGAAAAAACGGAAGACCTGAAAGTGGTGTCTCTGCCTTCGTTTAATGATCTGCCTGATGTCCCGTATCTCAAACTGGTGGTCATCGCTGATCCGCAGGAAATGCACCAAGTGATCGCATGGTCGGACACACTGACCGCCTTCCCAATTGACGCCACTCTGTCTTACGATAATTATTTTGAAATATTGCCGCGCGGCATGTCCAAGGGAGCGGCCGCCGCTAAGCTCATGGAGCGACTAGGGATGGAGCCGAAACAACTGGCAGCAATCGGCGATCACTGCAACGACTTGGACATGTTGAAGTTGGCCGGTCTGGGGGCCGCAGTCGGCAATGCACATCCCGAGGTCTTAAAGCAGGCAGATGTGATCGTGGCGCGCCATGATGAACATGCCGTCTCCCATCTCATCGAACACCACTTATTGTCAACCGCATCTGAAAAAACGGCAAAATAAAAAGGAGGCCCCTAGATGGCCTCCTTTTTGTGTGGTCGGGATGACAGGATTCGAACCTGCGACCCCCTGGTCCCAAACCAGGTGCTCTACCAAGCTGAGCCACATCCCGATAAATATATGTTTCATCGCGCTACGGCGTTAAACAAAGAGAAAATGGTCGGGATGACAGGATTCGAACCTGCGACCCCCTGGTCCCAAACCAGGTGCTCTACCAAGCTGAGCCACATCCCGATGGATATATGTTTCATCGCATCACGGCGTTAAACAAAGAAAATGGTCGGGATGACAGGATTCGAACCTGCGACCCCCTGGTCCCAAACCAGGTGCTCTACCAAGCTGAGCCACATCCCGACAAACTTATTCACAGTCATGGTTTAAGCGACAAGATATAATTTAACACGCATCATAGATAAAGTCAACAACTTTACATGCATTTTTTCACATGGCGCGCGATCAAGCATACCTCGCAAAAAGTAAAAAAACCAGAGAATCTTCTCTAGTTTAAAATGTGGTGCCGAAGGTGGGACTCGAACCCACACTCCTTGAGGGAACACGATTTTGAGTCGTGCGCGTCTGCCAATTCCGCCACTTCGGCTCGTTTATGAAATTTCATTATGTCGTAGCGACATTTATAAATTTATCATGTGTCTAAGATAATGTCAACAGGTACTTTCAATTTTTTTGCCCACATTATTTTTCCCATAAAATCAGCAACCGCCGCAACGTGATGCGGCGGTTAGCTCTTATTTCATCCGATTGATATTGGCCTTGATTTTGGCTAGTGGCAGAATAACCTGCACAAATTCCCCTTCTCCCACCACGGCCCGGTCGTGTTCGGCTTTGACTTGGCACACCACTTTGTTGTCGGTCCGCTCAATGACCGTCGCGGTGAAATCCACCCGCTTGCCGATGGGGGCGGGGGCGATGTGACGGATGTGAATGGTAGCCCCGACCCCTTCCTCTCCTTCTTCCAAAAACGGCAGAATCACTTTGCGGCCAGCCCACTCCATGTAGTACACCATATGCACCGTGGACAAGACCGGATGCACCATTTGACCTGCGAAAGAGGCGGCCATCTCCTCGGTTACGACAATGGAGATGGTTTCTTGATGTCCTAGTTCCAGTCCCTGCTTCATGCTCTTCCTCCTATAGGCCAAAGGGGTTGAGCGGTTTTGGCCCGACATAAGAGAGCACGCTTTTGGTTTCCATGTACAAGTCCAGCGATTCCAGCGCTAGTTCCCGGCCAAACCCGGATTGCTTATATCCGCCAAACGGCAAGCCTGGGAAAGTGGAGAATGGATTGTTCACCATGATGACACCCGCCTTCAATTGTCCGGTCACCCGGTGGGCCAACGCGTGGTCGCGCGTCCAAACGGCCGCCGCCAATCCGTACACGGTGTCGTTGGCCAAACGAATCGCTTCTTGCTCATCCTTGAATTTGATTGCCACGACCACCGGCCCGAAAATTTCTTCTTGCGCAACCCGCATGTCATTGGTCACATCGCCAATCAAAGTAGGCAGATACCAATGCCCCCGCTCAAACTCTTTCCCTTCGGGCCGCTTACCGCCGCAAAGAACCCGCGCTCCTTCCGCTTCCGCCGCTTGCACATAGCTATGGATCGTATCCCATTGCGCTTGCGAAATCACCGCTCCCACATGGGTCTCTTCGCTGAACGGATCACCTAGTCGCAATTGTTTTGTTTTCTCAATGAACCGTTCGATAAACGCGTCATAAATATCCTCGTGGATCAACAGGCGGGATCGCGCCTCACAGGATTGCCCGGTGTTGTAATAGATCCCGAAGACAGCGCCGTTGACCGCCGCTTCCAAATCAGCGTCAGCAAAGATGATGTTCGGTGATTTTCCTCCCAACTCCAGCGTGACCCGCTTCAATGTTTCAGATGCTTTAGCCATGATGTCTTTACCAGTCGTCGTCTCCCCGGTAAACGCCACTTTGTCCACCCCGGGATGTTCCACCAGGTACGATCCCACGTCCGAGCCGCTGCCCGTGATGACGTTGATCACCCCATTGGGCACCCCTGCCTCATTGCAAATGTCGGCCAAAGCGAGCGCGGTCAAAGGCGTCAAACTCGCCGGTTTTAAGACGATCGTGCATCCTGCGGCCAGAGCGGGAGCCACTTTCCATGCTGCCATCATCAATGGATAGTTCCAAGGGATAATTTGCGCGCACACACCGACCGGCTCTTTGACCGAATAATGGAAAAACCCATTTGGCACCGGCTTGGTGTGACCTTGGATGGTGGAGACTGCCCCCGCATAAAGCTCAAAATCTTCAATCGCCTGCATCACTTGCCCTTTAGCCGCGGAAAGCGCTTTCCCCGTATTCAACACTTCTAACTCCACCAATTCTTTAAAACGGCTCCGCATGATGGAAGCAATCTTGTTCAAGATTTGCCCTCTGCGCGAAGCGGGCCAGCGCGCCCATTTCCCTTGCGTCAAAGCTGCACGAGCCGCTTCCACGGCACGGTCCACATCCGCACGGGTCGCTTTCGCCACTTCCGTAATCGCTTCTCCAGTGGCCGGATTGTAGACGGTGAACGTCTCGCCGGAGCTACCTGGCACAGCTTCCCCATTGATCAGCAAATCGTATTTTTCTTTTAAAAAAGCCACTTTCTCCATATGCATGTCACACGCTCCTTTGGTTGATAAGATGCTTCAAATGCGTTCAATCACCGTAGCGATCCCCTGGCCCACACCAATACACATGGTCGCTAAACCGTATCGCCCTTCTCGGCGTACCAACTCGTGCACCAATGTCGTCATGATTCGTGCTCCGCTGGCCCCAAGTGGATGTCCGAGCGCAATCGCGCCGCCATTGACATTCACTTTGTCCGGGTCCAACGCCAATGCTTGCATGCAAGCGAGGGCTTGAGCGGCAAATGCTTCATTCAGTTCGATCAAATCCAGATCGTCCACCGTAAGCCCCTCCCGCGCTAACACTTTGCGCACGGCGGGCACCGGTCCCAGACCCATGGTCAGCGGGTTGGTTCCAGCCACGGCAAATGCCACCACGCGGGCCAACGGACGGCAACCCAAGCGAATGGCCGTTTCACGTTCCATCAACAATAGTGCCGACGCTCCGTCATTGATACCCGCCGAATTGCCAGCTGTCACCGTGCCGTTTGGCCGAAACACTGGTGGAAGCTGGCTGAGCTTGGCGAGAGTCGTCTGAGGCCGGGGATGTTCATCCGCAGACACCCAGACGGTTTCCCCCTTTTCCTCAGCCACCGGCACAGGCACCAGCTCCGCCTGAAACGCGCCTCGCACGCGAGCTTGTTCGGCCCGTTGTTGGCTTTGATAGGCAAATGCATCTTGCTCCTCGCGGGTGATGCCGCATTTTTCGGCTACATTTTCCGCGGTTTCTCCCATGCTGATCGGTTCATAGCGCACAGCCAACCGGGGATTAATGAACCGCCAACCCAAGGTGGTATCCACCAACGCCTGATCACCACGGGCCCATCCTTGCTCCGGCTTCAACATGACCAGCGGCGCCCTGGTCATACTCTCCACTCCCCCAGCAATCATCACATCGCCGCTACCGATCTGGATTGCCGCCGCAGCTTGATTGATCGCTTCTAATCCCGAACCGCACAAGCGGTTTACCGTGACTCCACCGATTTCTTCTGACAATCCGGCCAACAATAGCGCCATCCGAGCCACATTGCGGTTGTCTTCCCCCGCTTGGTTGGCGCATCCAAACACGACATCTTCGATCTCTACTTCATCCAGTTGCGAATTGCGCTCAACCAAAGCCCGGATGACATGAGCCGCCAGATCATCGGGGCGCACCCGACTCAAGCCCCCCCGATATCGGCCGATCGGGGTGCGCACGGCATCCACTATCACCACTTCGCGACGCCTCATCCCTCTGCTCCCTTCCGCACCGACTGCTCATCATAACAGTAGAAGCCGCGGCCGCTTGCCCGGCCCAGATACCCGGCGTAAACCATCTTGCGCAACAGCGGCGCCGGGCGGTAACGCTCTTCTCCCAGCTCCCTCTCCAATCCGGTCAATATGGCGACAATCTGGTCGATGCCGATGCGGTCTGCCCATTCCAGCGGACCGTACGGCCAATTGGTTCCTTTACGCATCGCCAAGTCGATATCTACTTTGTCAGCAATTTTTTCCGCCAGTGCAAAAGCCGCCTCATTTACCAATAGCGCCAAGGTACGCGGAAACACCAACCCCGGCTCATCTCCCACTTCTTCTACCTCTTTCCCCAAGCCAGCAAGCACTTGCAGATGTTCTGTCCAGCTGGCATCCTCTTCCGCTTGTAGGGGGCGACACACTTCCACCACCGGCATGTCCGCAAACTGCACGGGTGAAAACCCCACCACGCGCTCGGGATGGGCCAACCAAGAGGCGATCTCGGTCGCCGTCCGGTGCAAGACAGAGGTGAAAATGGGCGTCCGCTCGGAAACTACACGCTCCGCAGAGACCAGCCAATCGCGTTTGCCCCCATCACACCCGGTTTGCACATCAATCACTGCCAACACGTCACGGCCGTCCGCCTGCTCCGGCGACATGCAAGCTACTCGCTGTGACGCGAGAAATGTTGCCAACGGCTCCCGGAAAGGGCCATCCCCCAAAATCACCACCTTATCCGCCATACTCGTAATGCCCCTTTCCCGTCTTGCGTCCTAGCGCCTTTTGCTCCACCATCCGCTGTTGGTGATAATGCGGGCGGAACCGCGCTTCATGAAAAGTCGCTTCATATACGGAAACAGAAGCTGCCAAATTGACATCAATCCCGATCAGATCTTGCAGGGCAAAAGGCCCCATCGGAAAGCCAGCCCCCTCCAAAATGCGATCCACCTGCTCTTTGCGAGCTGACTGCTGGGCAACTAGCTTGACCGCCTCGGTATGGTACGAGCGAGCCACCCGGTTCACTAGAAAGCCGGGAGCGTCTGCTACCCGTACCGGCACTTTGCCCAAGCCGGATAACCACCCATAGACTTGTTTAAGCACGCGGGGCGCCGTCTGCGCACCTTGCACGACCTCGACCAAGGGCATGCGAGGCGCTGGATTGAAAAAATGCATGCCCAACACCCGCTCAGGTCGCTTGGTGACGCCGGCGATCGCAGTGATCGACAGCGAAGAGGTGTTGGAAGCAAGGACTGCTGTGGGGGACACAAGCTCATCCAACTGCGCGAACAGGGATTGCTTTGCTTCCAGTCGCTCCACGATCGCTTCAATCACCAGCTCGCATTTCGCCAACTCATCAAGACTCGCCACCGGTTGGATGCGTTCAAACATTCCCTCCGCTTTTTCGGCGGACAGACGTCCTTTGGCTACCCGCGCCGCCAAACGCTCCTTCAATTGTTTGCGGGCACGATCCATCACCGCGGGCGACATGTCCCATACCAACACCGGATAACCGGCCGCCGCCAGCACCTCCGCAATGCCCATCCCCATCGTACCGGCACCAACCACTGCTGGCGTTGTCAGCCACGACCCGCTCACTCAGCTTCCGCCTCTTCCCCGATGATCATGGTGATCAGCTTTCCAGCGAAGGACATCACATCTTTGGCAGCCGCCTTACCCTCAGGGGATTTCATTGCCGCCTGGAGAGCCTCCTCCGACTCAAAGTACATGTCGGCCTGCAAATAAAACGGCGACTCGGTTCCCATCGGGGTGCTTGAAAACTTGGTTACTTTCGTTTTGATCAATCCGGGCATTTTTTCGGTCAATGGCAGGTGAACCTCAAAATAATGCTTATCAAACGCCTGCTTGTCTTCCGGTTGTTTGTACAGAGCGACCAATTTTACCATGCTGATCATCCTCCCAAACTGGATAGTTTAATAAACTCGCCGTACGAACCTTTACCTCCGATCCAGAATGCGGACGGCCTTTCCTTCACTACGTGGCAATGATCCTGGCATCGTCACGCGCACACGGACAGAGACACCTAAATTTTCTTTCAGCGCCCCCTCCAACCGTTTGGTCAACGCTGAAAAATCGACGAGATTAAAAGAAGATTCCAACACTTCCACTTCAACCGTCAACCGATCCATCGATCCTTCTTTTTCTACAACAAGCTGATAATGAGGGCTTAATTCGGGCTGGGCCATCACGATGGGTTCAATCTCCATCGGAAACACATTTACTCCACGGATGATCAACATGTCGTCGATCCGCCCTTTGACGCGGGACATCCGGCGGTGTGTCCGCCCGCAACGGCAGGGTTCGCTCGTGACACTAGCCAAATCCCCCGTCCGGTAACGGAGGACAGGAAGCGCTTCTTTGGTCAATGTGGTGAACACCAGCTCACCCACCTCGCCCTCCGGCAGAACTTCTTCGGTGTGCGGATCAATCACTTCCACCAAGAAATGGTCTTCGGCGATGTGCAAGCCCTCTTTTGCCTGCCAGCACTCAATGGCCACTCCCGGTCCGACCACTTCTGACAAGCCATAAATGTCCACCGCATGAATGCCCCACAACGCCTCCAATTCCTGCCGCATCTCTTCCGACCACGGTTCGGCACCGAAAATCCCCACTTTGACTGAGCTGTTGCGGGGATGTTTGCCCGCTTGTATCATCGCTTCGCCCAGGCTCAAAATAAATGAGGGCGTTCCCGCGATCACGCGGGGGCTAAAATCTTCAATCAACGTCCACTGTCGCATGCGCCCGCCGCCAGAAACCGGCACCGTGACCATGCCTAACCGTTCGGCGCCGGCATGCATCCCTAATCCTCCCGTAAACAAGCCATACCCATAAGCATTGTGAAATACATCTCCTGGCTGGCCTCCAGCCGTCACCAGCGCCCGCGCACACACTTCACTCCACAAGCGCAAATCGCGTTCAGTGTAACCGACTACCGTCGGCTTCCCTTTCGTTCCCGATGAAGCGTGAAGGCGGCGCACGTCGGCGAGCGGCGTGGCGAACAATCCAAACGGATATTGGTCACGCAAATCCGATTTGCGGGTAAACGGCAACCGCGTGAGCTCGGCCAAACCGCGAAATGACTCGGGGTCAATGCCGGCTTGTTGCAGCTTCGACCGATAAAATGGCACATGTGCATACACGCGACGCACCGTTTCCAACAAGCGCCGTTCCTGCAACTGAGCCAACTCTCGCCTCTCCATCGCCTCCACTGCGGGTTGGTACATGGCGCCAACTCCTTTGATCACACTTTTTTCATGCCTTCAAACGGTTGCCGACAACGCGTGCAATAATAGATTGCGCGGCAGGCCGTCGGACCGAACAAATTCTCCACCTGCCCCTTTTCCTCCCCACAATATGGGCAAGATGGCAGCTCATCCACCTGCGAACCAGGTGGTGCGATCCCAAACTCCTTCAGCTTCCGCGCGCCCTCCGCAGTGATGCGTTCACTCGTCCATGGGGGGTCGAAGACAAAGTCAACTTCTACTTCAACGGAAGCGTCCGGCTCAGACAATTGGCGAACCACTTGCTTGCGGATCAAGTCCAGCGCTGGGCATCCCACAAAGGTTGGCATCATCTCGACATGCACCCGCCCCGGCATCACCTCCACCCGCTTGACCATCCCCATCTCTACCACACTCACTGTGGGAATCTCCGGGTCTTTCACTTCTTGCAACCGTTTCCAACATTCCGCTTCCGTCACCATTTCCTTCACCACCTCGCTACGGGGTCAAGGCGGTATACTTCTGTCATCGTCTCCAGCAACTGGGCCAATGCGGGGTCATGCTGCCCCAGCCGGCCATCGCGCCCACTAAGTGGAATCTCCCCCGGCCAGAGAAGGCCCGCTTGTCCGAAAATGACTTTCACCTGTTCTTCCCAGCGCTTCTGGCATTCGGCGGAGCCAAATGCGATGATCCCAAACCGCAACAGCGTTTCCTCATCCGCATCCCCAAAGGAAAAGAGGTCATCCAATTGCGGCCATAGGCGCACTGCCGCTTCCTCTAGGTATTGTCTCGCTTCACCGCCCGCTTTGCCCATGCGGACCACCCATGTCTTCATATGCAACAAATGGTACGCCTCTTCCCGCTGGATCTTCGCCACCCCGTGCCTGAGCGGCAGGTAACTGGATTGGCGCATCGCTTCCAGTCGGATCCCATCAAAAATGTCGTAGAGGGTGTGGCGGAGAATGGAGTATGCCCAATCGCCATTTTCCTGTTCCACCAGCTTGGCGTTGCGCCGTTCGTGGGTCTTTCGGGCAAAGGCCAGCCTATCAGGATCAGGTTCACCCAATTCATGCAAGAGCTCAAAGTAGAAGGCGGCATGTCCCACTTCATCTTGCGCAATCGAACTAAATGCGACATCTCCTTCAATGTCAGGGCACAGTCCCAGCCACTCCGAGTCCCGATGGCCCAATGTCAATTCATCGTCGGCCAACTGAGTTATCCACCGGACCAATGCCTGGTGATAAGTTGGATGCTCACGAGCCTGATGGGCGTCTTTGATGTCCATTCCTTCTCCCTCCTTCGCTCCGCCGCTCCACATAAGCCACGATCTCCTCCAATGTTAGCGCTTTCTCTTTAAACATACGCCACAGCCGTCCGTTTTCGGTGTACCCGGACACTTCACGATAACTCCGATCCAATTCGCGTCCCAACCACTCTCCATGTTCAGAAACAGCGGTGATCTGGTCCCGGGGAACCACCCACAGGCTGACCACTTTCTCCCGCCGCAAGAAGTTTTCCCGCGCCATCTGCGCTGCCACATCGGCGGAAGGGGCCAGCAAGTTGCCCACATGGACATGATGATCTAGATGCGTCCGCTGCACAAATACCTCGAAGACGCCATATTCCATTTTTTCAGTCATTTGATCCCACCTCACACCGCATGCATCAAAGCCCGGGAGCGAATCATCGCTTCACGCACCCAGAGTTGACCTTCGTGGGCGCGACGGCGCAACGCCATCCGCTCCTGCGATTTGGGACCCATACAGTCGCGCACAATCCGGCCAAATTTCTCCCAATCGGGCTCCGAATAGCGCCAGCACTTCTCTGTCTCGTCATAACGCAACTGCGGATCGGGCACCGTCAAGCCCAGCGACCAGATGCGCGGGACATACTTGTCCAAAAACTTTTGCCGCAACTCCTCATTCGTCTTAATGCGTATGCGGTAATGAAGCATACGCTCAGCCGCCGGGGTGACCTCTTTGGGGCCGAAAAAGAACAGCAACGATTCCCACCAGTAATTAACGGCCTCTTGCAACATCTCCCGTTGCGCTTCTGTTCCCATGGCCAGCGCCAAAATGATGTTCTCTCCATGTTGCATGTGAAAGCTCTCTTCGGCACAGATCCGCTTCAACACCCGGGCGTAAGGAGCGTAGGAGGTTTCTAGGAGCGCTGCTTGGTTAATGATGGCTGCCCCGTCGACCAACCAACCGATCACACCCGCATCTGCCCAAGTACGAGCTTCCATGTGAAAGACATTGTGAAATTTCACCCGTTGCCTGTAAATGTCGGAAATAAGCTCTTCACGCGTTTTGCCCCACGGGGCGCACAAATCCTCGGCGACGCGCAACAGCAACTGCCCATGGCCCATCTCATCTTGCACCTTGGCCATGATCGCCAGTTTGCGCCGCAAGCTGGGAGCCTTGGGAACCCACTCTTTCTCCGGATATGCACCCATGATCTCACTTACTGCATGCATGTGGATCAATTTGACTAGAAGTTTGCGGTATTCATCCGGCATCCATTCAGTCGCCTCGATCTTCTCTCCGCGTTCGATTCGCTCCATGAACGAACAGTAATCTTGTTCTTGCAAGCCTCTCCCTCCCATCCCTATCTCACAAATCCGTGCAGCATCAACGCTACAAACCGATCTGCGATTTCTTCGGCACTCAACCCGCCATCTGGGCGGTACCATTGGTAAATCCAGTTGCCCACCGATAAAATCAACAGACGGGCGAATTTCTCATCTTGCAATTGGAAGATCCCTTCTTGCACACCCTCCGCCAAAATGGCCGACCACATGCCTTCATATTGGTCCCGCTTTTCCTGAATCTGCTCAAACCGCTCACCCGTCAATGCCTTCCATTCATGGAAAAACACCGTGGCCGCTTCAAGATTGGCTTCCACCACTTGGATGTGCGCGCGAACGGCTTGCTTCAGCTTCTGCTTGGCCGTGACCCGGCTCTCCACGATCGGGGCCAACGATTGCAAGAAAGCATCCGCCCCCCGATTGGTGATCTCAAACAACAAATCTTCCTTGGTATTGATATGAGCATACAAGCTGCCCGCCAAAATTCCACAAGCTTCGGAAATATCACGAATCGTGGTGCCATGGTATCCTTTTTGGCTGAACAAGCGACAAGCGATGGCTAGGATTTCTTCTCTTCTCCCTTTTTTTGGCATAGCTAAATCCTTTCTTTAAAACAAGCGCTTGTTTGTTTTTATCGTAATAGAATATTCAGAGTTTTGTCAAGGTTTTATGAGAATTTGATCATAACTTCCCTACAAAACGGGTATTAATCTATTACAGCATTAACATACGCCAGCCGATCCCTTCCATCCACCGCAGGCTTAACCGATACCATCGGCCTAGACAAGTTGTGACTTACATGCGTTTTAATGAATGATTTTCCCATCTATTCAAACCAGCTCTCTTGGCCGAATTTCAATCAAAAAGAGTGCACCCCACAACGGAATGACGTGAAAAACTACTCTTATTAATGTATAAAAATATTCGCATAAATTGGGTTATTTATGGTAATATGAATATACAACCCCATTTTTTTCAACGATTTAACCCATCTTTTGGATGGAGAGATATGGATGGTGGGGTGCACCGAGTAACCCCTTTGCACCTGGGCTCACCGCCCTCCCAAGATCGGTTTTTCACCTATCGACACGGATGCAAACAAGATTGGCAGGCTTCCAACTTGACCAAATACAGAAAGGAGTGGCTTTCATGCATAGCCACAGGCCATTTGACACACCACTCCCTTCCAAAAATTGGCTTAATGAGTTAAAGCGAAATCCTTTAAGTTATCAGGTCTTAAATAGTAAGACGTTTATTAATAAAAAAATTAAACTTGCCGATTGGACATGCTTTCTTCATCACGACCATTATCTCAGCAAACATGAACTGATGCGCGTGGTGAAACGGCAACGCCGCCACACGCCGCGCACACGCATTTCCACCGCATCCATGGAATTGACCGTTCACATTGACAGCCACGCGTATGAACGTTGGACAGAACGGATCAGTCCTTGCCCAAGCCTCTCCCTGCTGCGAATCAGATTACAACAGCTCTTGCATTTGGGCCGCATTACCTTGTCACCAAAAGGATGGGGCTTCATCGACCAAGACATTTTGTTTGGTTATAAAATCATCGATCAAAAATTGATCATCCAAACATTCCTCGGCCGCGTTTCCCTTGTTCCCGCCCTCAACAACTACAAAGCGGTTCGCCGCTTCATCTCAACCCAACACGACCGGCTCGATTTGACGATCGCGCCCCATGTCCTACAACAACAACATCCGCCATTGATCCCCAAAGAACGCGTACAATTCAGCGGCAACCGCAATCGCTATGTGCTGGAAGAATATGCGTTCACCTTGCCCAATGGGCGCTTGAGCACCCTCTTTTTACTGGAAACGATCAAAGAGTACAATTCCAGCTTCCAACTCATCGACCCCACCAACCCCCACGGCCCCAAACTATTTCGCAGCGTATTATATTTCCTCCTTGAACAAGGCTATCAGGAATTCGTTTTAGAACATGTGCTCTTTCATAAGCAGGAAGCATTTTTGACGGCGTTCAACAAACGATTAGCAGAAGGGGAATTGAAACACATTGTATAAATAAAAGCGATGTCCCGCTGACGACATCGCTTTTTCCCGTGTCAATAGCAACTATCTTCTTTCCGGGTGTGGTGCCAAGGTCGGCGTGTTTGGTCATCAATACACCAAGTCGATAAATTCCTCTTTGGTGATGTCACCAAAATAATGCTTCACATCCACATCTGCCAACGCTTTCTCGATGGCATCCCGGTCATACCGAACCCCTGCCAAGCGCTGTTCAATATCGGCCACATCCCCCACACCAAAGAAGTCCCCATAGATTTTGCACTGGCGGATAACGCCTTTTTCCCCGACATCGAGGCGGATGTCAATCGATCCGATCGGGAACCGCTTGCTGTGTTGGACATTAAATTCCGGCGACTCGCCGAAATTCCAATCCCAATTCCGGTAACGCTGGTCGGCGATTTTTTCAATCTCGGCCCAATCTGCGGCGGTCAGTTCAACCTGCGGGATCGGTTGCTTTCCAGCGAAGATGTGCGTCAATAGCACCTGCCGAAAGTCCTGGATGGACATTGGTTCCACCAAGTAATCCACCAGGTTAGCAACCCGGCTCCGCACTGATTTGATCCCTTTGGATTCGATTTTTTCTTTCTTCACTTGCAGTGCTTTAACCACTTCTTCGATATTGACGTTAAACATCAGCGTGCCATGGCTGAACATGCGTCCCCTCGTTGAAAATTGGGCGTTGCCGGACACTTTCTTCCCATCGACCAAAATATCATTCCGCCCGCTCAATTCGGCTTTGATGTTCAAACTCTCCAGTGCGGAGATGACCGGTTCTGTAAACTTGCGGAAATTAGCAAAGCTCTTGCCATCGTCTTTGGTGATAAAGCTGAAGTTGAGATTGCCCAGATCATGGTACACCGCTCCACCACCGGACAGCCGGCGCACCACGTGAATGCCTTTTTCCCGCACATAATCGACATTGATTTCTTCCACTGTGTTTTGATGTTTGCCGATAATGATGGAAGGTTCATTGATATAAAACAGGAGATACGTCTCCTCAATATCCAAATGCTTGAGTGCATACTCTTCTATCGCCAAGTTGATCCGCGGATCAGTGATGTTCCGATTGTCGATGAATAACATGTTTCGTTCCTCCACTCTTGTTGCGTTCATTGTATAGGATAACCTTGGACGCCCTCCGCTTACAAGGGAACCGGAATGATAGCGCGCTTCCTGGGGAATTCCTTCATGTCAACATCAGAAAAATCATGTAAAATGATTGCATATCATGTCGAGCTATGCTTTGTAAGTGGGTGAATCGAGTGTCAATCGAACAAGCGGAACTACTCCTGCAAAAATTTTACGGTTACGCTACATTCCGTCCGGGGCAACGCAAAATCATCCAGAGCATCTTGGCCGGGCATAACACGATGGGCATTATGCCGACTGGCGGGGGCAAATCCATCTGCTACCAAATTCCGGCGTTGATGTTTCCAGGGATTACCATCGTGATTTCCCCCTTGATCTCCTTGATGAAGGATCAAGTGGACGGCTTAAAGCAACTAGGCATTTCCGCCACATACATCAACAGCACGCTACAACCCCATGAGATCGACCAGCGCATTGAAGCGCTCCGATCCGGCGAAGTCAAATTGCTCTACATCGCACCTGAGCGCTTGGAATCTGAGCGCTTCCAAACCATTTTCGAGACATTGCCCATCTATTTGGTTACCATTGACGAAGCGCACTGTATCTCGACGTGGGGACATGACTTTCGCCCTAGCTACCGCTCCATGGCCGAACGCTTGCTGACATTGCCGCGCAGGCCATTGATCGCCGCCTTGACCGCGACAGCCACGGTGGATGTGCGCGACGATATCGCCAATTTGTTGCAAATCTCGCCAAAGCATATTTTCTCGACTAAGCTGGAACGGGACAATCTTTCCTTTTATGTCCACCGCGACGGGCAAAAGCGTGAATTCATCACGCAATATCTGCGCGATCACCCAGGGCAGACCGGCATCCTATATTGCTCCACCCGCAAAGAAGTGGATCAGTTGCATCGCTATTTGCAAGAAGAAGGCTTTCCTGTCGCCAAATATCATGCAGGCATGAGCGATCTGGAGCGCAATCGGGCCCAAGAAGCGTTTTCCTATGACCGGATTCAAACCATCATCGCTACTAACGCGTTTGGCATGGGGATCGACAAATCCAATGTCCGATTTGTAATCCATTATAATCTGCCCCGCAACCTGGAATGTTACTATCAGGAAGCGGGACGAGCTGGCAGGGATGGCGACCGAAGCGAGTGTATCCTGCTGTTCTCGCCGACGGATATCCAAACGCAAAAATACCTGATCGACCATTCCGAGATGACTCCGGAGCGCAAAACGTTGGAACTTAGCAAATTACGGTGCATGGTGGATTATTGCTTTACTGATGAGTGTTACCAGCAAGCATTTATCCGGTATTTTGGCAATGATCATCCCTACACTTGCGGCACCTGTGGCAATTGCCGCAAAAAGCTGGGCGAAGCAGAAGACCGCACCATTGATGCGCAAAAAATCTTCTCCTGCATCAAACGCATGAATGAACGCTTCGGCTTCACCGTGGTGTCCAAGGTGTTGCGCGGGTCCAAAAACAAGCGCATTCTCAGCTGGGGGTTGGATCGCCTCTCCACCTATGGCATCATGAAAGACCACACCGAAAAAGAAATCATCCAGCTTTGCCACCAGTTGGTGAGCAACCATTACCTCACCCTGGACTTGTCACACCCCAGCGTGCCCGTTGCCAAGCTGACGCCACTGGCGATTGAGGTCTTAAAAGGTTCCCGGCGCGTACTGCTCCACCGCGAAGAAATACGCACGCCGATGGTTGAGCCTAGCCGAGGTTCTCTGCTGTTCGAAGAACTGAAAGCACTCAGGAAATCGATTTCCGAGCGAGAACAATTGCCGCCATACATCATTTTCCAAGACAGCACGCTCAAAGAGATGTGCCGACGCTTGCCGATCACCGAACAGGAGATGCGAGCCATCCCCGGTGTGGGTGAGCTGAAATACGCCAAACACGGTCATGCTTTTCTAGCCTTGATTCAAAAATACGTGGACAAGCATGGGCGCAGGCGAACAGCTTCCGCTCCCGAACAGTCGGAAAAAGAACAGAGTCACCTGCACACCTACCGTTTATTCCAAGAAGGGAAAACGATCGATGAGATCGCCAAACTGCGGCAATTGACGCGGGGAACGATTGAAGACCATCTCATCCGCGCCGGCCTAGACGGCCATCCGCTGGATTGGGACGCCTTCATCCCTGCCCGCTGGGAAGCACTGATCATGCGCAAAATCGACGAATTAGGCGCGCACAAACTCCGTCCGCTCAAAGACGCGTTGCCAGACGAGGTAGACTACATGGCTATCAAAGCAGCCATCTTAAAAAAAGAGCTGGCCGAACTGCAAACGCAGTGATCCGTCCCATTGCACCCAACACGAAGGCGTGTTTCTGGGAAACGGTATTTCCAACGCTTCCCCGGAACACGCCTTAGATACACCAAAGCAGGCGTTATGACAGGCTGACTTTATCCTTGACCAGCACATAAACCTCCCCATGTTTCGTGATAACGATCCGATCCCGTTGTTCCCCACTGGCAGCAAGCAACCGCTCCAATGGCTCATGCAAAGGCTCCTGCGACAACTTGATCGTATCCCAATGAATCGGCACCAACACATTGGCTCCTGTATCGAGAAACATCTGCCACGCCTGTTCGGGGGTGCAATGTGCCCATTGGTATTTGTCCGGACTGTATGCACCGATGGGCATGAAACACAGATCGATCTCCCCCCGTTCGCGTAGACGGTAAAAATCCGGGGTGTAGGCGGTGTCACCCGGAAAGAAGATCCGCGTGTCCCGCTTTTCAATTAAATACCCGGTATACCCATAATCCACATTCCATGGATACCGATTTCCCCAATGCTTCACCGGCACCGCTTTAATGGTTAGGCCGCATTCGCTGAGCTGAACTTCCTCTTCTCCACTCAATTCCACAATTCGCCGGCATGGCATACCCTTTAACAGCTTGGACGTGTTTTTGGGCACGACCATCAACACATCAGGGTGCGCCAGCCGCTTTAACGTGGGGATATCAAAATGGTCAAAATGGGCGTGGGACAACAGGATCACATCTACTCGTCCCAAGTCATCGTAAGTGACCGCTGGTTCAACATGACGGCGAGGACCGATCTGCCAATCGCCGATCCCCAGCTGCTGCCCAACACGTCTTCCTAGCACCGGATCTGTGATCACTTTTACCCCGTATATATTCATCAGTACGGTCGAGTGACCGATCCAGCCAACCGTCACTTCTTCCGCAGACCACTCGGCCGGCTTGAGCGACCGGTCTGGCTTCACCAACCGCGTCCGCCGCTTGACCCGGCGAACCGACAGCACCGCAACCAATGTCGCTATGAGCATAAACCACAGAAAAAGGCTCATGTTCCCATCCCCTGCTTTTTATATTTTTTTAACCATAACCCATTTCGATTAACCCATTATGCATATAAAATGAAACATTCATATAAATAAGGCAAGTCTCTTGGATGATGTGTTTATCCACTTATTTATGTTAACCTAAACAGAGATGCATCTATTATCTCAACAGAAAGAGTGTCATCCATTATGATCCGTTTATTTGTGAGTGACTTAGACAACACCTTATTCAATGACGAAAAAACTGTGAATCCGGAGGACAAAGAAGCCTTAATGGCACTTGTCGACGCTGGGGTGCAAGTCTGCCTCGCCTCCGGGCGCATGGATAAAGAATTGGTTAGCGTGATGAACGAACTGCAAGGAGAGTTCCACCGCATCAGCCAAAATGGCGCGTTCATCTATGATACGAATAATCAACGCCTGTATTCCGCCCACTTCGACGGGGATACGGCCCGCGAGTTGTTCCAGATCGCCGAACCATATCAGCTTGTTGGCTTCATTAGCCAGGAAGATGGCATGTTTGTGCCGCGCAAAAGTGAGTTGGTTCAACAGATCGAAACACAGATGCGCATGCCGATCGAAGAACGGGCCGATGTGCTCGACTGCCTAGGCACCTCCATTTTCGCCAGCAAGCTATGCTACATCGGCGACATGGACGAAATCAAAAAGTTGGAAGCCACAGTGAAAGAACATTTCGCCGACAGGGTTGACTCCTTCATTTCCGACCGGCATTGCATCGATTTCATGCCGCCTGGCGTCTCCAAAGGGGTTGGTCTTAAACGGCTGATCGATCACTTAGGCATGAAGGAAGAGGAAGTGGCCTGCATCGGCGATTCCTACAATGACATCTCCATGCTCCGACTGACGAAGCACAGCTTTGCGATGGCGGTCGCCGATGCCGCAGTGAAACAGGAAGCAACCCACACCGTAGCCTCTGTAGCGGAAGCGGCCCGCTGGGTATTGGCGTACAATAGCCAAATCTCAGCGAAATGACCCCCTTGCCTCATCGGTCTAAACATTCCTGTTGAAAGGAGGGATTGTGCGATGGAACTTCTGTTTTTGGGCACTGGCGCTGGCATCCCGTCCAAACAGCGAAATGTTTCATCCCTCGCTCTCATCATGCCGGAGTACAAAGGAGACACCTGGCTGTTTGATTGCGGTGAAGCCACCCAGCATCAAATACTTGAACATCCTGTCCGCTTAGGAAAAGTAAGCCGGATATTCATCACCCACCTCCATGGGGATCATATCTATGGGCTTCCGGGCGTATTGGGAAGCCGGAGTTTTCAAGGAGCCGAAACGCCATTAACCGTTTACGGCCCCAAAGGTTTGCGTTCCTTTATTGAAGTGGCGATGCAAACGAGTTGCACCTACTTGCGTTATCCCCTCACCATTCATGAAGTGGAAGAAGGGGACACATTGAAGGAAGGCCCCTTTACAGTGACGGTGGGAAAATTGGACCACGGTATTCCCTGCTTCGGCTACCGATTGCAAGAAGATGAGCAACCCGGTGCCTTGGATATCGAGAAACTGAAAGCCGAAGGCATCCCGCCTGGCCCCCACTATCAAGAGATTAAACAGGGGAAAACGGTGACTCTCCCCGATGGGCGCGTCATCAATGGACAAGATTACATCCACCCCCCCAAACCGGGGCGCATCTTGGCCATCCTCGGAGACACCCGGCCAACTCCTTCCGCAGAAGCCTTGGCGCAACACGCTGATGTGTTGGTTCATGAGTCCACCTACGGGGCGGGTCAGGAAGGGTTGGCCACCGCCCACCATCACTCCACATGTGTCCAAGCGGCCACTGTGGCCAAAAATGCCAACGCCAAAGCGCTGATTCTAACCCACATCAGTTCACGATTCATGGAAGAGGATCATGCGCAATTGTTGAAAGAAGCGCAAACTGTCTTCACTGCCGTCCAGATCGCGCATGACGGGTTCCGGTATCAATTATGAGTGTTTCGTTGCCAGGCCATTCATCAACTACCCGGCGAAGACAGGCGCCTATCGATGAGGCGCCTGTTTTTTTACAGGAGCGGCTTTTGTCTTAACCACAAATGTTTTGGTAAAATATATCAATAAGGCATCCATCACACAAAGGAGGAGAATGCCCCATGCGCCGCCATCCCTTCGGGGTATCCTTGTTTAGCCTGCTTCTGGCCTGCTTGATGCCGGTTCCCGTTCTCGCCGCTTACGCTCCTTTATCAGAGAAAGAAAGCAAGCCACTCCCGTCCGCCAAGCGCGTGAATGACGCCCTCCCGGCGAGCTGGGATTTCCCCCTCCCCACTAGCCCGATCTTACGTGCGGGCCCGCCATCAGCAGCAGGAATGCGAAACGAACCGCTACGAGCGTTAGACACCGCCCTGAACCGGGCCATCGAACAAAACCATATGCCCGGTGCGGTGATGTTGGTCGCCCGCCGCGGTGTCATCGTCAAGCACCAAGCGTACGGCTATGCCGCCAAGTACCGCGATGCCTCACGAACCCCTCTCGCCCAACCCGTTCCCATGACCAAACATACCCTGTTTGACGTGGCTTCCATCAGTAAAATCTTTACCGCCATCGCCGTGATGAAACTCTATGAACAAGGCAAGTTCTCACTCGATGATCCCGTAAGCCGCTACATTCCCGAATTCGCGGCAAACGGCAAAGCGACCGTCACTATCAAGCAATTACTGACGCACACATCTGGATTCCGCCCCGGCCTTCCCTTATATCAGATGGGCGGCAACCGGGATGACCGCCTGCAAGAAGTGTTCCGTTGCCCGCTCGACCATGCCCCCGGAAGCACCTATGTATACAGCGACCTCAACATGATCACGTTGGGTGCTCTGGTGGAACGCCTCACCGGCAAGCGACTGGATCAATATGTGAAAGAAACGATCACAGGGCCCTTGGGAATGGTTGATACAATGTACAATCCACCCGCATCTCTCAAGCACCGCATCGCCGCTACCGAATACCAGTCCAATCCCGACCGCGGGCTGGTTTGGGGTCAAGTGCATGACGAAAACGCCGCTTCCTTGGATGGCGTGGCGGGCCATGCCGGTGTATTCTCTACAGCCACCGACTTGGCCAAGTTGGCCCATCTCTTCCTATTACGCGGCCGATACGGCACCACCCGCATCTTGGATGAACAGACCGTGGCCTTAATGGAACACAACTTCAACACCGACTTTCCCGGTGATGACCACGGCCTTGGTTGGGAGCTGAATCAAGGATGGTACATGGACGCCCTCGCTAGTCCCCATACCGTTGGCCATACTGGTTTTACTGGTACTTCCCTCGTCGTCAACCGGGAGCAAGCCACCATCGCCATTCTGTTGACCAATCGGGTACATCCCACCCGACAAACGCCTTCACTCAACCCGGTTCGGAGGGAAGCGGCGCGGTTGGCCGCTGACGCCATTCCAGTCGCCATGCGGAGGCCGGCTTGGTTCGCAGGCTACGGCGATGGGTTGAACCGCACGCTGACAGCCCATCTGCCAGCCTCGGCCGCCAAAAAAACATTATCCTTCGCCACTTGGCATCATCTCGAAACCAATGCCGATTTTGGCATTGTCGAAACATCTGCGGACGGTAAGACTTGGCAACCCTTGCATTCGGTCACTGGAAGGAGTGCAGGCTGGAAGCGGGTCAGCTTGCCCCTGCCTACCAACGCCCGCTACCTCCGCTTCCGCTATCAGACGGATGTCTCGATCAACGGGCGGGGGTGGTATGTCGACCAACCCACTGTCAAGCTAGAAAACGGCGAGATACGCCCTTTGCAAATGACAGGAATGGAATGGCAACGAAGAGAACATTAAACAAAGCCCCTTCTGCGACCGCAAGAAGGGGCCACTCCAGTTAGCCAATCTGCTTTTCCTGTACAGGTAGGGAGGAGGATTCGGAGGCCTCCGCGTGCCGGTATACGAGTGCCAGTAGCACAAAGGCGGCCAGAGAAGCGGAAATCAGGTAAAACAGGGCATGTCCTCCCCACCCTTTGATGAGCAGTCCACCCGTATAGGGCCCTAGCATGCTCCCTAAGCTGAAATGAACGGAGGCGATCATATTCGCTGTAGGGAGGTAACGGGAAGGCAACAGATCTGTCACATAAGCCAGCCCCAAGGAAAAAATGGAACCGATCAATCCACCGATGAGGGAGAAAGCAACAAACAAAGCCCAGGCGTTGGGCATCAGATGAGGGATGAGGAACATGCCTACGGCCCCCAAGGCACACACGGCCATGAGCAACCGTTTGCGGCCGATTTTATCGCCCAAGATGCCAAGCGGAATCTGGAAGACCAAACTTCCCCACACAAAGGCGGAAATCAACACGGAAATCCATCCTTTGGAAATGCCCTCGCGCAGTCCGATCACTGGGAAGTTGCCCGCCAGCGACGCTTCCAAAAAACCGTACAACATTGCTGGACACAAAGCGACCAAGCCGATCCGGTACACCACGGCGACATGATGTTTGGCCGCCTTCTCTTCCCTTTTTTCGCTGGTGACCTTCTCTTGGTCTTCTTTCAATTGCATCGCCAAGCCAATCGTAACGACCAAAAGCGCAAACATCGTCCACACAGGGACATTTTCGCCTAGCGACAGCAAATTCAGACCCAACGGGCCGATCCCAAACCCCAACCCGTAGAAGAACCCGTATTGGGAAATACGCTTTCCTCGTTCATTCGGCAGTGCGGTTGAGGTAATCCACAATTGGGTAGCATAATGTAGAAAACTGTCTCCAATCCCCACCGTGAACCGCAAAGCGCTCCACACCCAGATATTGGTGAATAAGGGGATCAATCCAACCGCCACGGTGGTGATGCTAAGGCCCAACAAGATCATCTTTTTGTAGCCGTAACGCCCAACCATCCACGCGCACAGCGGTGAGGCAATCATGATGCCCACGTACAGCGCGGCTGCGCTCAGTCCGTTAACATCCGCGCTGACGCCCCGCTCCTCCAAGAACGTCGTCAGCAAAGGAATCAGCAAGCCTTGTGTCGACCCGGTAATACATACGACAAAAACCAATATGTAAAACCGTTTCATTGACCATGTTTGACTCATATCAACATCAGCCACCTTTTCATCATCTCCGCAAAGGATTATAGTGCTTGACAGGAAAATTAGCAATACGAAATAAAATAAGACAGGAGGAACCCCATTGTTTACAACTTTTTCAGCCAATGGCCTATTCAGCGGCGTCTTTGGTTCAATCATCAAAGCGATGATCATCCTGGTCTTGGCCGGCATCGCCTACGCCGTCCTTAAACAAGTGATCATTCGCGCAACCGTGTCTAGCAAACACTTGAACAAAGGCACCCAGCAACGCATTCAAACCATTCAAAGCCTCTTGGTAAACATCGCTTCCTATGTGATTTTCTTCATCGCTTTGGTTTCCATCTTGCCTGAATTCGGCATCAATATATCCGCTCTGCTCGCCAGTGCTGGCGTTTTGGGACTGGCCATCGGGTTCGGAGCCAAAGACTTGGTCAGCGACATCGTCACCGGTTTCTTCATGTTGATGGAAGACCAAGTGCATGTGGGGGAAGAGATTACGGTAAACGGTTTTAGCGGCACCGTGGAGCATGTGGGCCTGCGGACGCTCAAACTTCGTTCAGCCAACGGTGACCTCCATTTCCTGCTCAACCGCGACATCAAATCGCTCACCAACCACTCCCGTGGCGTGATGCAAGCCACCGTCGATCTCCCCTTGCCCGCTGACATCGATGTGGAAAAAATGATCGCATACTTAGAAGAGACGTGCCGCAAAATGAAACACCACATCCCGGCAATTGTTGAGGGGCCCACCGTGTTGGGAGTGGAAAATATCAACACAACCGAAACCGTGATTCGCGTCTACGCCCGCACGGAAAACGGAGAACAGGCGCGCGTGGAGCGGGAAATGCGCAAAGAACTGAAGATGGCGCTGGACCAAAGTGAATTCGCTAAAGTCAGCGCAACCTAGGCCGCACGCAAAAGGCATGTATCGGCAAACGTCTCCTCTTTTCTGCGGATATTGGCTATAATAAGACTATTACCAATTGTGTTGCGGAAAGGAGAGGGGTTTATGTATCATATGACCGTGTATAGTGAGAATGGGGAAGTATTGATTGACCAAGCCGTGGAAGCCGCGACAGATGCCGCTGCCAAACAGGAAGCACACCGACTCTTGCAAGAAAAAGGTTACGAGACAAAACCACATCGCGTCTTCCATCGCACAGGTCGCCTAGTCATGTTTAAGCCGCACCAATTCGACACCAAAACAAGCAAAGCCACAATCTGATCCAATCCGTCCAAAATCCCCGCTCTTGCCGGGGATTTTGACTTTGGTTGGAGCTAAACTAGGGCGTGTCTGATGAATAGGCCAGCGGCTCCAAAACCATTTTCTCATTCGCTTCACTTGCGCATCGGCGCTCCTCGAAAAAAGGTTTTTCCGCCGCTTCTTCCCCACCCACTTGATTTGCCAGACACACCCTAGATTGCCGCTTTGACAAACCCGTTTCCATTCTCACTCCATAGGTCACAAAAACGTAAACAATTAGCAGAACATTCGGATTGTATATATTTACCATATTCCCTATAATATTCATATCGTTAATTCATTCCCTACTCACCGTCTCCGCCCCCATGACCCAATTCCCTTAAAGGAGTGATTCATTCATGTTGCACAAGAAACAGCTGTTTGCGTTAGCTGCCTCCTTGTCATTCGTTTGCGCCATCGTCTTTTCATCCAGCGGCTCTGCCGTTTATGCGACGGTTACAGAAGCCCCATCCCCCCACACCCCCGTTTCCAACAAAGGCGCCACCATTCAGCCCGTCCCATACGGCAAAGACACAGTCAAACAACGCTTCGGGGCTTACACCAAAGGGCACAAGGGCACCCAAGAACGGCGCGATCTCACAGCCTCCCCATCTGAAACCAAACCAGACGGCGGCGCTGGTACAGAATCGATCATCGGCGCAGACAACCGCACCCGAGTCACCAACACAGCCGTCTACCCCTATAGCGCCATTGTACATATCGTCAGCGACATCGGTGGATGTACTGGTTGGATGATCGGTCCGGACACCGTGGCCACCGCCGGCCATTGCTTGTATGATCCCAACGAAGACAAATGGGCCTCCTTTGCTACCGTTTATCCGGGAAGAGACGGCGACCACCTTCCCTATGGCTCCGCCGATGGCGTGGAATTCTTCTCCGTGATCGGCTGGGTACATGACGGCAACACCAACTATGATTATGGTGCGATCAAGCTGGACAAACGCATCGGCGACTCCACCGGTTGGTTCGGATACCGATACCAATCCGGCTCCATGAACGGGACGGCTGAAAACATCAGCGGCTATCCCGGCGACAAGCCATACGGAACCCAATGGCAACACGCCGATCGTATTCGCGAAACACACAAACACAAGCTGTTATACGCCAACGACACCTATGGCGGCCAAAGCGGCTCTCCTGTTTACCAAAACAGCTATGCCTATTGCGGCGTCTGCTCCATCGCGATCCATACCAACGGTGTGTACGGCGGCTCCAGCTATAACCGCGGCACGAGAATCACAAAAGAGGTTTTCGAAAATTTGAACACCTGGAAAGCGCAATGACGTCTATAAGATAGGGTGGGAGTTTCCCCTCTATCTTTTTTTGTTAAAGGAGGATCATGATCATGAACCTTACACGCTTCTCCAGCTTCTTCCTCTCCCTGCTTTCAATCAGCATGCTGGTCAGCGCTGGATGCAACAATCTCAGCGGAGACGCGCCCAATCCCCAGCCGGGACAACGCATCACTGTCACGGGCACTGTCGTGGACACAGACGGACATCCGATCGCCCAAGTCCTTGTCATGCCTGAACCCGCCGACGACAAAAGCGGACCCATTCCCGAAATCGCCGTCTACACTGACGCGGAAGGCCGTTTCTCCTGGACGGTTCCTCCTGGCACGTATGACTTTGTCTTTCGCAAGCCAGGATACGCCCTTCACAAGGAGCGGGTACAAGCCATACCTGGCAAACAAGCGCCCCACCTGCGGGTGCAACTCAAACCGAATTGATCCGCAAAAATTCCCCGTTTTCTAGAGCCAGAAAACGGGGAACTGCTTTTATCGTGAGCAAAAGTAGGATGTATCGTGTTTACATCTTAAGGAAACTCAGATAACGTTGAACATATTGCTCCTCTCCGTTAGGCCTTTTCCATCCATGATTCCAAACCACTTCATCTTGAAAGGAGATAGAACAATGATGCGCACACCTACACCGCTCATCCTGCTCCTCTGCTGCCTGCTCAGCGCTTGCGGGGGAACGGCGGAAACGGCAAACCCGCACCCATCTGCCATGCCAGAGCAAGCCTCGCCCCCGAAAGCACTAACCGATGTATCTGGGCAAGTCTTGGACCAGCTGGGCAACCCTCTCCCCGGTGTCATCGTCACCCCCATTCCCACCGGATCGCACCCTGTCGCCTTGCCGCGCATCGTGCGTTATACCGACGCCAATGGCAAATTTACTTGGCCGGTGCCACCCGGTACCTACGATTTCACCTTCCAGTGCAACGGATACTTAGGGCAACGCATCTCCGTCGACACCACCAAGACAAAGGCGCCAATCACCGTACGCTTGATGCCGGCCAAATAACTAACAGCCCCCTCCACATGGGGGGCTTTGTTGCGCCTATGGTGTGGTTGGGTAATCAAAAGTTTTCAAGCCAAACGAAATATAATAGCCACGATTGTTTATTTTCGTTCCTTTTTATCTGTAATGATATTCATCTTCGGACGTTCTCCTATATGAAAGAAAAGAGGTGTCCCATCAGGATACTTACTTAACTCTTTTTGTAACCATTTCTCAGCCTGTTCATTCTTTTCACCCTCAATATACTCAACATAAGCACCAGCCCCGCCTTCTTTGCAAATGGCAAGAGGCCACTGCACACGATCAAATCCATCCTTTGGTGGATGATTCTTTAACGCTTCTTTGTTTCTAGCTCCTTCATTTTTACGATCCAACGTACAAGTAGTGATTTTCGTTACTCTGAAAGCTTTTCGAAAGAACGAAACTCTTTCAGGAAACTACTGATCCGAAATGAAAAAGGCTCGATCATCGACTTTTACTATATTGATTTTCTTTGATTCTTCATGCATCGTACACCCTGCCAAAACGAAAATAGAACAGAAAATGATGATCAAATTACGCATTAACTACCTTCCACCTCCATTGAATACGACGAAAATAACAAAAAAATTTGCGGAATCAAAAAATAACGAGCTATATGCACAGCCCGCTTGATCCAGATGTGGCCCAAGCTTGCTTATCTGTTTGATACGAGGCCTTGTTGACAACAATCCTATGTAAACCATGTTAACCACTCATTCATTTTGGTCTTTCTTCACTTGTGATCCGTTCAGCCCACCAACCTTTGGGTAGTGGGCTTAATTTTGCTTTTATGTTCACCACGTAAAACGAATGGCGTTTCGAGCCTGATTAAGTATGGTCTGGGCCAATGGAATATTATTGCCGTCGCAACTAACCATGATTATTTCCCACCATCTATTAGGTGTTGGATGGGAAAGATGAGCAATGGAAACGTAACATCCGTCTTTATGACCTGAAATTTCCCAATTGGTCACACGTACATTATTAAATCCTCGTCTCGTCAATTCTCTTGAAATTTCTTGTTTTTGTTGTTGCAACCGGTTAAAGTCTCCATATAGAACACCTTCATTACCCAAATTGGTGCCCCAAAATAATGTTGCCAAGAGGGCTCCTCCTTTCATATGGTGATTCTGCTGATTGATCTTATGTCTAAACGGAACACATCGTTCCTGTTAGGAAGATAAATAGGCTCATAAAGGAATCGATGGTTTAAAGGAAAAGCATCTGATGAGTTAAGGCTTGTCTGAAGAATAGGCCAGCGCCTTCAATTTCATTTTTCTATTCGCTTCACTTGTTCATCGGCACTCATCAGGAAAAAAGGGTGTCCGCTACTACTACTATCCCGATTCCTTAATGCTTTTTCAGATAGCTTTACTTTCCCTTAAGACCCTAACAATGATCTATCCCCAATAAACAAACTAAACCGGCCCTCTAATGAGATGCCGGTTAATTTAACACGATAGAAGATGTAAATATGTTAAATCCCTTTTAGGATGGTTTTATCCTTTTAACAGATCCGCTTGCTAATTTCATCCTTCTCTTAATGTCTAAAACCCATACCTTTGTATTATCAACAAGCTGTTTACTTACAGTAGCGTTTTCATAAGCTCAGCCAATTTTCTAACTTTATTTTTGGCTTGCAAATCGATCTTTAGCAATTTCATCTTTAATCCTTTCACTGAGTGAAACCTAACATTCTACACTTTCTTCGTCTGAAATCATTGATGCAATCAATTTGAACCATTCATAAATTTCACCATCAGGATCCCTTTCCCTTAAACGCTCGAGTGTCATTTTTGATGCAACCACATTGTTCAACTTGTTCTTTATCTTATCTTTATTGTGTTCTTTAGCTCCTTCTAATATCAAAGCATTATGAACTATATTCACGACATCATCCTCGTCAGTAAAATTGACTCGCACACCAAACACTTCATAAATAGCATCGGGGTGAAGATAGTTTTCCATCTCTCTTTTTCTTGTAAGAAAAGCCTTAGATCCATCTTCTCTTTTATTTTCTTTTTCTGCGGCTTTAAGATATTTAGGATTATTTCCATTATCGCTGTCATATATATGTACTTCTGGTATTCCAAATGCACTTAAATAACGCTTATTAACCCATTTACTTAAAATACTTCCTCCTAGAGGAAACACAACAACTCTCGGATCACCCTTCAACTCATTTCCAGCAATATCCCCTAAAACAGGAATTCCATTATCTTGAGTGTGTAACAAACGACTAATATGTTCAAGAAAACTTACATCATGAGGTCCTTCTACACAGACAAATAACTTAACTCGTCTATCTGGCAATACACCCAACTGATCAGCAATTTCAGCATAAACCTCACTGTCACCTTCACGAACCCTTCGTTCCCCATCTTTATCCACATCAATATATCTTAATGTCTCAATAGGTAACAAACCTGCCAAACTCGGGACATGCGTTGTAATGATAACCTGACAGTTGCTCTGTTGTGCCAAAGATTTCAGTGCATCGACAAGCACTTTTTGGTACTCGGGATGCTGCGCTGTCTCTGGCTCCTCAATAGCATAAATAATACCAGATCCCCCTTCCTCTTGTTGCCTTCGCTCAGCTTCTGCACGGAAAAAACTTAGTAATATGATACGCCTTGCTCCACTGCCACGTTTATTGATGGGAATGTCGTTATCACCAACCAAACAAAGCTTAAAAACACTTTCCCATTTTGGTTCTTTAAAATTAGGAACTAATTCTTTTGCAAGATCAGGATTCATTTCCTGTAACATTTTCAACGTCCTATTAGCAACATCTTCTGCTTGTTTCTTTACAATCTCTTTAACTTCAGATAACTTATCTTGTACAGACTTAATTGCCTCACTAATTGCCACTTTCATTGGGTCTTGTACTTCGGAGTCACCATCTTTACTGGTACGGTCTGCCTGAAACAAAGCAAAGTGGGGTAAAACTTTAGCAATGCTGTCCCAAATATGTTTATTTAGTTGAACCTTTGTTTTTTGTATATTCAATTCACCTATATTATTTCTAATTGCAAAACGGAGCGCCGAATTAGACCTCTGATCAATCTCGCTTAAGTCAATACCCATATCTTTGGCACGGGTTTTCAATTCTGAATTGGACAATTCCAATAGATCTTTGACTTCATCACGTGTTGGATGATTGGCAACAACAAATACGTTTTCTCTAGGTGTTTTCAAAGTGCAATCAAACACCTTATGAATTTCCAAATCTCCATCTTCATTTAAGAGATATTCTTCTTCCAATGTTGTTTGTGATAATGTATCAAGCACGATCTTTTTCGGAAGATCAGTAAACACACACCCAATTACCACTTTCTTTTCTTCACTATTCACATTGGCATCTAATCTGTCAAATTTCACAATACCATTTGTTCCATTAAAAAAAATATCCAATGCCTCTAAGATCGTTGACTTTCCCACATCATTTTTTCCTATAAATGCAGTAAAATCACTGATGTTAACCCGAATCTCTTTCTTGTATGCTCTAAAATTCTTAAGTACAACCGTTTTAAGTTTCAAATTCCATCCCCCCATCAGAAATTTCATTTTGGAGTCTATAGCATAATTCAGAGAACACATTACAAACTTTAAAAACTAAATTTAGTTTATTTCACTATTTTACAATAATCAATATAGAAATATTTATAATAATTTTTTTATAAACGTATATGATATAAATTTCAATCAATTAAAAGATATAAACTACTCATTAGGTTAACATCCAATCTAGCACCGGCAGACTAATTTATATCAAAACAACTTAATCACTATCACCCTATTGACGTCGTTATATTAAACCCTCGATTAATCTACAATTCATATAAAGAGTCCGCTAATAGTTCCCGCACATCAAACAACCCGATGACAGACTCGCATCGGGTTGGTCGCTTGCTTATTTGTACAAAATGTCATCTCTTAAAGTAGCCACTTTATTCAATGCGGTGTCGATATCCGACTCAGGCACACCGAAGTGCGCGAGGGCATCATGCAAGTGCTTCACAATCGCGTCAAAATGCTCTGGTTGCAGGTTCATGCCTTCATGCGCTTTCGCCATGGACAGACCGCTGTATTGGTTTGGGCCGCCCAATGCGAAACTGATAAATTTGGTCTGATGGCGGCGCTGTTTCTCCATGTCGGTGTTCTCAAAAAAATGGTTTACTGTATCATCAGCTAATACCAATTCATAAAAGTAGTCAACTACTTTGGCGATGGTTTCTTCTCCGCCAAGCTTTTCGTAGAGTGTGCTTGTTTGAGGCATAACCCTGTTCCCTCCACTTTTTTCTGTTGCAATTCCCCTTGTATTATTAACACACGAATTGGTTTTATGCAAAGAAAAAAGCGGAAGGGCGTTTACTTCATTGGGTCATAACCTGCAAAAAGTCCCGCATGAATGCCTTCTTCTGCATGCTGATGGCGATCCGGTGTATGATTTTTCCTGGTACGCTAGGGGTGGGGATTTCTCTGAAATCGGCCACACTTACTCCTCTGGTCACCGATGTAGCAGATTGCACGACTGCCACGGAACGATCAACAAAAGTTTTCTGGGAGTGTTTCCGAAGCTGGCGACAACCCCCAATACGCGGATGCGGGGATGCAAAAGGGCATAGATCAATACGACTGCATCATCTATGCCGACATCGGCAAACAACAGCACTTTTTTTCTTATCCATATTCACCCTTCCTTCGATCAGCTGTGTTTACTCTCTTGTCCGAACAAGCTCGTTAAGTTATGCGCCAAACATGCCAATGCCATCATGGCGGTACAGGGCGATGGATGTATTTTGAAATGAATAACATATGACCGCCTATGTCTGTTTCACCCGTCAAAATTTCGGTTGATGCGTCCGTTTCAGCGTTGCTCCCGTACACGGCACCCGTCCATTTATCGACAATTCAGTGAACTACGTGCCAGGAAAAGGTAAAAGATGCAACCAAACGATCTTCTAGGGCGTGTCTGATGAATAGGCCAGTGACTCTCTCATTCGCTTCACTTGTGCATCGGCGCTCCTCGAGAAAAGGTTTTTCCGCCGCTTCTTCCCCACCAACTCGATTTGCCAGACACATCCTAGCAACTGCTCACTCAGCCATGAAAATCGCGGTCATGACTTAGCCCAAGAAAATTACCAATTCAGCCCTAATTAAAGGAAAAGTCTGTTTTCCATCGGTTAAGCGCTTTAATTCATCTTGAAATATCAGAAATCACTCTTCTTTTATTAGAAAAAACAGTGTAATCTATAGATTGATGGGATAAAAAATATGATCCAACCTATCATTTTCTTCACAAAGGAGGGATTTGCCATGAAGATGAAGTTCTCTTTTCTGTTTCGGAACCATGAAGAAACAAGAGATACTGACCGATACACCTTATTCTTACAAAACAACATCATTCCCAACATCTTAGAAGTTGATGGAGTCTCTCACGTCGAGCTTTGCCATTTGGCCCCGTTTACCTTTGCGATGACACAGGATGGCGCCCAAACGGAGCCACAACATGTGCTGCAAATGGACATTTATTATGATAGTGTCATCGACTTCCAGCAAGCGATGAATTCCTTCAATAACGCTTATCTTGTGGATGAAATCGTGAAAGCGTCCGAATACACCGATTTGTATATTTCCTGCATTGTTGACTATACGCCGGAAAACGTTTAATACCTATGACTGAAAGCCATACCTTGGTTCCGCACTTATTTCTTACAAATAGAACAATGGTCTGATCTATATCATATTGAGCAACCTTCGCATACGGCGGCGAAGGTTGCTTCTTTTTGCGCTTTTCTCCCCATTTCCAATCTCACCCATTCATAGAATTTATTAATTAATTACAATAAACAAATCCAAAAAATATTAATTTGAATTTATAATTATATGTATTTCTGATTAAAAAATTGGCTTACTTACGTTCTAAAATAGTATAATTAAAATATTCAATACCTATACATAGAGGTGAGCATTCATCGTGAAGCCGAGTTCTATTGCTATTGTCGGAATTGGAAGTCATTATCCAGGAGCATCCGATTTAAAAGAACTTTGGGAAAACATCCTATCCCGACGCAGGCAATTTCGTGAAATGCCTAAACAACGGTTGCCGCTCGATGAGTATTATGATCAACGAGCTGACGCCCCTGACAAAACATACGGCCGTTTTGCCGCAGTGATTGACGGCTTTTCATTTGATTGGGCTCAGCGACGCATTCCTAAGACCACTTACGAAGGTTCCGATATTGTCCATTGGCTGGCATTAGAGGTAGCCTCACAGGCATTGGCCGACGCAGGGTACACCCGAGACAAGATCCCCAAAGACAAGACGGGGGTCATCGTGGGCAACACCTTGACCGGCGAGTTCACCCGCGCCAACACCTTGCGGCTCCGCTGGCCGTATGTCCGCAAGACCCTTCGGGCTGCCGGCAAGTCCCAAGGTTTATCCGACGCGATGATTAAACAATTGGAACAACAGATGGAGAGCATCTATAAGTCGGCTTTCCCGCCGGTCACGGAAGATACACTGGCTGGCGGATTGTCCAACACCATCGCCGGAAGAATATGCAACTATTACGATCTGCACGGCGGCGGTTATGTCGTTGACGGCGCATGCTCCTCTTCCTTGCTGGCTGTGGCCACGGCTGCCGGAAAATTGGCGAACGGCGAGCTGGATCTGGCATTGGCCGGCGGCGTGGACATCAGCCTTGACCCATTGGAAGTGGTAGGTTTCGCCAAAGCCGGCGCATTGACCAAAAACGATATGAATGTGTATGACCGCCGATCCAGCGGTTTCGTTCCGGGTGAAGGCTGTGGCTTCATCATGATGAAACGGTTGGAAGACGCCAAGCGGGATGGCGATTATATTTACGCGGTCATCCAAGGGTGGGGCATCTCTTCCGACGGCAAAGGCGGCATCACTGCCCCCAAAGTGGAAGGACAAGCTCTAGCTCTGATTCGCGCATACGAGATGGCCGGTTATTCTCCGCATGAACTGGATTTCGTGGAAGGACACGGCACCGGTACCGTACTTGGCGACCGCATTGAATTGCAAGCAATCAACCAGGCACGAGAAGCATATGGAGAACCACAGGCGCGCTCTTGTGGTGTCACCTCCTTCAAATCTTTGATCGGCCACACCAAAGCGGCTGCCGGCATCGGCGGACTGATTAAGGCCGTTTTGTGCGTGAACCAACGCGTACTCGCACCGACGGCCGCTTGCCATGAACCAAATGACATTTTCCAAACCTCTGCGCAGAGTATCTATCCGATCCTGCAGGGGGAAATCCGCGCGCCAGAAGAACGCCTTCGCGCCGGGGTTTCAGCGATGGGCTTTGGCGGCATCAATTGCCATGTCACATTGGAGTCGGCCGATTTGCCCAAGCCAGAGCTCAAACCGGAGCTTGACGAGAGAGCATTGCTCGTTTCCAATCAGGACACGGAGCTGTTTGTATTTGCCGCTGACGACAAAGAGGACTTGCTGGCTCAAATCAAAGAGGCCCAACAGCTTGCGGCTGGCATCAGTATCGCAGAGTTGGCCGATTTGGCCCATCTGCTCGCCGAGCGGGTCAAGCCGAATGCGAAGGTTCGTGCTGCATTGATCGCCGACCATCCCGACCGTTTAGCAGAACAACTGGCCTTTGTGTCGGATAAGCTGGAACACGCTTTCCCGGCAAAAGGGGAAGTGTTCACTGACATGGATAAACAGGTCTGGATCAGCAATCAAGTAAGTCGGCACCGCGTCGGATTCTTGTTCCCTGGCCAGGGTTCGCAAAAATTGAACATGGCCCGACTGCTGGTAGAACGCTTCCCTTGGGCGCGAGAAATCGCCGAGCGGGCGTGGGAAGCCGCTCCAAAGGCGCAGAAAAAGATGTTCCGTCCCCTCGACCGGGCGCGGGATCGCGAGGAACTGAACACATGGTTCAAAGAACTAAGCCAGACAGAAGTGGCTCAACCAGCCATTTGCTTGGCATCTACACTGTGGCGTGCATTTTTGGAGAAGTTGGGCATCCAGCCCCAATTCACTGCCGGACACAGCTTAGGCGAACTGACAGCCTTAAACACTGCAGGAGCTTATGATGAAGCGACGCTGTTCCGCCTAGCGGCAACCCGGGGCAAAGCGATGTCCGCTCCAGCGGAAGAGGCAGGAACGATGGCCAGCCTGCGTTGTGATCGGCAAGAAGCGGAGGCGCTGTTGGCCGATGTGCCGGGTTACGTGGTGATCGCCAACCTCAACAGCCCATCGCAAACCGTGATATCCGGTGAAAAAGAAGCTGTCGCCGAAGTGGTGGCTCGGGCGCAAGCACGCCAGATTCAAGCGATCCCACTGTCCGTATCCAATGCTTTCCATTCCAAATTGGTCGGACAAGCGTCTCTCTCGTTGCGTAAACAAGCTCCGTTGCCTGCCGATCCGGTGGCATTGTCTGTTCCATTCATTTCTGGCATTGACGGCGAGCGGATGGACACGCTTGCGGACGGAAACGATTATTTCGCCAAGCAGATCGTGGAAAAAGTGAATTTTGTCTCCCTGCTTTCTGCAGTTAAAAACCAATGCGATTTGTTGGTGGAAGTGGGTCCCGGACGGGTACTGACGGGATTGGTGGCTGAGAGTTCCATCAACCTGCCCTGCTTCCCTGTCGAATCAGCGCCGGGCAAACTGCAAGATCTGCATCGCTTTTTGGCGGCGTATTTTACACACGGCGGAGACGTGCAATGGGCATGGTTATATGCAAATCGCCTGATCCGTCCGTTTGTACCAGCTGCTGAAAAAGCATTTATTGTGAACCCTTGTGAAAATCCATTAACCATTCCCGAGTCCCCATTCAGCGGAACGGCTACCGTATCTCTGCCGGAGCCATCCGACCTGCCGCCAGGGGTGTGGGAAAGATATCTGGAAGAGCGAGGGGCCTTTTTGTACGATGTGATTCAAGCCGATCTCAAACATATGCGCATGATGCCCTCTTCTGGGCAACAAACCGGGCATGCGCCGACGCCGTCCATCGTTCGGCCGAATCCATCATCCGCACAGCCCGCGGCTCCATCGACAAACACCCCATCTGTCACTCAAGCGGCAATCCAATTGGCCGCAAAACAAACGGGGTATCCGGCCGCATCGATCACGCTCAATCATCGGCTGTTGGATGATTTGAACCTAGATTCGATCAAATCAGCGGAATTCGTCTCTTCCCTGGCGCAACAGTTTGCGGTCGCTGACAAAATCGATCCCGGCGATTTCGCCAATGCCACCTTGGCGGAAGTGTGCCAAGCGCTGGAAACGCACATCGCCCCAGCCGCGAACCGAACCGGGCTACCGGACGTATCCCAAACCTTGTTGCAGTTGGCCGCCCAACTGACCGGTTATCCGGCTGATTCGATTCGCATGGACATGCGTTTGTTGGATGATTTGAACCTGGATTCGATCAAGTCGGCGGAGCTCGTCTCTTCCTTAGCACAACAATTTGCGGTCGCTGACAAAATCGATCCTAGCGATTTCGCCAATGCCACCTTGGCAGAAGTGTGCCAAGCGCTGGAGACGCACATCGCCCCAGCCACAAACCGAACCGGGCAGCCGGACGTCTCGCAAACCGTGTTGCAATTGGCCGCCCAACTGACTGGATATCCGGCTGATTCGATTCACATGGACATGCGCTTGCTGGATGATTTGAACTTGGATTCGATCAAGTCGGCGGAGCTCGTCTCCTCCCTAGCACAACAATTTGCGGTCGCCGACAAACTGGATCCCAGCGATTTTGCCAATGCCACCTTGGTGGAAGTGTGCCAAGCACTGGAACCACATGTCGCGCCGAGTGGCCAAGATACCGGGAAGCTTGACGCCGCCCATTCTTTATTGCACTGGGCTGCCCAACTAACCGGATACCCGGCTGATTCGATTCACATGGATATGCGCTTGTTGGATGATTTGAATTTAGACTCCATCAAATCGGCCGAATTAGTGAGCCATGTGGCTAAAGAAATGGGCGTAGAGGAAAAAGTGGACCCGAGCGATTTCGCTAACGCTACCTTGAGAGAGATTGAACAAGCTCTCACTCCGGCGCCAGTTCAGCAACCTGTTGCTTCCCCTGTCCCGGCACCGGTTCAATCAGAGCATGGGGAGCGCGCTTGGGTGCGCAACTTTGTTATCAATTATGTCGAAGCACCGCGCCACAACTCAGCTCCTCTCTCCTTCTCGGAGACGACACGCTTCTTGATTGTCGCAGAAGCATCGGAGCAAGCTTGGGCACAAGCACTGGCCGCGGAATTGTCCAGCCACCAGGTGCCAGTAGAGCTGTCCACCTTGGCAGAATTGTCCGCGCAAAAGCAAGCGCGGCAGGAAGAAATCAGCCATGCCGTGGTCATTTTGCCGCAAGCGGATGACACAGAAGAATTGACGGAGATGGTCAAACGGTTGCAATGCGTGATCACCCCTGGCAACGGACTAAGTTACCGGACGTCGATCAGCTATATCCAATACGGCGGTGGCCTGTTTGGAAGCGGCACGGAACCGATTCAGCTGGCTACCTGCACCGCTAACTCTTTTGCCGCCAGCCTTCACATGGAACGCCCACACGCCGCCATTCGAGTGATTGACTTGAGCCCTGCGTTATCTCCTGTGACCATGGCGAAACCGATTTTGGAAGAAATCATGGCAGCTGAAACGTTTGTTTCCGTCGGTTATGATCAAAACGGAATCAGACGCGTTCCGCAATCTGTCGTTCAACAGCCTCAAACCTACCCTGCCCGCGCTATCACCTGGACTGGTGAGGATGTGGTGCTGGTAACCGGTGGGGCCAAAGGAATTACGGCGGAGTGTGCATTGGCGGTAGCCCGGGCAACCGGCGTGAAGATGGCATTGGTGGGCCGTTCGGGCGCAGACCATCCGGATGTGCGGCGGACCCTGGCGCGATTCCAGGAAGCAGGGTTGATTTGCCGGTATTATGCGTGCGACATGGCCGATCAAGCCGCAGTCGAGCTACTGATCAACCGCGTGCGCGAAGAGCTGGGGCAAGTGACGGGCGTCATCCATGGGGCTGCCTTAATGAAACCGCGACGGGCTGAACAAATCACTCTGGCTGGATTCATGGAAGAGATCGGCCCCAAAGTGTTGGGCGCGTTGCACCTGGTGAAAGCACTCCAAGATCAACCGCCCAAGCTATTTGTAGGCATCTCCTCCTTAGCGGGTGTCACCGGTATGGCCGGAAACACTTCCTATGGATTCTCCAACGAAGCGTTGCAATTGATCTTGCGCCGATTTGGCATGGAGCATCCAGAAACCGAAGTGTTATCCGTGGCTTTCAGCGTGTGGGATGAAGTCGGTATGGGTGTGCGGGCCGGTAGCATCGACTTCTTGGAGAAGAAGGGAACCTACGCCATTCCTGTCGCGGAAGGGGTGGGTCGGTTTGTCCATTTGTTCTTGCACGATCCATCCGCCAAACAAGTGATCATCACAGCCAAGCTGGGCGGGTTGGACACTTGGCATCCTCGTCCCGTGCCAAGAGAGCGCTCCTACCGATACATCGGGGACATTCTTTACGATCATCCCGAAGTGGAGCTCATCACCCGGGTTCGCTTAACGTTGGAGCAAGACCCGTATGTGAAAGATCACGTGTACAACGGCACCTATCTGTTCCCTGCCGTATTCGGCCTGGAAGCGATGGCTCAAGCCGTCTCTTATGTCACTGGCATCGTTGATTTCAGCCATGCCCAAATTGAGGACATTCGCTTCTCCTTGCCGATCACGCTCGATCCGCACACTGGGGCGCTGATAGAAATCCGCGCGGAAGTATTGGAAGACGGGCGGGTTAAAACGGAAATTCGTACGGAAAAGAATGGGTTTGCTAAACCTTACTTCACGGCGACATTTGCGTTCCCTGCTGAGCGCGAGGCGATCACGGAACCCATCACCTTCCCAGCACAGGCATTGCCCATCGATCCAAAAACCGATCTATACGGGCCGCTCCTGTTCCAAGGTCCATCCTTCCATCGGTTGGCGGATGTATACGAAGCGGCGCACGATCCGGAGCAAAAAACCGGTCATTGCTTGTTCACCGCTCAAACTAGCGACGGGGAATATGTGCTCGGTGATCCTTACTTCCACGATGCCTTGTTGCAATCTGCGCGAATCATCACGCCGCAAGACTTGTGCTTGCCTGTGAAAATCGATTCCTTCCAACACCTGGGACAGAGTCTGGCCGGGTCAGGAATACGACGCGCGGTAACAAAGCTACAACAGCAAACAGACACTTCCTACACCTACATGGTAGATGTATTGGATGAACACAACCGAGTCATCCAGCGCCTGAACGGCTACCAAGTGCACTTGATGGAGCGCTTCCCAGAACTGCCGACGGCAAATGAGCTTTGCTCACCGGCTTACATCGATGAACAGCGGTTAGCGAAGGCGATTCAGTCTCATGCGGACACGCTGGAGGTGGATGTTCCGGTCATC
This sequence comes from Laceyella tengchongensis, assembly GCF_900182735.1. Lineage (NCBI taxonomy): Bacteria > Bacillati > Bacillota > Bacilli > Caryophanales > Thermoactinomycetaceae > Laceyella > Laceyella tengchongensis. Next base: position 191,911 of record NZ_FXTU01000001.1, on the reverse strand, counting down.
ACGCTCACCCATTGTCCCGGCATTCATCAACAACCGCGCGAAATGCGCCATGAGAAGCTCCTGCCGTTGTATAAACGAGCAATCGCCTTGGCCGGTGGAGACGAAGCATATCCGCTTACTTGGGATGAAAACGGCAAACCTCATGTGACAGGGCAAAACGGGTCAGCTGTCCGTTTCCATGTTTCGTTCTCCCATGACGACGAAATCTCCATCTGCACCGTCGGTCAAGGGGAGCAAGGTTGTGACATTCTGCCGATCGACGACAAACGGGGCGAAGAAGAATGGCACCGCCTGCTGACAAGCAATCACCATCCGCTATTACAAGCGCTGGTAGCGCACGGTGATTCAGTCTCACTGGCTGGCAGCCGCATCTGGAGCGCCCGGGAGGCGGCCGAAAAGGCCAGCGGGGAAAAAGTGCGGCATGTTGAAATCGGACAGCGAGCCGACGAAGCGGTATTGCTGCGCGCGATCACAGACACCGCCGAGCTGACTGTCCTCACTTTGCCGGTCCAATTGTCACTACCGGCGAAGCGAATGGTGGCCGTCGTCATCGTCTGTCAGCGTGAGGAAAAAGACACCGCACCATCCTTCGGTGAGTTTCATCCCGAACATGGCTTTGTCTATCGATTCCCGCTCACATTCAAAGATGCGGCCACGTTGAGCCGGAAAGTGAGCCTCACCCGCTTCGCCGAATGGATGGGTAAAGTCAGGGAGTTATCCCTCTCTTCCGTCCAGAGTCGGATCACGGAGCAGTTTGCTTCCGGTAAATGGGGCATGGTGACCAATTTCGCCCAAACAGAAATTATGGGCGAGGCCTCATCCGATGATGTGCTGGAAGTTCACTTGCAAATCGATCATATCCAGGACAACCAGTACATGGAGTTGGTGTACTACTGGTACAAAGTGTCTCCGAATGGAGCATTAGAACTGATCGCGACCAGCCGACAAGGGTTGACGTGGGTGGAAATCATCGGCCACGGCGTGGTTCGCCCCGCTCCGTTCCCTGACTACTACGCGCAATTCTTGCGGGAGAAATTGACGGTCATGGGGCATAACGGCCCAGCCACCCGTACAGAAACGCTTTTGTCCAAGGAATTGTTGGGACCAGTAGTGTTCACCGCTCAGTCAGGGCCGGCTAATCGCTGGGTGTTGCAAACGGGCACCTTTGAAACTTGCTTAGAAGAGTCCAATCTTGTCGGCAATGTGTACTTCTCCAACTATACCGTGTGGCAAAACCGGGTGCGCGACCGCTTCTTCCACTCCCTAGCACCGGAATTATTCCAAGGGACGGGAGAACATGGAGAGTGGGTGCCGCTGAACAACAAAGTGCACCACTTGCGGGAAGCGATGCCGTTTGACACGATTGAAGTGCACATGTCCTTGGTCAAACGATATCAATCGGGATTGAGCCTGTTTTTTGAATACTACAGGCTAGACGAAAACGGCCAAAGACATAAGCTGGCATACGGAGAGCAAGAAATTGCTTGGATGATGCGGGATGAACAGGGCAAACCGCAACCGGCCCCCATTCCCGAAGCATTTGATGAAGCCCTGTCGCAAAAACCTGTAGGGATCCTGTCCTAACGGGCATCCATCATTAACAAGGGGTTGGCATCTGGCCAACCCCTTTTGTTGTTGCCCCTAGCAAGCTCGGCAGTTATGATGCATCTATTCTTTTGACATCCGCCGAACGATGCTAGATAATTAGAAGAAACATAAAAGCCGATGAGGAGGTGAATGCGGATGTGGTTTGAGTTCCACGAGATGATCCCGATGCTGGTATCCATCAGCGTCATCTTGACCCTTTTATGCGCATTCAAACTGATCCGGGCTGGCCGGGACCAAATGGTGAAGCGAATCCTCTTCACCGCGCCGGCGCCCCCACGCGAAACAAAGCGAAAACGGCAATGGCTGACGCGTAGCATAAAAAGGCGAGAAGGGCCTGAAGATGATGAGGATCATGTTCCCCCCGTTTTCAGCATGACCATGCTATATGAAAACCGAGGGGGAACACCTTATGAAAAAAACATCTGCATTCACGTTCATCAGGCGCTTTGGCGCCATGCTACTCCTAGCCGCGGCGCTGCTGTTGTTGGGCGGATGCCAAGCGCCTGACGCCCACGAGCCGGGTTGGTTCGCGGGCCTCTTGGCCGGGCCTTTTTCCGACTTGATCAAGATGGTTGCCGGGTTGTTTGGTGACAATTACGGCTTGTCCATCATCGTGCTCACTCTCTTGATCAGACTGGCGCTGTTGCCAATCATGCTGAAACAGCGCCGCGACCAGCTAGCGATGAACGAAAAGATGCGTCTCATACAACCTGAACTGCAAAAGCTTCAGGAAAAGTACGGTGACAAGCCACACGATGCCAAAGCGCAACAACAGATGCAACAGGAAATGATGCAACTGTACAAAAAGCACGATTTCAATCCCGTGGCGGCGTTTGGCTGTTTGCCCATCCTTGTCCAATTGCCTATTCTGATGGGTTTTTACTATGCGATCATCGGCTCACCTGACATCGCTACACATTCCTTTCTTTGGTTCAACTTGGGACAAAGCGATACCGTCATGCCGATCATTGCCATACTGGTCTCCTTATTGAACGTCAAGGTATCTGAGATCGGCTCATTGCCTCGTCAGCAAAAGACGTTGACCATGCTGAGTTATCTCTCTCCTGTATTCATCGGGCTAATCTCCTTTAACGCCCCGGCGGTATTGCCTTTGTACTGGTCCGTGAGCGGGTTGTTTCTGATCTTTCAACACCTTCTTGCGCAGCGAATGTACAAAGCAAACAGCGCTACGACGGTCGTAAGCGAATGATCATATCTAGCACGCCCCCTCAATGTAGGGGGCTTCTTTGTTGCCCTCCTTTCATCCACATCAGCTAAACACAAATAACATTTGACAGAATGTAGAATGATTTATATAAACGAAATAGCTATCCTATCATCGACCATGACGAGGTGGAAAGGGTATTGAATTTGGATAATCATCTGTGTTTCACCATTTATGCCTGTTTTCGCGAGATCAGCCGATTGTACCGCCACATTCTCGATCCCTTGGGCATCACATACACTCAGTATTTGGCGTTGCTGGTTTTATGGGAACAAGACGGATTAACGCTGAAAGAGCTGGGGCAGCGGTTGTACCTCGATTCCGGCACCTTAACCCCGCTCATGAAAAAGTTGGAGACCATGGGATTGGTCACACGAAAACGTTCAACTGAAGATGAGCGGAAAGTGTTGATCCACCTGACCGATGCGGGGAGGAAACTCAAAGAAGACGCCTGCCGGATTCCAGAACAGCTTGTCCAACAAAACGAAATCTCTCCTGAAGAACTGTCCCAATTGATGCAGGAAGCACGACATTTATTCGACCGCTTGCAGAAAGTCACCCGGGGGTTACATCACGACTCCTGAGGCAGGTTCATTCGTATACCTTGGCGCACGATAGCATGAAGCTCCCGACCGCAACCCGATTTCCCCTCAACATACACAAGCGCGTCCCAGCATGCATCTGGGACGCGCTTGTGTGTTCATTTATTCACTTAGCGATTGGCCGCCCCTTTGGTTGGGGTTGCGTCTTGGGTTGCGGCCCAATCCCCACCATCCGGCGAGCGGTACCATGAGCGATCATAACCGGTGGAACCATAGTGGTACCGATCGATGATTGCCCCATTGGGTGCTCTCAACGTAACATCATCTCCACCGCTATTGTTGAAGTAGTTATTTGTTTCCCATACAAAATAACCTTTGGCGGGAATGGACGTGCCACTCGGGATCACATACGGAGCTCCACCGCCGTCAACCACATCGTCAATCACATAACCGGACAGGTCGATTGTAGAAGAAGTGGGATTGTATATCTCCACAAACTCGTTGGTAAATGTGCTGGAAGGAGCAGGCAACACTTCGTTGATAACTAAGTTGCCCGCAGGTGTCCCTCCGTTGTTCGACTTGGTGTAACCCGCTGCTTTCGCATCCGCTTCACTGAAGAAAAACACCCGCTTCTCAATGGGCACTTGCTTATAGTCGGCCGGCGCTACATACTTCTTCGTGCTGTAATCACCCACAAACTTGTCTTGAGGTTGCCCTGAGATCCGATCGCGGAATTCAAACGGCAGTTCCTTAATCGGGTTGGCGGTGCTCCACATCCCGCGCCCATTCTGCTTCGCTTCGAGATACGCATTTTGGTATTCGCTGAAGTGCAACAGGTTGGGCCAAATATAATAAGTAACGGCATGTCCTTGACGCACCATCTCTTTGTTCACGTCTAAGCTACCTTTGTGGAGATGGGCCAACAAGCGCCCATAAGCATCTGTTTCTTCCACGTCCGTCTCCACTGTCACTTTGGTTCCGCTGGGAAGGAGTTGGGCCAAGTAATTCTTGGCGTTGGTGCCCCAGGGTTCTTGGGAAGCGCCTTGATAGTTGGTTTCCGGGGTATCGATGGACAACATGCGCACCTTATTCGTGCCCTTGATGGTCTCTTTCAAATAAACCGTATCCCCATCCACCACACGGTCCACTGTCGCAGTGTACGTGGCCGCCTTCGATGAGGGGGCAAAGACTGAAATACTCGCTCCAATAGCAATCGCAATGATACCGAAAAGCACGGGCAAGCGCTTTTTCATGATGTGAACCTCCTCTTAGAAGTTAAGCACTTACTTTTTCATTTATACCACAAATATATTTCGTTTTTTATAAATATTCTTTGCTGTTATTATACGTTTCTACTAATTTGACAAAAGCACGCCCTTGGCATCACTTGTTGCCCTTCAAGCTGGTTTAGGCTAAGCCCGAGCACCCCCAATTTCATATAAAGTGCCGACAACTTCCTCACTCCAAAAAGTAAGGCTGTCGACCCGGTTCAGAGTCAACAGCCTTTTTTCGATTTCTTCTTCCTAAGGCAAATCTAATCAGTCAATCAAGCTTTTCAGATACGATTCCACCGTGGCATTCACCGTTGTGGTGTTGCCGATCAAGTAGAACACATCACGCTTGGTGATGCTTGGCACCGTCTTCTCCAGGTACGATTTCACCATGGGGTCCAATTTGTCCCGGTAGGTGAGCAACATCGGGGAATAGATGCTAGCCGCCATCGGGCTTCCAGAGATGGCATCTGGGAAATCCAGTCCGGTGGCAAAGACGATGTTGCTGGGGTCCATCAAGCCATATTGTTCATCATAGAAGTAGTTGGCGATGTTCACACCCACTTCAAAACGGTTGGCTCCGCTGATGCGATCAACCACGCCGCCGAAGGACTTGAGCTTGTTCTTCACTGTGTCGGACACAGTACTCGGTCCGCCTACAATGATGAAGTTTTTAATGCCGTTGGCTTTGATGTAAGTCTCGATGGAAGCCGGAATGGAGTTGGTCGACACTTCCAAGATCGGCAGAGGAATTTGGCCTGCTGGGCTGGATGCGGACAAGGCGTCAGGATAGTTCAACCCGCTGGCAATGATTGCGGTGTCGGTTTCAAAGCCATCTGCTTTGATCCGGGACGCGATGTTGGCGGAAACCACGAAGCGGTCTGCACCAGCGATCCGTTCTACAGTCATACCCATGTTTCTCAATGTGTTTTCCACTGCAGTGGACACCGACCCGGTTCCGCCCAAGATGATGGCGCGGGACGGTTGCAACCGTTTGATCTCCGCAGTAATTGGCGCAGGCAAAGCATCTGTGGTGGTAAGGAGCATCGGCGCAAAGTTCAACGCCGCCAGCGGCCCACCTGCCAAGGCATCCGTGTACAAGTCCCCACGCGCGAGCACAATCGTATCCGCACCATAAGGGAATGCCTCCTTGCTCACGTTAGCCGACACCGCATAGCGATCAGCACCGGCAATGCGTTTCAACCCTGGAGCAGTCACCGTATGGCTTTGCACCACCATGTTGCCTGTCGCCGTGGTTGCCCCCAAATCCACCCCGTGGTAACCGGTGGAAACCGTAATTTGCTTGTTGAAGCTGGTGCTGTTGAACGAGATGTCATCCGAACCATCTAGCGCATAGAACGTGTTGCTGGCACCCGTAGCGCTTCCGCTCAGTGTCAAAGCCGTGGTATTCTTCGGCAAACGATGATCGATGGTTTTTGGGCTGGTCACATTCAGCGTTGGCAACTGGGTGTCCATCTCCATGGTCACACCGCTGACGCTCAAGCTGTAGCTGACCGGCGCATCGGACATGCTGAAGACTACAAAGTGGTAGGTGCCCGCCGTCAATGTATCTCCAGAGAAGTATTCATTGCCGGTCTCTTCGTTCACGACAACATATCCGTAATCATCCGATGCCGGCTCGGTGACGTTTAAGGTACCTCCTTTCGTCACCTGCATTTTGTAAGAGTGAAAATTGCTCGGCTTCAGGGTGTTAGCCACCGTGACTTGCGTTACGGCCGTCATGGCGCGCACGGTTTTCTGAGAGAAAGAACTCGTTTTTTCCTGTTTATAAGTTTCTAGTTTATGAATGGTTTTGAGACGCAACGAATTTACCATTTCATCAGCCAAGTTCACCTTTTTGCTTGGCGCGGCATCAGTCAACGCCGGTTGCACAAGCAAGGAACCGATTACAGCTGTGGCTAGGACGCCTGTGAAAAACTTTTTCTTCAAGCGAAAATCCCCTTTCCAGTCAATCATAAACTGCATCCACTATATTCATTCGCATGTTCTTTTCAATTTGGGACGCCTTTCACCAAAAATTTGTGACAAATTATAGCGGGATCGAAACTGATAAAACACGCCGTTTTTCGCACCTTTCAGCTCTCTGACCACTGAACAATAATAGTTATTTAACGATAATAATTATAATTTGATATTGACAATAATTATCATTGTTTGTTATCTTGATGTTACACCGGTAAACAAGGAGGCATCGCCATGATTCAACGGCAAGTGGGACTCCCCGCACCATCATTCACACTAGGGTGTGTCTGGCAAATCAAGTTGGTAGGGAAGAAGCGGCGGAAAAACCTTTTCTCGAGGAGCGCCGATGCACAGGGTAAAGCGAAGGAGAAAATGGTTTTTGGAGCCGCTGGCCTATTCATCAGACACGCTCTAGAAAGCAACGCGGTTTGTTCATTATCGACCCAGATGGGCTTATTCGTTTTCAGATGACCACTGACGGGGATGTCGGTCGCAATGCGGAAGAAGTGTTGCGTGTCCTACAAGCGTTGCAATCAGGCGGGCAATGTGCGGCTAATTGGAAACCAAACAAAAAATGAGGAGGATGACAAACATGCAAAGAAAAACAAATGTGACTGACCAAGTGAAAATCAAATTGGACAATGGAAAATTGGTATTTTCCCTCGGGAGCCAAGTGATCGGCGAAATGCGTGTTTCAGGTGAAAGGCTTGCGCTCTCGCCAACGTACCAACTGGAAAACGGACAGCTGTATCAATTATCAACCAAGCCAGCTACTTCCACCGCTGATTCATATGTCGAGCATTGCGATCTAGGCTGGTGCTAATCGTCAGTACCCCATTTCCTACAGGTCCGCCCTTGTGGCGGGCTTTTTTGCTTTCATATGTAAAAAACATTTGACATCGAGTCGACGAGGCGGTACACTCGAAATGTAAAATATATTTTACATAATTGAAACAGAGGAAGCCTATGGAAAATCAAATCAAAGCTTTGCGAAAAATACATGGCCTGTCGCAAGATGAGTTGGCCAAAGCATGCAATGTCTCACGCCAAACCATTAATGCGATTGAAAACAACAAGTATGACCCCAGCTTGGCCTTGGCGTTCCAATTGGCGGCCGTGCTAGGTGTGACTGTGGACCAATTATTCCAGTTCAAAAAAAGTTGACATCTTGGAGGGATAAGATGAAAAAGCGATTATCACGTTCGCCCATTCTCATCACATTGGTAGGGTTGTTATGTCTGTTGGTCATCGGATTGAACACGGTTGAATATTTGCGTGGCGAACCGTTTGATCAAGGGGATGTCATGACACTCGTCATGCTATTTGTGCTGGCGCTGCACCTGTTCACTTGGGGAACCGATTTCAAAATGGCAAAAGATGAGATGGGGAAACAAATCACCCATCACAGCGCCACCATCAGTTACCATATTTCCGCTCTCGGTTTGTTTGTCTTTTGGATTGTCGATCGGATTGTGTTTCTACGAAAAGGGGATTTCGGCAACATCACTTTGTTTGCAGCCTTATGTTTCGTACTGGTTCTACACCCTTTGGTCCAATTTTTTGTGGCGCGTAGATACAGATAATCCCCACCTTCTAAACAACCAATCCCGCTTTCAACCGAAGGCGGGGTTCGTCGCGTTGGCCGTCTAAAGCACAAAACAGCGATGATGCTCAGGCACCATATACGCAAAAAAGCCCCCTCTTCAAGAGAAGGGGGCTTTATCTTTTCATTTAAAACAACGCCAATTGATTGCTTTGCGGCAAACCTTCCAGACACCCCAAGCGATCAAGCACTTCTATCACGGTACTGGACAGGCGCGCCCGCTTTTGCAAGTCATCTTTTGAGAGGAACTCGCCCTCTTTGCGCGCTTCCACGATATTTTGTGCGGCGCTCTCGCCCACGCCGGAAATTGAAGCGAAGGGCGGCACAAGCTCTCCATCGATCACCGTAAATTTCTCCGCTGGCGAACGATAGAGATCCACCGATTTGATCTTGACGCCACGCGCATACATTTCCTGCACCAATTCCAACACCGTCAAGAAAGCCTTCTCCTTGGCTGACGCTTGGAATCCTTTCTCATTGATCTCTTTGATCAAGCGAGACACATGATTATATCCTTTGAGCACCTCTTCGATGTCAAAGTCTTTCGTTTTGGTGGAGAACAAAGCCGCATAAAACTCTGCTGGATAATACACCTTGTACCAACCAATCCGCACCGCCGCAGTCACATAAGCGGCAGCGTGAGCCCGCGGAAACATGTACTTGATCTTCTGGCAGGAACCGATGTACCACTCCGGTACATTGTGTTGCCGCATCAAGTCCGCTTCTTCCTCTGTCACGCCTTTCCCTTTACGCACCTTCTCCATGATTTTGAAGGCCGCTTTGGCTGGCAGTCCCATGCGGATCAGATACAACATGATATCGTCGCGGCAACAGATCGCTTCTGACAGGGTACAGACACCCTCATTGATCAAATCCTGCACGTTTCCTTGCCATACGTCCGTTCCGTGTGACAGCCCGGAAATGCGCACCAGTTCACTAAAGCGTTTGGGTTTGGCATCTTTGAGAATCCCGCGGGCAAAGTAAGTGCCAAACTCGGGAATGCCAAGGGTACCGTGTTCAATGCCATTAATGTCTTCAGGACTGATCCCCAAACTTTTGGTGCTACGGAACAGTTCGATCACCTTGGGATCACCGAGCGGCACTTTGGTCGGGTCGATTCCCGTCATTTCGTGCAGATAACGCTGGATCGTCGGACCGGTATGCCCCAACAGGTCCAACTTTAAGATTTTCCCGCTGATCGCGTTGTAATCAAAGTGCGTCGTGATCGTGCCCGACTTCATATCATCGGCTGGATGCTGAATCGGGGTAAAGTCGAAGACTTCTTTGTTTTGGGGCACAACCATCAGTCCCCCTGGATGTTGACCCGACGAACGTTTGACCCCAACGCATCCTTGCGCCAGCCGATCCAGCTCCGCTTGCCGCAATGTGATCTCTTTTTGCTCCGCGTATTTTTTGGCGTACCCATATCCGGTCTTTTCTTGGACGGTGCCCACCGTCCCCGCGCGGTAAATATAGGCTTTGCCGAACAATTCCTCGGTGTATTGGTGAGCTCGGAGTTGATACTCGCCGTCAAAGTTGAGATCGATATCGGGCGCCTTGTCCCCTTCAAAGCCCAGGAAGGTTTCAAAGGGAATGTCGTGTCCGTCTTTCCACAGGTCAGTCCCGCATTTCGGACATTTCTTGTCAGGCAAGTCAAATCCGCTCTCATAAGAGCCATCGGTGATAAACTCACTGTACTGGCAACTCTCGCAACGATAGTGCGGAGGCAACGGATTCACTTCTGAAATGAAGCTCAAGGCCGCGACCAATGAAGAGCCAACCGATCCCCGCGAGCCGACCAAAAACCCGTCTTGGAGCGATTTGTACACGATTTTTTGCGAAATCATGTACAACACGCTAAACCCGTGTTTAATGATCGAACCCAGCTCCCGCTCCAACCGGCTTTTGACGATTTCTGGCAACGGGTCCCCATACCATTCTTTGGCGGTGCGGTAACAAATCTCCGTTAATTCTTCTTCTGCCCCTTCCAACTCAGGGGTAAATGTTTCATCTGGGAACGGCTTGATACCATCGTCGATCTGATCAGCGATTAGCTGGGTGTTGGTGACCACCACTTCCTTCGCTTTCTCCGCCCCCAGATAGGAAAACTCCTCCAACATCTCATCGGTCGTCCGCAAATGCGCCTTTGGCAACGGTAATTGCGGCTTAGCACCGGTCTGGTTCATCGCGATGATCTCACGGAAGATGGCTTCATGCTCGTCCAAGTAATGGCTGTTGGAAGTGGCGACAACGGGCTTGCCCAACCGCTCCCCAATTTCGACCAACAGCCGGTTGGCTTCACGGAGGCGCTCCGGGCTTTCCACCAACCCTTTCTCAACCAGATGCATGTTGTATTCGACTGGTTGGATTTCAAGGTAATCATAAAAGCGGGCGATCTCTTCGACCTCGCTTGGCGCCTTGTTAAGCGCCGCTTCATACAATTCTCCTCGCTCACAGCCGGAACCGATGATCAGCCCTTCCCGGTGTTTCACCAATTCGCTACGCGGAATGCGTGGCACCCGGTAGAAATACTTCAAATGCGACATCGAGATCAGTTTGTACAAATTTTTCATGCCTTCCTGGTTTTTCACCAACAAGATGGCATGAAATGGCCTCATCCGCGTATAATCGGTATCGTTTCGTTGCTCATTCAATTCAGCCAGATTGGTAATGCCTTTTTCTTTGGCCATGAGAAGCATCTTCCACAAGATGTGCCCCGTCGCCTCCGCATCGTAGATGGCCCGGTGGTGTTGCTCCAACTTGACTCCCAGCTTATCAGCCAATGTGTTTAAGCGATGGTTACGCAAGGTCGGAAACAGAAAACGAGCCAACTCAAGCGTGTCCAAAACCGGGTTGGTTACCGGCTTTTCACCGATGCGTTTCACTGCTTCTTGCAAAAAGCCCATGTCAAAGCGAGCATTGTGAGCGACTAAGACACTATCTTCGATAAAGGACAGAAAACGGGCAATCACATCATCGATCTCTGGGGCGTCTGTCAGCATATCATCCGTGATGTGGGTCAGCTCGATAATCTGTTGCGATAGTTTTCTGTGGGGATTGGCGAATTCGGAGAACGTGTCGATAATCTCCCCATTCTTTAACTTGACAGCAGCCAATTCGATAATGACGTCATGCACCGCCGACAACCCGGTGGTCTCCACGTCAAACACCACATAGGTGTCGTCAGCGAGCACCCGGTCGGCCGCATTCATCACCATCGGCACCCCGTCGTCGACCACATTGGCTTCCAATCCGTACAACACTTTAACCCCGTGTTTTTTGCTGGCGTCATAGGCGTCAGGAAACGCTTGTGCCCCACCATGGTCGGTGACTGCCACCGCGCGGTGTCCCCACTTCGCCACACGCTCAATCACCTTGCCTACGTCGGTGATGCCGTCCATGGTGGACATGGAGGTGTGCAAGTGCAACTCCACCCGCTTTTCTTCAGCCGTATCCATCCGCTCAGGGACATGAACCTCCATCAGATCGCTAACCATCATGACCAACTCACGGGAAAACGTGTCAAACTGAACCGAACCGCGCACCTTCAGCCAGTCCCCGTCCTTGATCATGGCAATGATCTGTTCTTGCTCTTTTTCACGGGGAGAAGCGAAGAATTTACAAGCGATGGAATTGGTGTAGTCGGTGATGTTAAACGTCAACAGCTTCCTTCCGCTCTTCAATTCCTTGACTTCCGCTTTGAACACTTTCCCTTTGATCGTCACTTTCCGCTCTTCTTCAGTAATGGAAGCGATCGAAACCGGTTCATCCTGGATCGCATAACCGATCTTCTTCTCCAGCACTGGGCCAGGTACGTCAGGCTTTTCTCCCGATTTGGCCTTCTCCGCCCTTTCTTTCTGTTCAGCCAGCGCTTGCGCCACTAGCTGCCGCTCTTCTTGTTGCTTCTTCTCCTGAAAATAGGCGGCTGGCGAAACCTCTAACTCGGGCTTTTCACATACGAAACGCACCCGCAACTCCGCTCCAGTGATCCGCTGGTAACAACGGGCGATGTGCCGTTCCAACCCACGTTGCTCCGCCATTTGCAGTGTGGCCGGGTTGGGGAAATCGATGCGGATCACCCCATCTTGAATCCGCCACTCTGTCTGCCCAAACCAAGTGGAAGCGGCCGGGGCAACTCTCTCCTGAATCCACCGCTGGATAAAACCCTTGTACATGTTCAATACGGTGTCATGATCTATGTGATCATAGTCAAACAACACGTTGACTTGGATGTGTGGTTGAAAATGTTTTTTAATCCGAACTTGGAACTCCTGCCAGATCCCCGCATCTATCGGTTCTGGCAAGCGGATTCGGATTTTCCAGGCTTGTGCAGCCCGGTCGACCAGGACTTCAGTAATCGTTCCTTCTTTGAATTGTTGGTCTAACCATTCTGTCGGCAATTGGACTTCCTTAAACAAATTCACTAACGCCTCTTGCCCCGTCATCCCCTCACCCCTGATCTTTTCGTTACAAAGACGAGTTTACCAAAAAGTTGAAGTCCCGACTATATCAAAAAACGCTAGAGGCAAATGAAAAAACAGGATATGAGGCAAAGATTTTCCGCCGCCGTGAGTGAACCTGAAGGATGGGCTTACCACCAACCCATCCACTCTCTCCATCTATTAGCAAGCATCAATTCGACGATTGACTGCCCGAAGGTCATTTCCAAATGCGGGTAATCCTTAAATCCCTTCCAATCCCCGCCCCATGCAAAGCCCAGCGCTTTGGCTTCTTGCACGACTTCTTCCCAATCGGGCACCCCGTTCCCATTGCCGTCTTTCTCTACATCCCAACTTAGACGCTTCCGCTTGGGATCATATAACGCAAAATCCACTGCCAGTCCGTAATTGTGGTAGGACTCGCCCCCTTGAGCGTAGGTCACTACCCGCCCCGGCTCCGTCCGGCCTTTGGCATAAAGTTGATCTTGTTTCGCAAATGAGCGGAACCCTTCTGTGATCTGGATGTGAATCCCTCGCTTCCTGCAATTCTCGATCAATTGCTCCTTGGCCTGGGCCACTTGGGGATGCAAACCAGCCACCGAGTACTGTGCCGTCAGCACCCGCCAACAAACGACAATCAAAACCACTCCGACTACAACAGCCGCTGTGCCCAGCCAGATGCGCAAACTTCTCTTTTTCATTTGCGCCGCTCCCTCTCATTTCTATAAAAAATTGAACACATCTCGCATCCTTTTCCCAATTTTAACTGAGCCCAATCCTCTCAACAATCGCTTCCCATCAAGGCTCGCTATCGAAAAAACCGACACAAACGAAAACCCGCTGATGATTGCCACTCGCCACCTGCTAGTTTAATATATATTGTGTGAAATCTGAATTTTTATCAGACTGGGGTGATTGCATGTATCCAGTGGGGGAATTTCTTAGAAGAAGGGCAGACTTTTCACCCAATCTTGAGGCATTGGTTTCCAATGAAACCCGCATCACCTACCGTGAATATAACCACCGTGTCAATCAAGTGGCCCACTACCTGTTGTCGGAAGGAGTGGAAAAAGGAGAGCGCATCGCCGTGTTATGCGCGACTGACCACCCTTTTTGCACCCTGTTTTACGCGATAGCCAAAGTGGGGGCCATCCTCGTTCCAATCAACTATCGGTTAACGTCGACTGAAATCGATTGGATGGTGGAATCTAGCAAGCCCCGTTTCCTGTTCTATGACGAGGCGTTCTCCAACATCGTTGATTCACTGTCCACCGATATAGAAAAGAAAATCAAAGTCAGCATCGGCGATGAACTCGATCCTTCGTTTGGGCAAATCTTCACCTTTTATCCTGACACAGAGCCTTACATAGAGATAGATATGGAAGAAACTTGTGTGATCACGTTTACTTCCGGCACAACTGGCAAACCGAAAGGGGTATGTACCACCCACGCCAATCTGTACCACGCCACGATAGCCTCCATGTTGGCTACGCAACCCGCTTATGGCAACCGTCAATTGGCCTCGGCCCCTTTGTTTCACATCAGCGGGGTGTGCACAATTTCAGCGGCACCGCTATTCGCCTCCACGCTGGTCTTCATCCCCCACATCCATCCGGCCTATATCTTGGATATGGTGGAAAAAGAAAACATCAACACGCTGTTCGCAGCACCTTCCCTGCTTCACCTGATGTTGCCTCGCTTGCTGAAGTCCGGCCAGGATTTCCCCTCATTGAAAGAAATATACAGCGGCGGCTCTCCCGTTCCCGAATCGCTGATCAAACAATTTGACGCCTTGGGTTATCCGCTCAATGTGGGATATGGAGCAACCGAATGCACCGGGGGTGTGACTTTCTGGCAATCACGCGACATGGATCACATCGGTTCGGTCGGCAAACTTCTCGTGGGCGAAATCAAAATCATCGATCCCGAAACAAACCAAGAGCTGCCACCAGGGCTAATCGGTGAGATCGTGGTGAAAGGACCTTTTGTGTTCAAAGGATATTGGAACGACTTTGAAGCAACCCGCAACGTGCTAAAAAAAGGATGGTTTCACACCGGAGACGCCGGCAAGATCGATGAGGAAGGATATTTGTACATTGTTGATCGGTATAAGGACATGATCGCGACGAGCGGCGAAAAGGTGTTTCCCGCGGAAGTGGAAGCTGTGATCAATCAGCTCGACGGCGTGGTAGAAGCGGCAGTGATCGGGGTGCCAGACCCGGTTTGGAGCGAGCTCGCTCGGGCTTATGTGGTAAAAGCGCCCGAGTCGGATCTCACCGAAACGGATGTCCTCGAGCATTGCCACTCCCGTTTGGCCAAGTATAAACTCACCCAAGTGCAATTTATTGATCAATTACCCAAAAACGGCATGGGTAAAGTATTGAAATATGCGTTGCGCAAACAAGCACGGCAAGAATAAAGCATAGCCGAAAAAGGAGACCTTTTCTCCTCTTTCGGCTATTTCATCTTCCGGTCTTATCATTCGGGTAAACATGGCTGCAAAACATTCTTCACTTACCATCATGACAAAAAAAGCGCCTTTATCGGCGCGCACTACAAACCTCTTGAAAATTGCACCATAGACATTTCCGCTCGTCAGAAGTGGCAGGGAATGCCTCCTCCGGCAAAGGGGCGTTCCGCTCTGGATCGGCTAGCAACTCTCTCATCTCTCGCACACTGGCATGCATCCGCCCTAAGGCCTCATCCATATCCTGTTCAGTGACGCCAAACTGTTCGCACTCCCCCGTCAACAAGTATTCAGCGCGTAATTCTATCTGTGACAAAGGAACATGGTAGCATTGGTGTAGATACAACCCATACCACTTGAGTTGCGTAGCATGGGCCTCCTCTTTTTCGCCCGTCTTCCAATCGACGACCACCCATTTCTCCCCAACCCGATAAATCCAATCCACTTTGACGTACACCTTCGTCTCTTCCAAAAACCACTTGCTCAAATGTTCTGCCTCTACCGTTTCCGCGGTAGCAGAACCGCAGCGCTCACGCAGGCTGGTGCTTTGCAAAAGATGGCGGATGCACAACGGCAACCTCTCTTTCAATTCGGCAACCAATTCCGCCGGGAGCGTCCCTCCATAATAAAGTTCATGCAACATGGTCCGCCGCGTTGGCGTTTCCCACCATTCCACTGGGTCCCGCGAATCCCGCACGGCTTGGTTTAACAACATGCGCGCGATATGTTGCAATTCCTCTTCCCCCGGCAAAGCGCGTTCCCGCTCCCAACGCTGCAAGGCCACATGAGCAAGGCGGTGCATCACTTCACCAAACACAAGGTTCAACGTACGCAACTGTTTCAGCCGATACAAACGTTTCGCTTCATCGGAGGCCTCCGCCAGCCAACCCGGATAGGAACCGTAGTAGTGGTAATAATACTTACGCTTGCATTCCGTCAACAGATGGTGCCGTGATTGCGACCAAGACCATTCTGGATATGCCGGAATCTGTCCCATCGTCATCCGTCCGCTCCCCGTTTCTTTGTTTATATCACACTGCTAATGCTACATCTTGACGTTTGACCGGGTCAATGGCAAACGGACGGGAATGAAAAAACCGCCACCCGTTTGGGGCGGCGGTTTCTTCACACATCAACACGATGGTTTTTACCCTTTTTTTTGTTGGCTACAAACGTCTTACCTTTACCGGCAGAGCGGTCATGGCGGCGGGGTTTGTCTTTGCTCCAGTCACCGCCACGCGAGCCGCCTTTGCCTCTGATCCCTTTCTTATTAGGGAAGAAGCCGCCACCATCCTCCGAGATTTGCACAGGCGTGGTGTTGGGCTCTTTGGTTAGCAGTTTCAATGCCGCGGCAACGACAGTCACGGGGTCGTGCTTATCAAGCAAGTGGTTGGCCCATGTAGCATAATCGCTGTCGGTTTGCCCATCGACCACTTTTGCTAACTGCTCGACAGCGATGCGCTGCTGTTCCCGCAACGCGTCTTTGATGGTCGGAATTTCCGCCCGTGTCATTTTGCGGCGGATCACCTGTTCGATCATCCGCAGATGATCCATTTCACGGCGGGTGACAAAGGTGGTCGCCACACCCGATTTCCCTGCTCTGCCGGTGCGGCCGATCCGGTGTACATAGTTTTCCGCTTCCTGTGGGATGTCAAAGTTGTAAACATGGGTCACACCGCTGATATCCAATCCGCGAGCCGCCACATCCGTAGCCACAAGAATGGAGATCATCCCTTGTTTAAACCGTTGCATGACGGCCGTCCGACGCGCTTGCGAAAGGTCACCGTGCAATCCTTCAGCATGGTATCCCCGCTTGTTTAGCCCTTCCGCAACCTCATCCACCCGTTTTTTGGTGCGCGCGAAGATCATCGCCAATTCCGGTGCTTGCGTTTCGATCAACCGGCAAAGGGCGTCAAACTTCTGTTTCGGGTGCAATTCAATGTAATATTGTTCAATGCTAGGAATCGTCTCTTCTTTGGCTTTTACTTTAACATGAACTGGTTGGGTCATAAATTTCTCAGCCAACGTTTTGATCGCTGGTGGCATTGTCGCCGAGAACAACAGCGTTTGCCTGATGTCAGGCGCTTGTGCCAAAATCGCTTCAATCTCCTCGATAAAGCCCATCTGCAACATTTCGTCGGCTTCATCAATCGCCACCATCCGAAGATCGTTCAAGCGGATGGTTCGCCGGCGCAAATGATCCTGCAATCGTCCTGGCGTGCCCACGACAATATGCGGGCGTTTCTTCAATGAGCGGATTTGCTTGTCAATCTCCTGGCCTCCGTACACCGCCAATGTCCGCACCCGCTTGACCTTGCCCAACCGGTGCAACGCCGCAGCCACTTGCATCGCCAACTCTCGGGTCGGCGTGATGACCAGACCTTGAATCCCGTCCGAATCGAGGGAAACCTTTTCCACGAGCGGGATGCCGAATGCCGCTGTCTTCCCCGTCCCGGTCTGCGCCTGGCCCAATACATCTTGGCCATCCAATGCGAGAGGAATCGTTTTTTCTTGGATCGGAGTCGGCTGGTCAAAGCCCATCCCCTCGACCGCTTTTAACACATCCGGGCTAAGCCCGAAGTCATGAAATGTTTTCAATATCAATAAAGCCCCTTTCAGCTTCCATCACCGAAATCATCCACCCCATTCGATTGATGGAGCTGATGTCTCATTAGCGTGATTTCCAAATAAAATCTTGATAACCCATCCCTGACTTCCTCATTCAGCGGATGAGCCGTTTGAAGAAATGTAAGATTGAATACTCATCATATCATACTGCAAGGAAAATGTATTCCATTTTTCCCATAGAAAAAACCAACCCATTTATTGTCAAGGGTTGGCGTGATATTAGCGGATTATTCACCAATCGGTTTTTTTGTATCTGTGCCGCGCACATCTTTGTGGAACGCGTTCCAAGAATCATTAAATTTCTTCAGATCGCTTTCCAATTGGGTCTGCAATTTCTTGCTTTCGCCTTCCAATTGCTCATAGTTGTCTTCGGCAGGTTCTTTGCCTTGGCCGATCGCCTCATAGTACTTCAGGTTCAGCTCAAACATTTCGATCTCGATGTCTTTCATTTTGAGCTCGTTCTCTGTCAAGGTTTGCAAATCAGCCAATGTTTGGTCAGCCATTTTTTTGCGGTTCTCAGACAAGTTGGCTGTTTTGGCTTGAACTGCCGGAATTTGCGCCTTGATCTCCTGCAAACCTTTGCGCTCCTTTTCGGAGCTTTCCTTTTGTTTTTTCAGCAACTCCAATACCTTATTCAGCGCCTCTTTATCCACATTTCCCTTTTGCAAACTGATATTCAACGTGTTGACCGCCGTGTCCATCGCTACATTGTCAACAGAGGCGGACAAGCGATTGCTGAGAGCATTACCTTTATCAACGAGCTTGCTGATTTCCAGCACCACTTTTTCAGCGTCAGCTTGGTCCATGATTGAACAACCTACCAGTGACAATATACTAATAACAAGAACAATGGCTATTCTTTTCATGTTATGAACCCCTTCGCTATATGTGTACAACAAGAAATATCATATCTCTCATCATTAAAATATTCAATATATCTTTTATATATTGGATTAGTTTTATCTTCTAGATTGTTGATCTCGTCCACTTCCCAGCTTGATGGCTGTAGCCACCCGCCACACTGCCTTTTCTAATAACGGTTCAGCTTGGTCGAGCGCCTCTGCCAACGACATGGTCTTATCCACTATGGGTACCAACAATGAGATACCCACATCCGGCAGAGTCACCTGCTCCCCTTCGATTCGGCCAGCAAAGGCGATAACAGGCACGTCCAGCCGTTTAGCCATTCGCCCAATGCTGACGGGCACTTTGCCATAGAAGGATTGGCTGTCAAAACACCCTTCCCCGGTGAAAACCAGATCCACCTCGGCCATTTTCTCCATAAGCCCGCCCTGCGAAGCAATCAAATCAAACCCGCTTTCCCTCCGGCATCCCAAACAAGACAACAAACCGAATCCAATCCCACCAGCCGCTCCACTCCCCGGTGCGCGCCGCTCATCCCTGCCCGTCACCCGCCGCATCACTTCGGCGTAGCGGTTCATCCCCGCTTCATAAGCAGGGATGTCCCTGCTTTGTATTCCCTTTTGGGGCCCAAAGACTGACACCGCTCCCTCGGGGCCAAGCAACGGATTTTCCACATCGGTCGCCAAAATCACATCGACTCGTCTGAGCCGGGGATCAAGTCCTGTCAAATCCGCCTGTGCCACCCGCAACAGCGAAGCACCGTCACCCCTGAGCTCTTCTCCCTTCGAGTCGGTGAAACGCGCCCCCAACGCCCTCATTAACCCCATTCCCCCGTCCACGGTAGCACTGCCGCCCAAGCCTAGGATCAGCGTATCTGCGCCCTGATCCAACGCATGTCGAATCAACAATCCCGTCCCGTAACTCGACGCTCGCGCCGGATCACGCTCCTGTTCGGCAAGAAGCGGCAAGCCAGAGGCAGACGCGGTCTCGATGACAGCCAACCGCTGTTGGGCCACCCACAGATACGAAGCCCGCCGCTTTCGGCCCAGGGGATCGGTGACAGAGACATTGATATCCTGTCCGCCAATGATCTCCCGCAGCGCTCGAGCCGTCCCTTCTCCTCCGTCCGCCATGGGAAAAGGCACCGTTTCCACATCGGGAAAAACATGCCGCAACCCCCTGTCCATCACCCGTACCGCTTCCACACTTGCCAAGGAACCTTTGAACGAATCAGGGGCAAGTAAAACTCTCATCACGAAATCTCTCCTATCTGAATAATTGATCTGCCGACTCATACATATGAAACAAGAAATGTTTGCGGCGAAAGGAGTTTTTATCATGCAAATCCATGTCGTGGCCAGGGGGCAAACACTGCCTGACATCGCCGAAGCTTATTCCCTTTCGGCGGATGTGATCGAACAGGCCAATCGCTTGCCCAATCCGCAAGATCTGGTGCCCGGGCAAGCGATGGTTATTCCCATTTCAGGGCAATATTATTGGGTACAGCGCGGGGACACCCTTTACAAGATCGGCAGGCGCTTCGGTGTGCCCCCATTCAGGCTAGCCCAAATCAACCGTTTGTCCCCGCAAACCCCCTTGCGTATCGGTATGCGGCTTTACATCCCTCCAGCAGCAAAGCGGCCAGCCGAAATAAACGCTTATATTGAGCCAGACACCCAATTGAGCGAAGCACTCCGCCGGGAGACGGAACAAGCCTCTCCATACCTGACCTACCTTTCTGTCGCCAGTTACCGCGTTCGGCGGGATGGCTCGCTACAAGCCCCAGGAACAAACCAACTGCCTGCCATCGCCCGCCGCAACCGAGTCGCATTGGCGATGGTGATCAGCAACCAAGAAGAAGATCAATTCAGTGAGGAGATCGGGCATATCATCATGAACAACACCGAGGTGCAGGATCAGTTATTGGCCAACATCATCGAAACAGCTAACCGCGTGGGATACAGTGACATCCACTTCGACTTTGAATTTCTTCCTCCCCCAGATCGCGAGCCATACAACCGCTTTCTCGAAAAAGCAGTCAACCGCCTGCGCCCGCTGGGCTTTACGGTTTCGACGGCTCTCGCTCCCAAGACCAGCAGAGGTCAACGCGGGCAATGGTATGAAGCCCATGATTATCGCTTTCATGGCCGCGTTGCCGACTTTGTGGTGCTGATGACCTACGAATGGGGATACAGTGGTGGCCCTCCCATGGCGGTTTCCCCCATCAATGAAGTGCGCAGGGTGGTTGATTACGCTTTAAGCGAAATGCCTGCTAACAAAATCTCTTTGGGTCAAAATCTATACGGCTATGATTGGACCTTGCCATATCGCCCAGGCAATCCGCCTGCCAGGGGCTTGAGCCCACAACAAGCCATCGCCATCGCCGCCAGGGAAAACGTAGAGATTCAGTATGACCCTGTCGCACAAGCACCCCACTTCAATTATGTCGACGATGCTGGCAACCGGCATACCGTCTGGTTTGAAGACGCCCGCTCCATCCAGGCCAAAATCAATTTGGTCAAAGAGCTCGGGCTACGAGGAATAAGCTATTGGCGGCTCGGTCTCGCCTTTCCCCAAAACTGGCTCTTGATCGGCGATCAGTTCCAAGTGGTCAAAAAGCGATAAGCATGCCGCCTTCGCGCCCTAAACGCCATAAAGCCCTGACCTGCACTTATCCGAATATTATCTCTTGATTCAATAGTATTTCTTCGTTATCTATAGCAGGAATGTCCTCCTTAGTGCCGTATAGGATAATAGGTCGCTAAAGTAATCGGGAATAAGGAGGAAGCCATGAGACATAGAAGAGAATTCACTGTTAAAGGCTGGCTGTTTGACCATATCACCCTGACATGGCGCGAAGGCGAGCTGTTCGCGGATCGGCCGGACATTTTGGAAGTAATCAAAAACCGGGTAAAGCAATTGGAAGACTTGCGTGCGTTCATCTTATGCCCGGAGACCCGCCGTTTCTATATGGAAAATTACCTCGCAGAGCCCTTGTCCGCTTACCTTGTGCTAAAACATATTCTTGACTCGATTTACGAAGGCCCAGACAAAAACGAGTTGTTGCGCATGACTGGTTCTTCCTATTATGTCGCCTCACTCACTTGACATCATCAAAAACGCCTCGACAGTTTCGGGGCGTTTTTGCCTTTTGATCCACCAAAAATGAAAAAAGCCTTGACCTGCAACAGGTCAAGGCTTGGTTGGTGCTGAGGGTCGGACTCGAACCGACACGGTGGTCACCCACCGCAGGATTTTAAGTCCTGTGCGTCTGCCTATTCCGCCACCCCAGCATGATATCAGCAGGTTGATGAAATTCAATCTAACACGCGTTTGCGGCTAAGTCAAGAACGAATGGGATAACGGTTTTGAGGCGCTGTAAAAAATAAAAACCACATATCCCAATGAATATGTGGTGAGTTTTCGGTATGTAAGATGGTGCCGAAGGTGGGACTCGAACCCACACTCCTTGCGGGAACACGATTTTGAGTCGTGCGCGTCTGCCAATTCCGCCACTTCGGCAACTCGTAACAACGAAATTAAATATATCACAGCTTTACCCGATTGACAACCCTTTTTATAAAAAATTTTTTTACATGTCGGGCTGGGCATCCTTTGTTGCTTGCCACACCGCTTTCGCCATCTTCTGCCGCGAAAGGGCCAATTCAAACAAAAGACTGTCTGTCGTTAAAAAAAGGTGTTTTGAGCCCCTTTCGCCGCAGGTGGGACATTGGACGATGTCCGACTGACTTCCTTGCAACACACCAAAACCCTTGCCGCATTTGGGACACTCACATCGGTCAAGCAGTCGGGCGAACCCCGGCAAATAATTATTCATTAGCTTGCCTCCTGAACAAATCATTCAAATCCGCCTCCGCAAAACATGGCGAATGTCGCTTTCTCCCCCTTCCATCCATGTTTAAAAAGGCATAAGAAAGATTCGCCCATCCGCTTCTAATCTCCTCTTCAAAAAAGAGGATCCGTCGTTTTAAAAAAAGGGTAGGATATAATATAATGAAATAGTTTATCTCTGACAAAATAGCAAAAGATGGCGGAAACCCGCCACTCACACACAACCACCATCCTCGGTGGCCCGGGGAATCGAGCCCCCGTCAAAAACGAATACACACATTAACTAAAATGAGCCTATTAAGCGTAGAATCCGTTTACCGCACTTCTCAGAAAGGGTGACCCCGATCGATGCTGGAACAACTGGCACACAATTTTCCTCTCTGGACATCACTTATCGCCATCACACTGGCCCAACTGCTGAAGGTTCCTTGGAATTACACCATCACCCGCCAGTGGGACTGGAATTGGTCATATAGTTCGGGCGGCATGCCCAGCGGCCATACCTCCGCCGTCACTTCCTTGGCCACTTCCATCGGGTTGACCTCAGGCTGGAACTCACCTGCATTCGCCATTGCCACGATCTTCGGCATCATTGTCATGTATGATGCGACTGGAGTGAGAAGACAAGCCGGCATGCACGCTCAAGTATTGAACCAACTGGCAGAAGACTTCTCGCTTTTGCTCCGCGAGATTCGCCATCTAAATGAAAAACCGTCCTCGGAAACCCGAATCAAATTGAAAGAGATTCTGGGCCACAAACCAATTGAAGTATTCACTGGCGCCTGGTTTGGCACGCTGGTTGCCATTTTGATGTATTTCATTTGGTATTAACAGCCCAACTCAAGAGGAGGCATAGGGAATGAAACGCATCATATCGATCTGTCCGAGTAACACCGAAATGCTTCACTTCTTGGGCTTGCGTGAAGAAGTATGCGGCCTAGACGACTTTTCCGACTGGCCGCATACATGGCAGCATCTGCCCCGGGTGGGACCAGATCTGGACATAGACATTGACAAAGTCAAGGCGTTGCGTCCAGATTTGGTCATCGCCTCCCTCAGCGTACCGGGAATGGAGAAAAACATCGCGCAACTTAAACAAGCAGAAATTCCCACCTTGGTTCTCAATCCCAAGACCCTAAAAGATATTGCAGAAGATTTCGTCTATCTTGGCGACGCCCTCGGCATCCCCTCGCAAGGGCGAGCTGCCAAACAACGCTTTTTGCAGGAGATATCCCTCATACAAGCCGCCATTCCACGTCAAACAACCACACCGCGGCTCTATTTTGAGTGGTGGCCCAAACCCGTGTTCACTCCCGGCAGGAAAAGTTGGCTCACGGAACTTTGCCAACTCGTTGGCGCAACCAACATTTATGCCGATCACGACGCCGAAAGCGTGCAAACGGACTGGGGCGACGTGGCCGCACGGCAACCTGACTATGTGTTAGTCACATGGACGGGCGTTCCGCGAGAGCGAATCAAGACCACCTTCTTCACCTCCCGTCCCGCTTGGCAGGGAACCCCCCTGATCGAAAAGGGCAACATACATATCCTGGAAGAAGGATGGTTTTGCCGGCCATCTCCGCGCCTATTGCTCGGCGGCAAACAAGTGGCGCACCTGCTTTATCCTGATCGCTTTCGCGCGCCTGAAGAAGGGGACCCGTATCAAGACACGCGGCTTCGCCCATGAGCGACTGAAGCGCAAAAAAAATCCGAAACCTTGGGTTCCGGATCACTTCGTGCACCAGATCAAAACATGCGATACCCTTTTTGGCGCAACGTCTTGATCGTCCATATGCCACCGATCGCGCCCGCCAAACCCGAGAAAAAGAGAACCGCGTTGACCACTGTAAATATTTGGTTGACATCTTTACCCACATAAAAGGCGACTCCGAAAAAGATGATCAGTGGAAGCCATGTGGTCTTTAAGATCATGTTTAAAATAAATCCGATTCCAAAAAACAGCACAAAGAGCAGCGGAATGGAAATAATTAACTGGGCGAGATACAAGTTAACCGCCTCCGTCATCATTAAAAATCCTCACTCATTGTACTGAAAATAACCCATTTGGTCAATGCGACCGGAAAATGATGGCGATTTGTTGAAGCCGTTTGCTTCTTTCTCTCTTCTTTCGCTACAATAGGGGTTGGATAAAGCAAAAGGAGGACTTTCATTATGCGTCCACAAGGCAGACCTTCCTTCTCAGGAAGACCAGGGGCACAAACCGGTGAAGAAGCGCCGAAACGCCCAAATCTCCCAACCCAATTTGTCAACTTTACATTCTTCAAAGTAGATCCAGCATGGCGCCGCCTCAGCGACGCAGAACAACAAAAAGGCAAAGAAGAGTTTGCCGCGGTTGTGAAAGAGTTCCAAAACAAACCAGGCATGTTTGTTCTGTCCTATTCGTTGGTGGGAATTCGAGCTGATGCCGAATTCATGCTCTGGCGGATCGCCAACGAATTGGAAACGTTCCAAGAAATGACCAGCCAACTTATGCGAACCGGCTTGGGCAAATACCTAACCATCACATATTCTTATCTCTCCATGACGAAGCGTAGCGTCTACGTAGACAAAATGGACCCTGAACATCAAAATCCCCGCACCCACATCATTCCGGGTCGAAGCAAATATCTGTTCATCTATCCTTTTGTCAAAACGCGCGACTGGTACCAGCTCTCCTTCCCTGCACGTCAAGGGATGATGGACGAGCACATCCAAGTGGGAAGCAAATATCCATCCGTCAAGTTGAACACCACTTACAGCTTCGGTATTGACGACCAAGAGTTTGTGGTCGCGTTTGAAGCGGATGACGCCAAAGACTTCTTAAACCTCGTGCAAGAATTGCGCGAAACCGAAGCAAGCCGTTACACATTGCGTGACGTGCCCATGTTCACCTGTATTAACCACGCAGACATCATCGATGCGCTAAACACACTATAAAGCAAAAAGTCCCGGGCTACGGGACTGGACATAATTTATATAAAATTGAGAAATTTCTGTATATTATATGTTAACGCGATTTTTTATTACCGCTCCCTTTGCAGGCATAACACGTCTCCGAACCACCTAGGAGCAAGGTGACATAACCGTTTCCCTCACAGTATTTGCAAGTGTCTTTCCTGCCTTTATTCGATCTCAGCATGATCCATCCCCCTTTTTTACTCTATTTTCCGAATATTATATATGATAATAATAAATAAATAAACACGCAAATGAATTGGTAACCTCTTAAAAACATGGATGTAAGCGATAACAACAAGTAGTTTCTCATTTTTTCAAATAAATACATCAACAAACAAAAAAGAAACCGACCCTTTCAGTTGAAGGGCCGGTGACTGATTACAGCTTTCCTTTGCGCAATACCAATGACAAACCACCCAAAAGATAAAACCAACGCAAATCGATCAGCTTTTTCATGAATGCTGCTGATCCACCCATCAATTTCTTGTTGCCAACCACACCGATCGCTTCTTTGCGGCCAAGAGAGGCAACGGTACCTTTTGGCATATATTTGAACGGCTTCATTTCTCCGCCGCGCAACTTCACAGCCAAGTTTTTGCCCAAGTATTGTCCTTGTTGGGTAGAGATTTGCGCCGTCGGTGGGTATGGGCGCTCATCTTCATTGAACACCAAAGAGCTGTCCCCAATAATGAAGACATTGTCATAACCAGGCGCGCGCAGGTTTTCGTCTACCTTGACGCGGCCGCGCATGGTCTCGATACCCGATTCCTCAACCAATTTGTTACCGCGCACACCTCCGGTCCATACCACGGTGGCCGCTTTGATCTCTTGTCCCCCCTTCAAAATGACACCCTCTTCGGTGCATTCTTCGATAGGGGTGCTGATCAAGAATTCGACGCCTTTGCTTTCTAAGTATTTCACTGCATATTCAACCAGTTCTTTGTCGAATCCAGGCAACACGGTCGGCGCAGCTTCCACGTTGACAATACGAACTTTCTCCAACGGAATATCGTATTCACGGCACAGTTCAGGCATCCGGTCAACCAATTCTCCTACATACTCGATCCCTGTGAAGCCAGCGCCACCCACCACGATGGTGATCAGCTCTTCCTTCTTC
Organism: Laceyella tengchongensis; assembly: GCF_900182735.1. Taxonomy (NCBI): domain Bacteria; kingdom Bacillati; phylum Bacillota; class Bacilli; order Caryophanales; family Thermoactinomycetaceae; genus Laceyella; species Laceyella tengchongensis. Next base: position 165,354 of record NZ_FXTU01000001.1, on the reverse strand, counting down.
TCGAGCGCATACCGCGCAAACATGTATTCCATATGCTCGCGGATCGCGCGCACGCTGGCAATGTTGCGGATGAAGAATGCGTTCTCCATCAGACCTTTGATACCGAAAGTCTCTGGTGCGCTACCCAAGCCCACGACCAAATAATCGTATTTGAGCGGCTCGTTGCTTTCCAATTGGACTTCCTTCTCTTCCAACTTGATCGCCGTCACGCGGTCTTGAATGAAGTTAATCCGTTTCGTATTGATCACGGATGGAATCGAAAGACGCGCATGGTCATGATGGGAAGTACCGGCTGCCGGCTTATGAAGCTCCGTCGTCACATAATGGTAAGAGTTTTGGTTCACCAACGTGATCTCTGCTTCGTTGCTTTTCAATTCTTTCGCCAAGCCTTTTGCTGTCATGAGACCGCCATAGCCTGCACCCAGAATAACAATTTTAGGTACACTCATCATTGATCACATCCATCTACTTGTTATGATTAATTCCTCACAAACTGGGGAAGTCTTACCTTATCGTCCTTATTGAATCATGCCATTGTTTATGATATGATTTTCACGTTCTTTTGGCAAGAGCTTTTTGTTTTCATTCTGTCACACAACCCTCACCATTATCCTCTGTGTATCTGGCTTGGTAATTTTTTATCAATTCGTATAGTCCCCTTCTTTTGGTTTAAGGTATTATATATAGAAACGCATAGAGATTTAATTGCCATATTAAGAATATTGCGGAGGTGTTCACATGACACAACCACACATGGATGCGCAGGTGACTGATATCGCTATTATCGGAGCCGGTCCCGCGGGTTTGTTTGCGGCATTTTACGCCGGAATGCGCCACGCTTCGGTCAAAGTGATTGAGAGCATGCCCCAAGTGGGCGGCCAGCTCTCCGCACTGTATCCCGAAAAATACATTTATGACGTAGCAGGCTTTCCCCGCGTGATGGCCCAAGAATTGGTCAACAATCTGGTTGAGCAGGCCAAACACTTCAATCCTATTTATTGCTTAGATGAGAAAGTGTTGGAAGTAAATAAAAAAGAGGAACGCTTGTTTGAGATTGTCACGCACAAACAAATTCACCGCGCCAAGTCTGTGATCATCACCGCGGGTTGCGGCGCTTTTGAGCCCCGCAAACTAGGGTTAGCCGGGTCCGAACGATTTGAAAACGCTAACCTCTTCTATTTTGTCAAAGACAAGCAGCAATTCGCCGGTAAAAACGTCTTGATTGCAGGGGGCGGTGATTCCGCAGTAGACTGGGCCCTCATGCTGGAACCAATCGCCAACAGCGTCACCGTGGTGCATCGTCGCGACAAATTCCGTGCCCACGAGCACAGTGTGGAACAGATGAGAAACTCCAGCATCCGCGTCATCACCCCGCGTGAAATCGAAGCCCTGCACGGGGATGACCGCATTGAGCGTGTCACTCTGGTCGACAAAAAGAACGGGGTGACCGAAACATTGGAGACGGATGCGTTAATCGTAAGCTACGGATTTGTCTCTTCCCTGGGGCCGATTGCGCAGTGGGGCTTGGAAATCGAAAACGGTGCTATCAAAGTCAACTCCCGCATGGAGACCAACATCCCGGGCATCTATGCCGCCGGTGACATCGCCACCTATCCTGGCAAAGTGAAATTGATTGCCGTGGGCTTTGGTGAAGCGCCCACCGCCGTAAACAACGCCAAACAATACTTAGACCCCGAAGCAAGACTACAACCCGGCCATAGCTCCAACTTGAAATTATAACAAAACTCCCGCGCGCCAGCGGGAGTTTTGCGCTTTATCACTGTCAAGAACAGACTTTTGTGCGTAATGTTCCGTGGTCGCTGATGCGGGATACGGGGAAGTGCATCCGCATCCATATTCTTTCCGAAAACACTTATTTGAGCCCGTCTCGCCCGTTTGGCCACAAGTTGCATGTTTTTCCCACCTAGAGGCAAATTAAATGGCAAAGGAGGATGACCATGCATCCCAAGTCGACATTGTCTTGTCCCGTTTGCAACGGATTCAGCCCTTTTGCCGCCTCATGCCCCACCTGTGGGCAACCACTAGTGGACAACGGCCGATACATGGATCTATTTGGGGATTACAGCCCATATCGTCCCATCGACGACGCCAAACTGACTGATGGGCTCATCGATGCCCGCACCCATCAGTGCCCACACTATACCACTTGCCGACATTGCGGTTATGAAGGAGTCCAACTCATTCAAGAACAGAAGTACTAGCCATGTCTGGCATCAAGTAAGTGTGAAGTAGCGGCGGAAAAAACCTCTTCTCTATTGACGCGTGAAACGCATGGAAAATGGTTTTTCTGCCGTTTGCTTTTTCATCAGACACACACTAAAGAGTGAAGCAAATAAAAAAACGGCGGAACATTGCCATGATCACCGCCGTGGGCTTTATTCCACCTTTAGGCAATTAACGACGCATACAATGACCATACCGATAGGGCGAAGCAGACCAGTATGGCGATCATCACCAAACGCCCTCTTCGCTTCAACCTGTTTTCCCAGTCCTCTTCTTTTTGCGCTAACTTCGTAGCCAAATCGTCCAGCGCTTGTTCCTTTTTCTGTTGCTCGCGAAGTTGATCTTGCAACGATTGCATCGTCGACTCGAGTTGGTTCTGTTTTTCTTCCAGGCGGCTCATGCGTTCTTGCCATTCCGCTTCCACCCCCGCCCTCCACTCAGCTTGCGTCTCATCGATCCACTTCTGCAACTCCGCTTTCAATGCGGCCACTTCGGTTGCAAGAGCTTCCTTTGATTCGACAATCGTCTGATTGGCCAACGATTCCATTTGGTGAACTTGTTGCACGACAAACCGTCTCGTTTCCCTGTCATCTGTCCGGATCGCTTCACTGATCAGTTGCACATCCCGGTAGACTTCATTCAGTTTGTCCGAAACTGCTTTGGCCGAATGCCTTACAAACTCAGCTTCCCGCAACTGCTCATCCACATCCCGTAGCCGAGCCCATTCGCGTTCACAAGCTTCCAGCCGGTTATGTAACTGTACCATTTCCTCATAGACCTCTTGCAGCTCATCCACCGCATCCCTGCCCTGTTTGCCAAACCGCTCAAACAGTCGCATCCTTCTCTCCCCTTTTTGCAAAGTGATATCCATCATGATACCAGCGAAAGGCGGTCGTTTTACCCGCAAAAAGTGACCGCGCCATGACACCTGCCCTGGGAAAACAACCCTGCATGCAGTAAAGCTGGCTTTACACATGAATGAAGCCCGCCCCCACCGCGTCGCAGCTTTGCGAAGCAGATGGGGGCGAGCCCATGGTTACAGCGTTATTCTTATGCGATCCTCACAACTGCCGTCAGCAATCACTCGGTTTACCTGCATCGGTCGCAGTACGGAATGAAGAGCCGCAGCCACAGGTGGCGGTAGCATTGGGATTGTCAATGCTAAACCCGCCTCCGATCATGGATTCTTTGTAATCAATCACGGTGCCCTTCAGCAAGGGTTGGCTGTCTTTGTCGACCAGTATACGCACCCCATGCTGTTCCAGCAACGCATCACCGTCTTGTTTATCTTCATCAAACCCCAGCCCGTAAGAAAATCCGCTACATCCGCCATGTTGCACACTTACGCGCAGAAACAGGGATTCAGGGTTCTCTTGATCTTGCATCATCTCTTTTACCTTGAAAGCGGCTTGCTCAGTCAACGTAATCATCGGGTGTCCCCTCCTTCTGATACCAGTATACTAAGGAATCACCCCGACGCACAACCAAGCGACTCGCTACATGACCTTATATCTTATATGCTCGTTCGCTTCTTTGGATTGCACCATACTTGACCGAATATGGTACACATTCTCCCTTTTTCGACCGGAACACGACTTTTCCCACATATTGTGCAGGTGATCCAATTCTTGACTGAGTTGATACACCTGCGGATGTCCCAATCCCAAGTCTAGCGCAGCCTTTTCCATCCGCTTACGGACACATTCCATGCGCTCAGCGAGCGAACCACAAAACTCCACGCTAAGCCCTCCTCCCCTTAATCTGACCCAACCCTCTCTAACCTCGAAAAAACAATTTCTCTTTTATAGCGACTGACAAAAAGCAGAACATTAGATGTTCATTTTACAAATTGTTTGATTAAACTTACCATTTAGACAACATGTTGTCAAGGAGACCGACAGGGCAAAACGGTATTTTTACCAATTTGTAAAAAAATGTCAACATTTAATCGCTCTTTGTCGCGGTCAGGGGCTTGCGCACCCCATCCCTTGCTTCTACTCTCATCCACAAACTGGCATGCTCGACAATCAAATGAGTGGAATTTCGACATGATGACCGATTTCTTCCGCTTATTTTCAGCACAAAGTCTTTGTGTTAGAATGAATGGGGAAATTGCAATCAATTATTTAGGCAATCGAAATAAAGGGGACGGGAGTTGCCAAGCGCATGTGAAGCTTTACGCATTCATGTGCAATTTTTCACAGCTGAGGGTTGCCCATTTCGGTTGCATTTCGGCTCATGACATGCGCTAGACAGACGCCCGTGCAAAAAAGTCGCATAGAACGCGATAGCAGCATGCCTTCCATATGTCGATATGATAAGGTGGAATCATCCTGATTGAATGGAACAATAAAAACTTAAATCAAAAAGATGCGGTTTCGGAAGGAGGACATTGCATGTCACTCATGATCACCCCTACGGACAAAAACTTGATTCCCATCGTGGAAAAGGTACAGCATGGAGAGCGCCTGACCCTCGAAGACGGGTTGACACTGTACCAATCCCCCGATTTGCTCACCATCGGCCAATTGGCTAATGAAGTGAATTTAAAACGGAATGGCGACAAAGTGTACTTTATTCAAAATATGTACATCAACCCAACCAATGTCTGCGAAGCCAAATGTGCATTTTGCGGCTTTCGGCGCGATCCCGGCGCTGAGGGCGCCTACACCATGTCTGCTGATGAAATCTTGGAATACGTAGGCACCCGCTACTCACAAGGGATTCGCGAATTCCATATTGTCGGCGGTCACAATCACACCGTTCCGTTTGACTATTACTTGGAAACCATCTCCATTTTGAAAAAACACTATCCTCATGTCACGATCAAAGCATACACCTCTGCCGAAATCGAGTTTTTCTCACGTCTGACTGGCCGCTCTTACGAAGATGTGCTCAAAGAGTTGATCGATGCCGGATTGGACACCATGCCGGGAGGCGGCGCCGAAATCTTGACTGAGCGCTATCGGCTCAAAATGAGCCCGGACAAAGCCAGCACCGACCAATGGCTGGAAATCCACGGTATCGCCCACCGCTTGGGGTTGAAAACCCACGCCACGATGCTGTACGGCTCGATTGAAACCTTGGAGGAGCGCCTGATTCACATGCTGCGCGTCCGGGAACTGCAAGATCAGACCGGCGGATTTATGGTCTTTATTCCGTTGGCCATGCAACCTCGCAGTGTAAACGCATCGATCAAGCGGCGCACTTCCGCCATGGACGACATGCGCACTATCGCCATCAGCCGTTTGATGCTGGACAACTTCCCGCATATCAAAGCGTACTTCATCAACATCGGCACCCAATTGGCTCAGTTGGCAATGCATTTCGGCTCTTCCGATTTGCACGGCACGCTGGTAGAAGAACGCATCAGCCATGCGGCGGGGGCACTGACACAACAAGCGCTTACCCGCGATGAACTCGTCTGGCTCATCCAAGGAGCAAATCGCACCGCCGTGGAACGCGATACGTTCTACAATGAAATCAAAGTCTATGAATGACGCAAAAAGGGCACGGAGCGTTTAAACTCCGTGCCCTTTTGCGCTTTTGCGTTTAATAACGTACTTCCATTTCATCGATGGCTTCTTTGATCTTACGGTACAGGTCATCTCCCGTCCCAGCCGCAACCACTTCCCCATTCACCAAGGCATAAGGCCCTTGCGCGCAAATGCCGCAATTCCCCAAACAACCGTATTCTAGCACATCGATGCCTGGGTCTTGCTCCAATTTATTCTTCACTTCCAGCACTTCCGGCGTGAGGTTGTTTACACAAAACTCCACTAAAGGAATCATCTATCTTCACTCCAATAATATGCTTCACTACATATAAAACATTATACACGTCTTCCTTCGCTTTCCCAACAATCTCGCGTGAAAGGGCAGATAACAAGAAGCTCCCGAGTACTTAGTACCCGAGAGCTTCTTGTTACGGCTGGTTCGATTGTGTGCCAGCCGGCGCCTTGGCAGGCTGCTGGCCAGGAGGGGTCACTCCGGACTTCGCGTCTTCCTTAATCAGTTTCACACCAAGATCCTTCATCACCTGAATTGTCTTTGCATTGCTCCATTGTCGCTCTTCAGTAATCTCGTTCGTGAATACCAACGTCGCCAAGTCATCCAAGATGTCATGCCCCAACCGCTTGCCGATGTGCTTGCGCGACTCCGTCAGATCAGCCTGCAATGATTGTAAAAATGCTTGGTGCGCGGTGTCCCCTTTATACATCGGCTTGTTGAGAATCGCTTGGATCTTGTTGAATTCACGAGCGGGGTTGGCCAATCTTTCCCCCCATTCCGGACCGAAGACATGATAATGGGAGTGTTCATGCAACAATTCCAGCGATGTAGCGATTTGGTCAAAATCTTGCTTTAAAAAAACCCCGTCATTTTGATTCTTGTTAAGTAGCGTTCCTTTAACCAACTCTTGTCGATAGCGATCAATCGCCTGTTTCTCTTCTGCACTTAGCACCTCGACCCGCCGAAAATCAATCAAAATGTACATGATGAACCCAATCACAAGAAATGGGGTGAGAATGCTGATTAACCGTTTCATCTTCCGTCATGCCTCCACAAAAATCCATTAGTCTGAGAAGCGGAACGCTCCATCACGCCGGCTATCAAATCCTCCTTCGATCGTGTTTTGACTCCGGTTCACCCGAATCCCCTGCACGCCGCCGTAGAACAGGCTAGCCGGTTTCAACACGATCGTGTACCCTTTTCGTTTCAATTCCGTCTCTACTTCCGGCGGCAAGGCTCTCTCCACATAGATGACGTTTCCTTCAACGATGAAACGCGGTTGGTTGATTGCCGTTTGCATCGGCATATCATACTCTAACAGCCGCAAAATCACTTCCGTCAATACCGGTGTGATTCTTCTCCCCCCGGCGCTACCGATCCCCAGCACTGGCCGATCGTTCTTGGTGAAGATGGTCGGCGCCGTATAACTGATCGGCTTTTTGCCCAATTGAGCCCGGTTGGGCGAACCTGACAGGATACTGAAGTTTTTCAGCTGATTGTTAAGGAAAAAGCCGTCCACATAAATACCCGAACCGAAGAAGTTACTAAGCGTATTGGTGACCGAGACCATCATCCCTTTTTTATCAACAACCACAAAATGGGTCGTGTTGTCATGATCCTCTTTATCAGCCATCGAGTCGACCACTTGTTTGTATTGGAGGGAGATGCGTTCATTGTTGATGTCGGAGGACAAGCGTTTAATATAATCTTTGCTCAACATATCTTCCACCGGGACATTGATAAAATTGGGATCACCAATGTTTCTCATGCGCGCCCCTTGTACGCGCTTTTCCGTTTCACCGAGCAAATGGATAAAATCAGCTGACAGGTCTTTGGTCTTTTCGACATTGATCTGATCGGCGATGAACAGGGATTCCGCCAACATCAGCCCTCCGCTCGGCGGTGGGGTTGTCACCATTTCAAAATCATTATACTTCACTTTCAACGGTTCTTTTTTGGTCGCTTGGTAACGTTTTAAGTCACTTGCCTTGACACCCTTCGACGCTAGTTCAATATCCTTGGCGATAATGCCGCTGTAAAAAGCATTGGCACCGTTTGTTTGAATCGCTTTTAATGTCGCAGCTAACTCTTTTTGTTGCAACAATTGCTTAGGTTGAATCGGTTTGCCGTCCGGATAAAAGTGGGGCATCTGTTTCACATTCATGCGAAATTGGGCATCCCGCAACCGACCGCTTAACAACGCCGTCACCTCAAACCCGCGTTCAGCCAGTTCGACGGAAGGCTGGATCAAGCGATCCATCGGCATCGACCCGTACTCTTTATGCGCCAGCTCCATCCCTTTGACAAACCCGGGCACGCCTACACCATTAGCAGGAATCAACCCGGTGAACGGGGCGGTTTCCCGGTAATCGATCACGATCGGCTTCTGTTTCTTGCTGTACGGATGAATCAACATCGTGCCGCCCCCGCCGATGCCGGAACCAAACGGCTCCACCACGCCCAACGCGTAGCCGACGGCGATGGCAGCGTCAACGGCGTTACCCCCTTGTTCAAGCACTTTCATCCCCACATTCACCGCTTCAGGATGGGCAGCGGCGACGCCATACTTATAATTTTTTTTAGCGGGGATCGTTTGTTCAAACACCTTGGGGTTATATTTATTTCCTTCATACACATAAGCAAATATCATTCCTACCACAACTAGGATGGAAAGAAGGATATGCATGTTTTTATTGCTCACGTTTCTCTCCCTTCCCCTCTTTTCCTGCTGCCTCATTTGCCTGCAGGCTGTCTTCCCTTACCAGACAGCGGAATGATCCGGGATATGTAATCCCCTTCGCGTGTCCATGTCTGGTTCCATTTATCACTGTACATGAATTCCTCTGTCAATTGGTTGAAGATTTTCTCACGCCGGTACACATTCGACCAACTCGTTAGCGGACGGGGCTGCCCTTCGCGAATCACCATGGGGTGAAGTTCCAACTTGGCTTTTTTCCCGCCTTGCAAGATTTTGTATTGAACCAGCACGCTTTCTCGGGTGCGGGACCAACCTTGGTCAAACACAAAATTGCCGAGACTGTACAAAATCACGCCTTGTTTATACACTTCCACCGGTTCCAACACATGCGGGTGGTGCCCGATCACCACATCTGCGCCGGCATCCACCAAAGCGCGGGCCAAGCCTTGTTGACGCGGATGATAGCCGCTGTCATATTCCAAGCCCCAATGCATGTGCACCAAAACAAGGTCCGCATTGCTTTTCGCCTTGGCCACCAGAGGGAAGAACACATCTGGGTCCGCCGGCGCAATGCCCGAACGGTCTTTTCGCGCCCGATAATCCCTAGGAATGATATCGGAAAAACCCAATACGGCCACTTTGATGCCATTGACGGTTTGATACGAAATGCGGCTCGCTTCTTTCAAGTCACGTCCAGCGCCTACCGTGTCAATATCTTGCCCGTCAAACGCTCTTAACGTATCCAACAACCCCTGTTTTCCATAATCCTTGATGTGGTTGTTGGCCAAACTGACTGAAGAAAATTTGGCTTTTTTCAATGCGTTGACCGCTTCTGGCTTCGTGTTGAGATGAATCTGCACATCCGCTTCCGGATATCCTTCGCGGTTGGTGATGGGGTTTTCAAAATTCCCTGTCACATAATCAGATGCCGCAAAATATGGCTTCACGTATTTGAGCAGATGATCATAACCAAACCGCGGAACGATGGCATAGCCGACATACCGGCCAAACATGATATCACCAACCATGGAGATGGTCAGTACGCTATTGGGATCTTTTTTCACTGACACTTCTTGAGGCCGGTCGGTAGCATTCAATACGCTGATCAACACCACCGTGAAGACCGTAGCGATCACGGTGTGAACGGTGGCTTTTTTCTTTTGTTTCTTGATGTATCGTTGCAGTTTTTGCCTCCAGGTCAACATTTCTTTCACTTCCTAGAACAATTGATAAACAAACATGATCAGGAACGTGCATCCACTGAGTAGCAACGTGCTGCCCACTGTCGGAACCAATCCCTGCCTTTGGATGGTATTGGCGATCAGCCCCGGAACAATGATTCCAATCCCGCGAAACTCTTGCATTTCAAAAGGCACATAAGGAACAACCATCGGAGCGAACAAGTCAAAAATCAGTTTCAACCCGATCCCTACCATGAGCATCGCAGCAAATTTGCGGCGGCCATATAAGATGGTGAACCGCGCCACCACTTTCGTCACAATCAAATACGTCAAAAAGCTGATAAGCAATACCGTTCCAACGAAGATGGGCTGATCGAACACGAGGCCCATGTACCCCGGAACGATCAAGCCCGCAGGCACGACGCCCACTTTTTCTGCATATAGCAGGCTGAGAACAACGCCGATAATCAAAGAAATGTATAAGTCTGAACCGAACAACGAAATCTTCCTCCTAGCTGACAATTTGCGCAACTTTGACCTTTTTCCCGGGGGATTCTTTCTTTTTGTAAGCCCGGTTTCGCTCTTCTTTCGCTTGCTGATTCATGTGCTCAAAAATCTCGCACAGCGGTTCGGCGGAACCGTGGATATTGCCAACTCCGTACACCATCCGATTTTGTAGCTTCGGCTTGATGGCCTTCATGATCGCTTCCGTCGGTTGGTCTTCCAAATCCAACAATGTGTTGCATTTAATGAGACCCGCCTGATATGCCTCCACGATCGGTTGCGTCGTTTGGCCAATCACCACCAACGTATCTATCTGCATGTGCGGCAACACATCCCTAGCAAACTGTTCTGTGCGATCCACCCGGTCCGGACGGCAATTCATCACCACAATGGGATCTTGCGTCGGATAGCCCAGCATTTTGACCCGCTCCCAAATATTCAAGGTGGAAGCCGCGTCATTAGCCGCGAATCCATTCACAAAGTAAGAGGGTGTGTCACTATGTTCCAATGGCAGAATCCGCATAGCACCCGGGTCGGGATGCGCGTTGAGCATGCCACGGAATGCCGTTTCTTCATCAATCCCCACCGCCTCTGCAACCGCTAGCGCCAAAGCGGCGTTCTCAGGAAAGACCATGTAATCAAATTGACGTAAAAATTTCTCGGAAATACGGGAGTTATCGGCAACATGTACTTGTGTTTTACGTTGCCTTGCCACGCGTTTGAAAAAAGGAACATATGGCCCGTCCGACACGATCAAGTGGCCGTTGTATGGGATGGTGGCTGTAAAGGCGTCAGCCACTTCGCGCAGGGTAGGCCCCATCACATCCATGTGGTCCTCCAGCACATTCACGATCACCCCAACATTGGCTTGTAACATCTCTTCTTGGAAAATGATCTGATAGTCAGGATTTACCGCCATACATTCACTCACCAGACAGTTGGCTCCCATCCGGGCCGTTTCAGCCACCACCACTTTTTGTTCGCGGATGTTGGGGCCTTCCAACCGTCTTTTGATCGGTTTCTCTTCATCCTTGTACCAATAAATCATGCGCGCCGCCGTTCCTGTCGTCTTGCCGACTGCGCGGTATCCTGCCTCCACCATCACCCCGGTGATCAAGCGCGTAACCGTCGATTTACCGCGAATCCCGTTGATGTTGATACGCAACGGAATCGAATCAATATTCTTCTGGTGTTTCCGCTTTTCCCAAATTCCTAAAAATAAAAGAATGCCCATAAAGATGGGGATGAGCCACATTCTTCTCATCTCCTATTCAAGAGTTAATCAATCCGTATTACACCACAACATCTTATATAATAAAGAATTCTAAAAGAGTTGCTACATCTAAAATTTGTCTACATCATGAATCTCCTGCTATATAAAGGAATAACAACCTATCCTACCTGTATTTCTTTATTCGAAGCAATAATAGATTTTGAATCCATCAATATTTACCATTAAAAAATATAATCAATCGAGGCCAATGGTTAAGCATGTGTTCATTCAGCGTTTTGCAAAGAGGAGATCGCCTCCAACTATGGTTGACAATAAAAAAGCTCTGGCCTGATGCCAGAACTTTTTCTCCGGGTTCAACCTAATTGCTTAACCCCCACACGCTCGATTTTTTGACAGATTTCTTTCAATTTGGGGTTTCCTTCCGCTACAATCTCTCCTTCGATGACAACCACCGGATACCAGAGATCTTCATCCAGCACCCGCTTGGCGAACGCCACCGTTTCCGCCGAGCCAACCGGTTCATGGATATCCACGTAGCGCACATCCACTTGTTCACCGTATTTCCTTTTTAATGCCGCTTCCAGCCAAGACGATGTCTCTTTGGCTGAAGGGAAATTGACGCAACTGGGGCAAATCTGCTCAGCGCCATACACAAATACGGTTATCGTTTTCATTGATGTCAACTCTTTCCCCTGGAAGATTAGGATAAAGCCTGTTCCAAATCCATCAACAAATCTTCTCCGTCTTCCACACCCACAGAGATGCGGATCAATCCATCGGTGATCCCCAGCTCACGTCGCCGTTCAGCAGGAATGGAAGCATGCGTCATCCGCGCGGGCACGGAAATCAAACTCTCGATCGCTCCCAAGCTTTCAGCTAACACAAAATAACGCGCTTTTTCCATGACTTGGTCAGCCAGTTCCGCACTGCCGACGTCAAAGGAGACGATCCCTCCGAACCCTCGGGCCTGTTTAGCCGCCACTTCATGTCCTGGATGCTGAGCGAGGCCGGGATAGTACACTTTTTGCACCCGGTCATGCTCGCTTAACCATGTCGCCAGCATGTGGGCGTTTCGTTCATGCTGCTTCATCCGCAAGCCAAGGGTGCGAATCCCACGCATCAATAGCCATGAATCTTGCGGGCCGAGAATGCCGCCGATCGAATTTTGCAGAAAATGCAGCTCTTCCCCCAATTGTGCGTCTTTGGTCACAATGATGCCAGCTACCACATCGCTGTGGCCACCCAAATACTTGGTGGCACTGTGTATCACCACGTCAGCCCCCAGGTCAAGCGGGTTTTGCCAGTAGGGGGTGAGGAACGTGTTGTCCACGGCCAACAAAGCGCCCGCTTCCCGCGCAATGTGCGACAACGCTTCAATATCGCTCACTTTAAGGAGCGGATTACTGGGGGTTTCCATATAAATCGCCTTCGTATTGGGCTTTAGCGCCGCGCGCACTGCATCCGGATCACTGGTGTCCACGAAGGTAACATTGAGACCCATCCGGTTGAAGACACGGCTGATCACCCGGTACGTTCCCCCGTACACATCGTCACCCACAATCAAGTGGTCGCCGGTGTTAAAGAGAGACAGGAAAGTGGAGATCGCCGCCATGCCCGACGAGAAAGCCAAGCCTCTCGCTCCGTTTTCCAGATCAGCGATCAACGTCTCCAAAGCAGCTCGAGTGGGGTTTCCTGTGCGCGAGTACTCATAACCCGCATGTTCTCCTACTCTTTTTTGTTTGTAGGTCGACACTTGATAGATCGGCACACTAACCGCGCCTGTGTGAGGGTCGCCAAAGACGCCGCCATGAATCATTTTTGTATCCAACTTCATCTCATACACCACCTTGGTAAATTTTTTTGCTAAGATAGCGTTCACTGCTGTCAGGAAAGACCGTGACGATCCGAGCCCCTTCCGGTGCCTTTGCCGCCAAACTTAACGCCGCATGGCAAGCCGCACCGGAAGAGCTGCCAACCAGCAATCCCTCTTTCGCGGCCAATTCCTTCACCAGCCGAAACGCGTCTTCGTCTGATACAGTGACCACTTCATCTATCATATTCCAATCGAAATACTCAGGAAACATCTCCATCCCAATCCCTTCGGTTTTATGCGGGCCAGGCTCCCCACCAGCGATGATTGAACCCTCCGGCTCCACAATCACCGTTTTAATGTCCGGGTTTTTCTCCTTCAGATAGCGTGCCACCCCCATAAACGTACCCGAAGAACCAGCCCCGGCGACGAAGATGTCGATTTTGCCGTCCATCTGCTCCCAGATCTCCGGCCCTGTCGTTTCATAATGCGTCTGTGGGTTGGCAGGGTTGGTAAATTGTTGAGGGCAATAAGCCCCGGGAATCTCTTTCGTTAATTCCAGTGCTTTGTTCATCGCTCCGATCATGCCCTCAGCGGTCGGCGTGTTGACCACTTCCGCACCCAGCGCGCGCATCAGCTCCTGCTTCTCCTCCGAAAACTTCTCCGGCACGACAAAAATCACGCGATAACCAGTGCCAACTGCTGCCAAGGCCAAGCCGATGCCTGTGTTTCCCGCTGTCGGCTCAACGATCGTACCGCCCGGCTTAAGCCGTCCGCTCCGTTCCCCATCCCGGATCAGGCCCATGCCCAAGCGGTCTTTGACACTGCCTCCAGGATTGAAATACTCCAGTTTGGCATACAGCTCGACCCCTTCGGCCAACCCCATGCGATGCAAACGGATCATCGGTGTGTGGCCAATCAACTCTCTAATATCGTCAACAATCTTTTTTTTCATAGGAGTTGCCCCTTTAACCAAATGATACAGAAAGATGGTGGATCGATTTATCACGACACGCGGTCCAACCTAGGCATGGGGAGCGTTTCAGCTGTTAAGCCGAAGCTAGGCTGCAAGCGCGCCGGTCAATCCCCTTCTTCCATACATTGTCATCCTCATAATATATAGGACGATATACTCATCTTAACAAGAAACATGTCAACTAAAAAGATCGACTTCGGAACATCCCGTTTCGCCCCGACTGACAAAGGCATGCCAAATGGACATTGATTTTGTTAAGAAAGTAACCTACAATGAATGTGATTCACCTGCTTTATTGAGTGAACCCATCTATATGGGAAAGGGGTTGTTTGTTTACCATGAACGTACAAGAGCGTGTACAAGAAGTATTAGATAAATTGCGTCCGTACATTCAGCGCGACGGCGGTGACGTAGAATTGGTGGAAATTTCCGATGATGGCATCGTCCGCGTTCGTCTGCTTGGCGCTTGTGGCAGCTGCCCAAGCTCGACAATCACGCTGAAAGCCGGCATTGAGCGCGCGTTGATGGAAGAAATTCCAGAAGTGCGCGAAGTAGAACAAGTTCTCTAAGACCAAAAACCCTCTACGCGTTAGAGGGGTTTTTCTTATTTTACATAAAAAGGAAAATAATTGATAGGTATCATTTTAAATCGTGCGTTTTTTCCGAATAGTGCGTTTAACAGTGGGTGCCCGTTTGCTACAATGAGATAAAAGTCCCTGTGAACGGCAAAATTGTCGGTCACATTTTTCCACAACTCAGATCATTAGGAGGGACATGCCATGCATGCACCACTTCCCCCTTCCTCATTGAAGGAGAAACTGCCCCTACTCGGTCCCGGACTGATTGCGGCCGCCACCGGTGTAGGCGCGGGCGACCTGATCGCCGCTCTCGTTGCCGGAACGAATTATGGCGTTGCCTTCATCTGGGCAATTCTGCTAGGTTCTCTGTTGAAATACACGCTGAATGAAGGGGTTGGTCGCTACCATTTGGTCTCAGGGCAAACGCTTTTGCAGGGTTGGCGCACCCTTGGCCGCTGGACGCTCGTATATTTCGGTGCTTACCTCATGATATGGGGCTTCATCTATGGCGCTGCTGGCCCCACCTCCACCGCTCTGGCTGCGACGGCGATGTTTCCACAACTATCGCTCAACACATGGGCCATCGTGCACAGCTTGCTTGCGTTCGTCCTCATCTTTCTAGGCCGTTATCAATTGTTTGAACGAGTGATGACCGCTTTGACTGGGTTGATGTTTGTAACCGTGGTTGGATCGGCAGTGCTGATCTTCCCCGATTGGACGAAAATCTTTTCAGGTCTCATTCCTAACGCTCCCGATGGTTCTTTTATCTTTGTACTCGGTCTGATCGGCGGGGTGGGCGGTTCCATCACCATGGCCTCTTATGGCTACTGGATCAAAGAAAAACGCTGGTCCAGCCCGGCTTGGCTGTCAGTCATGCGTCTCGATTCGGGCTTAGCCTATGCGTTGACGGCCATTTTCACCTTGTCGTTACTTATTGTGGGTGCAGAATTCCTCTATGGCTCCGGCATCGTCATCCAAGATGAAAAAGGGCTGATCACCTTGGCCCAGATGTTGGGCGACAAGTTTGGCACTCCCGTTCGCTGGTTATTCCTGCTCGGCTTTTGGTCCGCTTCTTTCACATCCGTGCTAGGGGTGTGGAATGGCGTCTCCTACCTTTTCGCCGACTGGATGCGCCAAATTAAACGTGAACCAGACACCACCCCGATTAGCACCACCTCACCCACTTACCGCTTTTATGTCGCTTGGCTCACCTTTCCGCCTATGCTCCTACTATTCTGGGGAAAACCCGTCAGTCTCGTCATTCTGTATGGTGTGCTAGGGGCACTGTTCATGCCTTTTCTAGCCATCACGCTCTTATTCCTGCTCAACGCCAAGCAACTGGACGCGGCTTATCGCAACCGGTGGTTAACCAATCTGATGTTGTTGGCTGGTGTGCTTCTGTTTGTGTTGCTAGCTGCGCAAGAAATTTGGCGCATTTTCTCAAGCTCATAAAATGAAACAGCCCGGACCTCTAACTGTCCGGGCTTCAATAGATCATTCGTTATATAAATGGCATGCGACAAAGTGGTTAGGTTTCGCTTCTTTCCACTCTGGTACCGCCGTGGCGCAGATGTCCATCGCTTTGGGACAACGTGTACGGAAGCGGCAACCGCTCGGCGGGTTGATGGGGCTTGGTACATCCCCTTCCAAAATAATGCGTTCCCGCGTTTTGGCCACTTCTGGATCGGGAATCGGCACCGCCGACAACAATGCCTCGGTGTAAGGGTGCAACGGTTCATCATAGAGTGCGTCACTATCCGCCAATTCAACCATGCTACCCAAGTACATCACGCCGACGCGGTCTGAAATGTATTTCACCATTGACAAATCATGCGCGATAAAGAGGTAGGTTAACCCTTTTTCTTTTTGCAGACGGCGCATCAGATTGACCACTTGCGCTTGGATCGACACATCCAACGCGGAGATCGGTTCGTCGGCGATGATGAAGTCTGGTTCCACCGCCAACGCACGGGCGATCCCGATCCGCTGGCGCTGGCCGCCGCTAAACTCATGCGGAAACCGTTCGGCATGATCGGCATTCAAACCGACTGTTTCCAACAGCTCTACAACCCGTTTGCGGCGCTCTTCCCCTGTCGCCAAACCATGGATGTCGATACCCTCGGCGATGATGTCCAACACGTTCATCCGCGGGTTGAGGGACGCGTATGGATCTTGGAAAATCATCTGCATTTCGCGGTTGAATTTCTTCAGCTCCGGGCCTTTTAAGTCATTCACATTGACACCTTTGAAAGTGACGCTACCAGACGTCGGATTGTACAATCTGATCAAGGTTCGGCCGATGGTCGATTTGCCGCACCCCGATTCACCCACCAAGCCGAGTGTTTCGCCACGGTAGATATCAAAGCTGACCCCGTCGACCGCTTTGACGATTTGGCCGCCGCCCACATCAAAATGCTTTTTGAGTTCTTTAACGGACAAGATCACTTCTTTGTTTTTACTCATCTTACTCCCCTCCTACTGCAGCCGTTGGCGGTTTGACTTCAGGCGCCATCGGATGTTGTAACCAACATGCCACCTGGTGTGTGGAAGACACCTCATCCAGCTCGGGCATTTCTTGCGTACAAATACTCATCGCATGTTGGCACCGGGCCGCAAAAGGGCATCCTTTGGGTGGATCGAGCAAGTTTGGCGGCGTCCCCATAATCGGTAGCAATTCTTGGTCGCGGGACAAGTCCAAACGCGGCATGGAACCCAACAATCCCCATGTGTACGGATGTTTAGGTTGGTAGAAAATCTCTTCCAGTTTGCCGCTTTCCACTACTTTGCCAGCATACATGACAACAACGCGGTCGGCGATATCAGCCACCACCCCGAGATCATGGGTGATCAGGATAATGGAAGTACCCGTTTTCTCTTGCAGAGCTTTCATCAAGTCAATGATTTGCGCTTGAATCGTCACATCCAGCGCCGTTGTTGGTTCGTCCGCGATCAACACCTTCGGTTGGCAAGCCAACGCAATCGCGATCATAGCCCGTTGCCTCATCCCACCGGAAAATTGGTGTGGGTATTGGTCCAATCGTGATTCAGGCGAAGGGATTCCTACCAGGCGCAACATTTCAATCGCTTTTTCCCGCGCCGTCTTTTTGTCTAGCTTCTGGTGTTTGATCAACCCTTCCATGATCTGCGTGCCAATCGTCAACGTCGGGTTTAAGGAGGTCATCGGATCTTGGAAAATCATCGAAATCTCCGAACCCCGGATTTTCTCCATCTGCTTTTCTGACGCTTTGGTCAAATCAGTGCCTTCAAAAATGATTTCCCCCTGTTTGATCACCCCTGGCGGATTGGGGATTAGCCGCATAATCGTCTGCGACGTCACACTCTTCCCGCAACCTGACTCACCTACAATCGCGATGGTTTCCCCTTTGTTCAAATGGAAATCAACGCCGCGAACTGCTTTGACTTCCCCTTTATATGTTTTAAAAGACACATGCAAGTCTTTGACTTCCAAAATTTTGCTCATCATCGATTCCCCCCTATTTCCGCATTCTTGGATCTAGTGCGTCTCTCAATCCATCACCCAATAGATTAAACGACAAAATGATGATGGACAGAACCACCGACGGGTAGATCAATTGATATGGGAAAATCTGTAGATAGGTAGACGCATCGTTAATCAGTACACCCAAACTCGCTTCTGGTGGGCGAATCCCCAATCCGATAAAGGCCAAAAAGGCTTCAAAGAAAATCGCGGATGGAATCGCAAAGGTAACAGCGATAATGATGGGGCCCATCACGTTGGGAATCAGGTGTTTCAGCAAGATGCGCGCATGGCTCGCTCCCAAGGTGCGCGCCGCCAACACGTATTCTTGTGATTTCAGTTTCATCACCTGCGCCCGCACCACGCGTGCCATCGGCACCCAACCGGTAATCGCCATCGCGATCGCCACGGGGATAATGCCCGGATCAAAAATTAATAACATCAGAATGATCACAATCAGGTTTGGAATGGAGTACATGACTTCAAGAATCCGCTGCATGACCATATCTACGCGGCCACCAAAGTAACCAGATATTCCTCCAAATGTGACCCCGATCACCACATCCAAAAATGCCGCTAGGAAAGCAATGGTCAAAGAAATTTTCGCCCCGTACCATACGCGTTGCCACAGGTCGCGGCCTAAGTGGTCCGTTCCAAAATAATGGTCCGAAAAACTCTCTTTGTTCGCGACATCCAGCATTTGCGTTTGCCAGTCATAGTTGTTGGCCAATGGACCAAAAATAGCTAATAACAGGGTAAGGACAATCAAGGACAATCCCAGCACCGCACCGAGGTTGGAGCGGAAGCGGCCCCATACATCTTGCCAATAGCCGACCGACTTTCTCGATAAGGCGTCTTGTTCTTTTTTTTCAATCTGCGCCGGTTTAAATAAATCAGGACTTAAATTTTTTGCCTTTTCCATCTTCCAATCACTCCTTTGCCCCAGAAATGCGAATGCGCGGATCGATCAATCCGTACAGCAGGTCCACCAAGAAAATAACAATGATGATGAGTGCACTATAGAAAACGGTCACACCCATGATCATGGTATAGTCATTTTGCTGAATCGATTGCACAAAGAATTTGCCCAGGCCTGGCAAGGCGAAGATTTGCTCGATGACGAGGGACCCGGTGATGATGTTCACCGCAAGCGGTCCGAGTACGGTCACCGCAGGAATCAACGCGTTGCGCAATGCATGGCGGATAATGACGGTCGAACGGTTCAGCCCTTTCGCTTTCGCCGTTTTCATGTAGTCCTGATCCAGCACTTCCACCATCTCCGTGCGGACATAACGGGAGATCTGGGCGATGACCCCAAATGATAGCGCTAACGACGGGAGGATAGACGATTCATATGATTCCCATAAGCCAGTCGGCAACCACTGCAACTTCACACCGACAAAGTAAGATAAAAATCCACCCATAACAAAGCTGGGGACGGACACACCGAGTACGGCAACAATAATAGCCGCGTTGTCAACCAGCTTACCTCGGTTCAGTCCGGCAATCGTGCCAAGCAACAAGCCGATCAACGTGCCGAAAATCACCGCTTGTGTTCCCACAAATGCGGATACAGGAAACCCTTCCACAATAAAATCGGCCACATTACGGCCATCAAGCGTCATCGATTTGCCCAAATCCCCTTGAAGGAGATTGCCCATAAACTTTACATATTGCACAGGCAGTGGATCTTTTAGCCCGTATTGTTCCAAGATTTGCTCCCTGACTTGCGGCGGGATTTTCTCTTCATTTTTTAGGGGAGTTCCCGGCAACAGATGCATGATAAAGAAGGTGATGGTAATGATTAACCACAACGTGACAACCATGTAACCTAAGCGTTTTAACGTATACCTTAGCACGCAACTCACATCCTTTCGTCAATCTCCAATAAGCAAGGATGAAGGTATATGTCCGCATGCGGACATATACCTTCGTTCATTCAAACCTTTAGCGCGCAATTATTTCTTGCCCTCAATGGACACCTCTTTGAGGCTGTATTGAGCACCAATGACGCGCCATGGCCAGTTTTTCACATAATCTTTTTTCAATCCCAATTGGTTACGGAAGTACAACATCGCAATACCCGTTTCATCCATCAGGATTTTTTCCGCTTGCTTCAGTTGTTCCAAGCGCTCTTCGTAGTTTTCATTAACTGTGGCCGCTCTGATCAATTTGTCATACTCATCGTTTTTCCATTTACCACGGTTGTAGCTTTCATCCGATTTCATGATGGTCAGGTAAGTGAGCGGATCGTTGTAGTCCGCGCTCCAACCACCAATCACGATGTCAAACTTACCGTTTTTACCGCGGTTTAAGCGCTCTTTGAAGGTAACGGAAGCGATTTCCACATTTACACCCAAGTTCACACGGAACTGCTCTTTAAAGAACTCGGCTTGGCGTTTTGCCTTGGTGGTGTCATCCGTCAGCAATTCAACCGTTGGAGCTTTGTCCATACCGATTTCTTTTAATCCCTCGGCCAAGAGTTGTTTTGCTTTTGCCGGATCAAACGGGAAGTCGTATTTCACAATGTCACGGTATTTTTTATCCGGAGTGGCGTAAATTGCAGAATGTACAAAGCCACTTGGCAAAGTAGAACCGTTTTTCAAGACGCTGTCAATCAGTTTTTGACGATCAATTGCTAAGCTGAACGCTTGGCGAATTTTTTGGTTTTTGAAGAACTCTTTTTCTCTTTGGTTGAACTCAAGATACCAAACGCTAGACTCTTCAATAACAAATTTTTCTTTGCTACTTTTGTACTTATCTAAGAATTCTGCACCCAAGTAGGCGAAGTCCGTTTTGCCTGTTTCATACAAGTTGATCGCTTGCGCGCTGTCTTTCACGATGTTGACGTTAACGGTGTTCAACTTCACATTTGCTTTGTCCCAATACAAATCGTTTTTCTTGTATTGGAAGCTCTTTTCGTGTTTCCAATCAGACAGGACAAAGGCGCCGTTGTACACCATGTTCTTCGCTTCCAACGCATATTTGTCGCCATACTTCTCAACGATGTCTTGGCGTTGCGGCAAGAAAGTTGGGAATGTTAAGAGAGCTTTAAAGTACGGGATCGCCGTTTTCAGCTTCACTTCCAGTGTTTTGTCGTCGAGGGCTTTCACGCCGACATCTTCCACTTTCGCTTTGCCGGTGTTGTATTCTTCAGCGTTTTCAAGCACGTACATCATTTGCACATACTCGGAAGCCGTTTTGGGATCCAGCACACGCTTCCAAGAATATTCGAAGTCCTTGGCAGTGACTGGCTTGCCATCGCTCCACTTCGCATCGCGGATCTTGAAGGTCCAAGTTTTTTGGTCATCGCTTACTTTCGGTTCTTCGGCAGCCATAGCTAACACCGGCTGATCCTTGCCATCTGCACGGTACAAACCTTCCAAGACGTTATCCAAAATGGTAAAGGATACGGAGTCAGTCGCTTTTGCACTGTCCAAGCTTGGCGGCTCTTGCAATTCGATCAAGTTAAGCGTTTGCCCGTCATCTGATCCGCTATTGCTTCCAAAGTTACAAGCAGATAAGACCAATGATAGCGCGAGCAACACTGCGAATACCGACGAGAACTTAAATCCCTTGCTCATTCGATTGCCCCCTTTTTTTATGATTAAAAAAATATATAGTTTAGACCAAAGCGGTCTTAAACCCTAAATTTGGAAAAAAGTAAAAAAAATAAAAAGGTTTCACATAATTCGTCAGTGAGAGTCGCTCATCTATGTAGATTGCGCCACAGTCACGAACATAAGTACCCTTAAATTTCGAACAATTTGATCTCCTGCATTAACTTGCGAATCCACCACATAATTATATTTAACTCATAATTCATGTATTTGTAAAGAGTTATGTTTTGGAAAAATACATGGAAGCATGTCAATAGCAAAAGGCGGATTCTCTTAAGAGAATCCGCCTTTTGCTATTGACAAAACCGAAAAACACTAGTAAAACGTGCCTATTTCTTGTCTTTAACAATATACGCCCATTTCAATGTATAACTTGCGCCAGTCGCGTGACGATATAAGTCTTTCACCTTAGGCTTCTGGATATATGCCTTTGATGAATAAAACAGAGGAACAAATCCCGCTTGCCCTTCACCTTGCACATCTGTAAGAATTTTTTCAGCCTCAAGTAAGATTTTAAATTGCTGCTTGGCGTCCGTCGTATTCTTGGCCTGCTCAATCAACTGGTCATATTTCGCGTTTTTAAATCCAGAAAAGTTCATTGGATTATTTGACTGCCAAATCTCAAAATGGCTGATCGGATCATCATAATCCGCAGTCCAAGTCAGCATCCCCATATCATAATCGCCACGGCTTAAGCGATCTACATGGATTTTCCACGTGGGAGCGTCCAGTTTGATGTCCCAGCCCAATTTTTTTCTGAGCTGATCTTTGATATTCACGGCAACATCCCGTTTGGCAGTCGAATCATAACTAACCATGACCACATTGTTCGGCGGAGCGGAAAGATTCAATTCGCTCAGCCCTTGTTTAAACAGCTCCTTTGCTTTTGCCACATCCGGTTTGACGATTTCCCCGTTGACGCGGAATGAATTGATACCTTCACCCGACAACGTAGGAGGAATCAACGCTCCAGCCGGTAATGAACCGTCTTTCATGATTTGCACCATTTCTTCGCGGTCCAGTGCGAGCGTAATCGCTTTGCGGATCTTTTCATTTCGGAAAAAAGGATGCTTTTGGTTCAGCATGATAAATACGGTCGAAGCCTCTTTAACTTCTAAGTAGTCAGGCGTTTGCTTGAAGGCGTCCACAAAAGCCTGGTTCAATAAAGCAGTGTCCAATTGGTTGGAATTGTACAAGTTGATGCCTTGTGCCACATCTTTGATGATGTGGATGTCCACTTTAGTCAAGCTGACAGCGTTCTTATCCAAGTATTTCTCATTTTTGACCAACTCAACTTTTTGCTGAGTCCAACTGGATACGACAAACGGCCCGTTATAAACCATGTATTCCGGTTTGAGACCGTAATTCTCTTTATATTTTTCAACAATGTCTTTTCGCTGAGGCAGGTATTCCACATGTGTTGTCATATTGATAAAGTTAAGCGTGGGTTTTTCGAGTGTAACGACCAGTGTGCGATCATCTTTCGCTTTCACGCCCACTTCATCAGCACTTGCTTGTCCACTGTTAAAACGCGCGGCATTTTTGATCGGGAACAAGATATATGCGTATTCCGATTTGGTTTTCGGATCCAGGGCCCGCTTCCACCCATATTCAAAGTCATACGCTGTAACGGGCTTGCCGTCGCTCCACTTGGCATCTTCATGAAGATAAAACGTGTACACCTTCTTGTCTTCACTGATGTCGTAGCTGGTTGCCATTCCCTCTTCCGGTTTTTTCTCTTTGCCCAAACGCATGAGTCCTTCTTGTACATTGTTCAACACGCTCATGGTTGGTACGTCTTTCGCTTGCGTGTTGTCCAGCGTGGTCAGCTCACCGGTGTCACTCATGCGCAAGATCTGATTATCACTTAGTGAAGAACCTTCTTGTTGATTATTGCTCACACCGCATCCGGCAAAGATCACACTGGCGGAGAGGATCATCCCCACAATCCCATTCCATTTTTTCCACATCAGCGCTAAGCCCCCCTTTATCAAACGAGGGCATGTCTGGTGAATAGGCTAGTAGCTCCAAAACTGTTTTCTCGCTTCGCGCGTGACCAGACACGCACCTGGTCCATCGCTTCTACCCACCAACTTCTATTGCCAAACATGCCCTAGCTGGTTGAATCTTGTCAGATTATTACGTTAACTAATGGAATAACTCGTTTTTGACTTGTATATTATAAATGAATCAGTTGTAATAGGAAAGATTATATTCTAATAATAAATGTTAAGCGTCATATGTTTCACAGTTCATTCATACTTCAGCGATGACAAAGGAGAATCACATTGCGAGTAAATAACCCATTTATCCTAACACTGATCGGGATTGTCCTGGGCTTGGGATTGCTGAGATTCACAGCACAAGCGGAGCGTATGGCCTGGATTGACCACGCCTTCTTGCTGGGCGTCGGCTGGCTCATCGTGTCCGCTTCGCTGTTCGTGGTGCGTGGAGGTTTTTTTCAATCGTTTGCGGCCAATTTCAAAAAGTTCAACAGCTGGCTCTTTCCAGCCGGCTCTAGTGACATAAATCGCGAAAAAGAGATCACGGTTGGCCAGAACAAAACCCATGCCTGGATGCCGATCGTGATCGCCGTATCCATGATGCTCGGGATCTTTTTTATCGGGCTCTCCCTGCTTTTGCTTTATACTGTCTAATCCTGATCAGAGATCCGATCCATGATTTTGGCAAGCAATTCCTCTGACGTGGCGCCTTCCACCACTTCTTTGTTCACCAAAGCGAAGAAAGTGTTGGCGCATCGGCCGCAATATCCCAAACAAGCTTCGGCGCGCATGGTCATGTTGGGATATTGCCGGCCTTTTAATTGATTGTACGCATCAATGGCCCCGTCAAGCAAGCTGGCTGTACAAAATGCGACGGTCACGGTTTTCATCTGATTCCCTCTTTTCTTTGGGTCGAAAAACCCTTTTCTTTTGACCATGTTTAACCCAACGCACCTAGTCGAATACACCTATTTTTCGAATGATTTAATAATTATTGATTTTATATTTTAATTTTAGTCGGCTTGAATAAATATACAAACATCTTAAGCCGGGGCGAGGAGTGATAACTTCTCTTTTTGGCAATTACGTGAACAAAGAAGCATGCTTTTTTAGAACGTTGGTCACCCTTATGCTTTCACCAGATGAAGTTTTCTACTTAGATTGGCACGTCGAACCAGGGCATGTCCTGCAGTGGAAAGACCTCGTTCCTCGGTGTTTATCGAGAGAGGCACCGCCTTATATGTGTTAACACAAAAGCACAGACACGCCCCAAGAGACCTGTCCAAAGTCAAGCCGGCTCCTCTTCCCTAGGGCGTGTCTGGCGAATCAAGTTGGTAGGGAAGAAGCGCCGGAAAAACCTTTTCTCGAGGAGCGCCGATGCACAAGTGAAGCGAATGAGAAAATAGTTTTGGAGCCGCTGGCCTATTCATCAGACACGCTCTAGTAGAAATGGAAAACTGATTGCGAAGATTTAGACAGCTATGGGCCATTTGAGAGGAAATCTGAGCTTACTTTTGAGCAACCAAAGAAAATTTGCCTGGATTGACTGTTTTCCCTTCAACCACAAAAGCCATCATTCCGTCATCTGATCCCACTTCATGCCACTCGCCTTCTTCCCAATAAATTACATCCCCCATCTCTACAAAGACGGGGGCTGAGGCGTCGCTTCGCACCCACCCTTTTCCTTGGACAACGATGAACAATCGATTCGCCACCGCGGGGTGCAATCCGATCAAGCCGGACGGTTGCACAAAAAAACACCCGACTTGGACAAAACCGTTGGTGCTCAAAACAGGATTGACAAACGCATTATGGCTATCGAATTTATCTATACGCTGCACTAAATGGGTATTAAATCGAAAAATCCGCACAACCTACTTCTCCTTTACCCTTGATGTCCTAATACTTTATATTATAGGAATTTAAAACTGAAAAGAAAACAACCCATTTAAATGGGTTAGATTTCATTTCTTATCCAATCTAATTGCGGGATGGTGAATCCCATTTTTTCTTTTACAACAGAATGATACATCTGCATCAGGCCCAATTTCTTTTCCTCCATCTGCAACAAGGGTTGCACGCGTTGAGCGGCATCCTCCATGGACAGGGTCTGATTCAGGTAAGTGTTCTCCAATAAGTGAATTAACCGCTCAGGATATAAGAGCCTCGCGTAAATCAACGCAAATTCTTCTTGCGAGCACTTGCTCACCGTTTGATACCCTTCTAACACCGCTTCCACGATTTCCCGACTTCCCGTGCGGCCATATGCGTAAAGGAGAAGTTGAGCCACATCTGTCGCCCTGATGTCCAATGCCATTTCATTCCAATCAATTAGGTGCAGCGTACCTTTGGCGGTTTCTAAGATGTTGGCCTGGCGCAACCGTTTGTGGCATATCTTCCCTTGCGCGCTCGATTCGGCCGCCAACTTGTCGCCGCCAATCTTATCATAATACTGCAACAAATTTTCCATCATCCCGATCGTGTATCGGGAAATGTCGAGCCAAACCCGGTCTAACTCATTGGGTTGCACCGTCCACTTGGCCGCAGTCTGAAAGATGTTCAGATGTTGCAAATCCTTCTCCCACCGGTCTTGCCACTGGCCGATCCACTCATAATCCTCGTGTTTCCCGGTCGGGTTGAAGCCTTTCGACGCCTGGTGCACCCGGCTCACATGCCGGGCCACCCGCATCCAGTCTTCCTTGTCACGCAATCGGGCGGCATCCCCGTCAATCCAAGGTAGCAAGACATAGCGAAAGCGATAGCCATCAATCTGCAACCGCCCCTTTTTTGTGCGAACTGGCTTAGCCAGAATAGCCACATCCCTGTCAACTTTCTTCAGATAGGCGGCCGCCTCATCCACCAACTCCCACCGGTCTTGCTCCTTCATACGCACCCGTTTCAACACATACGCGCCACGGTCGGTCACCAGTTTCAATACCCCACCCACAGGATGGGCTCGCGTTACTTTCAGATCATAATGATGGTTCAATAGGTCGAGCAATCTCTCTTCACCAGTCAATTCTGCCAGTTTTGTGATCCAGTTTGCAGACACACTCCCTCACCTCTCGTCAATCCATGATATGTGCCCGGTGTGGGAATGTTGCCTAGGGCATCGGTATCTTATGTAACTTGGACAGATAGGAATCTGCCAAAGACAATTGCCCATCCGACGTTTATGGCTGGTTGCGTTTAGAAACAGGATGAATTACATCCAGCCCGCCCGTCACTTGGATCATGTTGCCAGTCACAAAGTCAGACGATTCTTGGAGCAAGAATTGGACAGCCTTGGCCACATCTTCGCCGGAGCCCGGCCGCCCTCGCGGTGTTTCCTTATCAGTAAGCGCAGCCGCTTCGATGATGGTCATCTCTTTCTTCTCACCGACGATGTCGCCCGGACAAATCATATTGACAGTAATGCCAAACGGCGCTTCCTCAACAGCCAAAGATTTGGTAAAGGATACTAATCCCGTTTTGGCGGCGGCATAGACAGAGCGATCCGGCCAAGCCGGCGCTTCCATCGCGCGTCCAAACCCAAACAATATGATGCGCCCCCATCCGGCCTGGCGCATATGCGGCAAAACGGCTCTTGTCGACCACATGGCGCTCAACAAGTTGCCCCCGATCAGGTCCTCGATCTCCTCCGGGGAGTGTTCCACAAACCATTTCCGCTCACGGATGAAGGGGCCCACGGTGTGTATTAGGGCATCCACTCGCCCAAACCGCGCCATCGTCTCCTCCACCACCCGCTCGATCTCGGTCCGGTTCTTCACATCACCCGCGCTGATAAACGCCCGGACGCCATACGCCTCGCATTCCGCCCGCAGTTTGCTGATTTTATCCCCTTCGCGGCGGCTGTTTAGGCACAGATGCCACCCCGCCGCCGCCAGTGTGCGGGCGATCATGCTTCCTAATCCGCTTGAACTCCCCGCGATAAGGGCAACTCTCTCTTCACTCATCAGGACTCATCCTTTCTCTTTATACAACATAATTATTTCTTGTATGGTTAAGAATAAACAAAAGTTCGATGTTTTCTTGTTGTATATAACACTTTTTATATAAATGATGGTTTGGAAGGTGAACTTGCCATGAGAAAAAACACCGCGCAGCCCTGTTCAGAAAAAGAGATTTACGACTTTACCCTGAACCTGATCAAAGAGCGAGGGGTTGAGTTGGAAGAGATAGCGGAACTGACTATGTATCTGCAAAAAGATTACTATCCAGACATCACCCTGGAGGAGTGCCTTAGTCATATCCAACAGGTGCTACACAAACGCGAAGTCCAAAACGCCGTGATGACGGGAATCCAGCTCGATGTACTGGCCGAAAAAAATTTGTTGGAAGGCCCTTTGCAAAAATTGATCTTGCACGATGAAAGCTTGTACGGAGTGGACGAGATTTTATCGGTCGCTATATTAAATGTATATGGAAGCATCGGCTTAACCAATTACGGGTTTATTGACCGCGTGAAACCGGGAGTTCTCGCCCGGCTCAACAATAAGCAAAGCGGGAAAATCCACACCTTCCTTGATGACCTCGTCGGGGCGATCGCCGCTTCCGCAGCCGCCCGCCTGGCCCACAATCGAAAATGCGCACAAGAAAAATAAAGACCTGATCGGATCAGGTCTTTTCTTTGCAATAAGCAATTAACCCGCTTATGCGGCACACGCCATATAATAGGCGATCCCGTCTCGTTCCTCAACCGAGAGTTCACCCCGGATTCGCAAATACTCCAAATGCGCCAACGTCTCCGACAGAGCGAACCGGAGGTTGTGAATGTTATGGTTGGAGCCAAACTGATGTTGGCACACCTCAAACGCCGTGGCACCCGCCTTTTCCACCACAAACGCTTTCATTTCGCGCAAGCGGTCAGCATGATGCTTCTCCAACATTTCGATCCGTTCGACGTAATGATCAAACACCGGCCCGTGCGAAGGAAACACCCTGCTTACTTCCAGCTCTTTCATCCGCGCGAGCGTGGTCAGATAATTGTCGAGGGGATTGGGATGGCATTCCGGCCACAAGCTGATGTTGGGGGTGATCTTCGGCAACAAGAAATCTCCACCGATCAGCCATTTCCGATTAGGGTCATAGAAGCTGAGATGGCCGTCGGCATGACCTGGCGTATGCAGAACCTCATATTCCACATCCCCCATGCGGATCGTTTCTCCCGGTTCCAGCAAAGTCACCTGCGGATGGGGCTCCACCCATGGATGGAAACTGCGCAGATGCGCTGGGATCTGGGCAACCCATGCATCCGGCAACCCATGAAACGCGAAAAACGATTTCATCGTTTCCGGCATTTGGCTCTTTCTTCCAAAGAAAAGTTGCGCTTGCTCATGGTCGATCCGGGACAGATAGACAGGGGCCCCCGTCCACTGTTGCAATGTCCCCGCTAACCCATAATGATCAGGGTGGTAATGGGTCAAGACAATTTTCTCCACATCCGCCCACTTCCAATCGGCTGCGGCTTGCGCCTCTTGCCAAGCCTGCACATCCATGTCGATATTTAAGCCAGCGTCTACTAAAGCCACCCCAGACGATCCTTTGATGACATACGCATTAATCATTCGCAAAGCAAATGGCAGCGGCAACGTAACCTGATAGATGTCTCCCCATTGATGATTCATCCCTTACTCCCCTTTTTCATGTTTATGTTTTGATCCATTCGCGAAGATCTGTCACTTCAAAAGTAGCCCGCACCGACGAATTCTGCGCCATCTCCCGGGTAGTAATACCTGTATACACCAACAGTGTGTCAATTCCACTTCGTGCACCCGCCAAGATATCGGTTTCTAGGTTGTCACCAACCATCAACACCCGTTCTGGTGGCACACCAAGCGCTTGCAAAGCGTACCGCATAATGATCGGTTCCGGTTTGCCGATGAATGTCGGCTCAATCCCCGTCGCATAACCAATCGCCATCGCCAGCGATCCGCTACCTGGGAACAGGCCCGCTTCCGTCGGCAAAGCCCGGTCGGCATTTGTCCCGATGAAAGCCGCTCCAGCACGAATGCTCAAACATGCGGTTTTCATCTTGTCATATGTAAACGACCGATCCAATCCCGAAACCACCGCCGCGGGACGCTCGGCAGTCAACTCAATGCCCTGATCCTGAAAAGCTTGCAACAGTCCCTCCTCGCCAATCACAAACGCCGACGACACCTTCAGCTCCTCTTTGACATATTGAGCCGCGGCCATGGCCGAAGTGTACACTTGCGCCGCCGTCGCCGGAAATCCAAACTTCCGAAGCTTTTCAGCCACTTGCTCGGGAGTGCGCGTCGAATTGTTCGTCAGGTACAGGTATGGTATGCCTTGTTTGTTAAGCCACTCCATAAATTCAAGGGCACCCTCGATCAATTCGGTGCCACGGAACAGCGTTCCGTCCAGATCTATCAAATAACCTTGGTAATCTCTCATTTGTCCACACAACCCACCAGTATCATTCGTTCACTATCCTTAGCATACGGATCACCAGCAAAATTGCCATACGCCTTTTGCACATGTAAGCCAGCTTGCTCCATCCATTGCCGGAGCCGTGAATATTCGATCATTTTCACGCGCTCCTCATACTCTCTCGTTCCCCGTTCGTCGGTGATGGTGATATGTTTGCACACAAACTCTCCGTCAATCCATCGCTCTTCCCGAATGGAGATATTTTCTTCTTCCCTGACGCTGAGCGGCACCAACGAGCGTTCCACCGCAAACCGATTCAAAAAATCGATCACAAAATGCCCTTGCGACTTCAAGATGCGATGGATTTCTCCCAACACCTGAAGATTATCCTCATCTTCTTCAAAATAACCAAATGAAGTGAACAGGTTCAGAACCACATCAAACTGATTATCGACAAAAGGCAAATTTCTCATATCCCCTCGGATAAAGGGAATGGCCAAACCTTCCGATTCCCTAACAGCATGGGACAATAGCGTCGACGACAGATCCAGCCCCACCACAGAGAATCCTTTACGCGCCAAAGCGATGGTGTGCCGCCCCATCCCGCAACACAAATCAAGGATCAACTGTTTTTTTCGCAACGGAAGCCATTCTTCAAGCTTCGCCACTTCTCGGGAGGCATCTTGTCTGCTGCGATGTTTATAAACCGTCAAATAGTCCTCGCCAAAACTCTTCTCATACCAATTCGACATGATGTCCCCTCCTGATCATTTCTCATTGATTGTACCATTTGCTACATGAAAAGAAAAACGACACGCAAGTCGCGTGTCGCAAGCTTGGTACCCAAGCGAATCCGGAGCGATGTTTGGATCTGTTGTTTTGCGGCCGCAGAAAACAAAAAAAGCGGCTCCGCTGCCGAATGTAGGACAGCGGGCCTCACCGATGAGCTTGAGGGCATGGCCGCTTGGCCCTCCTCACCGCTTTTAATCATTGGGCTAGCAAACATCTCGCTACTATCAAGATTTGTACGCCATCCGTCGCAAACCCCGCACCTCAAACCTCTAATGCCTAATTGAACGCAGGAAGGCAATCACGAAAGGGTAGCGTTTTCGCTCCGCTCTTTCTGTTTGATTCGGAAAACGCAATGTTGCCCGCCTTTTGCTTGACAC
The DNA here is from genome assembly GCF_900182735.1 of Laceyella tengchongensis. Taxonomy (NCBI): domain Bacteria; kingdom Bacillati; phylum Bacillota; class Bacilli; order Caryophanales; family Thermoactinomycetaceae; genus Laceyella; species Laceyella tengchongensis. Next base: position 133,935 of record NZ_FXTU01000001.1, on the reverse strand, counting down.
TCCGGCCGTTCCACCCGGGCGTCCAGCATGCGTTCGAACCAGTTGAGCTCGCATTGGCATGCATGGTTGTATTGGTTGGCCACTTGAAAAATAGGGCAATTGTATTCAATCAGCTCATAACTGCCGTCAGGCAGCTCTTCCACTTTCACCATATATCCTTTTTGATCTTGAATCTCGGCCAGTGTGCGCACTCTTTCACTAAAATCTTTCCCAGCGAAATCCATTTGATGCGCCTCAGCCAAACGCTCTTCGCGATTGTTGAATAGCTGGTCGACCAGCTCCGACCCAAAATTTTTTTCTAAATCGTGCAATAAATCGATGGTAAAGTTCGAATAACTCTTTGGGAAGTGTTCATCCGACTTTTCAGTCAGAAAGTATTGGCTGGTTGGTCGGCCCATAGCTTGTCTCAATAGCCGTGCTTGGATTAGCCCATCCCGTTCCAAAGTATTGATGTGGCGCCGCACGGCCATTTCTGTCACCCCTAGACGCTCGGCCATTTCCCCGACGGTCAGCGGTCCTTCCATTTTCAACATCAACAAGATTTGCTTTCTGGTTGAACCCGCCTCGCTCACCTGCATCACCTTCCTTTCTCCTCGTTCTCTCTCTTCTGAGATTTATGCCAAACAATCGGCTCCCAATTCTCGTTTCAAATAAGATTCTACTTGCGCGCTGAATGAAGTGTACCAATCCACATCTTCCAGCACTGGGCGCACTTCTGTCCAAGTGACCTTATCATAATAACGCACAAGTCGCTCACGAAGTTGCACATGATTTTTCAACTTATTTGCCACATTTGTTGAGATGACCGTTTCGTCCAATAAAATATCTACAATATCCAAATATCCGCCTGGGTCCCGCATAATAAATCCATCTATCATCACGCTACCAATGTCGATCATGCACTCCACCGCCAGGTGCAGGGCGCGCTCAACCGCGAATTTTTCTGTAAGGCCGGTCGATTCCGGATGGATGCGTCGCAAAACTTCTTGGCATTGTGCCAAATAATTAAGTTGATTCTTTATTTGCTTTACATTTACATCATACACCATTTATTTGATCCCCCTAATTTGGAAAATGCCGTTTTCTTGACATTCATATAGAATTATAAGCCATGCCCGGAACAAATGAAAACCATTACATCAGGGCGGCACGCCGGCCTCTAACAGGCTTCCCCGTCGAAAGGGCCAAAGCTGGACAACCTGTGACATCATCATGACAGGCTGGCGATGAAAAATATTTGACCCACGGTGACAACATCGCCGTGAATGAATCGAGTAGTTTAAACAACGTGTACCAAGCCCAGCGCGGCTTGTTACACGTGATAAACCAGAAAAGATGGTACCGGCTATCCCCATTCCCCCTCAGTTGCGTGTCGTCGACGGTCATGTTTATTTATCAGGCAACAACACTAGTTTTGTCATCTCATGACTTCCTTTGTCTTAGTTGAAGGAAATGGCTGGAAATGGGCGAAATCGTAGGAAAACACTAATTCATGGGAGGGTAAAAGATGGCACAAGCGGGGTGTATCTCTACTAAAGAAGCGGCTGAGCGCTTGAAAATACACGCTCGCACCGTCCGCAATTGGATTGATACCTTTCAAGAATATATCGGTCCCAATTGGAACGAGCGAGGACACTATGTTTTATCCGAAGAAAGCTTTGCCCGTTTGCTTGATATTAAACAGCGGTTAAATGATTCCAATAAAACCTTAAAGCAAGTCCGGGAAGAATTGATCCTTGAAGGGAAAATCTCGCTCCCCCAGCCAGCCGCACCGGCGGCTTCCCCTAGCCCCAATTCGGAAACCACGGAAAAAATGTTTCAACACCTGCTGGAAACCATTGACAACGTGGGAGGGTTGGTTGAGGAATTGTATGAGCGAATGGAACGCATGGAAAACCACATGACCGACTTGTTTGAATCCTTAGAGGGCATGGAGCAGAAAGTGTTGACCGTCAGCTATGATTCCATCTCGGCCAACGAAGTACAACAAATGTTTGACGAAGTCCGCAAAAAACAGGATCAATTGCGGATTGAACTACGCAATGTCTCGTTCACCCAACGCCTGACTGCCGCGACGAGCGAGTATGGCTTATTGCCACGCCGGCAGAAAAAATCGCGTTTTTTCGGTCTCTTATAAATGATTCTTGTGGTTGATTAAAAATGTTTTTCGAGTGAAAAAGGCGCGGCGTCAAAGCCCCAAGCCATTTTCCTTGCCGCATCCGGGTGCCTTCGCTAGACACCCGCGCTTTCAGGTCGTAGCGACAGCCGCTATAATGGAGGAAAATGCTTCTAAAGGGGTTTATCGCAATGTCTAATGATTGGATGTTTTTATATGATGACACCAAAGAAACCCGAACCCGGTTTGTCAGCTTCATGGGAGAGACAAGCCGGTTTGATTTGGCGATCACAATGACCGACCGTTTTTACGGCAAGTTACTCGTGCTCAACCTATTGTCAAACCGCTTTGCCATCATCGGCCAAGATGACTTGGATGAGCCCGGCTATCTTGAGCACGCCTACCAATTGTCCGAAGAAGAAGCCAATGAGCTTCGGCAGTTCTTAGCAACCATGATTTAACAAGCATATCCTCCCCCAAACCATCTTATCTTAAAGTCAAGGGGGAGAGCATTGATGACATCCTCAACCGAAAGAATCCAACCCGAAGAATTTCCGGACGGCCCCTACGGCGCAGCACACAATCAAAAGTTGGGCAAATCAACGCCATGGGAACCGGGACAACAAATCCACTCCGCCTTCACATATGAAATGCGGGAGTTTCACGAAGGCTTGGAAAGAGACTACCCGGGCAGCCATCCCCGTCATGATGAACCAGAAGAGCCAGCTCAATCGTAGAGCTGGCTCTTCCCTCACTTCGTTTCGTTCTTATCCGCCATGCGCTTCAACACAAAATAGGCACATCCGAAATTGCAAAATTCATTAAGATATTCCTGAAGATAGCTGATCCGCGTCTCCGTCGTAGCCTTTGCATGCTGATCAGAAAAAAACCCCTTCAACCTCAACTGCCCATAGCCCCAATCTCCCACCACATAATCATATTTGCTCAAAATGTCGCTATATCTCCGCCGAAAAGCCTCCGCGTTCCAACCTTCGCGATGATTGGTCAACAATACATATTCCAAACCATATATCTGAATACGTTCCATGAAGATCAACCTTTTCTATTCCATTTCTCCATTATATGTTACCACATCCTGTAACAGGCAAAAACCTTCTGCATCATGAAAATGGATTTGGGCACCTTAGCAAGTAGGAGGTGAAGAAAATGAAACGCTGGGTATACATTATTCTCGCTTGCCTTCTTTTTATTCCTGCTTGTGCCAAAAACAACGGAAATCAACAGGGAATGGGTAACGAAAACGCGGGAGGCGGCGCTTTGAACATCAGCACCCCGGAACCGCTCTATCGTGAAGAAGGCCAAGAGACCCGGATCGGTCGCGTACGGAACGACACGATTAACGGAGAGGAAAACGCCGGGGGCGGCGGACAAAATGAAGTGGGATATTTTCGATATAATCCAGAACATTATCACAACAAGGCCGGTGCGACAACAAGCGTCTTCATAGACCGAGACTTGCTTGCCCGCCACATCTCGGAATTGGTCGCTTACCTTCCCAATGTCAAAACCGCCACCACTCTCGTCACCGATGACCATGTGTTCGTGGGAATCAGCACCAAAAACGGCAAAATGGACCGCAAAACAGTCAAAGAGGCTAGACGGACGGCCGAAAGTGTCACTCCCCGCTATTATCGGGTTCACATCACCACCAACCGCAAATTGGAGTCGCAAATGAACGACATCGGCATGCGCATGGTGGGCAATCACGACGTAGAAGGGGTCAAGGGCGATCTGGAACAACTCTTGCGCAAAATGGGAGACGAAACACCGCCCGACGTGAACGAATCCTTGTATCCGAACTCCTATCGCCAAATCAATCCGCAAATGAAGTAGTTTGGAAAAAGGACGACCCTTGTCACAAGAGCCGTCCTTTTTCTTTCGTTATTGCGCCAGCTTTTGTTGGTCATTTTCTTGCGCAGATTGCACTTGCTCATGGGCATGGTAAGAACTACGCACCAACGGCCCGGATTCCACATGCGAGAAGCCCATCTCAAGGCCGATTTCTTTCCACTGCGCAAATTCGTCCGGTGTCACATAGCGCTCAATCTTCAAGTGTTTTTTGGTGGGTTGCAGGTATTGGCCAATCGTGACGATGTTCACGTCATTCGCGCGCAAATCCCGCATCGCTTCAACCACCTCATCAAAGGTTTCCCCTACGCCCACCATGATGCTGGACTTCGTCGGAACATCTGGCTGCATCTCTTTAGCCCGTTTCAACAGCTCCAATGAGCGGTCGTATTTCGCTTTGGAACGAACCCGGTCAGACCGGCGGCGCACGGTTTCAATGTTGTGATTGAGGATGTCTGGTTTGGCATCCATCACCACTTTCAGCGCCTCCCAATTCCCCAGAAAATCGGGAATCAGCACTTCCACGCTAGTCAGTGGGTTCCGTTTGCGAACCGCTTTGATCGTCGCAGCAAAAATAGCCGCGCCTCCATCATTCAAATCATCACGGGCCACAGAGGTGACTACGACGTGCCGCACGCCCATCTGTTCCACCGCTTCAGCCACCCGCTCTGGCTCCGCCCAATCCAATTCCGTCGGTAGTCCAGTTTTTACCGCGCAGAATCGGCAAGCGCGTGTGCAAATATCACCCAAAATCATGAAAGTAGCCGTACGGTTAGCCCAACATTCGAAGATGTTCGGGCAACGCGCCTCTTCACACACGGTATGCAAGGTCTTGCTCCGCATCATCTTCTTCAATTCTTGGAAATTGTCGTTTGTGTTCAATCTGACTTTCAGCCATTCCGGCTTGCGTTCACGGGTCACATTGTTCTCTGACACTTCAATCCCCCCAGGTTCAAACCACATCCGCCTATCTATATGACAAGTGATTCTCTGATTTTCAAATGTCCTCTTTATATTACCACAAAGATTAAAAACTAAGCCTATCCTCTTACGTCCGATTTCGGCTTTGGATGAGCAGATATATAAAATAGGGGGCTCCGATCACAGCTGTGAACACGCCAGCGGGAATTTCATGAGCCGCGTACAGCGTTCTTCCTAGCAAATCAGCCAGCATAACATAGATGCTTCCCAACAAGGCCGACGCGGGCAACAACGCGCCATAGGATGAACCTACCAACTTCCGGGCCGCATGGGGAGCAAGCAAACCGACGAAGCTGATCCCCCCTGCAAAAGCGACGGAAGCGCCTGTCAATGCGGTGCTTAAAAACAGGAAGAGCACCCGGTCACGATGAACACTCCCCCCCAGTCCCGTCGCCACCTGATCTCCCAGCTGTTGCACATTCAGGTGCCGGGCAAAAAAGAAGATCAACGGCAAAAAAATCGCCATCCACGGCAAAATGATCATCACCTGCTCCCAATTACTGCCATAGACGCTCCCCGTGATCCATGTTTTCGACTGCACAGCGCGAATTTCTGGCCCCAATAAAATGACCAAGTTGGTGAAAGCCTGCATAGCGGTGTAGAACCCGATCCCCAACAATATCAGGCGGAACGGAGTAATTCCTTGCCGCAATGACAACAAATACATAAGCAGAGCGACCACCATCGCGCCACCAAAAGCGGCTAGCGGAACCCAGTACAGCGGCACAACCAGGGAAGTCGCCCCGTCGCTGAAGAAGGTCAACACCGCAACAGCGGCAACGGTCGCTCCGCCAGTGATGCCGATCAAGTCAGGCGAAGCCAACGGATTGCGAATCACCGCCTGCAAAATGGCTCCAGACACCGCCAAGCCAGCACCGGATAAAAGTGCGATGAGCACACGTGGCAAGCGTAGCGTTTCCACTACCAACGTATGATAAGCATTCCCCCAACCCAAAAATACTTTCAACACATCTTGGGGAGCGATATACATGTCGCCGACCCCCACACTGACGCACACCACCAATAGCGCAATCGCGGCCAGGATGATCAGCGTCCACAGCGCCTTCGCTTCAACCAGCATGGAGAAACCCTTCACACGCCAAGACCACATCTTTTTCACGCCCGCTCACCTCCATTCCGCATAGCTAGGTAAATAAAGAACGGCGTCCCGATCAACGCGGTCATCACACCAACGGGGATCTCCTGCTGATTCATGATCAGGCGCCCGCTGATATCCGCCACCAGCAACATCGCTGCGCCATACACCAAACAATAAGGAAATACCCACCGATGATCTGTGCCGACGGCCCAACGAACCATGTGTGGTACCACCAAGCCCACAAACACGATAGGACCAGCGACAGCCACCGCTCCGCCCGCCAGCAACACGATCACCACCGAGCCCATCAATTTGATGAACCCTGTCTTCACTCCCAAACCGACGGCGACATCGTCCCCCATCATCAAAATGTTCACTGCGCGGGAGAGCAAAAAGGCTAGAATAAATCCGGCAACCATAAATGGAAACACCGGCATCGCCAATTCCAAGCTACGTCCTTCCACTGATCCGGTTAACCAAAACAACAACTCTTCCAAACCTTTCTCATTCATGATGAGCAAGCCCTGGGTCAGCGAAGAAAACAACGCCCAAATGGCTGACCCGGCGAGTGTCAACTTGATCGGCGTCAATCCGCCCCGACCAGCCGACCCCAGAAAATACACAGCGAATGAAGCGATGGCCGCTCCTACAAATCCCAAACTCACCAATGAAGAAATCCCAGTCATGCCCCAAAAAGAGACGCCGATCACAATAAACAGGCTGGCGCCCGCATTGACGCCCAACGTTGCCGGAGAGGCCAATGGATTGCGTGTCAACGCTTGCATCATCGCGCCAGCGATAGCCAAGCTCCCCCCTGTCATCACCGCGATCAAGGTTCTCGGCACCCGGGTGGTCTGAATAATCAGATGTTGATTAGAACCATTAAAATTAGTAAACGAGTCGATAACCACATCAAAAGGAATCCGCATAATACCGACACTGACACTCACAACCATCAACAGTCCAACAAGAAGGACACCACCAATGAGACCCGTCCACTTCCATCCCGGTGAATAGGCAATTTCTTTCAAGTCAAGTCACCTTCGTTCCGTCATCAGTTCTTAAAATCAACTTTAGTCTATGGGAAGCATGAAAGCGTGTCAACGATGGTGAAAATCATTATCAAAAAGTGATTGACAATCCATGAACTGAAACGCTATAGTATAAGCAACGAAATAATGATAATCATTATCAATTACTCAGATCGAAAGGAGTATCATTCTCATGTCCGGACTGAAGCAACGTTTGATCCGATCTCTGCTGATCGTAAGCGCGATGATGATCGCTCTTGTGGGCTGTTCATCCTCTCCCGCCCCCAACAGTGAGAAAACGGGGCAAACCCATACCATCAAACATGCCATGGGCACCACGAAAGTGCCGACCGAACCCAAGCGCGTAGTCGTTTTGACCAACGAAGGACTTGAAGCCCTGCTCGCTTTGGGCGTCAAGCCTGTCGGCGCAGTGGAATCATTTACCGAAAAACCCTTCTACAAACATCTGTTGCCTGAAACCAAAGGCGTCAAAACCGTTGGAACAGAGCATGAACCCAATCTGGAAACCATCGCTAGCTTGAAACCCGATCTGATTATCGGTAACAAAATGCGCCAAGAAAAAGTGTACAACCAGCTAAATGCCATCGCACCGACCGTATTCGCGGAAGAGCTGCGTGGTGACTGGAAAACCAACTTCAACCTGTACGCCCAAGCGGTAAACAAAGTAGAAGAAGGCAAAAAAGTGTTGGCTGATTACGATAAAAAAGTGCAAGAAGTGAAGCAAAACGCGGGTGACCTGTTGCAACAAAAAGTGTCCGTCGTTCGCTTCATGGCAGGTAAAACGCGCATCTACCAACAGTTGAGCTTCACCGGTGTCTTGCTGAAAGACGTGGGCTTCGCTCGCACCGAATTGGGGCAAAAGGAAGAATTTGCTCAAGAAATCTCCAAAGAGCAACTGCCGGATGCCGATGGAGACATCATCTTCTACTTCACTTATGATGTGGGCGATAAAAAAGGCGACGCTCAAGAGCAAGAAATGACAAACGATCCACTGTGGAAAAACCTGACTGCGGTCAAAAACAACCGCGCCTTCAAAGTGGACGATGTCATCTGGAACACAGCCGGCGGTGTGAAAGCCGCAATGCTGATGCTGGATCAGTTGAACAACATCGTGAATCAAATCAAAGTAGCAAAATAAGGTTGGTATGAAAAGCGGGTCCCGCACAAGATGGGGCCCGCTTCTTTTTATGCAGAAAATCCTTGCCCATCATCTTCCATCATGAAACGTCAATGAAAAAGAAAAACTATCTTTAAAAACTGACCCGTGGTGATAAATATGAAGAAGCAATGGATTATTCTCATCTGCGTGATTCTCATCGGTAGCGGAATACCCGAGCTCGCCGCGGCCGCGTCACCAACGCCAAAGGTCGACCCGTCGGTGCAAGCGCGGGCAAAGGAACGGCAAATCCTATATGAAACGATGCAAACCTTGACCGGAGTCCCATGGCCTTATCTAGCCGCGATGGATCAATATGAACAAAACTTGCGCCAAGAGTCAAAGAATGCAGGCCCACCGCCGCTCATCTCCATACAAGTCCCCCCATCCACATGGGCTGGACTGATCAATCCCGACCAAGGAGATAAGCTGCCAGATTCGATTTCCTTCTTTGGGGGCATCGGCAAAGATGGGGATGGAGACGGCGTCGCGGATCGGCGCAACCCGATCGACGTATTGTACAGTGTCGCTTCCTACTTGGCGGAGAAAGGACACAAAGAAGAGCAAATCCGCGAACGGATCTGGGATTACTACCGCCATCCCACCACGGTGGATGTCATTACCCACATTGCCCGCATCTACAACAAGTTTCAAACCGTCCAACTCTACGACCGCTCTTTCCCCATCCCCCTGCGTTACAATTACACCTACCACAACACATGGGGAGATCGCCGCGGCTGGGGTGGATTGCGCATTCATGAAGGTGCGGACATTTTCGCCGATTATGGAACACCTGTGCTTAGTACCAGTTATGGTTATGTGGAATTGAAAGGCTGGAACCGCTATGGCGGGTGGCGGATTGGCATCCGTGACATTTACAATCGTTATCATTACTTTGCTCATTTGAGCAGTTTCAATAAAGGCTTGAAAAAAGGAAGCATTGTCAAACCTGGGGATGTGATCGGCTATGTCGGCTCATCCGGCTACGGTCCACCCGGCACCTCCGGAAAATTCCCTCCGCATCTGCATTACGGCATATACCGTTTCAACGGCCGCAACACTTACTCATTTGACCCTTATCCCCTCCTGCGCCGTTGGGAACGCGAAGCCTACAAAAAGCGAAAGGAACGCAAAAAGCGACAAAGCCGCCAAACCTCTTCGACCACAACTTTGCAGTGGATCGATTAACGTATGCTGTTGCAACAGCGACTTTCCATGCAAATCGGCTCCCATGTCGGGAGCCATTTTTTGACGAGCAAACTTTCTTTTTATTTATATCCTCCAGAACGACGATTCACGTCATCATCAAAAAAAGCCAACCGCCTAAATCGCAGTTGGCCATTGTTCCGGGGTACTATATTATTCGTTCCGACCTCCCCATTTATGGTCCCGAACCGGCCAAATAGATTTCTTGCTAACACGTGAATCGAATAAAAAATTTTTTTTGCTCCAAACAGCCCCATGCGTATTGACCCTCACCCAAGAGGAGCCTTTAGAATCGCAAGTGAGGTGGAACGCATGCTGTATACGGTAAAAGAGATCGCCCAATTAGCAAATGTGACGGTCAAGACGCTTCATCATTATCACAAAATCGGCCTGTTGATTCCGCGCAAAATAAGCGAATCCGGTTATCGCCTGTACGGGCAACAAGAACTGGAACGATTGCAACAAATTCTTTTTTACCGCGAGCTGGATTTCCCCCTCAAAGAAATCACTAACATCTTGGCTGGTGAATCAGATCGGCTGTCCATTTTGCAGAACCAAAAACAATTGCTCATGGCGCGGTTGCACCGATTGACGCGCTTGGTTCAGACATTGGACGAATCGATTGATCACGCCTTGAAAGGAGAACCGATGGAACAATCAGCGCTGTTCAAAGGATTTCGAAGTGAAGAAGAGTGGGAAATGGCACTGGCGGAGCAAAACGAACATATCAAAGAAACATACGATTATGATTTGCTGGCCAGCAAGCCGATTGAAGTGGAGGCAATGAACGAGATGGCGCTGGAGTCTGAGCACTTTATGAACGGTATGGCTTGTGCGTTGAGAGAGGGGCGCAAATATGACGACAGCCAAGTGAAAAAGCTCATCCGCCAACACATCGATTTCTTGAATGACCACGGGACGGCCCTGACCGACGCCGACTTTGCGTCCCAAGCTCGTTTCTTTGTGCAGGACGATTTCCATCGCCACATGCTGGAGGAAGTGCAAACCGGCCTTTCTTATTATCTCTGCTTTGCCGCCGAAGCCTTTGCCTCTGATCAGCGATGAGCTAACCTATTGAAAAAAAGCTGTTGCCCGCCAAGGCAACAGCTTTTTTCGTCACTTCTTCTTGTTCAGCTCCGAGTTGCGATACCCATACACGAAATAGATAATTAAGCCCACCAGCAACCAGATCAAGAAACGCATCCATGAGGTACCCGGCAATTTAATCATCAAAAATCCGCAGAACAGAATGGCCAGAATCGGCACCAACGGCACCAACGGCGTCCGGAACGACCGTGGCAAATCGGGTTGCGTCTTGCGCAGGATCATCACGCAGATCGACACCAGCACAAACGCCGCCAATGTCCCCAAGTTCACCAGCTCGGACAATTCCTTCAACGATACGAACCCGCCCAAGCATGCAGCAACCAAACCGAAAATCCATGTGTTGATGAATGGTGTGCGCGTTTTGATGTTCACTTTGGAAAACACTTTTGGCAACAGACCGTCACGAGACATGGAGTAACCGATCCGCACTTGTCCGTACAGCATCACCAGCATCACCGTCAACATCCCCACTGTTGCCCCCACACTGACCAGGCCACGCAGCCAGTCTTGCCCAGTCACTGAGATGGCGAAAGCGACAGGACTTTTCTCATGACCGGCAAATAGTTTGTATTCGACCAACCCAGTCATCACCATCGTGGTGACCACATACAAAATGGTGCAGATGGCCAGCGACCACAAAATGCCTTTGGGCAAATCCTTTTGCGGATTTCGCGTTTCCTCCGCGGCCGTGCTAACGGCGTCAAACCCGAGGAAGGCGAAGAATATGACGGCTGCCGCTTGAAATACCCCTTCAAATCCGAACGGCATGAACGGCGTCCAGTTGTCCGGCTTGACATAGAAGAAGCCGACCAAGATGAACAACACAACTACCAACAGCTTGAGGGCCACGATCAGGTTATTCACCCATTTGGACTCCTTCACCCCGATCGACACCAGCAACGTAATGAGCAAGACGATCAGGAACGCGGGGAGATTCATAATCCCGCCCTCAATTGGGGTCATCAACAGCGATTGGGGAATTTGGATGCCCAAGCCCATGACCAAGTCCGCAAAATAACCCGACCAACCAACCGACACGGAACTTACAGCTAACAAATATTCCAAGATCAAGTCCCAACCGATAATCCAAGCCATGAATTCTCCAATGGTGACATAACTGTAAGTGTAAGCGGAACCAGATACGGGAACGATGGAGGCGAATTCAGCATACGTCAGCCCGGCGAACAGACAGGCCAGTCCGGCAATGATAAAGGAAAGAGTAAGTGCTGGACCCGCAGTCAACGAACCAAGACCCGTCAAAACGAAAATTCCTGTACCAATGATTGCACCAATGCCAAGCAGTGTAAGATCCCACGCCCCGAGCTCCCGTCGCAGTTGCGACCCTTTGCTCATTTCTAAGGCAAAATCCACACTCTTTTTGCGAAAGAGTTCCACAATGTTGCCCCCTTTTGAAATAATTAAAAAATTAAAATAATGCGGCAACTACATCGAATCCAATCATTTAGAATTAATGGATTGTTTATTTATTATATATGAATCATGTATGAAAATAAATAATAAATCCTACCAATTCCGGTAGGATTCTTCAAAAGTTAATCATTTTCTTCTTTTAAAGCTTTTAAAATGGCATCCGGTTGCAAGCCATGAATTGCTTGCCCATTCACTACAGTGACCGGCACCCCCAAAAACCCCATTTGTTTCACTTCTTCCATATATTGTGGATTTTCGCTACAATCTCTCGTTTCATAAGGAATTTGGTAATCATTTAAAAACCGCTTGAGGACATTGCACTCAATGCAATGCGGCCGCGAATACACAATCACTGCCATCATCTGTTCACTCCTTTGCTTTTACTATACTATGTAATCTCCGCCCGCTCTATATTTTTGCGCATCTTCTTCGGTATAATAGGCCTAAGCAACCATTTGGCAATAGGGATGGCCACGTGGATGTGTTCATCTATGCTGCCAATTTAGGAGAGATGTTTTGTGCACAAGAATTTACGCACGTTCATAGAGCAATTGCGCAATGAAAACGATATCGTAGAAATAGACGTTCCGGTTGATCCCCATCTAGAATTGGCGGAGATTCACCGGCGTGTCATCTCCGAGGAAGGCCCGGCGCTTCTTTTCACCAATGTAAAAGGAAGCGCCTTCCCTGTGGTCACCAATCTGTTCGGCACCTCCCGGCGGGTCGACCTCGCCTTTGGGCCGCGGCCGGAAACACTGATGCGACAAGCAGTGGACATGGTGCATAAGCTGATGCCACCCACACCGAAAGCAATCTGGGGAGAACGGCAGCTACTCTTGGAGTTGCTCAAGGTCGGCTTAAAATCCGTTCCCGCCTCGCAAGCACCCGTGTTGGAAGCGCAACAGCCGCAGCCGGACTTAACCCAGCTCCCGGTGATCACTTCGTGGCAAGAAGACGGTGGGCCATTTGTCACCCTGCCTTTGGTCTATACGGAACATCCAGAAACCGGCCAGCACAACTTAGGCATGTACCGCATGCAAATCTTTGACGCGAACACGACTGGCATGCACTGGCAAATCCACAAAGGGGGCGGGTTCCACCATTTCGCCGCGGAAGAGAAGAACCAAGCGCTCCCGGTACGCGTCCATCTCGGCGGCCCACCTGCACTCATCGCGTCAGCCATCGCGCCAGCTCCCGAATTTCTGCCGGAGCTCTTGCTGGCTTCTCTAATTATCGGCGAGAAGTTGCCCGTTGTCCGTCCCACCGATGGCGGTTATCCGTATATCGCAGAAGCGGAGTTTGTCCTGTCGGGGCATGTGCCGCCTCATGTGCGCCGCTTAGAAGGGCCGTTTGGCGACCATTACGGCTATTATTCACTGGCCCATGACTTCCCCGTCTTCAACGTCGACAGCGTCCATCACCGCAAAGACGCGATTTATCCGGCGACCGTGGTCGGCAAACCGCGCCAAGAAGATTATTATATGGGGGAATTTTTGCAGCGTCTCCTATCACCAGCATTCCCGATGGTGATGCCTGGGGTGAAAGCATTGTGGACATACGCCGAAACCGGGTTCCACTCCCTGGCCGCGGCCGTCGTCAGAGAGAGCTACAGCCGGGAAGCGTTGGCAAACGCCTTCCGCATCTTGGGCGAAGGTCAGTTGACCTTAACCAAATTCCTCATGCTGACGGATCGCCCTGTCTCATTGGAGAATTTCCCCGAGCTCATGGAAACGATACTGGAGCGGTTTGATCCGGCGTGCGACCTATTTATCTTCAGCAACACCTCTATGGACACGCTGGATTATACGGGACGCCGCCTCAATCATGGTAGCAAAGCCGTGATGATCGGCACGGGCAAAGCCAAACGCAGCCTACCTGGCGAATTCCACGGTCCCGATATGCACGGTGTGAAGCAAGCCGCCGTCTACTGCCGCGGGGCGCTGGTGCTAGAAACCGATTCGTTTGTTGACACGCCCGACTTGGCAGAGCGCTTATTGGCGCATCATCGCGAAGAGTTGAAATCATGGCCCATGATCTTCCTGGTCGATGACATCTCCGCCGCCTCCGGCCAATCTGCATTCCTGTGGACCATCTTCACCCGCTTTGACCCAGCACATGACATCTACGCGCAAGCGGAATGGTCTCGCCACCACGCCCGTTATCAATTCCCGATCATCGTCGATGCGCGGATGAAGCCGGGCTATCCTGATGAGTTGGAAGTGGATCCGGCGATTAAGCAACTGGTCGACGAGCGCTGGAAAGAGTATTTCCGCTCATAAGACGAGCAAAAGTCCCCCTGAACCAAGGGGGACTTCACTTTTTGCGCTACTCTTTTATTCGGAACAAGGAGATGTCATTCGTCACATTGGCTTCAAACTCGGCGCGACTCGGGTCGATGAAATCGATCTCCTTCACATGGTCGGCCGCCAGCAAGAATCCTTCCATATCTTCAATCGCGCCTTCTTTGATCTTCATGGACAACTGTTGCGCGATATAGCGAGCCAAGGAGCTTTCCGAACCTTCCCCGCCGATCTCCATGCCTGTCTCCTCTAAAAAGCCTGGATATCGCTTGCCTATCGCGATCGCGATCTGATATGCCGTAAACAGCGGCCGGCCGAAATGATGCGATTCTCCGCGATCATTCTCCACCGCTTGCAATACTTCCCTAATCTTGGCCTCCATCTCCCATTGATCCCATCTGCTCATGATGCCCTCTCCTTTTATGTATTTTTAATATTATTTTATCAAGAAATAATTATGATTTATATAACAAAAACGACACGGTGTTGTACAGCGGCTCCAAAACCGTTTTCCCATTCGCTTCACACGTGGCGAGGCTCTTCGGGAAAAGGTTTTCCACCGCTTATTTTTCAAACTTGATTTACCAGACTTAGGAATGGTGAATAAATAGGACAGCGGCTTCAAAACCGTTTTCCCATTCGCTTCACTTGTGCATCGGCGCTCTTTGGGAAAAGGTTTTTCCGCCGCTTATTTTTAACTTGTTTTACTAGATAGGCTCATTCTACGCAGTAACTAATGATCTAATTCTTAAAGTCAAGCACTTTATATAATAGTTAATAATATTTTATTATATAAAATATTGCATTATTTTTATTTTAGTGGTAACCTCTCTATTACATGGCATTTCAATACAAAACAAACTAAAAAACATTTTTTGTTCACTATGCAAACCATTTAATGGTGAAACCAGTTTAATGCAAAGGAGGCAGTAAAATGTTTGTCATTTCCTTTATATTGATGCTTTTTGCCTTGGTCGGTATCATTTACCCAACACCGTTACATAAAAAAATCAAATTCAAGCAAGTCGATCTAGGAAAACGTTTATGGAATGTTATCTTATTCATCCTCTGCATCATTCTTCTCTCTATCTTTGCGCCCAATCAATCTCAGCCTGCTGATGACATAGACAAAAAAGTCAAAGTGGAAACCGACAAAACCAATAAACAACCGAAACAACCAAGCACTGATCAGCAAAATAACGAGCAAGATGCTGACGAAAAAGCAAAAGCACAAGAAGAACAAAGCAAGAAAAACGCTGACGAGGCTACCAAAGATGACGAAGAAAAAAGCAGTGAATCCCAAAAATCCCAAACGACCACTGAGCCATCCAAACCCACTCCCAATGAGACCGACGAGTCTAGCAACGTCTATTACGCAAACTGCAAGGAAGCGCGCGCAGCAGGGGCAGCACCGCTCTATAAAGGAGAACCTGGGTACGCCAGCAAACTCGACCGCGATGGGGATGGCGTCGCTTGTGAGTAGATGATTTCAAAAAAATCCCCCCAAGGATTATTCCATTGGGGGGATTGTTCCTTTTTCTAGCCACTCAAAGCCGCAAAAAACCCTGTTTGATAACGTGGGCCATTTTCTTTCTCCGTTCTTCCAAAAAGCGTGAGTACTCAAGGCTGGTCCAATTGTCAGGAAGGGCGTGCATCTCCATCATCTCCGACAATTCAGCGGAAGGAAATCTGGAAGCATATTTGGGGAAATATTCCTCGGGAGACTCATCTGATATTCTGACGTTATCCCCCCATTCAACTAATGCGAAATTAGCCACTTGGTTGATTAGCTTGCTTTCATTGATACCAATGGACTTCAAGTATTTTTTAGGAAATAAATGATGAATCTCAATCGCATTCCGGTTGGCATGGAGCATTGGATCGAGCAACTCAGACACTTTCATGCTGGAAAACAGCACGTTGGCGCCAAGAATATTTAAAGCTGCATAGTAAGCGTGCAACGCCGGATTTCTCGAGGTGGAAGATTCAAGTTTATTAACCAAGGTGATAGCCCAAAAATCATTGGTCAATGAATCATTAATGATTTTTTCCAATGTCCCCACAAACTCATCTTGATTCCTAACCCCGCGCAACCGTGCCAAATCGGCTTCCATCACCGTTTCCGGGGAACTGGTGTACCGGCCTGTCAGCACCAGCATAAAGTACCATTTGGCGATGAGTTGTCGTAGCCGATAAGCGTCTACGCGAAAATCTTCTTTCCCAATTAAATACATGATATAGGCATAAATAATATTGATCTTCGAACTAACCATCGCCTTACTTCTGAAACCAGCCTTAATCAAGGCTTTTAAGAAATCATGCCAATTTTGCATGTTGAGCGCGCTGGCTTGCGCATGTTTCAACACTTCAAATTGCTGATCTCGCCTATCCGGAGACACCTCACCTGTTTCCAAGTCCTTCCCGCGCAAAATGGAGTAGACGTTTTTCAGACGGGCCCTTTTAAATCCAAGACCCACTGCCACGCGCAACATTTGGTCTGGATCAGGGTGAATGAAGTGGTTAAACGCACTCGCCCGCTCCCCACCCGCTTGACGCGAATCCCTAGCGAAAGCCTCCAATTCTTTCCTTCCTTGATCCCAAAACACAGATAACAAGGTCAAAATGAAATCAGACTGATTCAATTTCTTTCCTTGACTGTTGATACGCACGAAAATATCGGATACCTGCTCCTCATCCACGGTGGAAGATATCTCCATCGCGGTAAATTGATATTCTTGCAATTTGTACAGGCGATCGATATTTTCACTGATCACGTTCACTTCTTCATCGGTAACATCTCGGTGGTTACACAAATTCTCAATGAATTGGCGAATGAATCGAAAACTGGATGCACCTTGTTTCCAAAGCTCTGAGATATCGTAAATATACTCAGGATCGCGCTCAATCGCCGCATCTGCCACATCAAATTGGCCATCGATGGGGCGAAAAGAAATCTTTATGGAGGTCTCCTTAAAATCCTTATTTAACACCCTGCGCCCTTTTAGCACCGCATACAGGGAGGTGAGCCGTTGCTGACCATCCACGATTAACAACCTCGGCACCTTGGCTTGTTTCTGTTCTACACCAATCTGTTTGGTATCAGTCAGATGCTCGTTGGCCCAGAACAAAAAGTAGCCAACGGGAAAGCCTCGGTACATGGAATCAAATAAATCTCTCACTTTGGCCGCTGGCCACACAAACGGCCGTTGCAAATCAGGCAAAGCAATATCTCCATGCTCAATATCATGCAGGAGCTTGGACAGACTGTAATCCACTCTCTTGTACAGCATAGTGCTCATCGTTGTTCTATCCCCTTTCCATTCAATCCAAGCTGTGCTACTTCCGTCCATCCCCTTGGCTTTCCCCTCTCATCAGGAAAGAGGTAAGCGGTCCGTACGAAGTGATGTACACCTGCTCGCGGGCGCGGGTCATAGCTACGTACAGCAGAGAACGCTGTTCATTCAGGTACGCCGCTTCTTCGTCGGGGTCTTCCCGTTTCTGCCGCAACACCCAAGCATTAGGGAGATTATCTTCATTTGCCTCGGCGATGAACACCACGCGGAATTCCAAGCCTTTG
This sequence comes from Laceyella tengchongensis, assembly GCF_900182735.1. Taxonomy (NCBI): domain Bacteria; kingdom Bacillati; phylum Bacillota; class Bacilli; order Caryophanales; family Thermoactinomycetaceae; genus Laceyella; species Laceyella tengchongensis. The sequence continues at coordinate 116,041 of NZ_FXTU01000001.1, read as the reverse complement.
CTGTTGTGCATGGTGCCACTGTCACGCATCAGCCAGCTACTCTCGTCTAGGTGTGTTGGAATCAATGCGCAAAGCCTTGCAAACAAACCTCCATGTCACTAATAAATCTAGTGAGAAGTGAGTGTAGCATAAAACAACTTGGAAGTAACTGACTCAAGCAGATTATGAAATAATTTGAGTTACCGGCATGAATAAGTAACTATAAACAAATCCATGTATGTATAAGCAAAATAAATCTGAAAGTATAACTGGGCTCCAATCGTTCTCCAAAGCGTTTTCCCCGTAGTTTTCACTCATGTCAGAATTTTTTCGCATACGCATCCTGTTGATTACTTTGTCATTTCAACCATTTCAAATCAGTATACACCAATGCATGTGTACTCAACGATTGCGATTTCTCCCATAGATGCTCCATGTACTCCACCTCAAAGTGTGGGCTTTTAAAGATATAATCATAGCGGTATGGCTTTGACTTTTTTGGTGATTTATATGTCATCGCTAATGGTCCTTGCGGACTTTTCTTCACAATTTCTTGTTTAAGATCAGATCTTTGATCCAAGTAGTCACGGTATGCGTCTTTGAATAAGGTGGCATCTCCGTGGATGAGGGCTTTCCCTCCCTCTGTATCCACATCTCCCCAAAACTGCACCTTTGATAAGTCTGGATGGTCTACTTCGGGTCCGGTGTATTTGATGCCTCCCAAAGTCGGCATCTCTTTTCTCTCTTTCACCCAACGCATTAAAGCAAATAGGGCTAAAGCCTTCTGCTCTTTATATTCGCTTCCATTTGGGATGTCCACCGATGCCACCACAAAAACACGGTCATCTTTCATGACCTCGGCCGCAATAGCTTTTGCATTAGGAGGCATATCCGAAATGAGGCAAACATGTTTTATGGTATATGGATGCTTCACAAATATTGCTACGCCATGCTCTTTCGCCGCATACTCTTCATTGGTCAAGTCAAATGAAAAACGCCCTTGGTCAAATCGTTTACTTTCAGTAATTCTGTCAAATCCTGCTTGTTTCAATCCCTGGACAGCTAGAATATCCGGAATCACCTGCTGAATAAGATCCAAATGCCCATGGTTTAATCTACGCCGGTCTACATACCATGTTGCCACTCTCATAGGGAATCTCTCCTTACTAAATTCAAAATCTACTATTACTCTAATATATTAATATTTATTATTTTATTTGTTTTCCAACTAAATTCCAACTCATAACGCGTATTATTGAACAGGAAATTTTCTTATTAACAAAGCAAAAAAACTTATCCTTTCTCCCCCCACTACTTTAACCAAATATTATTAATACAAAATCTACATTAATCGATTATTAATGATCATCAATTCTCATTGATGATTCATGCAAATACCGTCAATGTCTCTCCTCCTCCATCCCTTCGCCACACACAGGACTAAAACCCCATTTACATTCCCATTATCAGTCTTATGAGTTAATTAATTTATTAAAATTTTGTATTGTTATTTACTTCTATACATACATTGTCCTATTATTCATTTTATAAATCTAATTATTATAATTCGATAGATAATTAGATTTACTAATCTTTCACAAAAGGAGTTGAAAGGGATGGGAGCTAAGAAATTTACTGCTTTCGCAGTGGTTTCGACCATGGTGTTCACTCTAACCACCGCGAATGTGTCCGCGGCACCAAGTGAACAACCGCCAAAGGCGAAGAAAATGGCCGTGTTGGAGAAATTATCAAAACAATCCAAAGGGAAAGAAAAAGTCACATGGAACAAGGAAAAAGGGGTTCCCACGTTTGTGACAGGCAAGCTTTCGGACAAACAGGCCAAAACCCCGGCTGATGTGAAGAAGATCGTGGAGGAAAACAAAGCGCTCTTCAACATGGATTCAGCCTCTTCCGAACTATCCCTCATTTCACAAGAGAAAGATTCCTTGGGCTTTACGATGTATAAATACCAACAAGTGTATCAAGGGGTACCGGTATTTGGCAACGAACTGATCGTCCATACTGACAAAAACGGCACTACCACTTCCATCAATGGTTATTATGATCCCGAGGTGAAAACCGCCGGGCTAAACACCAAAGCGACGCTGTCATTGGCGCAAGCACTCAACAAAGCGAAGGCGTCCGAGGGCGTGGCCAATGTTAGCAAATTCGACATCCAAAAAGGCAAATTGCATGTATATGAAACCGAAAAAGGCGACTACCGCTTGGTTTATGTAATTACGCTGTCCACCCTGGAAGGCAAACAGCCAGTCTATGCCGATCTATTCGTGGATGCACACAATGGTGCCATCGTACACAAAATCGATAAAGTGAATCATGCAGCGGCCACTGGTACAGGCACGGGCGTGCTTGGCGACACGAAGACGCTGAACACCGATTCTTACAGCAGTGGCTACTATCTGCGTGACATCACCAAACCGATGTATTCCACTGGTGGCAAAATTGAAACCTACACTGCCAACTATGGCACAGCCTTGCCAGGCACGCTATTAACTGACGCCGACAACGTGTGGACTGACCGCGCAGCTGTGGACGCCCACTACTATGCTGGCAAAACCTACGACTACTACTACAACAAGCTGGGCCGCAACTCCTTTGACAACAGAGGAGCCACGATGAAGTCCACCGTACACTACAGCAGAAATTACAATAACGCCTTCTGGAACGGAACGCAAATGGTCTACGGAGATGGCGACGGCAGACAATTCACCTCTCTGTCTGGTGCACTGGACGTGGTGGCCCATGAGATCACCCACGCTGTCACCGAGCGTACAGCTGGCCTTGTTTACGAATACCAACCCGGTGCATTGAATGAGTCCTTCTCTGATGTGCTCGGCAACTTGGTGGAAAATAAAAACGACCCGAAATGGCTGCTCGGTGAAGACGTCACCACACCTGGCATCGCTGGCGACGCATTGCGTTCGATGTCCAACCCGAACGAGTATGACCAACCAGATCACATGAATGAATATCGTAACCTGCCCAACACCAGAGAAGGAGACTGGGGCGGCGTTCACATCAACTCCGGTATTCCGAACAAAGCATTCTACAACTTCGTCACCACTCCCGGCATAACCAAAGACAACGCCGGCAAGATTTGGTACCGTGCGCTGACGCAATACCTGACGTCCTACTCCCAATTCGTAGATGCGCGCAACGCCACCATCCAAGCGGCAACCGATCTATTTGGCGCCAACTCGCTGGAAGCGACTGCCGTAGCCAATGCTTGGGCTAGCGTGGGCGTAGGTTCCAGCGGAAACAACGGCGGAAGCGGCGATGCTTACGAGCCAAACGACAGCATGTCCGCAGCCAAAGCCATGAGCTCCGGTACTACCTACAATGGTCTGATCAGCAGCGCGACCGATGAGGACTGGTTCAAATTTACGCCCAGCACATCAACCTACCTTTCGCTCAGCTTGACCAATCTGCCAGCAGACTACGATCTGTATCTGTACAACTCGGCTGGCACTTTGTTGGCTAGATCGGAATACGCCGGCACCTCTTCGGAATCAATTGCGGGCACCATCCAAGGCGGCGCCACTTATTATGTGAAAGTGGTCGGATACAACGGCGCTATGAGCACAACCAAGCCATACGCGCTAAAAGCGACTTATTAAGCAACACCCCGGCATCATCTTTCATTCGACTAAACGAAAAAGACTTGCCTTCCTCAAACAGGAAGAGGGCGAGTCTTTTTCTTTTTCTATGCACTTATGAAGATGTTTCTTTGTCTCTTTCTCCAACGCAGATCCGCAATCCCTCGCTCCTAAAATGAAGCAATCACATCCTGTTAAAACCAATTTCATTTCCAATATTGGGCTTATGAGTTAATTAATTTATTAAAATTTTGATTTGTTATTTACTTTTCTAATCAAAATATCTTATTATTCCTTTTATAAATGTAATTATTACAATTGGATAGACAATTTGATTTACCACATTTGCAAAGGAGTTGGGATACATGGGTTTCAAGAAGTTCACCGCTTTTGCAGTGGTTTCGACGATGGTATTTACGCTGGCGACAGCCAACGCATCCGCAGCACCGGGTGAGCAACCACCCCAAGCAAAGCCGGAGAAGAAGGCGGCATTAGAAAGGCTATCTAAAAATTCCAAAGGAAAAGAAAAGGTTACATGGAACAAGGAAAAAGGGGCAGCCACATTTGTAGCGGGCAAGCTTTCAGACAAACAGGCCAAAACCCCGGCTGATGTAAAGCGGATCATCGAAGAGAACAAAGCGCTCTTCAACTTGGGATCAGCCAACTCCGAATTATCCCTGATTTCACAAGAGAAAGATTCCTTAGGCTTTACGATGTATAAATACCAACAAGTGTATCAAGGGGTACCGGTATTCGGCAACGAACTGATCGTCCATACTGACAAAAACGGCACTACCACTTCCATCAACGGTTATTATGATCCCGAGGTGAAAACCGCAGGGCTAAATACCAAAGCGACGTTGTCATTGGCGCAAGCACTCAACAAAGCGAAGGTGTCCGAGGGCGTGGCCAATGTTAGCAAATTCGACATCCAAAAAGGCAAATTGCATGTATATGAAACCGAAAAAGGCGACTACCGCTTGGTTTATGTAATTACGCTGTCCACCCTGGAAGGCAAACAGCCAGTCTATACCGATCTATTCGTGGATGCACACAATGGTGCCATCGTGCACAAAATCGATAAAGTGAATCATGCGGCGGCCACTGGTACAGGCACGGGCGTGCTTGGCGACACGAAGACGCTAAACACCGATTCTTACAGCAGTGGCTACTATCTGCGTGACATCACCAAACCGATGTATTCCACTGGTGGCAAAATAGAAACCTACACTGCCAACTATGGCACAGCCTTGCCAGGCACGCTGTTAACTGACGCCGACAACGTGTGGACTGACCGCGCAGCTGTGGATGCCCACTACTATGCTGGCAAAACCTACGACTACTACTACAACAAGCTGGGCCGCAACTCCTTTGACAACAGAGGAGCCACGATGAAGTCCACCGTACACTACAGCAGAAATTACAATAACGCCTTCTGGAACGGAACGCAAATGGTCTACGGAGATGGCGACGGCAGACAATTCACCTCTCTGTCTGGTGCACTGGACGTGGTGGCCCATGAGATCACCCACGCTGTCACCGAGCGTACAGCTGGCCTTGTTTACGAATATCAACCCGGTGCATTGAATGAGTCCTTCTCTGATGTGCTCGGCAACTTGGTGGAAAATAAAAACGACCCGAAATGGCTCCTCGGTGAAGACGTCACCACACCTGGCATCGCTGGCGACGCATTGCGTTCGATGTCCAACCCGAACGAGTATGACCAACCAGATCACATGAATGAATATCGTAACCTGCCCAACACCAGAGAAGGAGACTGGGGCGGCGTTCACATCAACTCCGGTATTCCGAACAAAGCATTCTACAACTTCGTCACCACTCCCGGCATAACCAAAGACAACGCCGGCAAGATTTGGTACCGTGCGCTGACGCAATACCTGACGTCCTACTCCCAATTCGTAGATGCGCGCAACGCCACCATCCAAGCGGCAACCGATCTATTTGGCGCCAACTCCACTGAAGCAACCGCAGTCGCCAATGCTTGGACCAGCGTCGGTGTCGTTGCCAACAAATAAATGCACAAAAGAGGCGTGAGCTCCTCGCTGGGGAGCTCACGCCTTTTACATCTCATCCATGTCTCAGCGGCCTCCCTGTCAAAGCCCGCCGCGCAGTCAACTTAATCCCCGTCAAAGAAGTCTCCCAAGCTTCCCAAAATGCTCCCTTCTTCTTTGCGTCCGACGGCCGGCGCCGCGGCGAAGATCCGACTGGCCAGGCGGCTGAACGGCAGGCTTTGTATCCAGACTTTCCCCGGGCCTCGCAAGGTGGTAAAGAAGAGACCCTCTCCCCCGAACAAAGCAGTTTTGATCCCGCCGACAAATTGAATGTCGTATTCGATCGAGGCGGTCATCGCTACCAGACACCCGGTATCGAGCCGAATCATCTCCCCTTCGCGCAACTCTTTTTCAACGATGGTACCGCCCGCATGGACAAATGTCAGGCCATCCCCCTCCAGCTTTTGCATGATAAATCCTTCGCCGCCGAAGAAGCCAGCCCCGATCTTGCGTTGCAATTCAATGCCTACCGACACGCCTTTAGCGGCGCAGAGAAAAGAGTCTTTTTGGCAAATGATTTTCCCATTGTATTGTTTCAAGTCAAGAGGGATGATCTTGCCCGGATAAGGCGCCGCGAACGAAACGTTTTTGCGGGTGGAGCCTTCGTTGGTGAACACGGTCATAAACAAGCTCTCACCGGTAATGAGGCGTTTCCCCGCGCTGAACAGTTTGCCCATCAATCCCTTGCTATCTTTGCTACCGTCACCAAAGATGGTTTCCATCTGAATGGTGTCGTCCATCATCAACAAGCTGCCCGCTTCTGCAATCACGCTTTCCTGGGGGTCGAGCTCAATCTCCACCAATTGCATGTCATCGCCGTAGATGCGAAAGTCGATCTCATGTGCCAATTCCATCTGATCCGCTCCCTCTGTCATCATTGTGGTGTGTCATCCACACCGTTCTTTTTACTCATTTCTCTTTCTTATGTTCCCGCAATTGGCATCAACCTATCACTTTTGCAAAAAAAAGATCCGGCTTTTTCGCCGGATCTGCGAGCTTGTCTGCTGATATCGAAAAGATTCGGCTGGTGCCAAGCCTTTCCCACACGGAAAGTCATTGCTTCATGCGCGGGTCAAAGATGTCCCGCAATCCGTCGCCAAGCAGGTTAAAGCCCAAGACAGTAATCATGATGGCCACGCCAGGAAACACCATCGTCCAAGGAGCCAATTGCAGATAGTCACGGGCGTCCGACAGCATGGTTCCCCACTCTGGATCAGGTGGTTGCGCCCCCAAGCCCAAGAAGCCGAGCGCGGCCACCTCAATTACCGCAGTCGCAAAGCTTAAGGTGCCTTGCACCATGATCGGCGTCCAACAGTTGGGCAAGATGTGGTGCCAGAGAATCCGACTGTTCTTCATCCCAATCGCCCGCGCCGCCAAGACGAAGTCTTCTGCTTTCACACTGAGCACGCGCGATCGCATCAGCCGACCAAACGTGGGGATGTTGATGATCGCGATGGCAATCAGGGCGTTATTCAGGCCCGGACCCAACATAGCCACAATCGCAATTGCCAACAAAATGCTGGGAAAGGCCAGCATGATGTCAAACAGGCGGGAAATCAACGTATCTTGCCATTTCCCGTAATAGCCAGCAAGCAAGCCGAGCAGGCTACCCACCACAATAGAGCCAGCGATGCTGATAAAGCCCACCCATAAGGAGATGCGGGAACCGTACACGATCCGGGTGAAGATGTCCCGGCCTAGGTCGTCCGTACCAAACCAATGCTCAGCCGAAGGGGCGGCCAAGGCATCCGCGCTCGGTTCTGTGTAATCATAGGGTGTGATAACCGGGGCCAAGATTGCCAAAATAATAAAGATCAGCACCAACACACTGCCGATGACGGCCGAACGGTGCCGGAAAAACGCGCGCACAAAATCCTGTGCCGGATTATCCGGTTGGGCGGAGTGGGACACGGCACCTGCTTCGGGAAGATTGGTCACTGGTGGTTGAACGTTGTCTGTTTGCATCCCGCCTCACTCCTTTCCATATTGGATGCGCGGATCGATCCAGACGTAAAGTAAGTCGACAATGAGATTGATCATGACGAAAATGAAGGCCAGCACGAGAATGCCGGATTGGATGACCGGATAGTCGCGTGAATTGATCGCGTCATATATATATCGCCCAACCCCAGGCCAGCTGAAGATGGTCTCCGTCAAAACCGCACCGCCGAGTAGCAAGCCTAGTTGCAAACCGACCACCGTCAAAATGGGAATCATGGCATTTTTCAGCGTGTGTTTATAAATAACCAAGAACTCGGATATTCCCTTGGCCCTAGCTGTGCGGACATAATCTGAGCGCATCACTTCTAACATGCTGGACCGGGTCATACGGGCGATGATCGCCATTGGAATGGTGCCAAGCGCGATCGCTGGCAACAAGATATGCTTTAGCACATCCCCCAACATGGCCATATCGCCAAACAGCAGAGCGTCAATGATGTAGAAATACGTGATTGGCTCGTATTCCATCCGCGGGTCCAACCGCCCGTTGGAAGGAAACCACCCCAGCTCTTGCGCAAACAGCCATTGCTCCATCAAACCAAGCCAGAAAATGGGGATAGACACACCAATGAGGGCAATGAACATCGAGCCATAATCGAGCCATGAGTTTTGACGCCAAGCCGATAAAATGCCGAGATTGATGCCAAAAAAGAGGGCAATGGCGATGGCGACAAAGGACAATTCCGCAGTTGCCGCCAAGAAGGGACCGATCTCTTCCGAAATTTTGGTCTTATTGACCAGCGATGTCCCCAGATCGCCTTGCAACAATGCTTGCAAATATTTGAAATACTGGATGTAGACCGGCTGATCCAAGCCCAGATTTTGCCTGATCTCTTGCAGTTGCTCCGGTGTGGCTTTGTCACCCGCGATGGTCTTGGCTGGATCGCCCGGTATAGCGTGGACGACCGCAAACACAATCAGCGACATTCCGAGCAGCACCGGGATCAACATCAATAACCGTCGTGCAGTATATGCCAGCATTTGATTTCACCACCTCATCCCTATCGATCATCATGGATGCAGAAAGGGTCCACCATCGCCTAAGCCATGGTGGGCCCTCCGCCAATTATTGCGCGAAGTCGACTTTTTCCAGCGACAGCTCCGTCGTGGGGTGTGTTTTGAATCCGATCACTTCTTTTTTAGCGGCATAGGGGACGGTGGCATGGGCAATCGGCACCCATGGCGCGTCTCGCTTAATGATTTCCTGCGCTTTCATGTACAGTTCTGCCCGTTGCTTTTCATCGCTCAACTCTTGCGCTCTAATGAGCAGGTCATGCAATTCATCATTTTTATAGAGGGCGATATTCGCAGCGTCCGGCATACGGGTGTTATCCTTGTCTAAGAGCACGTACAGGAAGTTGTCTGGGTCACCGTTATCCCCGTTCCAGCCGAACAAGGCCATCTGGTGCTCGCCTTTACCCGTTTTATCCAAGTAGATTTGCCAGTCATGGGTAACGATTTTCGCCTTCACTCCGATTTTGGCCAGATCGGCTTGGATGTACTCGGCGATCTTCTTGCCGTCCGGCATATAAGGCCGGGGAGCGGTCATCGCGAAGAATTCCACTTCCATTCCGTCAGCGTAACCAGCTTCCGCAAGCAATTGCTTCGCTTTGTCGAGATTAAATTCATAATCTTTCACATCTTTGTTGTAACCCAACATAAATTCCGGCATGGGGTTGATAGCCGGTTTGGCCAATCCAGAGTAGAAATTTTTGATCAACGCTTCTTTGTTGACCGCATGGTTGAACGCTTGACGCACTTTGGGATTATCAAATGGTTTCTTTTCCGTGTTGAAGGCCAGGTAACCCACGTTCATACCTACTTGTTTGAAGACCTGCAATTTGCTGTCTTTCTCCGCCGGGGCGACATCGGTCGGATTCAATCCGTCAATGATATCCACATCCCCCGACTTGAGCGCAGTGAAGCGCGCGGAGTTGTCGGGAATCACTTTGAAGATCACTTTATCTAGTTTGGGCTCCCCTTTTCTCCAGAAACTTCCATTTTTCACTAGGGTGATCGTGTCGTTTTTCTTCCATTCTTTCAACTTGAACGGCCCCGTTCCCACTGGGTTACGCGTAAATGCGATCGGGTCTTTCTTCACCGCGGTGGGCGAGGCGATTCCAAACGCGGACATTGCCAAGTTTTGCAAGAATGGCGCCTGTGGGCTGGTCAATTCAAACTTGACCGTAAATTCATCGACAGCAGTGACGCTTTTGATCTTATGTCCCGGGTCCCCTTTATAGCCGCCAAACATGTATGCGTAGTAAGGGAAGTCCCCTCCTTTGTGCTGGGGATGGTTCTTGTCAGCCCACCGCTCGAAGTTAAACACCACGGCTTCGGCGTTAAACGGGGTTCCATCGTGAAACTTCACGTCTTTGCGCAATTTGAAGGTCCATACTTTGGCGTCTTCACTGGCCTCCCAGCTTTCAGCCAAACTGGGTACCACATCTGTGCTGCCATCGGCGTATTCAACCAAATTGTCAAAGATCTGGTCTGTCACCTTAGTAGACTCCCCATCAGTGACGAGACTTGGATCAAGCAACTTGGCGTCTTCCCCGCGCCCGTAGATCAATGTTTTGTCATTCTTGCCAGTGCCCGCGCTTTTCTTCTCCACACAACCAACCAAAACAGATGAAAAAATGAAGATTGCTATGAGTGATACCAGCCATAACCGTTTTTTCATTCCCTTTCCTCCTTTTCATGGCTCTTAATTCAAAACCTGCTTCGGTGTTGCTTTTCCCTCACCCCCTTTGGTGAGAAAACCGAGAGTGTCACTCACGCCTTTGCGTTATGCAAATGGCAAGCCACAAAATGGCCACCGCCGGCATCATCAAAGATAGGACGTGTTTCTCTGCACACATCCATCACATGGGGACAACGTGGATGGAAAGCACATCCTTGCGGTGGGTTATCTGGGCTCGGCACGTCTCCGGACAAGATGATGCGTTCTTTTTTGGCATCGGGATCGGGCACCGGCACAGCAGACAGAAGTGCTTCCGTGTAGGGGTGAAGCGGCTTTTTGTACAGCTCATCGCGGGGAGCCAGCTCAACCAAGCGACCCAAGTACATCACGCCGACCCGATCGCTGATGTGCTTCACCACGCTGAGATCGTGTGCGATGAAGATGTAAGTCAGCTCAAATTGCTCCTGCAAATCCATCATCAAGTTCAGTACTTGGGATTGGATGGAAACGTCTAGTGCCGACACCGGTTCATCCGCGATAATCAGCTTAGGACGGGTAGACAGGGCTCGAGCGATCCCGATCCGTTGCCGTTGGCCGCCACTAAATTGGTGCGGATACCGGCCGGCGTGGCTCTCATTCATGCCGACGACATGAAGCAATTCCCGCACTTGCTCTTTGCGCTCCTGTGCGTCGCCCAAACCATGCACGATCAGCGGCTCTTCGAGAATGGCGGATATTTTTTGGCGCGGATTGAGCGATGCGAAAGGATCTTGAAACACCATCTGCAAGTCCCGCCGTACCTGCCTCAATTCTTCTGCCTTGAGCTGAAACAGTTTCTTGCCGGCAAACTCCACTTCCCCCGCTGTCGGCTCATACAAGCGCATGATGGTGCGACCTGTTGTTGATTTACCGCAACCACTTTCTCCAACGAGCCCCAACGTCTCTCCGGGTTCCACAGAGAAGCTCACGTCATCGACGGCTACCACTTCTCCCACTTTTCTGCCCAACACCCCGCCGTGGATGGGAAACGTTTTCTTCAGATTGCGAACATCAATCAGTGCCATGATGCGATTCCTCCTTTTGATGCAAGAAACAACGGCTCACATGCCCTTGTTCCACCGGCGCCAGCGGCGGCACTGCTTCTCTGCAGACATCCATCACCTGCGCGCACCGCGGAGCGAACCGGCATCCCGCCGGCATCTGATACGGATTGGGCACTTGCCCCGGAATGGCATACAACCGTTCCTTTTGCTCATCCAATTTGGGAATCGATTGCAACAACCCTTGGGTATAAGGGTGCCGGGGCTGTCTGAACAAGCGGTATCGATCGGTTTCCTCCACCACTTGCCCGGCGTACATGACCACAATCCGGTCGCACATCTCGGCCACGACGCCCAGGTCATGCGTGATCAAGAGGATCGCCGTGCCAAACTCTTCGTTCAAGCGCTTCATCAACTCCAGAATCTGCGCTTGAATTGTGACGTCCAGTGCAGTCGTCGGCTCATCGGCGATCAACAGGCGAGGGTTCAAGATCATGGCCATGGCGATCATAACCCGTTGCCTCATCCCACCGGACAGCTGATGCGGATACTCATCCAAAACGCCTTTCCGGGCTATTCCGACTTTTTCCAGCATCTCCCGTGCCAACTCCCGAGCTTCCGCCTTGCTACACGACCGGTGAGCACGAACCGCTTCAATCAATTGGTTGCCGATGGTAAATAGCGGATTGAGCGAAGTCATTGGCTCTTGAAAGATCATAGCCATGTCTTTGCCGCGAATCTGCCGCAGTTCCCGCTGACTCGCTTTAGTCAAGTCGGTGCCATGAAACCGGATCGATCCGTCCACGATCTTGCCAGGAGGTTGGGGCACCAAGCCCATCACGGCCAAAGAAGTTACGCTCTTGCCGCAGCCGGACTCACCGACCAAGCCCACGATCTCCCCTTCGCGAATGGTGAGATCCAGCCCATCCACCGCTTTCACCACACCTTTATCTGTAAAAAAATGCAACTTCAAGTGCTGAATCTCCAACACAGGTTGGGTCATTGGATCACCTCAGGGATACACCGTAGTGTGTGAATTGGGAATGTACAGAATGATTACCTGTTTTTTATTAGATTAAAAATATTTTTAACTCAATATATTCTACCAATTCGTAAGTTAATCCTTCAACATTTAATTTATATATCCCAAAACTAAGCATTTTGATTTACCAGATTTCGGTTATCGATCAGAGTAAGCTCTTCTCTGCGCGCGTATGAAGGCGCTTCGCCCGCCACACTTTGTTCCTCTCCCGTACACTGCAATAAAAAACGCCCCTTGTGATAAGGAGCGTTGTTATCTATGTCAAAATGTGACTTAGTTTTTCCCATATATCCGTTGCGCCGCATGTAGGGTGGGACCGACATACTGGTTCAGCGGGAACGAATGGCGAATCGCCTCAGTGATGAAAGCTTTGGCCGTCGCAATCGCCTCCCGCACCGGCCGGCCCTTGGCCAATTCCGCCGCGATGGCCGCTGAGTACGTGCATCCGGCCCCATGCGTGTAGGTGGTTTCAATCCGTTCGCTTTCCATCACTTCAAACGACTGCCCGTCATATAGGACATCGACTGCTGCTTCGTGTTGCAATTTGCCGCCGCCTTTGACCACGACGATTTGCGCTCCCAAGCCATGGATAATGCCAGCAGCTTCTTTCATTTGCTCAACAGTGGTGATCGAACCAAGCTTGCTCAATTGTCCTGCTTCAAAGAGGTTGGGTGTAACCACAGTCGCCTTGGGCACTAGCACTTCGCGCAAAGCGTCTGCCAGTTCGGGGTGCAAAACCTCATCCGTCCCTTTGCATACCATGACCGGATCGATCACGGCTGGCACGCCCGCTTTGTCAATCGTGTCGGCCGCCAGCTCAATCAATTCCACTGAGCCGAGCATGCCTGTTTTCAAGGCATGAATGCCAACGCCGTCCACAATCGTTTTCAATTGTTCACGAACGACATTCATGTCTACGGGGAATACCAAGTGATTCCAGCGATTGTCCGGGTCCATGGCCACGATTGTGGTCAGCGCGGTCATGCCGTACACACAAAGCTCCTGGAATGTTTTCAGATCGGCCTGGATGCCCGCCCCCCCGCTGCTGTCGGATCCGGCTATGGTTAAAGCTTTATATATTGCCATAAAAATCCCCCCATCGCATTCTTCTAACAAATATTACTCTACGATTCATCATACCTTAATTTGCCAAGGGGAAAAACCCCTTCCCTCTCCAGCCACAGTTTGCGCTCGGCTTCCCGGCACTGGATGAACATGGTTGCAATCACCATGCCTACAGGCGGACAAATTTTGTTAGAATGGAATGATGAATGCAGGAGGGATGAATGAGATGAACACTGAGCACAAGGTTGATCTAACCCGTTATGTGTCCAATTTGGACCGGAATGTCTACACCATTTTCAACTTACCGGAAGAAGTGATTGCGGTAATCTTCGCCTATGTGAGCCGCAGTTCGCTCAGTTTTCGCGACAATCTGGCGAAGTTGCTTGCCGACGACGAGCTGGCAGTAAACGAGCAAAGCGGCGGACTGGCCACCTCTTATTCAGAAAAAGCGGCGCGTTTCCATGAAAAATGGGTGGTTGGCTATGGGCATTCCAGCGTCGCCGAACATGCTGTCGCCCATATCGGCATCGAGAAAATCAGCCGCCTCGCTTCCGCCGAACTGGAATTAGCTAATTCATTCAACAGCTTCACAGAGTATAGCCAGCGGTACCAACGGCCTGCGCGCGGGGACGTTTACATCCCTGAAAAGCTGGAACAACAACCAGAATTGAAGGAAGACTACTTGGCGTTACAAGACAAAGCGTACGATACATACGAAGCTTTGATGGCAGGTCTCATCCCTTACCTCAAGCAGTCCATTCCACAAAACGAAGGGGAATCGCCTCGCGCTTACCAATCAAGAGTGGAAAAAATCGCGTTTGAAGATGCCCGCTACGTACTCACCCTGGCTACGCTGACCAACTTGGGCATGACTGGGAACGGCCGCGCCCTGCGCGACACACTGGTCGCCCTCTTGACTAGCGAACAGGCCGAATGCCGGCAGTTGGCGCGTGACATGGAACGGGAGATTAGCCAAGTGATCCCCACCTTGCTCAAATACGTTGAACCCAACGCCTATGTAGCCGAAGCGCGGCGCAAGCTAAGCAATCGGTTCGGTACAATCCAGCCAACCGCCCAGACCATCAAGGGCCCCCACGCGCGGTTTACCCGCCTACCGGAATACCGCGACGCCCTGATCCTGTTGGCCACCCAGATGTTGGTCACCTACGCCGGACTCTCTTACGATGCGGCGCAATCCCACGCCGAGACCTTGCCGCTTGTCGAGCTGGAACAGCTAGCCCTAGACGCTTTGTCGGACTTGCGCTTCTTTGACAATCCGCTTCCGGAACTGCAACATCTCCATTACCAAATGGAGTTGGTCATCTCGGAGGCCAATTGGCATCAACTGTTGCGCCACAACCGACGTGCTCACTTCAGTTTCGGCCAACCGACAGTCCGCCTCGGCTATACGACTCCGCCGCATGTGGAAGCCGCCGGACTGGCTGAACGGTATCAGTCTTTCATTCACGAAGCCGAAACGGTGGTACGGAAATTGGCAGATTGGAACCCCTCCATCGCCCAATACGCAGTGACCAACGCCCATCACCGCCAAGTCACAATGACGGCCAGCTTATGGGAACTATACCATCTGATCAATCTGCGCACCTCTCCCGAAGCACAATGGGATATTCGCGACACGTTTCAACAACTGCATGATCAACTGCAAGCAGCACACCCAGCATTGGCGAGACACGCCAAGCGTCGACTGGGCTGATCAGAAGGGCTCCCTCGAAAGGGGAAGCCCTTTTTTCTTATGCCATGCGTCTCCTTTCACGCAGATTCGATGTATAATGAGAATAGGAGTTTTCTACACTAGGAGGTGCCTGGAATAAAATTCAGCACGAATGCATTTCAGGTACAAGGAACAGGATGATCAGACGAGAGGAGACTGTCTCGCATGTCTAAAGCATTTGCCCGTGAAGAACTGATCTCCGCCAATGAATTGAAAGAGATCAGCAAAGACCAATTATTTGAAGAGAAACTGCACGCTTTTCAAAAGTTGGGGTTGGTGCACAATAACGAGCTTCGCGCCGTCATTTTAGATATTAAAGCGTATGAGCGGCTGTTGGACCGTTTAGAAGAATTGGAGAATATGCATGAAGACTTGCGCCTGGCCGACGAAATGGCTGAACGCCTCCAAATTGCCAGCACCGAATGGATCGAAAAATCCCCCAATCAAACCCGACTCCAGTTTCTATCACAACTAGCCGAAACCAAAAGGACCCCTTGACGATGAAAGAGGTTTACCATCCATGCTTCCGCGATGATCTCGCTTTTCTGCACGCGGTGCTGGGAAAAAAGAAGTTTAAAGAATGCCTAATACAAATCGACCGTGCCGTTGAACAGGTCCTGCGCAACCCAACCAAGGCTGCTTTGCTCAAATACCCCCCACTCACCGGATTCCGCAAGAAAAAATTTTTTTCCATCGGCCGACCGCGCAAACGGCAACGCCCCAACATGCGCTTGCTATACCGCTATGTGCCCGCTGAACAAACCCTCTACTTCCTGTCTGTCGGATTGCGCATCGCGGAGCGCCCCCGCAATCCCAACGATGTCTATTCGCGTGCCCGGGAACGTGATTTTTCCCGCTGGGAATAGGCGGAATATTGCAACACTACTCACCTCCAACCGGCAGAGGATGTTGGCCCATCGCTCACACGATTAGTTGGCCGACATCCTCCGTTCATGGCCTTCCTCGAAAAATCCCCTGCCCCGCTTCACATCAAACAGAAAATGGCCTGACAGCCACAAGTTGTTGTAGAATATCAGTTAGCTTGTAAAATTAATCCAATGACTAAGTAAAACATTTATGATATAAAAGAATTTGGCAAGGTTGTGTCTTTTTTATGAAAAGAGGTGACGAGATCGTGGAAATGCTAGGGCAATTGATTACACAGATTAATGACTTTTTATGGACTTATATCATCATTACCTTGTTGGTCGTCTTGGGATTGTACTTTACATTTCGTTTAAAATTCGCTCAATTCCGCTTTGTCGGTGAAATGATTCGTCTGTTGGGCGAAGGGCGCGGCAATAACAAGAACGGCATCTCTTCCTTCCAAGCGTTTTGTATCAGCACCGCCGCGCGCGTCGGTGTAGGTAACATCGCGGGTGTAGCGACGGCGATTGCCTTGGGCGGCCCGGGCGCAGTCTTCTGGATGTGGCTGATCGCCCTGGTCGGAGCGGCTTCGGCGTTTGTGGAAGCGACGCTCGCCCAGATCTATAAAATCAAGGACGGAGACGCATTCCGGGGCGGACCGGCCTACTATATGGAAAAAGCCCTCGGACAACGTTGGATGGGGATCTTGTTCGCCGTTTTGATCACCATTTGCTTCGGTTTGGTTTTCAACGCCGTGCAAGCCAACACGATCACGGTGGCCTTTGAATCCAACTACGGATTTGACCGTTTGACCTTTGGTTTGGTTATCGCCGGCACATTTGCTTTCATCATCTTCGGCGGGGTGAAACGGATCGCTAAAGCGTCTGAGCTGATCGTTCCGGTCATGGCCGTCGCTTATATCCTGCTAGCGCTGTATGTTGTTGTAACGAACCTGTCTGCGATTCCCACGGTCTTCAAACATATTTTCATGGGTGCCTTTGGTTTGGAGCAAGTGGTGGGCGGCGGTATCGGCGCCGCGATGATGCAAGGAATCAAACGCGGTCTTTTCTCCAACGAAGCGGGAATGGGGAGCGCACCCAACGCTTCGGCCACAGCGGATGTAACCCATCCGGTAAAACAAGGATTTATCCAGTCATTGGGCGTGTTTGTAGACACCTTGCTCATCTGTAGCTCCAGCGCCTTAATCGTATTGATCTCCGGAGAATTCACCAATAGCGAACTGCCGGGCATCGTCATCGCCCAAAACGCCCTGAGCGCGGAAGTTGGCGCGTGGGCTGGACATTTCTTGGCCTTTGCTATCTTGTTCTTCGCCTACTCCAGCTTGATCGGTAACTACTACTATGGCGAAACCAACATCGAGTTTATCCGCAATAGCAAAGTATGGCTGACCATTTACCGCTTGGCTGTCGTCGGCATGGTCATCTGGGGTTCGGTCAGCAAGGTGCAAATCGTGTGGGATATGGCCGACTTATTTATGGGACTGATGGCGATCACCAACATGGTAGCAATCGGCTTGTTGGGCGGCATCGCCTTTAAAGCGCTCAACCACTATATCGAACAAAAAAGAGCAGGTCTTGACCCCGTCTTCTATTCCGATAGTCTCCCCGGCTTGAAAGGGATTGAAGTGTGGGAAAAGAAATCCGACAAAAAAGCGAGCTAAACCCACCTGTAAAAAACACCCGCCAGTGCAAACCTATTGGCGGGTGTTTTTCTTTGTTATTTCAATGAATCGAGCGTATTGCGAACTGGGTTGGAAAACGCATGGCCGGAAGCGGCGTCCCAATTGATCGACCAAGTCATTACACCGCGGAAACCGGGGTAACCACCCGTTTTGACCAGCTTGTACGCCCCACCATATGCTTGGCCTTTCACCAGGTACTTCAACGCCTTATCAATGTTGTCCGGAGTGGTGTAACCACCCGAAGCCGCTGACGGGCTTGCCGGCAAGCCGATCGCTACCTGATCTTCTCTCAATCCCGGGAACACGTTGTTCGGATTGTTACCCACCGGGAACCCTTGCAACAGCATCTCAGCCATGGCCACTTGGAAATCAGCCGTCCCTTGTGTATAACTCTTACCGTCTAAGCCGACCATCGAACCAGAGTTATAATGTTGCACATGAATGAAGGTCAACTTGTCCCGAAGCGCATGAATCACTGGCAAGTAAGCGCCCCAGGGACCACCGTAGGACAGGTATCCCCCTTGCACATAAGCCGTTTCTGGCGCCATCGTCAACATGAAATCACTGCCGAACGAGTCACAAATGGATTTAATGGCGTCAATCATGTTCACAATGATGGGAGTGGTTGGATGCTTAAAGTCCGTATCCCCGGCCCCGACTGCAAGGGAGCTGCCTTCCAAATCGATGTCTATTCCGTTGAAACCATAGGTCTGGATGATGTTTTTCATTGAATTGATAAAGTTTTGTTTGGCGGTCGCATCATGGAGTTGAATATGTCCATTAGCCCCACCAATCGAGATCAGCACTTTCTTGCCCATCTGTTTGAGACGAGCGATGTCGGCTTTAAATTGTTCCGGTGTCGCATTATAAGGGGTGAATTGCATATGACCAGGAGCTTGTCCACTTGGTTCAGCGAACGCCACTTGAATCACGTCATATTTGCTTGACACCTCCCCCAACTTGAGCGTGGTGGAGCCATTGTCAAAATTATGCCAGTATCCGATCAACAATTTGTCGCCCGCTGGTGCGCCACCCCCGTCATTAGCTGGATCAGTGGTCACCGTCACACTATTGCTCGCACCTGACCGATTGCCAGCCGCGTCCTTTGCTTTGACGGTAAAGGTATAAGATGTATTGGCACTGAGCCCCGTCACCGTATACTGCGTCTGGTTGCTGATACCCGCCAAGTTGGCGCCGTTGTACACTTCATAGGCGACCACTCCGACATTATCCGTGGAAGCTGTCCAAGACAAGCTGACACTACTTGCTGATTTGCTCGTCACTTTCAAACTAGTCGGAACACTTGGCGCCGTAGTGTCATCAGAGCCGGAAGAGACCAGCTTCCACAGCGCAGGCACATTTGGCGGTTCCCAGCCGGGCAACGATGTATGCGATTGCAAGCAGGAGTATACATTCCCTTGGTATGTCACCTGGTCCCCCTGCTGATAATTAACATGGGGCGCCCATTCGCTAGCGGCGAAAACGCCAACGGGAAGGAGCGCGGCCAATAGCAGGATGACAACCGACAATGCGCTTAAACGGCGTTTGTTCATTTCCATCCCCCTGTTCATCGCCAAGATTTGAATAATCTTTTCAGCATTTCGATAAATCTTTCTATTTTTATTTAATCATATCCCTATTCAGAAAACAATAATTTATCTTATCATCTAGTTGTCATAACAACTATCCAAATAAAAAAGCCACTCTTATAAAAGAGTAGCTTCTTTACCGGCAATCATGATTTGCCTCATTGCAGATTTACCATCTGCATTGCGTCCCGAACTGGCTTGTAGTAATCGCGGTCAGTGCGCACATAGCTGCTGACCCCCAGCTCTTCCAACGCCTCCGGTTCTTTGTCATCGGCCAAAGTTAACGCCTCTGCCAATTTTTCTTTCAATACGGCGTCAAGTTGCGGATGAACAGCGATCGGAGCCCCTGGAATCAAGCTGGACCGCCAAAGAATGCGCATCTCGTTTGGATTGATCTTACCTTCATTAACCAGCTTGCGGTAGGTTATGTCATCCATCGCCCCCGCGTCCACTTGCTTGCCGTACACCATCCGTCCCACCACATCATGGCCGCCAGCGTAGGTGACTTGGCCGAAGAAGCGAGCCGGATCAATGTGCATGCGTTTTAAATGCGCAGTCTGCATCAAATACCCCGACGTGGAACCCGGATCGACAAAGGCGAACGACTTGCCTTTAAGCGCTTGCAAAGAAGTGAGACCGCTGTCTTTGTGGGTGATAATGAGGCTGCGATACCCATTTCCTTGATCCTCAAAATGTTCAGCCACAATCGGCACCGCCCCCACTTCTTTCTCTGCCTTCAGGTAGCTGAGCGGATCGAACATGGCAAAGTCAACCTTGCGCTCGCGCATCGCTTCGACAACGCCATCATAATCAGGAGCGACATAGATTTTCACACGCACATTTAATTCTGTCTCCAGATAATTGACCAATTCTTCATACTTGTCTTCCATCTCTTCGCGATTTTCGTGCGGGATCACGCCCAGGCGCAATACTTTGTCGCTTCCGGCAACACCGAGCATCGACTGGCACCCGACCAACACCGCAACCGAAACCAAACAGGAAAAAACAATCATTCCTAACCGTTGCTTCATGAAAAAGGCCTCCGCTGTATGATTCCTTCGCGCCAACACAGGTTGGCACACAGCTTGATTATATCAGATTATGATAGTTTCATTTACAATAAGAATGACAAAGACATTGAAAAAGATGCGAATAATCGTGCGCGATGTCAACGCATCGCTACACACCCAGCGGTTCCCGCCTTTATCAAGCATCCGGTTGCGCACTGCCAGCCTTTTTCTCACATCCGCCGTGTTGGCATCCGCTCTTCATAACATGTCCATTCTCGCCACGCCCGCTCTTCAGCCGGAATCCGCACCCCAAAGAGGATGAGCGCATTGAACACCGACACTACCACCATGGTCACAAACGCCCCCAACATCAAAGGCAAACAGATTAATTCGATGATCACCACCAGATAATTGGGATGCCGTAGATATTTGTACGGCCCTTTTACCCGCGGCTCTTGCCCTGGGACGAGCAGGATGCGCGTATTCCAGCACCGTCCCAACGAACGGATACACCAGATGCGTGCCGCTTGCGCCAACACAAAAATGATGAACGGCACCATCCACCATGACGGCGGTTGCGCCCCATATCCCAAGCACTCCACAATTAAGCCCACAAACAGCAAGACGTGAACCGAGACCAGCAACGGATAATGCTCCCGCCCGATTTCAACCGCGCCCTTAACTGTCATCCATCGGGCATTTTTTTCCGCCATCCAACACTCACCGAAGCGTTGCAGGATCACAAACAACAACAGCCCCCATTCCCATTGATTCATCCCTCTCACCCCTTCGCTTGCAATAAAACCATCTCCAAACTGAATCCTGGACCCAAAGCGGCCAGCAATCCCCGCTCCCCCGGAAGCAACGGTTGGTGCATGTCTTGTTCCAACACAAACAAGACCGTGGCCGAGGACATATTGCCGTATTGCTTCAACACCTGGTAGGCACTCGCCAACTTGTCGGGGGACATACCTAGCGCTTCCTCATAAGCCTCCAGCACCTTCTTCCCGCCCGGATGCATATATAAGCGGTCAAGCCGGGGGACGGTCAACTGATGGGTAGCCAAAAACGGCTCTAACACCCCTTTAACTTCTTGCTTGATCAAAGTGGGAATATCCCTAGAAAAAATCACCTTCATCCCATCGTCCATAAAATCCCAGCCCATGACATCTAGCGAGTCTGGCCAACAATAGCTGTCAGAGGCAGTAATTTCCCAGTGAGCCCCGTCGGATCGGGCTTCTCCTACCCCATCCGTAACCAGAACGGCAGCTGCTCCATCCCCAAACAGCGACGTGGCTACAAGGTTGCTTTTGCTACGGTCTTGGCGACGGAAAGTCAAGCTACAACATTCTATCGCCACCAACAGCACGCGGTCGCCGGGGCAAGCTTTGGCAAACGCCGCAGCCCGTGCCAATCCCGCCGCTCCCCCGGCACAACCCAGCCCCCAGATCGGCGTGCGCTTCACGTCGTTACGCAAGCCCAAGTAATTAATCAGCCTAGCGTCTAAACTGGGGGTGGCCATGCCCGTCGTGGAGACGACCAGCAGATGGTCAATCTCATCCAGCGCGATATCGGTTTGTGCTAAACAACGCTGAATCGCTTCAGCGCCCAGCCGACAAGCTGTTTCTACATACGCTTCATTCTTCTCTTGAAACGAATGGTCCCGCTCAAACCATTCAAGCGGTTTGCTCACATATCGTGTGGCTATGGCCGTGTTTTCAAAGATCTTTAACAGCCTTTCAATACCTGGAAAAGTCTCTCCAAACAGGCGCTTCGCAAATTGTCTGGCTTCAATCTGGCGGAGTTCGTAGGGTGGAACGGCGGTTCCCACTGCAATGATTCGCGGCATAATCTAGCCTCCGATTTTCCTTTGTTTTCCATTAGCATCCCCTGATTGGGCCAAGCTATGCAAAAACTCCCCCAGATTAGGGGAGTTTCGTACGTAAAGGTAAGATGAACCTGTTTATTAGAGACTGCCTAGAGTTAGTTGTTGCACTTCTGCCCATGATCTCGTGAGGAAAGCGTTTTTTGCATCGGCGCCAATGCGCTCACAGGGAGACTAACGTTTGTACCTCACCCAGCTCAGGGAAGTTGAAGTTCGCCTTGGCCGTCCATTTGCCGCCCGTAGTGTCGCAAGACCGCTTGTGCCATCTGGATGATTTTCGTTCTTAGTGCGGCTGGGGCGCGCACCCGTATCTGATCGGCAAAACCCAACACATACTCTGCCGCCTCTTGTTCTACATCAAACCACAGGGTGGCAGGAATCCAGCCATCCGGCAAGGGGGCGTCCGTTTGAATCTCTTTAACGATGCGTCCGCCAAACCGAAGCCGCTCTACAATCGCTGGGGACAACTCCACTTCAATCCGATATTGCGGAAGGTTTTCAACAAAAGCTTGTTTCGACTCGTGCCAATAACCGGCCAGCCGAAACGAGGCAGGGCGAATGAAGGTTTCCTCCAACCGATCCACCGCTTGTATGCGGCTCATTCGATAGGTGCGCATGCCTTCTCCAGTCCGCGCAACGACATACCACTTGCTTCCCATCGCCACCAAGCCCAGCGGATCGATCTTCCGCTCCACGATGTGCCCGTCTGCGCGTTCGTATCGAATGCGCACCCGCTGCTCACGCCACACCGCCTGTTGCATCTCCCTAAAAAACCGGCCCCTGTCCGTGGTCTGCCTCCATGTGCTGGTATCGACATAGATGCGTTCCCATATCTGCTCTGCCGCCTGACGATAAGCGCTCGGCATAGCGGCCATCAATTTCTGCCGCGCCAGCCGCGCCTGCCCAGCTATCCCCAAATCTTGCAACACATGCAGCGAAGGCGCAACAAACAAAGACGAAATTTCCTCCCGGTTGAGCACCGTCAACTTCGCGCGAAAATCATCCAAGAGGCGCCAACCCCCTGCTTTTCCCCGTTCGGCCACGACCGGGATACCAACCGCGCTCAAAGCATCCATGTCACGGTGAATCGTGCGCACGGAAACTTCCAAGGCTTGAGCCAGCTCTTTGGTGGTCATTTTCCCGCGTTGCTGTAGAAACAATAAAATGGAAAGCAAACGGTCCGCCCGCATGTTCCCACCTCCTGTCAGTCACATCAAGTGCACGTCGCCGGACTTCCCCTGTTTAAACAGAAAAGCCAGTCTGTTCCCTGATGGCGCACTTATCCTCAATCCTACAGATCATGTTGCCCCACACACCCCTCACTCCAAACAAAATAGCACCCAAACCCCATCGGTTGGATGCCATCACCTTTAAAAAGACAAAAGGAAACTGTAATATATCGTCACAAAAAGCATAAGCAAAAACACCATGCTGTAAAACTGCGTGAAGATGCGCAAAGCCGGCGACTGCACCCGCTCTTTAACCAGGGCAAGAATTTTGCGAGCGAGCCACACAAACGGCGGTACCAAGAAACCCAAAATGAACGCGTGCACCCATCCGACATACAACGTGCGTTGCCACTGGGTCGCTTGCTCCATCGAAAAGCCGAGCCACATGAGCATCCCCCACCGGCCAGCCAGAAACACCGCAATCAAGATGACGTAATATACCATCCACTTCCGTTGCACAGACCAACCCTCCATCTGCGAATTCATCTTTGTCAGTATAACAGATGGAGCGCCATAGGTGTATGAGTCGCCGAAACACAGCATACGGCTGAAGGTGGATGTTGAGCCTGCACTTTTGGACGCTTCAACGGAAAATGGCTTCGTTGCTGAACTTTGGGTGCGGGCAACCATCGCATCTGTGGACGCGATCACCTCATTGCCCGCTTTCGGCTCAGCCGCACTGCTTTATTCCATGCTCCCTTTCCTGCTACTTTTGAAACCTTCAAGAAACACGCCAGAAAGCTTATATTTGGTTAGGTCATTTTTTGATATACGCCATCAATTTCCAGACAACCAAGCGCAACAAGCCCATGATGACAGCGGCCACCGCGCTCGTCAGGATGTTTTGGTCCATATAAAAGTGAAACATAGAGAACCCAAGTACCACCCAGGCAATGGAAATACTAAGTGTGGCCGACCAGAACAGTAAGCCGCATAACACGGCAAACGAAATCACCATAAACGAGGTGGATTGGATGGAACTTCCCACCACATAAGAAATGAACGCGACTTCCACAAATAGGATGACCGACCGGAACAACTGGAATATCGCCTTAAACATATTGAACATCGTCTTCGCCTCCACCCCTCGGTCTCTTGGTAGCAAACCGATCCCGGCAGGCGCGGGATCGGTTGTCTCTTTTAATTCGCTGATTCGGAGCGTTTGTCAAAATAGAGGGACTGGTTCATATATTCGGCGATTTCGTGATCCACTTCTTCGATCGGGCGAACTTCGGATGACTCTTTCATGATCTCCAAACCCCACTCCAGTCCCCACTGCAAGGCATCATCTTTCTCCTTGGTGCGGTGATCTGCCACTTTCCCATCGGGCCGGTAGACCACCGGCGGTTCATTTTGCACGACACAGGTGGTCACATCACTGCGTTGGCGCCGCTTTGAGCGGATGTATACGGCGGCGTGCCGTTCTGGCAACTTCTCCAAAAAGCTGGACGTGACGTGTTTACGCGTAATGCTTTCCACTTCGTCCGACCCTTCTGTTTGTCCGCAACTCAACACCATCCCGATATTGGACCGGATGGCTTGCATCAATTCCTCGTTGTTGAAATGGTCGATTTCTCGCGTGATCAATCCCATGCCAAACGGATACTTGCGGTCTTCTTGCAGGATTTCCGTCAGTAGCGGAATTTGCACCAAGTGCACTTCATCCACCATCATCAAATGGAATTTGGAGCCTGTGGTTCGTTTGCGGGCCACTTGGTAATATTGGTTGATCAGCTGCCCGATAGTTACCAGGATGTCATAATCTTTGAGCCCGTAAGTGTCAAACATCACCAGATGACCTTCATCCATGTATTTACTGATGTCCAAACTCATCTCTTTCTGGCAGAACAACCGGCGCATGGTCGGACTTTGCAGCAAACGGTCAATCCGGTGCAATACCCGCTCCGCCTCCCGCTTCAATTCCGCTTCGTCGACATTGGCCCAGAAGCGCTTGACATAAGGGTCCTGCACATTTTGGATCACTTTGTTGCGAAACGCGTTGTTGCGGAAAATATCATCAATACCCAAGATGGTATGCGTTTCACTATCTTCCAACAAACTTTGGATTGCCATCGCCATGAGGCGTTTGGAGCGGGACAGCGCCTCATCCGCTTCCTCAAACGTCACCAGCACCGTCGCCAGCTGTTCAGCCAGCTGGTTGGTCGACATCCCTTCAACTTTGTGCAACAAGTTTAATGACGGAACATGGGTCGCATCGTGAGTAAGGTTGAAATGGTGAATCTTCTCTTTTGGTACATTCACCCCCACCTTCTCGGCGATGCGCAGACGGTTCTCGATGATGGGAATGATCTCCCGCGCCGGGTCGATGATGGTGAAGCCCGGTGCTTCATCGGGGTTATCGAACCACTCATCCAGAATGGATTGAATCATTTCTACGGCCAGGCTTGATTTTCCCATGCCGCTGGCCCCGGTCAAGATGAAGTGTTTGCTGAGCTGTTCGTAATGAACGCGCACTTCCCGCTGTTCGAGCGGATGGTGGATTTTCCCGATCAAGACGCCATCGGTCCATTCATCCGGCTTCAAAGAGCGTTGGTTGTCTTCCAAGTGCACGATATAGCCGCGCGTGTCAGGGCCTTCCTCCTTCGCTTCCTGGTAAATGTAGTGGTTAGATGGCGGAATGTGCAAAAGGTTGGCAATCTCATCCCCCGTCCAAGTCATGATCGTCCAGGGATATGGAATCGGAACCAAATTGTTGTCTCTCAATGGATTCCACCAGTCATGGCGGATGAATTGGATCGCTCCATCGTATTTGAGCGCCGTTTCCACCGATTCGGCGGTAGAGCGCACGACAGAGACGGAGTTTTCAGAATTGGACCAGACCGACAACCGCACATGAAAGCTCAGTTCCCGCCCGGTGAAGCGTTGCACCAAGCTGACACGGCGGGAGCGCTCTTCCGGGTCCATATCTTTCGTTTTTTTCCGCTTCAAGTCATCGACAGCGTCTTCCGTCCGCTCCTCCACCTCTTTCCAGCTGACAGGAGAGAATTGAAGATCCAGATACGTTCCCGGCCGCAAACAGTTCAATATGCTACCCAAATGACTCTGTTTCTTCTGACTCAACGAAGCGAGCGGCAACCCTTTGTTCTGACCGATCTTAAAGATGAAATGCCCGCCCGAACCACCTTTGTCCGGCCCCGGGAACTGCTCCTCAGGAATGTCATGTAGCTCTGCCGCGGGATAAACGCTACGTAGCGTGTCTTTCACACTGTTTTCCTTATCCCCCGGATAAGCGAGATAAATGCCAATCTCCTTGCTGTTTGCCGGCAGAGCAAACCGGAGTCGAAACCATGGGCGGCCGTACCGCAGGCGCATCCGGATAGGACGAACCATGCCGCCAAACGTTCTCGTCAATTCTTCTATTTTATCCAGGTCCAATTCGATGCGATTAGACGGCAGAATCCGCAAGTAACGCACTTGCTCCTCCGCCCGTTTCCGATAATGGGACTTGGTCATCAGCTGAGTGCCGATGATCCCTCCAATAATGATGATCGCTAAGAGGATGACGAGCGGAATCCAAGATGACAATTGGCCGCCAAGCCATTGAAAAGTGTTACTCACCGCTTCCGTCGCTTCTTCGGCCTTTCCTTGCTCACCGAACAGTCCCTCCAGGAACCGCCAAGCGTACAAGACGCCGATCAACAGGCCTAAGCCGAGAACGCCAAAGAAAAAATATCTTGCGACAAGGCTGAGCTGGTCATCGCCGCCTTTTGGAACTTTATTCCACTCACCGAACAACATACTCCCACCTTTCTCGCCGAAATGCCCACTTCATTTTCACATTTTCGACAAACATATCCTCTTACAAATTCGCCATCTAGCGCGGGACAACCTCTACTCCATCTGACCCGCTCACTGCTTCACCACTAAGCTAGGGTCAATCAGTTGCCCGTTCTTCCGCACCTCAAAATGCAAGTGCGGGCCGGTGCTCCATCCGTTTGATCCCACCAAGGCGATCACTTGCCCCTTGGAGACTTTTTGGCCGACGCGGACTTTGACGTCTTCAGGGTACATATGCGCATACAACGTGCGAAACCCATTGCCGTGGTCGATGACCAACATCCACCCGTAACCGCTGGCTTCACGCGACTCCGCCACCACGCCTCCGTCGCTGGCCAAGATCGGGCTGCCCGCTCGGTTGGCGATATCTAATCCCTCATGATAGGTGTATACTTTCTTCACTGGATGAAAACGCATGCCGAAGGGCGATGTGATGCGTCCCCCTTGCACGGGCCAGACAAATTGGCCAGTTGAAATCCCGGTTCCCCCCGCCGTCAGCACAGGATGGGCAAACGAATCAGCATACCGCTTAACCTTCAACACATAATTCTCATAATCGTGGTTGTAGCGCCAGATGGGCCCCTTCCTGCCAAACCAATCTTCGCCTTGGCTGTGGTTGGCCGCCAGATAATTGGCCGTGGCGTAAATGGCATCGACAGGATCATACGGATCAGCCTTGCCATCCCCGTTGCCATCCACCCCGTAACCGCCGTATTTGGCAATGAGACTCGGGTTGGTGATGTCCACGGAATCAGGCAAATCCCCGAGCGCTGTTCCCCCTGGGTAAGACCAGCCGACCCACGTTTTATCCATAAACTGGGTGTGGCCCTTCGCCCCCACCGAACTCACACTCAAATCTTGGCCGAAGTTGGTTTCTACCTTGTGGATGGCGGCTAAAATGTGCCATGGTACCCCATACTTCTTGGCAGCTGCCTGATAAATAGGTAGGTATTTTTGCGCCACCTGCGGGAAGCCTTCGGCCACTTCCCATTGTTCCACTTCGCTCCCCGTTTGTCCCTCGGTGAAGAGATTCAAGAAGAGAAGCCCTAGTAGCGCGCAGACAAACAGAAAGAAAATCCCCCCACCAGCCAGGATGGAAAGAAACAACACTTTCGCTTCACGGCCGGTTTTTTCTTTTCTTCCTTGAATGATGTACGGCTTCTTGATCGTGACGGTCGCAGGTCTACTCGAGGTTGCCACGTGCTTGCGCCTCCTCCACTACCCAGCGCTCCCCGTCAGCATTTAAGAGCAGCTGGTAAATCCGCTCCACCGGCAGGGACTCCTTCGGCCCTTTTTCCATCACGATCACTTCCGCGAGGCAGGAAACGCGCGACGCCACCGCCTCACAATCCATTCTGCCTTGTTTGGAGAATGCTGTGGACACCGTGTCTTCTGGCGAACGGGCCTGGGTCGCCTCTTGCTCCAACACCGCATAGTGGGAAGGCGTAGTCAGGCTTTTCAGTGACGCCAGCCAAGCGTCTCGTTGTTTAAAATCCACCGTCGTATAAGCTTGAATAAACTGTTCGGCGACCCGTTTCGCCTGTGCCACCTCTTCAGGCGTCACCGAAGTAGACTCCGTGTCAGACCCAACTGCGGCCACCGGCCCCTGAATTGGGCGGGAGGTCTGATCGGCGCCTCCCACCCAACCGAGCCAGATGAGCAGATACTTAACTGAAAATCCGACGATGAGAAACACGCCGAGCACCAACGCAAACAATTTGCGGCGACCACTGGGCAAATCTGTATTAAACATGGGTTGCGCCCTCCTCTTTCCCTATTTGCGCAACTTGATTTTCCCCGCGCGCGCGGCCAGATTTTCCGTATATTTCGTAACATAATTGATCGGCATCTCAATATTGAGTTCGCCTTTGAAGTTATCCATTTTGCCCATCGGCGCCTTCATGATGCTGAACAGTTCATTCCGCTTCCAAATCACGCCGACCACCAAGATCAATTGCATGGCGATGGTCCAGATGTACCCCACCTTGTCAGGAGGGTTCATAGCGTAGAGAAATTGGGAGATGGTAAGCAGCATGCTGAAAAAAACGCCGACGATCAATTTAATCACTTGATACCCGATAAACCGTTTGAACCAGTTTGTTGCCACCGACGACCAATTGGGATTAAGCGCCATCAAGAACGCAAACGGAGCGAACAAAGCGATCAGCACAAACATGAATTGGTAGACAATCATCGCCCCGGCGATGATGAAGAAAAGCAAGCCTAAGATCAAATGGGATATGCAGAGTAGCAACAACAGAGTCAACCGCTCAAATACACCCATCGTCGTCACCATCGGATTGGGTTCGATGCCCCGCTCACTGCTTCCCTTCTTCTCATCGATCACCGCTTGTTTTCGGGCACTACTACCCACTTTGTGATTCAAGATCTTGTTAATCCGTTCTGGCGTAATCTCTTTGTCAATCGACGTTTTGCCGTATTGCAGCATGATATACGGCTCGTAAACCATCATGTTGTACAACTTGTCAGCGATGATCAGCGAGGAAACGTCAGCGGGATAAGTCACTTCATCATCACTCAACTCCGCTTGGAAATCGATTCCTACACCCATCACCTCTTGGCTAAGGCCGCTACTGATGTCATTGAAATAACGCATAACCCCGCCCGCATTGGCGAAGAAGGCCATTCCCAAGATCAGGATCACCACGCTGGTAATCATCGATGACAAGGCGTCTTGCGTCTTCTTCTTGATGATCCCTTGATAAGCGATAACCGCCCCGGCAATAATGATCATCATCAACAGAAAATTGCCCATCAAACCGGTCTGGCCGAACCCACTTCCGTTGAATCCGGCCAGTTGCTGCACCGCTTTTTCCACCGCATCTGCAAACTCGTCGACAATATCGAGGGAAAAAGCGTTTTCTACGATCAAGATGACAGTGAAGTTCCATGAGAGCAACGCTTGCCACACCAAATTGTTTACATGGTGCATCATCATATAGCCCGAATCGGCGGCCAAATCATACAATTCCCAAGCTTGCCGTTCCTCCAGGGTCATCTCCAGCGAATAGCGACTCGGCTTGTACTTGGCGAACTTCGTCTCATATCCTTTGGCTTTGGCGCGATCAATCTTCTCTTCTGGGAAAATCGTGAGCAAGTCACTGACCAAGTTGAAACCTTCTGATTCTTGCTTCGTCTCCTCCGCATAGACCACGCTTCCGCTTCCTGCACTGCCTCCCATGATTAAGAGAGTAAGAAGGAAGACAGCGATCCATTTTCTCCCCATCATTGCGTCTGGTCCCCTTCGTTTCAAGCTATCCAACCACAACCCTCTTCATTGGCGCACCGCTTCCAACCCTGGCTGTTTGCGTGAGCCTGGACGGGTGTCAAACGCCGTGAACAGGCGTTCTTCCAATACGCGAATCTCCACTTCATTGACGCGCTTCTCCAGATCGGACATCAGGCACATCCCTGTAGGTAAGTTGCGGATGGTCTCAATGTTGTTTTCATCCGCTTCAATCCCCAAGATTTGACATGCCGCTTCCGCTTCTTTGGTGTCACGGCAACGGAAAACAAACCGGCACCCCAGATTGGATCGAATCTCTTCACCCAGCATATCTTTGGCGTTTTGACTGATCAGGTAGATGGCCGCGTTTTTGCTCCGCCCGGTGCGCACCAGCTCCTCTAGGATCGCTCGGCCTTCCCGCACTTTGGCCAACCGCCAAGATTCATCGAACAACACCAGCTTGAACTCACTGGACGGCTGGTTGGAGAAACGGCGGGAAAAGTCCGAAATGGCCATCAAAAGAGCAATTGCCATACGCCCAAAGTCGGTTTGGCTCTCTTCCGGCAATTTCAAATCCTCCACCTGTAAGATGGTAAGCGGCAACGACAAATCAATTGCCTTCTGCGTTCCATCGCCAAACAGCAACTGTCCTTGCCCTGAGGTGGCCAGGTAACTCAGCACATCGACAATCTCTTCCAACGAGTCCTGCCGCTTTTCTGGAGCTTCACGCAATCCCGCTTTTAGCGTATCAATCACTTTCATCATGGACGGCCGCTCCGCATGTTGCACCACATGGTCCACGGCTTTGCCGATCACAATCGCTTCATAGGTGCCATCTGCGGCGCGAGCGAGGAATTGAAGAATGCGTTTGGCCGTTTCCGTTGCGGCGGCCCGATCTTGAATGCTGTGCGCGCCCACCAACGGGTCCAGCTTGCCACGGTCCTCCGCACTGGCCCGCAAAGTGACCACGCGGGAGATGTCCTTCAATTCTGGCAAATATTCAGGCCAATGCGCCCGTTCATCTTTCGGGTCAAAGATCAACACTTTAGCCCCCGACAGCAGGGCTTGGTATGCTAGAAGATTAGCCCCCAACGACTTACCTGCACCCAGCGATCCGATGAACGCGGCAGAAGCTGTCGTGCTCAACTTCTTATCTTTGGGTCCACGGTCATGCTGGAAGAAAACGGGCAAATTCTGCGACATGCCGATGAAGTACCCTTGCCCGTCACCCAGTTGCCGTGTCGCCCCAATCATGCTGGCGCCGACCGCGGCCGGGTCCATGAAGTGAACATAATCCGTGATGTACCGTTTGGCGCCGGGTATGAATTCATTGAAAGCGCGCCACTGGTCTCCGTACGGCACCTCTACTTGGATCATCATGTCGCTGTACATGTCACGCACGGTTTGGATGCGCAAGTTCAGTTGCTCTTGGTTGGACGCGGACACGCAAAGCACAATCGACGTATTGATCAACGGAAATTTGTCGGTGCGTAGGTTACTCTCCAGTTCGTTGGCCTCTTGGCGGCTATTCAAAATGTGGTAGGAGGTTTCTTCCCCGCTTTCAACCGCATGTTCATCTTCTGCTTTCAGCTCTTTTTTCTTGTTCAGCACTTGTGACAGTGCCTTCCCATACTCAATCGTCTCTGTCCTGACCGAAGCCTCCACCGGAAACGATAACCGCTGCAAGCAATACAGCCATTCTAAACCGGGAAACGGAGCCTTGTCGGGAATATGAGACAAGGTGAGGAAGGCCATGTACCCTTGTTTTGCCTGGTTGCCAATGAATTGTTCCACCACCAGTTGCCGGCCATGGGAGTCATCGAACCGGCCTTCTGCCAATGTGAGGATATCGCGCCCTGGCCGTTTGGCCTTCTTGCCTTTCACCTCTACCGGCACCGCTTGCGGCACCCAATCTTTCCGCCGCGGTGTGTCGGCAATTCCCCTGTAAAACCCACGCCGGATCAACCACTCCAAATCCGCTGGATCGACCCGGCGCGCACGCAAAAAGCTGTTAACCCGGGAGTAGATCAGCTCTTCCTGCACTTGGTAAGCTTCAATCTCCTCTTGGAAAACCTCCGGCATATCCGTTCCTGCTTGGTTGTTGAGGTACCGTCTGAAATCTTTCCAAATGTAGTTGAGCTCGCCGAAGAACGACAACCCCTTGACAGTGGTCGGTTTCAACTTCACCCCGATGAAAAAGCGGTGTTGATGGATGTCTTTGCCGCGCAAGTGGTCGATGGCCGTCTGAATGTGACGCTTGCCAGCCTCCCGCAACCCTTCACACAGACGCTCCTCCATCGCTTGGCGATGCTCTTCCAGGCTCTGGTATTCGGGTACGACCAGCGCATGCGTGTCAGCATGAATGTTCCAATAAAAAGCCTCCAGATTTCCATGGAGGCTTAGTTTATCGTCGTTGGAACGATAATCGTAGTTAAACGGCTGCAGTTCATAGTAAGCGTAGACAGAGCCTTCCGTGCCAAACACCAGGTTTTGTTCAAAATATTTAACGGGAAATTGGATGCGCGTCATTCTTGATCCCCCCTGGTTGTATTGCGATAAGGTACTACACCTTCATATTGGTAATATTTTTGCTTCGGCCGCTCAATCTCTTGGTAACGCGCAAAATGGTGAGGGGCGAAAAAATGCTCCACCACTCGCAGGAGAAAGCGGTGTGGTGCTTTGCCATCCAATGTCTTACGAGTGAAAAACCAGGCCACTAAGGCTGGAATCCCGATAAACTTAACTAGAAAGTAGTCAACCCAACTGATGGGAGGAACACGGTTGAGGATAACCATGATAATCAAGGTTCCGACGAAAAACGCCATCTGCCGGTATGACACCGGCAGCGGCAAATGGACTCCCTGAATGGAGTATACGGTTTTTTCAATGCGAAAAACCTGGTTGTAGACGCGAATTTGCTTCATTTGAGGACAGCCTCAAACAACCAGCGGAATCCGTCGGAACCCAGCGAAGAAACCATTTCCGGCTGGAAGATAAACACACTCACCAGCATCGCGAACAAAGCAAAGCCGATGAAAGCAGTGAACGCCCTCTTCCAGAACAGCGTCAAACTGATGAAAATCACAGCCAAAAAGAAGATCGAACCAATCTCCCCACCCAGCGTCTCCTGCAGTTTTTTCCCCGGAGTATCAGCCAACAACATCATTGTGCTTAAATTCATCATGCTAGATCTCCCCTTGTCCCATTCTCACAACATACCAACGGTCGCCTTCCCGGACGAGGTCGAAGGTGTAATGGTAAGCCATCTCTGCTCCCGAAGACAGATCCTTCAACTGCACGTCACAGGTGACGGCGTAAACATCGCCTTGTTTGCGGACGGATAAGTTTTTCAAATCCATGAATTGCAAGATATCCTTCAATCCGGCGGTGGGCGTACTATTTTTTTGGAAATAAGCAATTTCCTGCGGTTCGCCCGTGGTGTACACTTTCCAGAAGGACTTCATGAATGTTTCCACCTGGGAACGAATCTCTTCATTAACCGCCTCCCCTTGTTCCTTCTCATCCTGCCCTTCCGGTAGTTGGCGAGAGGAGGGCACCGGTGGAGCCACCAAATAAGGCGTGTCCGCAACCAGATAAGAGTTGCCCACTTTCTTGATCGAAACCACCATGTAACGGTCAACCCGTTTCTGCATTTTGGCATTGCCGACTTTGGTCAAAATCGTTTCGGCGAACACCGTCACATCTATCACACCAGAGCGATCGGGCCGCTCTTTGATATCCCAAGCCGCAACATAGCGGGCATATGATTCCCAGTCAGCTTGTTTGAAATCGAGTCCCGCTTGCACATCCATGTTGTTGTGCAAAAACGGACTTAAGCGCTCCGCGCGGGAACTCTCTTTGCCTTTAGTCCAAAAGAAATATTCGCGGACAAACTGCTCGGCAAACGCTCGTTCTGAGAAGTGAGCTTCTAACCCTTTTTGTGCGGCTTGGTTGTCCGCAGCGGCAATTTTCCGAGGCGGAACCGGGATCAATCCGAATTGGACTCCCAAGACGGCCGTCGCGCTAACCGCCGTGTAGAGTATCAATGCCCAGAACAAAAAACGTATGAAAGTACGACGAATCATCGGCCGTTCCATGTTCATCCTCCTTGTTCATCCGGAGCTGATTCATCCAGCTTCTGTTTTAATTCAGATTGAATGATGTAGCGTTCTGGAGCCGGCCCGACAAATGTGAATGGATAACATGTCGTCAACGTGAGCACGGGTTTCCCATGGGGGACGATTACTGTACGGTCATCCGGTTTTGTAACCCACGTCTTGGTAATAACGTAAACAAAGGTCCCCTGTTTGGTACGAACTCGGAGCTCATCTCCTTTTTTCAGTTGGCCAATTTTGCGGAAAACCGTGTCGCGATGGCCGGACAAAACCGCGTTGTCCGGCTCGCCAGGCAATACGCTTCCAGCGTAATGCCCCACCCCGCTCGCCAATTCGTCTTCATGCGTCCCCTCGATGATCGGCATGCGCGCGTCCAACTTGGGGATGAGCAAATCGGCGAAGTGTTCCCCACGCTTTGGACGCTCCTCTTTTGGCACCACCACCCACTGGTCAGCATCTTTGCGCGGTGGCGCTGACTTAAGCTGAGGCGCCTCTTGCCCCGAGCCGGCCGCCGTCGTCACCACCTGCAGTTTTTCGATATAATTCACCGCAGAATAACTGGCGTAAGCGACGCCAGCCGTGACCAAAGCGAGCGCGATGGCGCGGTCCCACTTCAAGAACGCTTCACCCGGCTCCGTCTGAACGCGTAAAGCGAACCGATTAGCGCTGTGGCGCCTCCGATCAACACCCCGTTCAAATCATTGCCAGCGGTGTTTGGCAATTGCCCCCCGTCCATCGTTTTGGGCAACTCGGTTGAGCGGGTGTCGGCAGTCGTCTTAATGGCGTCCTGTTTGGTTCCGGCATCCTTTTTCTCCGTTGAGAAAGCCTCCAGCGACACTTCCCCTTCGACCACCCGCACAGGTTCTTCAATGTGTTGGTTGGTGGATGGGTGTTGCTTGGATTCCTTCTGCGGCTTCATCGTTTGTTCCGACTGATTGAGCTTAGGTGAATGATGACTGGATAAATGATTGTTAGTGATTTGATCTTTGCGGGCAGGCTGTTCAGACTCGGATGTTGGTTGCGATTTTTCTTTTTCTGCGACCACTTCACGAGGCTTTTCTTCGCTAGGAGGCAATTCTGGGGATGTGGATTTCACTTCATCCGGTTGATGTTGTTGTACTTGTGGTTTTTTAGGGATTTCGACCTCTTGCGGACGACGGTCTTCAATGCGGCGTTCCAAACCCACATTTTTTCGCTCTGGAGCTGGTTGTTCCTGGGTGACTGAAGCTTTGCTCGGCGGCAAGTCAACAGGCTGGTTTGTGTCGGGGCCCACCTCGTTTTCGGCAAAGGCGGAACCGACGCCCATCGTTAACCCTGTGACGAGGCAAAGTGATAAAGCAGCAGCAGTATGATTGGGGTTTCTTGCGGCGAATGATTTAGGTCTGCGACGGTTTCCTTTTTGATTAGGATATTCCAGGTCAAACTGCCTCAACAGGTTGGAATAGATGTTACGGGAATGAACATCCGTACGCCAAGAATCCAAGATTTGTTTGGGATCTTTCATAAAACCCCCTCCTCTTATATTGAAGAAACACTTATCAACTGCTATTGGTTATCGATGCCGACCGTATCCGCGCCGAAAACCGGGAATAATTGCCGTATCATTTCACATTTTACTCATATTAACAATATTTTGACATGGCTCCCCAGTATATCGGTCGTTCTCCCATTCTTTTTCCTATAATATTACACAAATCATCACGTTTTCAACACAATTTTGTAAAATCTGTACCAAGGATTATTCCCTTCGTGATCGAAATGATATCCTGCATTTTTTTCTTTATCCGCTTTTTTCTTCGTTACATCGATAACCATAATAAACCATTTACATCTGCTTATAAATACGGTTTTTGTCAAATATTAAAAAAATTATTATAATTAATATTCTAGCCCTGCCCTGTTCCCTTGCCTCCTCTTATACGATAAGACAAGGGAATAAACCGGAAAATGGCTAAACTTCTATTTTCAGCATCGGCAAAAACCGTCCGGGAATCGCCCCCGAAGGAACTTTCCCGATCTTGACAGCGCCCATCTTCAAATAAAATCCTTCTGCATGGGGATCACTATCTATCTTCAAACAGGTGAAACCGTGTGCACGAGCAGCATT
Source organism: Laceyella tengchongensis (assembly GCF_900182735.1). Lineage (NCBI taxonomy): Bacteria > Bacillati > Bacillota > Bacilli > Caryophanales > Thermoactinomycetaceae > Laceyella > Laceyella tengchongensis. The sequence goes on along the minus strand of NZ_FXTU01000001.1, from coordinate 79,261 downwards.
CTTCGCATGTTCCAACAACATGCGGCCCACTTGTCTCCCCATCACAGCTGGTTCGACAAACAAAGCCTGCAACTCTCCAACAGGCGGTTGTCCCTGGATGATATAAAATCCAAGCAAGCGCCCCGCTCGCTCCGCCACCACCACATCGCACCGGCGCACCATTTCTGGCGTCACCGTCAGCTCATCAGCCACCTGTCGCATAAACGCTTCGTCATAGCCCCAATGAGCCTTTGAACGGAGCGCCAGCTCTGTGATGGAAGCCGCCTCATGAGCCCGGTCCCGGCGAATAACCACCGCTACCATCCTTTTCACCACCATTTACGTCCCTGATCCCATCCTGTCAGCGCCCTAAGAGATGGGTAAGCGCCGGAGCCAACTCCGGATAACGGAATACATACCCGGTTTGCAATAAGACGCGCGGCAAAACACGACATCCCCCAAGTAACAACTCTTTCCCCATCTGTCCCAATGCCAGTCGGACCAAGGGTGCCGGCACATGAAACTTGGCTGGCTTGCCCAGCGCATCAGCCACGGCCTTGGCAAAATCACAGTTGGTGACTGCGGCGGGGCTCACCACATTGACGGGGCCCGCACACACTTCCTTCTCCAAGAGATGCGACACCACATGCGGAATTTCATCCAGCAATACCCAGCTCACTGGCTGTCTTCCGGAGCCCAGCTTGCCACCCAATCCCCATTTGAAAGGGTACAGCATTTTTGGGAAAGCTCCCCCTTGATTGCTAAGCACCATGCCAAACCGCATGTTCACTACCCGGATGCCACTTGCTCGTGCATCCTCTGCTGCCGCCTCCCATGCTTCCGCCACCTCGGCCAAAAAGCCCCTTCCTTTTGGGCTATTTTCATCCACTTCTTCAGTGGCTGGGCGATCACCGTAGTAGCCGATAGCCGAGGCGCTCAACAACACCTTTGGGGGGCGTGCCATTGCAGCTAACGCTTGGCACAGGAAGCGCGTGCTTTGCACCCTGCTTTTTAAGATGCGCTTCTTCTTCTCCCTGGTCCAGCGCAAACCGGCAATGCTTTCACCGGCCAGGTGGATGACCGCGTCCATGCCTTCCAGCTTGCCCACTTCCAACTCTCGGTGCGAAGGATTCCAGTAGATATGGGGCTCCTCGCAAAGCGCCGTCCGAACCAGCGGAACCACTTCATGCCCTTGGCTACACAAATGCTTCACTACTGCCCCGCCGATCAGGCCTGTCGCTCCGGTCACCGCGATTTTCAACAGATCGTTCCTCCCCCATCGCGTCATCCCGCTATCATTTCCATTGTTTCATCCTCTTTTGAAGGTCGCCAGTGAACAGCTCCAACACCAATCCATCCGGATCAGTGAATTGCACAGACCAGCCGCCCCCACGTTCAATCGGCTCCCGCACCAAGGGAACCCCCTTCTCCCGCAGTGTGTTCACCGCCGCAAAAAATGCTTCTTCCGAAATGGAAAACGCCACATGATCCATGCCCAGTCCCTGTGGCGGCCCCGCTTCCTCCGGTTTCTCCAGCAGGCAGATCCAAGCATCACCCCAAGTCAAATACACATCGGTTCTTCCTCGATGAACCAAGGTCATCCCCAGCACATCGCAATAAAAAGGCAAACTCTTTGCCAACTGCTTCACGCGCAATGTGAGATGATTAAATCCAAGAACATCCAACCGCTTCCTCTCCTCCGTCCCTTGTCACAAACGAGGGCTTGCCTGGCAACCCGTAATGCACGAGACAGCCGGCTGTTTCAACTCCGGCTATCTGCCACTGCCTTGCCGGCCTGACTTGCCACACTCCCCCTAAAACCGACGATCATTGTTACATGATCCTTTGGCGCAAAGCTTCTATCACTATTGTAGACCATTATGTTTGAAAAAACAAAATACATTGGAAACTGTCACGAAACGGCAAATATCTGGGAACCCAACAGCGGCTTCGACTTCAGCACCTGTGTCCACCCTCTCCTTTCTTCTGCCGAACCGCCATTTTTTCATCTTATACCATCACGGTGAAACGGTACACGTCCCGTCCGACCAACCGGCGATAACCATCAAACACCTGGTACGGAATTTCCACCGTAAACGATTGTTTGAACAGATTGGGGATAAGTCGTAGGTGATACCGCCCTTCCCAAACCCATTGATATCGCTCTCCTTGATACAAAATCCCATCTTTAAACCATGGATGGTTCGGTTCTTCCCCCGGTTCATTAAAACAGAGAGCCAGCGACAAATCGTCGCAAAAACGGAGCAACCGGAAGTTGGCCGTGATATTCTCCTCTTCCTCTTCGGTAAACAGGGGGCGGAGTTTGTTTTGGCGGCTATACTCTTGCTCACGAAACTTACGGGCCACCGGATCGTCAATATTTGTAAAAAAAGATGCGTAATGTTTGCTGCATAAGAACCCCGCATAGGGATCATGCGCTACTACTTTGGCGATGCCATCCGTGTACGCTTCTAGCTTGGGTAGCATCGGATAATCTTCAAAAGAGTAGGGCTCGTTGGTCTCTTCATTCCACAGCGGCGACTGGTCTAAGCTCTCCCATCCCCAATCATGGTGCGAGATGGCGTACAGTGTTTTGGCGAGTGGGCGGATCGGTTGCGTCATTTGCGCCGCCAACTCACCTGAGAGCAAACCATGATCGTGCTGTTTAATAAAAACATAGTAGTACCCTTTCTTTCTAACAATCATCGCAGTCCCTCCCCCTTTCGCTCATTATACAAAAAGCCCCGGCCAAGCGGTAGATTACGGCGACCGGGACTTTCCGCATTTTTTCCTTTTATCTGCAAAATTAGGTACTCTTGGTGCATCCACTGCATTAGAAATGCCAGCTACGTTTCGTTGCTGGCTTACCGCTTTTTGCTGGCGGGGATGATCCGCTCCCTACAACGCATCATCCATAAACCGGGCGGGGCTGGGTTCTTTCTCCTGCGCCGCTTGGCTACGATGCTGTTTTTCATGTTGCAAGGCCTGCTCCATCAGTTGAATGATTCCCTCATTAAAACTGAGGTTCCGTTTACGGCAATAATGGGCGAATTCTTTATCTAATTCTTTTTTTAACAAAATCATGCGCTCCACTTTGCTGTCTTGTGAGCGATCTACATTTTCCTCAACAAATTTCATGAACAAGTCCACATGAAAACCCTCCCCATAACCGCTCTTTGCTCAGTGTCATTCCATCCAATCCTGTAGCTGCGCGCCCCTAAGATGACAACTTCACCATCGCGCCAGAACCCGTGACTAGGGCGTGTCTGATGAATAGGCCAGCAGCTTCAAAATCGTTTTCCCATCCACTTGATATTGGCCAGACACGGCCTAGTCCTCCTCTGTAGTTTGAAAAGATGACAACCGTTGCCCCCAGGCATTTTCAAACACCAAATCACCCAACGCCAATCGCTTTTTCCAACCCAACTCTTCCAGCATCGGCTTGTCTCCGAACCGCTCCGGATATCCGACGCACAGGTAAGCAACGAGTTCCACCCCTTCCGGAAGTTGAAGCAACTTTTCCACAAAAGGCTTGTCCAAAATGCTCACCCAGCCGATACCGATCCCTTCCACCCGGGCCGCTAGCCACATGTTCTGAATAGCAAGGCAGGTGCTGTACAAATCGGTTTCCGGCATCGGCCCTCGTCCCAACACAAACGGCGCGTCCCGGCGCCGGTCACAAGTTACCGCCACATTGACCGGAGCCTCCATAATCCCTTCCAGTTTTAGCGACCGATACAGCTCTTTCCGCTCCTTCTCCGTCAACTGCGCCAACTGCTGGCGATTGGTTCGCTCAAACGAATCTTTGATCTGACGGCGGATGTCTCTTGAAGTGACCATGATGAAATTCCAAGGTTGCATAAAACCGACGGAAGGGGCATGATGCGCCGCCTCCAAAATACGGTGCATCGCCTCTTCGGGTACCGGTCGGCTTGAAAAATGGCGAATATCCCGCCGGGCCTTTATCACTCGATGCACCGCATCCCGCTCACTCGCTGTAAACAAGTCACTCACCCTTGTCCCCCTCCTCTTTTATCTCTATCTTATCTGATATTGCATTCTGTTCACACTATCCAGACCCATTCTAACCGTACGTTTTTTACCCGGCATCAGTGTGTTTATCATTGATGTTACATACTGATGACACATACGCCTCACACCTCGCACGAAGCATCATCCGTTCGGAGGTGCCACTCAGTTTTCGGTTATGTTACAAACTGTTACAAACCAGCTGCCCCTTCCAGATTTCCCAGTGGTTCCAAGCATCTCTGCCCCATTTGGCGTAAAGGTTCCGTCTTTTTTTTGACCATAAGTTACCCCAACATTACATGTGGTTTACAGTTGCGTAAAATCCGGGACAAACCGACAACCCGCCCTATATAATGATCACAGATAAGCAAAACGGAGGTGCGACGTAATGAACAACGCATCGATCGGATTATTCAACGCAACTTTGATCAGCATTCCCTGTTGGGCAATGATCTACTTCACTTGGCAAGCACTGATTGGTTAATCATTGATATATACATCGGTATTACGAATAAAACGGATTCGATTTTCGGTTCACATACACATTAACATCACGGGAGGAGATCCTTATGAACAACGCATCGATCGGATTATTCAACGCTACCTTGATCAGCATTCCTTGCTGGGCAATGATCTACTTCGCTTGGCAAGCATTGATCGGTTAATTTCACTATCATCGTCAATCACCTAGGCAACCCGCATCCGGTTTTCGGTGCCACTCATCACATGGACATCACGGGAGGAGATCTGTATGAACAACGCATCGGTCGGATTATTCAACGCCACCTTGATCAGCATTCCTTGCTGGGCAATGATCTACTTCGCTTGGCAAGCATTGATCGGTTAATTTCACTGTCATCGTCAATCACCTAGGCAACCCGCATCCGGTTTTCGGTTCCACTCATCGCATGGACATCACGGGAGGAGATCTGTATGAACAACGCATCGGTCGGATTATTCAACGCCACCTTGATCAGCATTCCCTGCTGGGCACTCATCCTGTACGGCATGAACTTGTTCTTCTAATCCTACATCCATTATATCTCAACGAATGCGAACCTCTCCCGGATGAGAGGTCTTTTCTATTTCATTGCAAGCTTGTCACCGTATGATTGCCTTCGATATAATGAATCGTTGAAAACAAGCAGGAAACGAGGTGGTAACGGATGACGGGACCCATTTGGTTGCAATGGTTTTATGTTCTTTTTTGGATTGCATTGATCAGCTTGATGGCCATCGGTGGGTACTTTATGTTTCGCAAATTCCTTAAAGCGTTGCCAAAAGCGGACGGCAAGTCGATTCTCGATTGGCAGGAATACTACATAAAGGAAACACTCCATTTGTGGACCGATGAGCACAAGGCGTTACTTAATGATTTGGTCTCTCCCGTGCCCGAACTCTTCCGCGACGTGGCCAAACAAACCATCGCCGGCAAAATCGGGGAGCTGGTGGTGAAAGAGGAAGCGAAGCAATTGTCGCAGGATCACATTATCCGCGGCTACATCCTTGCTACTCCCAAACGGGATCACAAGTTTTTGATAAAAAAACTAAAAGAGCGCAACATTGACATTTCACCTTACCAAGAGTTGCTCAAGTGAGGCCCCCATGGCAATCTTCCTTGCATCAACGGTTTGATCATGATATGATTGGATTGAGCGTTAAAAGTGGGTGCTTCAATCAAGTTTCATCTTGCGGCCTCTTTGTTTCAAAGTAACAAAAGGTTCCAAGTGCTTGAGGAATTACCGCTTTTGAATTGCCGCTTTTCTTAAATGTAAGGAGGCCCAAAAGATGAAGGGTAAAGTAAAATGGTTTAATGCTGAAAAAGGTTATGGATTCATCGAGCGTGAAGATGGTGGCGACGTATTCGTTCACTACTCCGCTATCCAAACCGAAGGCTTCAAAACCCTTGAAGAAGGCGAGCCAATCGAATTCGATATCGTTCAAGGCGATCGTGGTCCTCAAGCAGCCAACGTTATTCGCGTAAACGCAAGATAAGGATGACCAATCCAAGCACTTCCTTCACGGGAAGTGCTTTTCTTGTACCCATCAACAGAGTGGGAGAAAATAAACACTGGGGAACAGCTGACAAGTCATCCCCACATCATATTCATATATAGGAAAGATGGCCGAGCAAATGAAACAATCACCTTCCCACAACAAATGGATTACCTACACCATTACTGAAGCGTGGGCCAATCGCACGGTTGAAGAAGTGCTGAAAGGTCCGCTTCTCATCTCTGGGCGTATGCTAAACCGCCTGACACGCAGCAAAGGCATTCTGCTCAATGGGCGCGCGCCCTACCTTAAGAAAAAAGTGAAAACAGGGGACCGCTTGAAAGTCGCCGTCCGCCCCCAAGAACAATCGGAGCTGACTCCGGAGCCGGTGCCGTTTGGGCTTATCTATGAAGACGCCGATCTCATGGTTGTCGACAAACCGGCTGGTGTGGCCGTCCATCCGGTGCGCCCCTCTGATCGAGGTACCTTGGTGCACGGCATTTTACACCACTTAACAAAGCAGGGCGGGGGCGGAATCGTCCGGCCTGTCCATCGTTTGGACCGAGACACCTCCGGGCTGATCCTCATCGCCAAAAACGCCTACATGCATCAGCTGTTGGATCGTCAATTACGCGAGAAAAAGCTGGAGCGTATCTATCTCGCCCTCAGCAGTGCCCCGCTTCCACAAGCTTCTGGCACCATCGTCGCCCCGATTGGTCGTGATCCGCACCACCCCACTCGGCGGAAGGTAACGGAGCGCGGTGAACCCGCAGTAACCCATTACCGCGTGTTAAACCACAATGACCAGGCTACCCTTGCCCGCGTGGAATTGGAGACTGGCCGCACGCACCAAATCCGGGTTCATTTCGCCCATATCGGCGCCCCCTTGATCGGGGATCGGCTCTACGGCGGATCGTGCGCTCATATGAAACGACAAGCGCTACACTCCGCTGAGATGGCCTTCATTCACCCACTCAGTGGCGAACTGATGCGATTCACTTCACCATTCCCCGCCGACATGGCCGCAGCCAAACAACAATTGGGTTTGTAAACCACATTTGCCTTGGCTTCATAGGCGCTTGTGGACAAATGCAAGCGCCTTCGGTTTCTTCTCCAAAGGCGCTTTGTTTTTCAGATCATTTTCAGCAACGCTTCTCTCCCCGTCATGCCCGCTCTGATGCCATGCTCCTCGGCCGTGTGCGTAACCATGGTCAATGGCGCGTCCATCAGCTGTTCCAAAGAGCGAACTCCTTCCGCACGCGCCGCGATAATCTCCCGCTCTCGCAACCGTTCATTCAACAACCCCACATCCAGTGCACCGCACATGATATAACCCTTTTCCGTGGTGATAACCAAGAGCGTCGTTTTCGGCAATGCCACTTCGATCCCCAACACGGTATGGCCGTCCACCTCAATCGGTTTCATCGCAATCATTTGGTTCCCTCCTCCAGATGATTCCTTATCAAGGTATGTGCCAACACCCAAAAAAGTGAGACCAATCACATCGCGGCAAAATCAAAAAAGCGGGCACCCCATAGGGTATGCCCGCTTATTAGAGCCCAAGCGCCCAGGCTATCAATGCACTTGTGAAGAGGTCGGTGTCCCGCGAAACGATGGGAGCTTCCCATCTTGCATCATTTTCATCTTTAACATTTCCACCAAGTAAACGCCGACCATCTGAACCACTTCGTCATCGGTCATCTGCTCAATCATCTGTAACACATGCTCCCGGGATTGTTCTTCCAAGATGCTGAGCACAATGGCCACCGCATCATCTTCGTCATCATTTAACTGGTCTCGGTACAACGAGTAAACTTCATCCACAAAACTCATCGCGGCTATCCTCCTTATCCCTATTGTAGCGGAGTTCATACCATATTTCGAGGACACCATAGGCAACCATTATCTTCCTCTCATATCCGGTGCCATCGTTTAACTTCGCACCGCGCCAAAGCGGCGGGCGCCTGCAATTGTTTCGCCAACAAATCCCGTAAGAACTCTGGCAAATAATATTTTTGTACTTTTCCCTCTTTCAAACCCATGTATCCGATGCCAAAGGTAAACATGTCAATCGTGGCCAAACGGACCAGCTGCTCTTCCTCTAGTCGGGAACCGTTTATCCTGATTTCCTTGATCCGTTGAAAAGGCGGCGCCTCCGGGTCATAAAACACTTCCATTCCCGATACGCTGACAGTCCCCAACACTTCCCCCCGAAAGCCGAAACCACGAATCGGTAAGGTCACAAACTCATCAAGCAACGCCTCTTCCAGCGTCCGGCGAATTTCTTTCCCCTCGATCGTCATCAACACGGGATTGATGGGATGAGGGCACACCGCGTGCAACTGTTGTCTGGTCACTGAGCCCGCAGGAATCTCTGCTAAAAGCTGGCCATTGTTCACCAAGGCAGCTTCGGCGCCAACCCAGTCGCACAGTGCATCCGCCAACAGATTGGGCAATGAGCTTTCTCCATACCAGTCTACCTCCAGCGGGCGGGACAACTGGTGAATCGGTTGCGCCATGTTTTCCAAGGCTTCTCCACGATAATGGGCGATCAGCTCCTGCATCTCCCGCTCCTCAGCTCGTCCGGCAAGCGGATAAACCCGTCCTCGGATCGTACGCACACGGCCTGCGTCGATATCTACCTCGATTTCGATATGGCCGAGGTGCTGTCCGTGTTTGCCCGCTCCCGCCAGCCAAGTCTCTCCCACCCGCTCCAACTCTTCCAGCAAATGATGCGTGTGGGCCCCGATGATCAAGTCAATCCCCGGCACTTCCTTCGCCAGCATCCGATCATTCATCAACCCCAGATGGGACAATACCACGATCAAGTCCACTTCCCCGCGCAAGCGGCGCACATGCTCAGCCAAGGTGGATACAGGGTCCCGCACATCCCAACCCATCAGCTCATAAACAGTTTGATACGGAATGGTCGCTGCCAACATGCCGATCCGTACCGAACCCAGTGTGACATGGGAACAAGGGCGAATCCAAGCCGGTTGCCCCGTGCGCTTCACTTCGTACACATTGCTGCTTAGCACCTGATACGGCGCATCCCGGTACACCGCCGCCAGCTGATCTTGGGAAAAGGTAAGCAACTCATTGTTGCCCAATGTCACGAAATCATAACCCATCCGTTCCAAGATGGTGCCGTTCACCCGCCCATCGGTCCCTTCAGTTTCCATCCGCACCCGATCCATATGGTCCCCGATGTCCAACAGCAAAGACCGCTCATTTCGCGCTTGCCACTGGGCGCGCAACTCTTCGATCAACGGCGCCATCTTGGAAGTTTGATCCAAATGGCTGTGCAAATCATTGGTATGTAATAAATGAATGCGATCGACTCGCGTCACACGCGCCCCTCCTTCAAACCAAATTGAGCCCGTCCAAGATCATGCGCACGGCTGTCACAATAATCGCGATGCGCAACAAATTCAACAGGGTGCGACCGCTCAACTTCGCCGAAATCCAAGCTCCGGCCCTGCCGCCCATCCACGCCCCCGGTGCCAGCACCAACGCCGAAAGCCAGTGAATATTGCCTTGAACCACGTGCATCACGCTGGCTGCAATCGAGGAAAGGCAGATGATCAGCATGGAGGTGGCGGTAGCCACATGCGGCGGAAACCGGAATAACATGATCATCATCGGCACCAACAGCGAACCGCCTCCGATGCCAAACAGTCCAGATATCACGCCTACCAGGAAAGAGAGACCCAAAGCAGTCAACCGATGATAGCCATACTCATACTCTGTTCCGGCTGGGTCAGTGTATGTCTTGGTCACATCCAACCGCATGGGTCGGGCCGTCCCTTTCTCTTTGACGCGCAACAACCATGATACCAATAACATCAAGCAGCCAAAAGCAGCGAAAAACGTGTCGGATTGAAACAGGCGGGTTATCCACGCGCCCACCATCGCACCCGGGCCGCAAGCCAAAAAAAACACAAACCCGCTTTTCACATCCACCCGCCCCTGCTTGAGAAAAGACAAAGTGGAACTCAGCGCGGTCAAGACAATCAACAACAAGGAAGTCCCTACAGCCACAGACGGAGTGATCCCTTGGAAAGCAGGATGAATCCCCGCCAGATAAATGAGCGCCGGCACGATCACGATGCCACCGCCCAATCCGACCAGACTTCCCAATGTGCCGGCTAGAAGACCGACCACAAACAACAGCATCCATTCCATATTGCGTCATCATCCCATCTGCACTCTTCGGACGCGCCCAGCCGACAGCCCACTGGGGCCGTCTACCCCCTCGGCTTAAAAAATACCCAGCTGGCGCGGGGCCAAGCCCGCAAACTCTACTCCAAGTAGCCGCATCATCAGATTGGCGCTGTCGACCGCATCCCCTTGAGAGTTATTATTGAATAACAACGTGATCCGCTTCACCCTCTGTTCCAATTGCCGCACATAACCTACCCACTCTGCCAGCTCAGCTTCCTCATAACGGTAAGCATAGCGAACATCTCGCCAATTGGGTTGGCCGGTGTTGTTCCAACCAGCAACATTGCGCCCATGAAAACGGACAATCGCCTGCTCCGGCACCGTCGCTGCCACCACCAAGGGCACCGATCCTTCCCCCGCTTGGGGCTCATCACAAATGACATGAATGCATTGTTCCTGTTCCAACAACCGAAGGGTCTTGTCGTGAAAGTCAGGGTAAAACCAGCTTTGGTTGCGGAATTCCACCGCCACCGGCACATCCCGGAATGCTTCCCGCACCCGTCGGATATACTTCACATGTTTTTGCGAACAATCATACCACGGCGGAAATTGAAACAGCACCGCTTCCAGCTTGCCGGCGCGCAACATCGGTTCAAGCGATACCCGCATATCCTCGACCAGCTCCCGCCAAGGGCGCACCGGTGCCTTCTCCAACCGTCCGTGCCCAGTCAACTCCCGATACGCCTTCACCACAAATCGAAAACTCTCCGGCGTCTCATTCACCCATCGCTCCATCCGTTCCACTGGCGCAATCGCATAAAAGGTGCTGTCCACTTCTACCACCGGGAAATGCCCGGCATAGATCGCTAACTTCTCCCTAGCCTGCGTCCCTGGCGGATAGAGGTCATGATCTCCCCAGCCGCACACCCCGATTTGAATAGGATTGATGACGGAACTCATCTGTATGTTCAACCTTTCCGACTTGGGTTATGAATTTTATTTTATCATTTGTTAAGGTTTAAAAAAACGGATCATAAAAAGGATTAATTCTTCCTGATCCCGCTTCACCCCTTACAGCTATAATTATCCACAACAATAAGATAACCCCCGTTCCCCCGTTATAGAAAAAACCGGACATCAAGCAAAACATACAATAGTCATAAAACATAAAAGCCGCCTTTCATTGATTGGCGGCTTAAGCTCTATTCTGAATGAGGCAGAATTGAACTGTAATTACCAAATTCGATATTTCTAAAATGACTTGTCACATCTTTTTTTGTAAATGAGGTACTAACTAATTTACTATTTTCATCAAATACATCAATTCGATAATCTCCATTTGCTTCAAATAGAAAGGTAATTAGCTGACCATCTTTCCATATTTTCCTGTTCTTTAAAAAAGCATATTACCCTCTTTGATAAATGAGTCGGATACCTTTCCTTGTGCATCATAATACAATACTCCACAGAAATAAATATTAAAAAAAACTTCAACTACATACTTAATCACTTCTTTGTCTTTGATCACGACTACATAATGCTTTCCATCTTCATGCAATTCTTTAGCCTCATCTTCTGTAATAGAAAATCGAGGTTTTTCATAATGCCTATTCCATTTCTTGTAATACTCTAGATTCAATTATTTTCAACTCCTCATTCAAGCGGATTAAGAATACGCCCTTTTTCGTCTCTGATAATGACATCCCTTTCAGAAGCAAAATCAAGTATTTGCTGTGGTACAGGTGTTCGTTGAATAGGTACCTCTAATATCAGATCTCCTTCTAAATTTTCATCTGACAATTCAGAATTATTATGGCCTGAACCAACTCTTTGGGAAACGGTTGCCAAATGACGAGCCAACGTTATGTAAAAGCGTTGAAAGAGGCTGGAATTAAGCAAGAAAGAACGGGTTACAACAATCCTGACGCCGATGCTTACATTGAGCGTTGGTTTCGTACGCTAAAAGAGGATACGGTTTGGCTCCAAGAATATGGATCGTTCTTGGAAGCTAAACAGAACATTGATCATTACATAGCCTTTTACAATGATGAAAGGCCTCACTCTGCGCTTGGATATCTGTCGCCGCGAGAATTCCGTCAATCTGTAACTTCAAACGTTGCATAATTGTCTGGACATATGGGGTTCATTAAGGCGATTGTAACCGGCTTTTTAAGTGGAGGAAGAGTTTTAGTTTCTTATAATATTTATCCTATTCTTTTGGGTTGTAGGTGTCCCTTGTTTAGCTATGAATTCGTGCGGCTATGTTATGGAAGAGCAAAATATTTTGAGCAGCGTTGTTATTCTCTTGAGTGATTTGTTCGGCAAAATCTTCTAAAACAATTAAGTAACTTAATCCCTATTTCCTCTCATAAAAGCCCCACCTCCCCAAGCTTCTACCCGGAGAGGTGGGTTTCTCTTTCCCCTTTACACTTCCCTCTTCCCAAAGAAATGCTTCAACGCCTCATATACTTGCGCTTTCTCCTTGATCACGAAATAGGAAAACCTATCTTCTTTTAAATGTCTGTATGCCGACATCAAAGTGGAATTTCTTTGGTACTGATTCAACTGCACAAGCTCTATACATTATTTAACCACCTGTTTACTTTACAGGTGGTTTCCCTCTATCAGTAGGCCTATTACCCTTATAACTCAATCATTATTATCCCCGAATATATCCCCAACCCACATGTAAATGTGTAAGTTCCCGGCTTGTCTGGTTTAAATTCAACGGTCGTTTCTCTGTTTAAGCCCCTGTTGAATATTGAAATCCTTCATGATAAAGTAGGCCAAGCACCCGCCAGGATAATTCTTTTGAAGCCGAAGCTTCGTTAGCAACAGCTTTCAACTTCACTTCTTCCTGCTCACACCAGCCAGAATTTCTTCTCCCAAGGGCGGAACGAAACACAATACGATCCCGATGATGACAACCGCTGCAAAGGCCAAGTATTCTTTGTATTTGACGATCCAATCCCATGCGGCGGACATCCCATCAACGACGACTTTGACGATTTTGTCACATACCTTACAAATCCAGTCCCATGCTTCTGAACAAACTTCCTTTGTTTTATTCCATGCACTGGAGACAGTTTACTTTGTCCAATACTATGCTTTCGTAAACCAATTCCCATCTTCCTCCTTTTTTCTTTTTGGATAGTTGGTGTGACTGATGTTTCCTTCAATGGAGCCGGGCCCTGTTGAACCTTTTCAAAGTGATCATTTACTCGAAGCACGTTAAAGCTGCTCCCAATGGCAAAATCTGAGCCACTCCCCAAAATGCCCACGCCAACAAATGCGAAGAGAAAAGCGATGAAGAGTTGAAAAAGTCTACCATCAAGTCGCTTTAAATTCCCCACACCGTCCTCTTATGTAATTTTTACAGCAATATATTATGTCAATCGGGAATTTATAGAAAGCAGGGTTCATTGCTTATCACAAAAAGTTCTAAACCAATAATTAATCTCCAGTTCGGTGAAGGAATTTCATGTTTGCGAGCTCCATTTTTATCCGTAATCAAACAAACCCACGCTCCTTTAAGTCGTGGGTTTGCTCATATCGGACATTTTTATCAGCATTAATTCCCTGCCAATAATACTGAGAACTTATAACTGATTTAGCTAAAATCATGTCTCTCTTAAAAAATCGATTCCATTCGATTTCTGGCTTCGCGTTTCAAAGTGGTTATCATTCTTTGTAGCTTGATATCTTTTTCCTGTCTCTTCATTCGATCCGCCATGCGTTTAATAGAATCTACTGATGTCAGACAGAAAAGAGGGGGGACCAAAACCGTAACATTTTGGCCGGATTTGGGAACATGGAGCGGGAATAGCACTTCATCCTTTACTTGACGTAGCACATCTCCAGGCATCTCAGCAATATGGATTCCTTCTGTGCGTTCTTCAACCAAAGAAATCACATCGCGAAGGATTGAGCCGAACCGTGCCTTGCTTCCCGCGATTTTCGCTCTTTCTTCCAACAAATGATGACCGGTCAAGAAATTCATCATTTCTTGAATCATTGCGGCGCGAGTGTTTTCGGCCTCGATTCGTTTCACCGCTGCAGTAAACGTGAACTCATCGAGTGCTTGACCGTACAATTGCTGACGAAGAGGTTCAATTTCAGGATCGTTAAGAGTCTCTCCTTCAGCAAGACGAATTCCTTTCAAATCATCCCATTTTTTGATAAACCGCACTTCGCGGCTTCCATCTTCCTTTTTGCATAAAACCGCATACCCAACCATCTCTACATGAGGAAGATCGGGGATGTCTACTGAGATTCTCCTGACGCAACTAGGAAGCTTCATCTTCTCTGTTTTACGAAGGATCGCATCGAAATACGGGTCGCCATATGAAGCAAAATGCACACGGGTTTTACCATCAGGGAGACCCGACTCATAGAGTTCCCTCGATACCGTTAAAACAGACCCATCGGGTACTCCATCCACATGATTAATCTCAAGGATGAGGTTATTTTCATCAAAGATCTTACATCCCAATTCCTGAAGATATCGGGATTCGGTTAACGTTGACCAAATGGACTGAAGATTGACCGGAGCTTGCCAACGCTGATGGAAGCCGTTCATATTTTTATAAATCTCATACAAGTCTTTGGGATTGATCTCCATATAGGCCAGATGTTTACGTTGCTCTTCAATCCGCTCTCGAATACGGGATTCCAGCTCTTCCGGTGTCAACGTACCTTGAGCCAGTTCCTGAAAATCCTGTGGATCTACCGGAAGCAAGGCAAGCTGCTGCGTACCAACGATCAGGTTAGCATCCTTCAACCGCTGAAGCAAGCGTCCATAAACGATGGATTCCACACTGTCTACATAACACAGATTCAGCACATAAACAACTTCGTGCTTCTGTCCAATTCGGTCGATCCGTCCGATTCGCTGCTCAATCTTCATCGGATTCCAGCCGAGATCATAGTTGATGAGCAAATCGGCTGTCTGAAGGTTCAACCCCTCCGCAGCGGCATCCGTACAAACAAGGATATCGATTTCACCGCGCAAGAATCGTTCCTTGACCTCTTCCCGCTCCGTGTCCACCCATGTTTGGGCTTGATAATCATAATAACCCGCTCCCTTTCCGGAGTATGTCCCGATTCGCATTTCAGGATCGGCTCTTTTGAGCCGCTGAACGATATCCACCAGCGTATCGTAGAATCTGGTGAAAATGACCGTTTGGCGAATCCTCCTCGTATGACGGTTCCTACGATTATCCAGCTCTCTAAGCAAGAACAGCATCTTGGAAGATTGACCGTGTAACTCTTCCATGTCTTTGAGCATTTTTTTGAGCCGTTCCTGCTCCCACCGAAGGTCAGCAGGCGTCCGATTTTTCAACAGTTTGTCAGTGATTCCCGGGTCTTCCTCCTCCACCTCATCATTAAAGACAAGATCTTCTATTCCACTTCCGTCATATTCTTCTCCATTGGTTTTGTACTGATGCCGAAGCGTCTCTTCCACTCTCTTGAGACGCCGTTCGATTGTTTTCTGAAATGCATATAAACTGGAGGCAAATCGAAGCCTCAGGAAGCTGAGGAGGAAACTGATCATCTGCTTGTTCTCTTCTTGGGGGCCGATCTGTACCACCAGACCTTTGCAGTACTCTTCCAACTGATCATAGATCTTCCGCTCCAGTGCATTAAAACGGATTTGAGGAAGATCACGGATTTCCCTCTTAGCTAGGTTCTGTTGCAGTTCACCGTTTTCCCGATAAATCTCAAGCAATTGACGGGTATGGCGGAGCATGACCCGGGACAGGGGTGAGGCACTGAAGATTAGACGTGACATCAGTTGTTGGTTTCTGGTACCGCGTGGAACCCGGTTAAATTCCAACCACTGGCGAGCATCGCTTCGAATCCGACCGCTGATAACCACGTCGGTCAAAAACTCCCAATATTTATGATCCTGACGCTGGGTTCCCAAAATGGATCGCCGCAGGAAATCCCAATCAGCCGAACCAATTTTCTCGCCTTGTAGCAGCCTGCCGAGAATATCGTAATATTTCATGGTCAATGTAGGATCGTACTGAAATGCTCCCACCCGATTCGTCAAAGCGATCAAATCGCTAACCTCCACCGGGTGAATCTGCATCGGTGTAGCGGTGGCCAGCCACAAACTGCGCGTCCGCCCCCGTAAGTGATCCCGGATCGTCGTATAAAGATGACCGAACTGAGGATTGGCCTCTGCTCCCTTGGAAGGGTTTTTCCGCCGGGCCATATGGGCCTCATCCACCAAAACGATGTCAAATTCTTCAGCCATTTCCAGTTGCTTGATCCTCTCCCGCCGCGACATAAGGCCGGTTGACACAATGACGAGATTCGGCTCATAAAACGAACCAGAAGTGAAGTCCTCCTCAACAGGCAAGATATAGTGATGCCGTATTCCCGGTGTCATCACCCGGCCAAAAGACAACAATAATTTGGAGGCAAGCTGACGCTGCCATTGGGTGGTTAAACTTGCAGGGGCAGCAATTAAAATCCGTTTGGCCCATCCCGCCAAATGCAAACAACGAATGGCCAGTCCCGCTTCGATCGTTTTACCTAAACCCACCTCATCACACAGCAGATAAGAATACGGCCAGTTCTCCACTAATCGACGGACAACCATGATCTGATGGGGCCACGGTTCAACCGGTGCCGTTTCCAACCCAACATAACGCCCACCCGGCATTTTGGGTGCATCCCGTAACACGGCGAACTTCAGCCGCTCAAGCGCGGAAGGAATTCCATCCGGCTGAACCTTTTCCGCTTTTGTCGAGGGCTCGGGAATCTCGCTGGTTCCGTCGGTTTCCAGCGGCCTTTTCACGTCTTGAGCAAACCGAACCAGCCGGCGCCGAACCGCTTCCGGGAGAGTCAGCACGCGTATATGACGAACTTTCCCTTCCCAGAGCGTTTCAAATGATTCAGCCGCTTCATCGACTCTTTTCCGATCCGTTTCTCCCCACCAGTCACAATGGATATCAATATTCTCCGCATTCAGATGCAGTGCGGTTTTGGACTCATTGAGCGATCCGGCTCCATACATCCGGTTCCCATATTCGTCGGTAAACACAAACCACTTCTCGTGAACATAACCATCTTCCATCGAATCAAAGGAAATCGGCTCTCCGGTATCTTTGTGCAGCCGAAAAGCCACCCGAACTTCCAGATATCCTTTCTCCACCATCCAGGCCAACAATGTCACACCGTTACGAACACCTTCCGGCCAAGAGTCCGCCTGTTCCAATTCTTCAGTCAGCTTTTCCGAAAGTCTTTTTGCATCTCCTTGTAAGATCGCTTTTACATCGTTCGGTTCCAGATCAGCACCAACGATCAGGCGCATTTTTCCACCTTGATTGGCAAAAGCAGAAAATCCTTGGGAAGCGGCTGCCAGAGAAGTGGAACGGAAATACCCGGCCACGCGGTCATAGCGAACCGCGCGGCTGAGTGCCGGAATGTAAAAGTCATGTAACATATTGACTGGCCTGTCTCCGATCATGGTGGAGGAGGTCTTGTAAGAGAGAAGCCACTCGCGTGATCTCAGTCCTTGGTTGTTCCTACTCTCTCTTATCTCGGTCATGATGTTCCTCCTATCTATGATCCGCCGGTGATTCTTATCTCAAGCCGAACAGGATAGCTTCTCCTTCCCGCCGAAGCTCTTCCTCTGTCATCTCCGCTGTCCAGACGGCTAAAAGGTCCAATACGGTCTGCCCTTTCTCCTTCGCATGTTGTGCCAAGTATGCACGAGCGACTGGAACATCACCTTCCCGGTAGGCAAGAATCAGGCCATGCAGCAGATCCCACTCTGTCTGGGGATGAGCCAGACGCTTCGGATGACGCTCTTCCGGTTTCAGCAATCGCAGTTTGGAACCCTTACGTACCAACGGCGCATGGAACCCTATATCATCCGCATCTGTACCACGGGTGCTGCGGCCCCGGTTGGCGTCGTTGATTCCAAGCATCCGATTCTGAACACTGTATCCCGCCGGACGCATTTCCAGCGCGATGTTCAGCGAACGCGACAAGTTCAATGCCTCGTCATAAGGGAATTCATTAAGCCCAAAAATACCGTAAAGCGTTAACGACATCGCCGCTTCCGGGTTCAGGTCTTCTACCTTGAGACGCCCTCGTGTCAAGCGGCTGATCTGGTGCTCTGCTACGACCGCACTGGCCTCGTTCATGGCCCGGATCGGGCTGACAAGTTCATCTCCATCCAATACCGGCCAATGCTCTGACAGCACCTGCAGCGCCCGTCCATAACACGCCACCATCTCATCCACGGGATTCAGCTTCAGCGGCTCAAACTCTTTCAGTCCTTCACGAACAGCCGTACGAATACGCTGCGCCACACCGGTGCCACCAAACCCGGTCCAGGTCGCCGGGGCTTGGTTGCCCTGCTCCCTTTTACGACAGGTAAGGAAAATAGAGCTGGCAGCTGCGGCCATCCCTTTTTGGTGCATGGATGCTGAAGACTCAGATTCCACTGGCATCGATGAGGTAATTTTCCACCCCTGTTCAATTAAGGAACGCGTCAACGCTTCCCATGCTTCTTGTGTTTTGTGGGTGAACATGATCGTCAAGATGCCCTCATCTTTCAGTACACGGCGACAATCGGCGAAAATTTCCCCCATCAGTTCCTCATAACGTTGAGCGGCATTTGAAGTGGAACCATCCCGGGCCGGATTAGCCACAGCTTCGTCCGTTTTGTTGGTCAACCGTCGCTTGAATAAATCAGGGTAAAGGTCCGATAAAGTCCGCTTCTGCCAGACATAGAAATAGTCCGACAGCTCGGCATACTGGACATTGTTGTAATAAGGCGGGTCCACACAGATCAAATCTACGGAACGATCGGGCACTCCAGTATGCGCCGCTGTACCATGTAGAATCGTAACCGGCGGCGCGACTCCTTGTAATTTCTCATGAAGTGGAGCCACCAATTCTGCTATACCCTGATAAGCATCTAAAATCTGTGATAAGGCCCAAGCCGGACCAGAATAAGGACCTGTATAAATCATCTCTCCAAAGGTCCATTTAAGAGAATAGTCATGTCGGCCAAATGTTCCTTTTATAACCCCTCGAGTGAACTCCCAACGGGTTTGCCTACTGTTATAATCAAGTAATTTATCAATCACAAATTGCAAGTAGGTGACAACCGCCTTGCCTTTCTCCTGACCCAGCTCTTCGATAATCTGTGGTTTGAGACGGTTCAGTTCCTCAACCAGAGTTAATTGCCCCAATAGCTGCCGCGGCGTAAACATATCGCACCAGCGATTCATTCCATAGTTTATTGGACGCATATCATTTCCTTGTGGGAACCTTTCGGTCGGAATCAATCCCTCCTGATCCCATTCATCCCAGCGCTGTTTCAGTTGAAACTCGGCTTCTTCCAAAGCCTTTAGATCTTGCTCATTGGGAGCATGGAAGAACGTGATTTTCTCTGTCTTGATTTCCCCAGCTTTTACACCGCTTTTATACCGTTGGGGTTGTCCGTCCTTGTCCAGTTTGGGCTGATAGCGTACTGCCACGACACAGTACAGCCGATCCTTCCATGTTCCACGCGGAGACTCCCCACGTGCCTGTGCTTTGATTTCATCCGATGGAATCGCCTGACGGCAGTGAACGCAAAGCCCAACTCCTTTGTTTACGGTGGCAAAATCAGGGTCCTCTCCATTCGGACCTTTCTTTCCTTGAAGACGGTAAGGTTCAAATTTTACTGTCCCCCCTTTTTTCTTGCCATCCGTAACAATACGAACTGCCCATTTCTCTCCCTCTTTGGATAGCCAAGAGGTATTTAGGAGAGGAGCTTCCCCTTCACAATGTGGACAGGTGACTTGGCGTGCAAATAAATAGGTGGTCGTCTCTTCCTGATCATATTCTGATACAAGTTCAGGAAATTGCTTCAAATGAGCTCTCAAAAACATTCGTTCGGATTCTGGCAAAGGAAATACACGCGGGAATACCTCATTCAACCGATTATCCAAAACTGAAATCAGTTTTTGACCCCAATTTCCAATTTCCATTTTGAGATTTTTCCCGAAGCGAGCAGGATAATCCAACGTAGCGTATTGGATAACCGTTGCAACAGGATTCAAATCATTAGCAATTGCTCGGTATCCAAGCCTTAACGCTTCAAAGGGAATAGAGCCGCCTCCCGCAGTAGGATCCATTACAGTAATATTTGAATCGCCCCACTCAGGTTGACGGGTATATGCCCTCGAATATCCATACATATTAGGAACACGGACTCCAATATTTTTAGCAATCTCCATCAACTCTTTGAACCAGGCCGGGTCCGCTGCTACTCTTTCAACTCTCAACCTGGTACCCTCTACCGGAAAGGGTTCCGGGAGCGGTTGACTCAGAGTTTGCCATTTTTGAATTGCAGAGTATTCCTGCACATGAGGGGACTGATCTACAATCTGAGCGATCAATTTCCTATGTTCAGCCCTTGTCGCTTTTTCTCGCTGAAGTGCTCGATAAACAACCGCATCTAAATCCAATGTTTCTTGACCAAATTCATCTCTCGCTACACGTTCTATTAATTTATCATCAAGTATCCACGGCACACCATTCACAATCGCTTGCACCTTTTCTATCCCAAGTTGGCGCAGGAACCAGTCCGGATCAGTTCCGGCTGGTAATAGTGATCCCAAGATCGCAGCCCGACTAGGAGTCAAAGGGCGCCGTGCCCACCAGACATGAAGAAAATAGAGTGGCGGAAGCGCCGAACTAGCTCCTCTCTCTCGCTGAGTCTCCGCCCCCACCTGGTGACAGGGAAAACCCGCTTCAATAAATCGGACTTCCGCTCTTGTTTGGTTCTGAGTTGTCATTTTCTCCTCTCCCATTTCTCTATTTACGGAGTTTTTGCAGCATATGTTGGATTTCTTCGTCTCCCGGTTGGCCGCCAAGCATAATCCTCATACCGGCCAGTGCCCAGCGGCTAGCAGCCTCACCGTACTGGGTCGCACGAGTAAACCAATAGACAGCCTCTTCCCTGCTGAATCGTTCCACTCGCCATGCGATCAGTTCAACGCGGTCCAGATCGGCGACCCTCTCCTGTAATTTGAAAATGAGCGCCAGCTTGGCTCCGGATTCTTCATCCAGAGGCAAGTTGCCGCGGTATTGAATTCGGTCTTTGTTAAAAAATCGCTGAAGTTCCAAGGGAATTCCTGCAACATCATTTACCCTGCTGAGAATCTTTCTGAGAGCTGGCAAACAGCGGCGCAGGGGCTGACCATACAGCAGCCCCTGGTCTTTAAGCATCGATTTGCCTTCAGCCTGTTCGCCCCCATAAAGACTGTCACCTGTGTAAATCCGTTTCTTAATAACCAAAACAGGAGCTGGTTTGTCCTTGTACTCCGTCAGTCGGAGAACCCAAGGAGCATGATCCAACTCCGGGAGGATACGGTGCTGAAAGTCCCGTTCCAGTTCCCAGTCCTGTGCAGTGATTTGATTGACCATAACGACTACCTCACCTACTTTTTATTCAACTCCTTCACAAATGGGCAATCTTCGGCCGGATCCGCGATATCGAGTTCAACCTCTGTTTGCTCCCCATTTTTAACAATTCCATCAAGTACTTCAAACCATTCTCCCAGTGCCTTAATGGTTTGTGGGGGTGCATCCTCCAACTGAATTCTCAACGCTCCACCTGCTGGTATTTTGAAATACAGATCCAGAAAATCGATCTTTGTTTTGCCGCCTTTATTATAGAGACTACCCATCCGTCGAAGAAGAGGCAATACTTTTTCGATAGCTTCATCCCCTTGAATATGGATGCGGTAGGATCGATCCTCATCAATCCACCCGTTTGCCTTTGCCTTGTCTTCGGTGACCAAAACATCCTGGGACAGCGGGACATATTGAAATGCTTTTGAACCCGCGATCAGGTTGGGCTTAGTCCCAGCATCCTCCTTATTCCGGCAGGCATAAAGCTTAGAATCCTTTAATAAGGAAACGACTGTGTCATCCAGCTCCTTGCGCGTCACTTCTCCCACACTTTCCCGGATGACCTCCTCAATCCGCTGAACACTGACGCTTCCTTCTTTATCTACTACTTCATAAATTTGTTGCTTCAACATCTCCGGATCAACCTTCCGCTCATCAAACCACCCCCGCCGTTTAGCGCCTTGAGGAGTGATGAGCGCATATGAGGCCGACATCAGGTTTACACCCATTGGTACATCATTTTTCTCGTGATAAAATTCGTCTGGTCGTGTTTGATCAGGAGAGTCCATACGAAATACACACCAGACTCCTTTTTGTACTCCACCGCGAATCAGTTGTTCCAAAATCCCCTCATTGACGAGCACTGGCCAACTTCGGATACAAGCAAAAGAATGTTTTAGCTCTTCCACAGTGACCGTGTCCCCACGTTCAAAAAACAATTTGCTGAGGTTGATAAGGTCGGACCGGTTGTTGTTTTGCTCGGTAAGTAACTCTCCGGCTTCGATGAGTGCCGCCCGAATCAGTTCGATAAAGGAAGCCCCGCTTTCTCCGCCGGTTGTTTTAATTTCCTTACGGACAATATGCCCGGCTGTAGACGGATAATACAGGCTGGTATAGATATCTGCAACAGCGGTCATGAGCGCATGCTCCCGCTCTGCCTTCCGCTTGCTAAAGCCACTCTCTTCCAGCCGCTTCGGATTAACTCCGAAGTTTTGCGGCTTCTTTATCAGATCCTGCATCGCCAGAACTTGCCGGGCAATGGCTTCCAATCGGTGACGAACATCCTGCGACTTGGCTCCCTGTCCCGGTAACAATTCCAGACTGGGGTTGGTCTCCCCGATCTTGACCGTTTCAGGAACTAGCAAGAAGATCAGATTTTGTTGCATACGCGGTTGGTTTGATCCCTTCATCGTCACCATGGCTTCAATATCAATCGTTTCCACTGTGGGCGACACAATTCCAAGAATAGGCTTTCCTTTTTCATCCGGCAGATGGTCCGGTTGGGAAACGTCATGTTCGACATGGAACAATCCGCTTTTGTCAGCCTTGATAATCCTCCGTGCCATATCTTCAAGCAAGCCTTTCACTTGCGAATGAGTCACTCCATTACGAATGCGCGCCAAGATGCTGTTAATCGTAGGTTCGTCGCTGGCGTAGTATTTTCCTTGTTCAAAGCGGAGATAGTAGGCACTTTCTGTGATCTCCTCCAAGGCGGTGCGGACCTGGGGCGGCGTCATGCCGGGGAACGAGACACTGAACAATGCCTCCGATTCCGTAATCCCGAAAATCTTGGACGAAATCCCTTCATCCCTGCCCACCAGGCTATGCAGAAATACGGTTTTCCAAGTGTACTCGAACAGCGGATGCCCCTCTGGATGAGGATTATTCCGATCTGCTCGCTCTGCGTTGCTGAGTCCTCCGTCCAACGATTCGGTGTCCACGCTGCCAATATCGGCATTAAGCACTAGTAAAAGATCGGAACTCCCCGTCCGCCCAAGAACCTCATTAACAACCCGTTCGGTCCGGAGGTCCAGATGACAGGTATGAATCATGGGAACATCAATCTGCTTTTTCCACAAACTCCGTACTGCGAGAGACAGAACGCGGAGCACTCCCCGTGTTCCTTGGAAATTTTCAGCTTCGGCCAATTTTTTATTCAGGAAATCTACCAAAGTGGGATGGAACGGGTAATTGGCAACCATCCGATCACGGAATCGCTCACTGGCAGCCTCCTCTGGAAGCAGATTACTGTTTCGGCGATACATCGCCATATACTCTTCTGCGGTTTCTCTTGCTGCCAAACGATTTACGGAGACAAACAGTCGTTTCGCTAAAACGGAAGAAATTTCAGTTGCCTGCACAGGTGTTACTTGAACCGCATCTCGTGCCACCACGCTGGTGATATCCTTGATTGCCTTTTCGCTGATTCCCACCGCGTCATCCTCTGTGATTTCTTCTCCTCGAACAACCGCAATCAATTCGGCCAGACGTTCGGTTTGTTTGGCAAATGCATCTGTGGAACTAGCAAGTGTCAAAACAATAGCGATCCCAGGATGATTTCGGACATAACCATGAAGTGTCATCAAAAATGCTGCCAATTGGTTCGCACCATCTGGTCTTGCAGCTTCCAAACGCGCGGCGTACTGAGCCAACTCATCCAGCATGAGAAGGACTTTCCTTCCACCAAATACCTTATCAAAATAGGTGCGCCCCGGTGCGGCATAAGAAGTGGCTTCTTCCTCTACTTCTTTGTAGAGAGATTCTCCACCGATTTGATATGCGATCTCACCCCAGAGCGTATAAGGAATGAGATCTTTCCCTTTTGACTTATGTACCGGGATTTCATCCCCTGCCACACCAACGACGGATACAGAGCCTGGTGCAGGAAGCAAATTCGGATCGAGAATTTCTCCTATCGATCCTTCCAGTTTTTTACCCTGATAAGCAATATGGGTACAAGCGATCAAAGTATGCGTTTTTCCTCCACCAAATGCCGTTTCCAAACGATGAATTGCAGGAACTGTCATATCCCCTGCAATTCGGCTGAAAACTTCCGTTAATGTGGTTTTCAGACCTTGCGTGGGATAGGTCGCTTCATCAAAAAACTGTTGTGCATTGGTATAAATATTATCAATTGAGCTACGTCCCGTACGATAGAAATCAATGATCGGGCTGAGCGAAGCAGTAAATACTTCCGGATTAAATGTTCCCGCCAATATCTCAGGGCGCGGTTGGCAAGTCTGTAGAACAGAAATCATATAATGTCCCCCTTGTTTGTATCTATTGGGAAAATAACTTTTGCAAGATCTTGACTTTGATCCTATTTTATCTTTTCCGTTTCTTTCTTGTCTTGTATTTTTTCTATTCTTCCAGACCAGCAAGATAAAAAGCGCCACAAGGACGCTAAGCAAAGTTCAGTATATTCTACAACTTTTTCATTCTTTCTGCCTTTAGAGATAAACCTCTCTAAAGATAAGGCTTCAACTCTTGAATCAACTCTCTTGCAAACTTTTCTTTTTCTTTGTAAAGAGCCTTGTTTTCAGGAAGCGCACAGATGAAACGATCAAGCAGCTTCTCTTCAACAATACGAATGGTTTCTTCCAGTGACTGTCCTCGCAAAGAACCTGTGATCAGCGACTTCACGATGAGAAAGGTCTTACCACCTTCAAGCAAATGAGCATCATGCAGGATTTTTCCCTCTAATGTTTCTGGAATGAAGTCTTTCTGAGATCCTTCTGCCGCTTGCAGGATCGCTTGCATTTTCTCCTTATTAACCCCTTGGGATTCAAGAAAGTTGAGGATTTGGTTTCGGTTTTCTTCCTTGTTTATGATTCCGTGAAAATAAGCACCAGCGATCAGGACTTCTTGATCGATTTGATACTGATACGGTTTGGCAATTTGACACGCCATTTTTAAAACACGATGAATATGATCCAAGTTATGCATCATATCCTTTTCCTCATAAAAGGGCCGGCAAAAATCCTCCAGCCGTTGAACATCCATCTTATTTAACCTCCCAACGTTTTTGTAATATAAGCCTAGATGTAATCTTTATACTCGTCCTCAATCCCTTCCGTTAATTGATTGAAATCAAAGTATCCGGTCAACTTTGATTAAATTACATCAGTCGGTGAGACGGAATGTTATAATTTTAAACTGCCACCAAGGCGATTTTTTATCTTTCAAATGTACCTTAACACCGTGTACAGCTTATAGTGCTCGACTTTCGAACGACAAAGGTTTATTTCTTTTAAGAGTTAAATTTTTACTATCGAAGGTTTCAGTAACAATAGGTTGGTTGTTATCATATGATAATGAGTAATCACTCTACGTTGTATAATATGTATTTAGCTTTGTTCTAGAAATCCCCCTCCATTTTTATCCTTCTCTGTGATGAAATGGATCGTACAAATATTGACACAGATTCAGCCTCACTTGTAGAATGGTATTAATCCAACTGATATTGGTCAAAATGTGAGTGAACGGTTAATTAGTTGTATAGTTAACCAAAACAACAATGATGGAGAAGAGTAAACAGGGGAAACCCTCAGAGAGAAGAATCTGCCAAACTGTAGAGCTTGGCAGCTGTGAGATTCTTCGGGTGGAATCTGTTGAAGGTAGCTCCTGAGTTGTTCCCGCCAACGCCTTCACCGGTCAGTAGTGGGAAACGTGTTCCAGCGTTAATGGAAATGAGTGAGTGGAGAAATCCATGGTTTCTTCACTAACAAAGGTGGTACCGCGAGCCCTTCGTCCTTTGAGATGAGGGGCTTTTTCGTATTGTAAGGAGGATGAAACAGATGCCAAAAGAAATTCAAATGTCCACAAAATATGATCCAAAAGCAGTCGAAAGTAAAAGATATCAATTTTGGTTGGACCATGATTTGTTCAAGCCTTCCGAGGATCAAAATAGCGAGCCTTACAGTATTGTAATGCCTCCACCCAATGTAACTGGGATGTTGCATATGGGTCATGCATTAGATTTTACGTTGCAAGATATCCTTATTCGAATGAAACGGATGCAGGGATATGACACCCTATGGCTTCCGGGTATGGATCACGCCGGGATCGCGACCCAAGCGAAGCTGGAGGAGAAACTTCGGGAAGAAGGAGTCAGCCGGCATGACCTTGGCCGGGAAAAGTTTTTAGAGAGAGCCTGGAAATGGAAAGAGCACTTTGCATCCATCATCCATGAACAATGGAAGAAAATGGGCTTCTCCATTGATTACTCAAGGGAACGCTTTACCATGGATGAAGGTTTGTCTAAAGCCGTTCGGAAGGTATTCGTCGATCTGTACAACAAAGGATTGATTTATCGCGGCAAATACATTATTAACTGGGACCCCGTTGCACGTACGGCCATATCGGACATCGAAGTCATTTATAAAGAGGTCAAAGGTGCACTTTATCATATGCGGTATCCATTAAAGGATGGTTCGGGGTATATTCAAGTCGCCACCACTCGTCCAGAAACAATGCTGGGGGATACCGCAGTTGCTGTCCATCCGGAGGATGAACGTTACCAAGGAATGATTGGTAAAACAGTGATCCTGCCCATAGTCGAACGAGAAATCCCCATCATTGCCGATGAGTATGTGGACAAAGAATTTGGTACAGGTGCGGTAAAAATCACACCCGCCCACGATCCCAACGATTTTGAAATCGGCCTTCGCCATGATTTGCCTCAAATTATCGTCATGGACGAAACCGGAAAAATGAACGAGAATGCCGGCAAATATCAGGGGCTTGATCGCTTTGAAGCTCGGAAGCAAATTGTGAAGGATCTCCAAGAAGCCGGGGTCATGGTAAACATTGAAGAACATGTTCATTCAGTCGGACACAGTGAACGTAGTGGTGCAGTAATAGAACCCTACTTGTCCACTCAATGGTTTGTAAAAATGAAACCCCTGGCTGAAAAAGCCATCGAACTCCAAAAGAGTGAAGATAAGGTAAGGTTTGTCCCCGATCGATTTGAAAAGCTCTATGTCGATTGGATTGAAAATATCCGTGATTGGTGCATCTCACGTCAGCTTTGGTGGGGTCATCGTATTCCTGCCTGGCATTGCGCAGATTGTGGAGAAATCACGGTATCCATGGAAGATCCATCTTCCTGTTCGAACTGCGGAAGCTCGAACATCACGCAAGACGAAGACGTATTGGATACATGGTTTAGCTCTGGTTTATGGCCGTTTTCAACAATGGGTTGGCCCGAGCAAACAGCCGATTTGAAACGGTACTATCCTAACAACGTCTTGATTACAGGGCATGACATCATCTATCCCTGGGTAGCACGTATGATCTTTACCGCCATCGAGTTTACGGGTACAAAGCCATTTAAAGATGTCATCATCCATGGGTTGGTTCGTGACTCAGAAGGGGTCAAAATGTCCAAGTCACTTGGAAATGGAGTCGATCCCCTGGAAGTCATTGACCAGTATGGCGCCGATGCCATGCGGTTTATGATTTCAACCGGTACAACGCCTGGTCAAGACCTGCGCTTCCGCTGGGAACGACTGGAATCAGCAAGAAACTTCATCAATAAAATTTGGAACGCTTCCCGCTTTGTCCTCATGAACCTTGATGACTTCGGGGCCGACGATATCGATCTCACTGGTTCATTGAATACGGCGGACCAATGGATTTTAACCCGCTTGCAGGAAACCATTAACTACGTCACACAGCAATTGGAAGAGTATCACTTTAACGAAGCTGGCCGGGCTTTGTATGAATTTGTGTGGGATGAATTCTGTGATTGGTACATTGAATTCGCGAAGCTATCCCTGTATGGAGAGGATGAAGAAGCGAAGAAAACAACACGCTCAGTCCTTTGTTACGTTCTCGACAAGGTCCTTCGCTTACTCCATCCATTCATGCCATTTGTGACCGAAGAAATCTGGCAAAATCTCCCCCACAAAGGAATAAGCATCATGGTTAGCAAGTGGCCGGAGCCCGAGAATCGTTTCCAATTCCCTGAAGCAGTCGAACAAATGAAGCTGTACATGGAAGTCATTCGTAGCGTTCGCAATATCCGGGCGGAAGTGAATGTACCAGTAAGCAAAAAAGTCGATATCTTCATCCGTCCAGATAATGAAAAGACATTACAATACCTGCGCCTTGGAGAGAAGTGGATTCGCCAGCAATGCAATCCCGAAAATCTCACCATCGACTCCGATCTCTCTATTTCGGAAAAAACCATGAGTGCTGTGGTAACAGGAGCCGAAATCTTACTGCCACTCGCAGGGTTAATCGATATCGATCAAGAAATCGAACGCTTGAAAAAAGAGCTCAAAACGCTGAATGCAGAAGT
Source organism: Laceyella tengchongensis (assembly GCF_900182735.1). NCBI lineage: Bacteria > Bacillati > Bacillota > Bacilli > Caryophanales > Thermoactinomycetaceae > Laceyella > Laceyella tengchongensis. The sequence continues at coordinate 50,361 of NZ_FXTU01000001.1, read as the reverse complement.
CGAGCGGGTGCAAAAGAAATTATCGAATCAAGGGTTTATCAGCAAAGCACCTGCCCATGTAGTCGAAGAAGAACGAAGAAAAGAAAAAGATTACCTGGAGAAACGGGAGAAAGTAAAAACACGTTTAACCGAACTGCAAAGCTAACGTTAAAAGGGATGGACTCTGGCAGAAAGTCCATCCCTATATAGTTTCTAAGGAATATTCGTCGGTTCAATGTCTGATGTTAATCGATATCCTCTTTGCTTAGCCATTTCAAGAGCAGTTTGAATATTATTTGCTGCAACGTACAGCAGATCAGTAAGTTTATCGGGTTTACTTCCCATCACCTTATCTGTAATTTCGTCAACGTTCAATCCCGGAAATGTAGATTTGAATATCTCTATATTTTGTTCAATAGTCAATTTCGTAAATTTCCTTTCACTTACATTTCTAGAGGAAATTCGACTTGGGTTATCATGAATTCGATACAAATAATAGGGTGTTTCAAAGAAATGGATTTCGTTGCCCTTGTTTTGCTTAAATCGAGCATTTAATAGTGAAACAGCAAATGACCAATCTTGCCACTTTAAAATCGACTCATTATACAGTCCTGCTTGAAAGGCATCTTCTTTCCGATAAATGATACTCGTTGCTGCATGATGTTTGTGGAGAATTTGTGTGGCCGTGACGGGGTATGCCGATATGGTGTATCCATTGAAATTTCCGAACATACATGTGATAGAGTATGTGAAGGCTACATCGGGTCTATCTTCCAAGACCTGAATCGCTCGATCTGCATACGTACCTAACTTCAATATCGTTGGGTCAGTATTTAAACAATCATCGGCATCGATCCCTAGAATGTAGTCATACATAGCTGAGCGTAAACCAACATTCCGAGCATATTGCGCTCCTTTGTTGGTTTTCATACGAACGACTTTCGTATCTCCTGCTGCCTCTATCTCCTGTAGCGCTTCTAATGTTTCTGGATCGGTTGATCCATCGTCAATTACAATACACTCATATAGACATTCGAAAGGTTGCTCATGTACGGAGCTTACAGCTTCGATAAGGTAACGCCCAGCATTAAAACATGGGATAATGATGCTTATTCCTCGTCGATTCATAAGTGACCCCCTCTCATTAAATGTTATTGGCCATAATCGTCACTCTGTTAGCTTTGAAATAAAAACTGTCCTCTTTACCTGATCGGTCTTTTTCTCGGTACTCTTCGATTTTCAGATTGACTTTCCAATTACGATAAAAATAATTAACCAAATCGACTAAATAATCCGATGTAAATCTAGCCTCGTTTTCTATTACAATCTCATTACCATCGTTTGACTTTCTCCAAATGTCAGTGAAGATGACAATATAGTGCCAGCCTTTTTTGTTTGTTTTTTCAATTAAAACATTAAGTAACTCTTCAACTTTGCTTCTTCTCAAAAAATGAAATACATCTTTGCAAACAACAACATCGTACTCTCCTTTTGGTTCAAATAAATTCAGGTCTCTTTCTATTATCGTTATATTTTCTTTTCCAGCAGTGGATTGCAGTCTCTCTTTAAAATAGTCTGGTGCAACATAGTCAACTGCCGTCACTTTAAATCCTTTTTGTGCCAGTGCTATTGAATAGTTACCATATCCATATCCCAGGTCGATTGCTCTTAACCCAATTTCACTTTCATAAGTATCCAATATTCTTTGAAAGTCTGGAGTAATACAACCCGTTAAATTTTCCTCGATAGGTATTTGGTTTTTCAAAACATGATCATAAAATGACTTCACCGAACTTTGCGGTCTAATAATACGCATAGCCTGCCCACCATTTCTTAAATAAAATCAAAAGTCACGGGATATCCTGGTTGTTGAATGGAAATGGCAAGAGCCTGTGTCAGCTTCATGGTCGGTAAATGATCCGCTAACAGGCTTCTTTCTTCTTTATCCAAGAGCCATCTCGTCATTAATTCGCGATTGCTGTCACTATGAAACAACCCGCTAAAAGTTCTGCATGTGTTATATTCGTCATTCGGAAGCAAAGATGCATTTGTTCGTGTGGAAACACGCGCAAAAGCATCGATTCGCTCCACTTCTTTGATCTTGCGAATCGGTACATCAAAACATTGGACATTAACAGAATGGAGAGTAGATAGCTGTGCTTCAAGATCGACATTCGACACTCTCCCATTTTTATTATAGACCCCCTCAGGAAAATGCCTCCAAGATCGGACCGAAGGAGTGGTTTGTTCCAGAGATATAGTTCCAAGTGTTATGGTTCTTCCTGATTGTTTCTCTTTCATACAAAACGTTGTGGTAACGTCTGTTTCGCCATATTTAGATGAATTATCTCTGATTGAAGACCATTCGGGACGATTATCCCCGAACCTTTCACTAAATATTTTTGAAATTCGGTCGTTTTGATCCGAAGGGTAGGCAACATAAGAGCTTAAGGTCAACGTAAAACCGGCGTTCGGAAAAATTAATTTGTTAAGGCTGAGAAACTGAACAGTAAGGTCTATATAATGATAACCACCATGCATAATCATCCCATAACCATATTTGTAAGGGTGATCTTCCCGAGATTCGTATTCATGATGGAGATTCCAAACACCTCCAGCATGTCGAAAGTGAAAGGATGTCAGAGGGGCCTGTAGTTCGATCATTTTTGTTTTCAACGATTCGATCACGACTTCATTGTATATTTGATGATATCGGCTTAATGTCATAACCGAATGATTAACCGGGTGTTTCTCTGATTCATCTAATAGGTATTGCATCACAGGCTCAATCAAGCGTGGCTCAAATCGGCCATTTTTCATTGGTGCCAGTATTGGTTTTTCAGTAAGGCTGGGAATTCCATTTTCCACGCAATACCTTAAGTAACCTTCATGCGCTTTCAATTCCGTGGCAATGTAAACTTTAATTGTTCCTTTTTTATCCCTCAACTCTCTAAATATGGGCTCAAAGTCTTCTCTGTTGGCCCACTGATCTTTATATTGAGGATTTGGCAGAAAAAAGGCGTTTTCCGGTTTCAACGGGATTGATTTAATCCTTTTTAAAATTTCCCCTCGTTCCGATTCCAGATCAATGACGGAATATGAATCAATCGCTCCCAGGTTAATGGCATCTTGGATACAAGATAAATATTTGTTTGAAACAATCTCATCAAAGCCAACAACAACTAAGTGAGGTACTTTTTTCAATTTGATTCCTCCCCGTTGTCCTTTTAACCAAACGGCTTCCTGTTTTTGTCACGCAAACATTCTTCCTTTATCGTTGATAAATCAATCAATGATCCCCATTCGAAATCCCAATCTTCTGGAATGAACTTTTGATATCCACTTGCATGGAAAAATGTTAATTCTCCAAATATAATCCGTTCACCTACACAATAAAAATCGACCCGAACTTCGCAAAAAGGCTCGGCCAATTTTTCTGCGATCGAGATCATTTCTTCTAAATTGACCGGTTTTTTTATTTCAAATGGAACAGGAGGATAGCGCAACCTAAACTCCATCAGATTCCAATTGATATCATATATGTTTCGGCGATGATCCCCAAATCGCTCAACATCGACTTGAATATAATAGGCTTTTCCTCCAAAGCAAAAAATCTTATAATCATGAATCGATGTGCCATCCTCATTTTGAAGGAATTTTTCACAAAGGATTTTAGGCTGGATTTTAGAGTAATTCCATTCTCCCATCCAAAGTCCACATGTTTCCTTTAGCCATCTTGTTAATTGTTTTCTTGTCTTTTTAACATCTAATTCATTTTTATTTTTACAAATAATGTTGTATCCTGAACCATGGTTACACTTTAAAACAAACTGATCTGGCAATCTTTCAAAATCAATTTCCTCGACATGATTGTATACTCCATAAAGATCGTTGAGGATGCTTCCATGGCCTTTATCTTTTACGTATTCTCTGACTAGCCATTTATCGGCACAAACTGTAAGCAAAGGATCACGCCAATTGTATTTTAGCCACTGGAGTTTTTCCGTGAATCGGACCGGATTATCCAGATTGAGAGTATAACCTGTATACCATTTGTATAAAAATTTTAGATATGCCTCATAATTGACTTTAAACAATACTGTCATGGCTTTTTTTCGGATCGAATTAAACATGAATTCTCTCCTATCTCTTCTCTTTTATCGAGATATATCGAAAAAATGGATTGAACTTAGGAACACACAGAAACACATGTTCCTATATATTTCTCTTTTTATTAGCCGTCTCCTGCGTAATAGAATTAAATTTCTGTAAATACTAGATAAAATTAAACACCTTAAATTCATTGCCATTTCGATCCACTACTATCCGCACACTATCTGTCAAACCTGCCTCGGAATCTACTGTAAACTCACACCCGAAATTCGTTACATATCTCCCAAGACAGTCCTTATAAGCTCTGGTTGCATCGAGATTAAGGTTAATAAAATCCTCGATCGACTGAACGTGACCGCACTGCGGACATTCAAAGGTCGCTTTTCTCGACTCATCTCCAGTAACCACTCATCTTCTGTTTGCTTGATAATGTTATCGTACCCTTTTCATTATTTTTCTTGCATAGTAAAAAGTCACGATTGTGTTTACAATCCCAACAACGAGAAAGAGATCGAGGAGTAGTAGCTGAATAACGTCGTCCATGTCAAATAAAAAAATCATTAGAGTCATCAAGAGTAGAAAGTAATCAAAAAATGAGGTTTTATCAGCGATTTCATATAAAAGAGGATCTTTACTTTTCCTTAGTAAGAAAATCATTTTCCCTAGAGCACATAAAACCCCAATCACACCTAAGCCAACCATCACGAGTGTTACCTCCTGGGTACATCTTCGAAGAAATACGTTGTCGTGAATCCAATGTTTTATTCCTTCAACAGACCAGCAGCGGCCCTTCCTGTTACTGAGATGATATCTCCATCCCGAATGACGTGCCCACTCAACAAATGAAAGTTTAAATACTTTCCATCCTTGGTTTGAAACGTAACGGAAATCGGTTCGTTGATTTCACTCAGCGGGATATGTCGAAAATGGCAAAGAATCTGTACCTCACCTTGTGCCAATTCATCATCTTCGTAAGGGACGGATGTAGCCAATACTTTATGTTGCGGAAGGATGGAGAAATCCTTCAAAAAAGCTCTCACTTTCTCTTCCGGTCCCTCTACCGTTAATCGCAACACCATCTAAACACCCTTTAACAGACTGGATACCCGGCATTTTGGTCCGAGTATCCAAGCCTTTTGTAATGTGTTTACCGCTTACCCATCATGACCATCCGCTTTTCCTACCACCAGAATTTCCTGAACAGCCCCAGATGATCAAAATCCCATCTAACACCCTTGCACTCTTCCAATGTGACCTGATGCACTTGCAAAAAACGTTCGATTCTTCTAGGATTTTTAATCTTTTTTCGTTTATTTCTGGAAGGACAAACAACAATAAGTTCTCGTTCTGATTCATCCCACCAGTAAATAATTTTTCCACTCTTCATTTAGGAACCTCTTTGATCTGGTTCCCTCTATCTCCCATCCATGATATAATTAGGTAAATAACTCTGCTTTGTATGAGCCATTTTTCTGGCTCTTTTTTTATCCAGAAAAAATGTCAAAGGATTTACCGGCAAGAATTGTTTTCCCTTCCTCGATTTCTGCAACAACCAAATCAAGCAGAGGCATTGTGATAATAGCTTTTCCCTCTCTCAAAAACTCAACAATTTTTACTCTACGAGATGGTTGCAGATCAATATCGCAAGTAATACAAACATGATCTTCATCCGATTGTGTCTCTTTTTGATGGAAATTAATCTTCGAATGATGATTAAGGTCAGTCATGAACGGTCCCACCTGATGCGCTTTACCTTCAACTCTCAATTTTAGCAATGATCTTCACCCCCTATAAAATTTTTAGATTCCCATTCATTCTCCCAATATTCGTGTTATTATTAAAATAACACCAACATTCTGATTTTCTTACTGGATGATCGATTACTTACATTATAAAACACAGGTGGATGTATTAGAATATTTATAATTTCGTTTCATTTTAACTCACGAATTAAAAAAACGGGCTCATTTACCCTTACAATAAGAAATACCTATATTTTCGTACTACTTTTTTAAAGAAGTGATTAAAAAACGGGAGGTAACTATGAAACGAGAGCAAGACGATATATCTTTAACCCCAGAACAGATACGTAAGGTCGGATCGGTTTTACAAAGACTTCGTCTAAAGGGTGGTCACAAATTACAAGTTTTAGCGACAATGGGTAATATATCTGTAGCAACCCTTTCAAACATCGAAAACGGAAAAGATCATGTCACCGTTGAAAAAATTGAAGTCTATTGCAAATTGCTGAATACCTCTTTGCAGTATGTCTTAGAACTCATTGAAACAGCTGAAACGCTTAACTCGAAAGACTTACGCTATTTAAACCATGTTGAACGGTTAATCGAACTCCATAGCCCTGACCGTGCAGAAGAAAAACTAATTCAACTTACATTCGACCCATACGACCCTCTTTATATCGTTCAACAACTCATCTTCGGGAAATGTCACATCTATCGTAGGAATTGGAATTCTGCTCGAAAAAAATTTGAGTATGTGCTTAATCAATTGAACAGACATTTCGAATTTGATAAGAGCAATTTAGCTGCTGTTTGTCATTTGTACTTAGCCAAAATAGCATTTTTTAAAGACAAAAACCTTATTAAGGCGTTGGACCATATACGTTTAGGAAAAGAAGTTTATCAACAAGATGGCGACCGAGCTGGTATTATATACAATTTATTGATTAGCGAGGTTATCTATTTGGAAAAACTTGATGAAGACGAGGATGCCTTAATAATTGTTCGGAAAATGCAAGAGGAAATTGGTTTAATCGATCATATTGACACCAAGTTACAAGTCTATGCCTTACACATTTTACTCCTCTTCAAAAAACGGCAATTCAAAGAAGCTCGTTCCTATGCAAATGAAGCTTTAGAAATTACACGAACCTGTAACCGTCCAGAACAAGCCTTAGAAATATATACTCTGCTTGGCGCAATCTACAAAGAGTGCGGCGATTTATATGAAGCAGAAGAATACTACCTTTATGCTCTTGACTTAGAAGAGTTAGTTAGTAATGAACATTTACTGGCTACCCCCTATATGCGTTTGGGCGAACTTTACTCTTTGAAAGAAGACTGGAACAGAGCAAAAAAAATGCTTGATAAGGCTGAAAAAATTAGCCGAGAAACGGAAGATCCATTCCGTCACATGGAAGTATTGGAATTGTACGGCGATTATTACATCCGTCGAAATGAATTACAAGAAGCGATCCCTTACTATGAACAAGTTTGGGATTATGAAGAAAGATTACATCCGGAACAGCCCTTACCTGAGGTTCGAGAAAAACTAGCCTTTTGTTATCGGGCTGTAAATGATCCTAAATTTCATAAAATCGTGGCAAGGATGCTTGAACTTGATGTACAATTGAAACTGAAAATTACAAAAGGGGTGAATAACATGCCACACCATTCAATGAAATTAGCTGGGGACCCACCGAATGACTAAGCCATATTTAAATTCCGACCTAATTCTTAAATATATTGTCGGAATCGATTTGTACTATTCACTTGAACCAGATGGCATCATTTTTATAAAGAAGGGGAGGGTATTTCCATACTCCCCCTTTTATTTATTCTATACGCTTACCTATAACTTTTTAAGGAGAATAACTTCTGCCTGCTTTTTTGTTGCTTCTAATACTATACCTACAATTTTCTCTTCATAAGCCGTGTCATAAATCACCTCCCCGTCCACCGTCACCCTATACATCGGCTTGTCCACTTTCTCTTTCAACCCAAAAGCGGCTGCCACTCCTTTCACAATGACTCTAGCCAACCCATCCAAGAACCTCTGATCCCGCAACAGCTTATTTTCCCTTGGATTATCAATAAACAAGCATTCCAGCAAAACCGCACTCATCCTCGTGTCACGCAAAACGGCGATCCGGGAATGAGCCCCTTGGGTGTCATTTTTGGCTGCATTCCCATGTGGACCAATCCTATATCCTTTCAGATATCCCAACACGCTTTCATTGATTGCCTTTTGAATCCGTTGCGTTTTGGCGGGAGCTCCTTTAGCAATATAAGACTCAAAGCCTGAACCACCCCCGGAATTGCAATGCAAAGAAAGGAACAGATCCGCGTTTTTACTATTGGCGTATTTAATCCGTTTATATAGTCCTTCTGGCGGCCCCGGATAAGAAGACGACGTGTTCCGGTTCCGCGTGAAGCTGACCACTGCGTCTGGATACTTTCCAAAGTAATCTCCCACCAATTCCGCCAAAAGCAAACTCACATCGGCTTCACGCAAACCAAAGCCGGTCGCACCGGAATCCGGCCCTCCATGTCCAGGATCAATGATGATAGTCTTCATTTTTTCTTCTCCTTTCCTCCACGTAAGATTTCAATTCCTTTTTTCAGTTCTGACGGAATCGGCAAACCCATTCGTCCTGAATTCTCCACAATAGACAAGGCTTCATTCGCCAAATAAAAAAACACCGCCCCGTCCCGGAGCAGGTGTCCATCTCCCAATAACGTATCAATTACATGGGCCACGACGACAATGGCAAAGATCATCACCTTTCTTGCAATCCCAAAGAAACCAGCATGACTGGATAGTTTCTCTTCTTTTCGGGCCGCGAGAAAACCGGTGACATAATCAATAGCAACAAAAATGAGCAACGCTTTTAAAGCATCGGACCATCCACCAAAAAGTTGAGCGACGATCCCTCCAAGTACACCCACAGTAAACTTGAGCAAAAATTCTCCCCATTCGTCGGTGGTCAACATTTGACTCCACACCTCCGTAAACAGAAAAACCGCTTTGCCTCGCATCAGCAAAACGGTTAAAGTCCCTTGGATTCCCCCAATTTCATACACCAAAAAACCGGAGAATATAGCCCCGATGCCTTAATATTCAATGTCGCTCCACTGTCATTATAAGCGGTCACATAGACATAGTCGTCCTTCTGCAAGTCAATCACCCGACGGGCAGAAACCCCCGGCCAATGCCCCACCAGAAGAAGCAAAGATCACCTTCTTGACATCCACTTTCTTGCAGATCTCAAGAACGTTGATCAGCCCCTCCACATTGATTTTCAAGTCTAAGAGCGGGTCTTCAACAGACTTTGGCACCGATTTTTGTGCAGCATGGATGTTGATCACTTCCGGCTGTTCTTCCCTCAAAACCTCTTCAAGTCGGTCGCGTTGTTCAACAATATCTAGTTCATAAAAGCGGGCATCTGGATACAGATTTTCTCGCTTTCCTGTGGATAAGTTGTCTACAACAACCACTTCATGACCTTCTGCCAAATAATGATCAACGACATGTGAAGCGATAAATCCAGCCCCACCAATTACCACGATTTTCATCTGTTTCACCCCGGAAATTTAAATTATTTGCTACTATTCTCCTCTTTTGGTGCATAGCCACTTTGACAGTTGTGAGGATGAACGTTCCCCCTGCAATAATGATACCAATCCCTTTGTAATCTTTGTGTAACAATATTTCAACAATGTAACAAAACAGACTTGTTCATTTATAAATTCTCTTATTCAGAAACACATTGACCACCCTGATATCCATGATTTCCAAAGGTCTTTTACAAGTATCTCCTCTAATGTATGATTATTCATATAATTATTAATATATTTAAGGATGGGGTTTTGCTAGCCCATACGCAAATGCCGTCGTTATTAACATTCACACGGAGTTCATCTGAACTAAACGCAAGGTTTGTGACAAAGTACGTGGCCACGAACTTATTTTGCAAAGCAATGATAAAGGAAAGGGAGGCCATTGGTGTGGCAAAGTTCATTGTTCAGTTTCGTCGCGATCGGGACTACCTTATCTGGATTGGCATGTACCTTAAACAACTGTTCCAGACCAAACGCTTTCCTGACTGGCAACGAATCAAATGCAGCCGTAGTCCCATTCAAATTCGTCTATACGATGCTCTCAAACGTGAAGGATATCGAGTCAAGGCCGAATATGAAACTTGTGGTTACCAGGTTGATTTGGTTATCAAAAAGTATCGCCTGGCCATCGAGTGTGATGGAGCCGCTTTCCACTCTAGTCCAGAACAAAAGAAACGCGACCGGAAGAAAACAGCGGTTTTGTCCAAGCATGGTTGGAAAGTGATGCGCTTCAAAGGATGGCAGATCAATAAACAAGTGGAAAAGTGTGTAGAGCGGATCAATGAGTATACTAGTATTCACCGCAAACGGTGGTGGCAAAAATAGTTAAGTATTTTTCGATGAGGATTCATTGTTTGGACCCGTTCATTTTATGTGACGTTAAGAGATGCGGCCGTAGTACCGATGAGACTAATTTTCGAGAAACATCATTCTCCTCCCCATTTCTGGCCATAACCTTTATATAAACTCCCACGATCTGCTCCAGTATTTAGTTCATTTAATCACCTATATGCTTCAAGTATTACAAGCAATCCATAATAAGAAAAACAAATCATAATCTTTGTAGTATGTTTATTAGAAAAAATCTATCTTAAAAAAGGGAGGAGAAATATAAACAATATATAGTTAGTGGAATAAATTGCAATACACACTTTGAAAGGCTCCCAGAAATGGGAGCCTTATTTTTTATGTTACTTTTCCCATGGATTTTTTTTCTTGGGGGAAAGTGAATCATCCGCTTTGGCTTGCAAATATTGGCGTGGTACGGCATCATAATCACCGTTTGGCCCCTTCACCCAAGATGACTTCGGATGTTTCGGATTGAGATCAGACTTTGCATTTTTAAACCATTCATTCAAAATTAACCATCTCCTATCCACTTAATTTCACTGAATAAAATATCAATTATGACGAAACGGGTTAAAATCCTCTTTTAATCAAAAAACTTAATGAAAACTCAATTATGCTGTCTCAAGATGATGTACAAAGGGAAGAAGATTTAACCTCTTCCTTCCCTTCTCACCAATAAATTTTAGCAGTTTCAATAAAAGGGGATTGAGGTTTTATCCCCAATCCCTTCTCTCAATTCTAATAAATTCAATTGTTCTGTGATCACTTTAGCTCCCTCAGGCAATGATGGGAACTTTTCTAACCTTTCTATCCCAACATTTGCTTGCGCTCTTCGATTTCAATTCAATTAATGAGATTTTTCTTTATTGACACTGCATTCGTCAAAAAACATACATACTAAGACAAATGCTACTGATTGCGAACAGCTCGCCATAAAAAGCCAATGTCGTCACTTCTACCAATTTAACCTCTAGAAAAAACCACCTTTTATTAAGGCTACTCAAATCTTACTCTTTTGTGGAGCAACTTAGCTTCATTAGAACCATGCCAACTGATCGCTACAAGTAAAAGCGGCGGAAAAACCTTTTCCCGATGAGCGCCTCGTCACGTGTGAAGCACATGGGAAAACGATTCCTCCGCCGCTACCTATTCCTCAGACAACCTTACTCCACTTATGACTCAGATCATCGTTCCGCTTCCATTGCGTCTGCTTTCGTTCTATGAACCGTACCAAAGGGATGCTCAGGCGGCGCATAAATGGAATAAAGCTTCAATGGTTTATTGCCTGTGTTTGTTAAATTGTGCCATTTGCCAGCAGGTACCATGATCGCATAATCATCATAAACTTCTGCTCTAAAATCCAATCGATCTTTGCTATCACCCATTTGAACCAATCCTCGCCCTTGTTCAATCCGTAAGAATTGATCCACAGTGGGATGAACCTCTAAACCAATGTCATCGCCAACACCGATACACATCAAGGTCACTTGCAAATGATCTCCTGTCCATAAGGCAGTGCGATACGTATTATTTTGCTTTGTCGCCTTTTCAATATTCACAACAAATGGTGTTTTTCCATAATCTTTTAATTCAATGCCGACTTGATTGAACGATAACGAACTTAAACGGTTAGCATGATGCATCTCGTTATGACAAGCGCTTAAAAACACCTCGCCCACTGGCGAATGTTGGGTAAGTAAATAACTATTCCAATTTTCTTTATAATCCCTCGTTGCCACTTCATAAGCTTTTTGTATTCCCTCTTCATAAGAGTCAAATGGAACTTGATCGATTTGATAAACAGGCTGTCTTCCTGTGAGCATAACATACAGATCAGTCAATTGATGCAAATAGGCTTTTTCATCTTCTAACGTTTGAAGGATCTCCCTTTTATGCTTTTGATTAGGCGCAAATTTGACTAGCCGTCCCAATAAATCAATCTCCGTCGCTTCTCTTTTTATTCCAGCAAGTATGGCATCACACACTTGGCGGTTAGGCTGTGGTAAGTTGCCGTAATAAAGGTATGGATTCATATCATGGGGATAGACCACTCTGCTCATTCCCTTCACCGTTTTTATAAAACATCCTATGCACTCTGGTCAGGGAAAATACATTACTACATTCCCGAAGCTAGTGTTTAGAACAGGTGTTCCATACTCAGCTATCCTTCATGAATACGCCTCCTCGCTGCTACTACCATGTCCGCCGCTACTTACCAGTAATGATTGTTCAACAATCCAGGCCGCATTGAGGAATATTGGGAACAATAAACTGGTTGCTTGTTCACTTCAGGGTAAAACAATAACCAGTTGGCAAATTTCGTATTCAAAGGCGGCGCCAAAGATTCCCTTAGTAAGTGGGTTGGTCATTGCTCCGTCGATTATGTTGCTCATGCTCAGTGCCATTATCTATATCTATTTTATTGCAAGAGATATTTTTAGCTGCATTTAGCATTTAATTAGGTGAGAACTGAAAAAAGCGGGAATATAATGTAGGAAGTTGTCGTAAAGGTAGGGAGGATAATGAGATCACAGAAACACTAAAAGGTAAAGTGAAAGATGTAGTTGAGAAGTCCGGTAATCTGGAAGAAGCCGATTAAGACACTAATTGGAACAATAGAATATATGGTTTACTTTATCGCAAACCATAAATTCTTATTTAAGAGGTGATTAAATTGAATTCATTTTATGTCAAGGTGGTAAGTGGTCTCGTTGTCTTTTCTGTTGCCATTGCTGGTTGTTCCACACCCGTCTCCAAGACAGAAGAGGGAGTAACAGCAGAGCAAAACAAAGAAACTAAAAAAGCGTATGCGACAGAAGTCGAAGAAATGTTAAAAGAAGGTCCCGGCAAATATGCGGGTGATGCCTATCATAAAGAAAATGCCAACAAAGAGTTAGATACGCTACCTAAAAATCTCACGGGCGAACAAGCATACCAAAAGTTAGTTGAGCTTTTTGCAGAGGATTATCAACCCTATGTGAAAAAACTGGATGCGTTTGATACTACATATACCGTTAGTGGCGACCCAGGTGACTTAAAAACGCCTTCAGGCAAGCAGTTGAATGTCATGATCCTGATCGACTCCTCAGGAAGCATGGCTGGTAAGGTTGATGGCTTTTCCAAAATGACCCTTGCGAAAAACGCGGTTTCCCGTTTTGCATCTTCACTTTCTACACATGCAAACGTCTCTTTAAGGGTGTATGGCCATAAAGGTAGCAATGCTGATAAAGATAAAGACCTCTCTTGTAAAAGCACCGAAGTCGTTTATCCTTTGGGTAAATATGATCAACAAATGTTTGGCAAGGCGTTGGACAAGTTTAAACCCACCGGATGGACACCGATTGCATTGGCCATGAAAGAAGCAGCCAATGATCTATCGAAAATAAATGGCCCCTCGGAAAATTTGGTTTATGTAGTAAGTGACGGCATTGAAACTTGTGGCGGGAACCCGGTTCAAGTGGCGCAAGAGTTGAATAAATCCAATGTCAAAGCCGTGGTAAATATTATCGGATTTGATGTGGATAATGCAGGTCAAAAAGCATTGCAGGAAGTCGCTAAGGCTGGCGGCGGCGAATATGCAACAGTCCGTAATGATGAAGGGTTGCGGCGATATTTTGATACCCAAAGAATGAAAATCTGGGAAAAATGGTTAATGTGGAAAGTTAGAAATACTAGAAGCATTATTCATCAATTTGTTCAAAAGAAAGGTGAATTGCAAAGACTTACTTTTAGTGGGCATGGAGTAGATAAACTATCTTCTACAGAGTCACGACACATGAAAGATGCCTTGAGTCATTTGGAGGATTCAGGGAAATTATCCAGTGAAGAAGCCGATAAAGTTAAAGAATTGATCACTAATCGTGCGGATAAAATTGATGAATATAGAAAGAGTCGTTATGACTCTATTATGGAACTCTTGGAAGAAAACAAAAAGAAGATAAGAGAAATCGTAGAGAAAAAAGGTAAGAACAAAATGGATGAATATGATACCAACTAATTAAGAAGACAAATCGATATTTTAGAGGTGGTTCGGACATGAAAAATTATGTAGATAGCTTATCTTTGTACAAAGATAAGCTATTGTACATCCTTCTTTTTGGATTTACCATTGCGTTTCCACTCTTTTTTATCAATCAATTTGTATACACATTTTATAATAATCTCTTTGCATCGGTAGGCGTTTCGGAATTAGGGAGTTACCCACAGTTCATCTTTTCTACCATTACTATCTTTATCAGCCAAATTCCATTTATTTTGTTAAAAGTAAGTTGATCGAAGTTTATACTTATTATGATAAGAAGAATAAAGGAGATGATGATGATTAAAGAGGAAATCAAAAAAGATTCGGCTGATAAACTTTTCGATTTTGGAGCGAATGTGATGATTGTGGCGATCGTTGTAGCTGTTGCATTAATTGGATTAGGTTTAGCACTTGAATTGATCTAAATAGGTAAAAAACGACGATGAGAGTCATCACTTTTCTCATCGTCGTTTCATAACCAAATGCCTTTATTTATTATTGCATCCTCATATGTACTCAACTTTTAAAATCGGTGATCGGCGTTACTGTTCCCTTTTCTACTCTATAAACTTCATCACACAACTTCTCGATTTCTTCCATATAATGACTTGCCAAAAGAATACTTACCCCATCTTTGCGTAAGTTTAATAGAAGTTGATGAAGCATTTCCACTCCATCCGTGTCTAATCCATTTGTAGGTTCATCCAACAAGAGGAGTTTTGGTTGTTCCATGATGGCTTGTGCAATTCCTAATCGCTGGCGCATTCCCAATGAATACTTACGGACGGCCTTTTTATCACGGGGATCAAGACCTACTTGCTCCATTACTTGTTCAATGTCGGCATCAGATATTTTATTTCTTAGTGAAGCCAACATTTTCAAATTCTTAAAGCCACTATATTCAGGAATAAACCCTGGTGTTTCGATAATCACACCTACGTCTTGCGGGAAGGTTCCATCTTTGCCTACTTCTTTATCAAAAACAAAAATGCGCCCTTCTGTTGGATAAACAAAACCACTAATCATTCGAAATAACATCGTTTTACCTGACCCATTTCTGCCGACTAAGCCGACAATTTTCCCTTCGGCAACTTCAAGATTGACTTGGCTAAGTATCTGCTTTTGATCAATGATCTTCGAAACGTTTTCTAATTTCACTGCCAATTTCGATTCCATCATGAAAACCTCCGACTACGTTTTTATTGCAAACTATCTTTATGCGCATATCCGAATATATCGGCTTTTTTCACATACAAATAACCCATATACATAGAAAGCATCAAAACAATCGCATTATAAACAAAGGACCAAGACAGGCTAAAACTGGGAACATACGGATCTACCATGGTATGCCGAAGAAACATCCCCTGATTGCCTGGGAACCATTTTATCAACTGCTTGCCAAATAAAGGACTAAAACAAGAAACGACATAAAGCACAGAAATAAAAAGAATTGGCTTAAATACACTCTTCCATTTTACAGCCAACGCTAGCTGTAGGACTGCCATCGCTAAACTGGTACTCCAGCATAATACAAATACCCATGCTAGCATGGTAAATGGATGGATACCGGTAAACTGCAATGGCCCGTCAGTTCCTTGCCATTTGCCCAAATGAGCCGCCCATGAAAATTGGCTAGATCCTATCACTAAAATCGTACAGATAGCCATGAAATAATAAACAAATGAAGTTACCCCTAATGCAAGAACCTTCTTTATCCACCATTTGTTGCGCGTAAAATAACGCGGCAAAACAAATATTGCACGCTCCACCCATTCACTGCACGTAGCGTTCCCAATTAATACAAGGAACAATAAGTTGAGAATAAGCCATTTTGACCATTCATAAAATGATACATCATCCTGAGCAATGGGTCCCCCCAATGAAACCATAACAAGATCCCATACAGTGATTAACTCTTCATGACCACCTGATGAAGAACGGAGTATAGTGGCGCTACTCCAACTGACCAAGGCGAAGAGACCACATGCAATGATCGCGTACCATCTTTTTTTCATTCTGCCACTCCTAGATTTATGTCTTCCTTCGAGATTTTAACACTACCCCATATCCATAATAGAGCGGCTACTACCATCCAGTACCCAATCGATATACCTACTTGAGACCAAGATGAGAAAAGATCATTTATATCCAATAGGTGATACACAAAATGTCGCGGAAATAAAAATGCACTCTCTACTAACGGAATCCGAAACAACAATAAGACATAGCCCAAAAATGGAATACACGAAGAGATAATAAGCCCCCACACTTCACTTCGTGTATACATGGATGCAATGAAGGTTATAAGACCAAAAGTAAATAACCCGAAATATAACAAACATCCTATTTGAAACAAGACGATACTCGGTGCCATGCTCCCTATGATCTGTGGTTGTACTGGCAAAGGGAACAAATGCTGTACCTTAGCCACGCTCCATCCCTCATCCCACGGAAGATATAAGAATCCAATCAAATATGCATACGCCATTAGAAAAAAAACATAACACAAGGTTAATAAAGCAAGAATAACCACTTTACCAAACCACCAACCCGTACGACTACCAATGCGTAACATCCACTGTTCTTTACTATCTTGATCAAACATTAAATCGCTGACCAAGAATAAAAAAAACGGAATCATAAAGATGAAAATATAGCTATAGCTGAACAAATCAAATAAGATGTCCCATATATTTAATACATGTTGTTGAATTCCCATATTGTTTAGCTGAATGATAAATCGGTTCGCTTCCTGGTAAAATAAGACAGGGCAAACTATCAAAAATACATACCACCTGACTTTCGTAAATTGACGCTTAAGTCCAATCCAAATGAAATGAGTATATGAAGCACCCCAAAAATTCATTATTCCACCTCATGACTAGATACTTTTTTCCAAACAAACACTAAACTAACCATAAATATAATTAGTAGTTCGCCAAAAGCAGTCCACCCGGTTGAAAAGTTCGCAGTGTGAGGTAAAAACGTTGATGGGGGCTTTAAAGCACTAAGCGTTTCAATTTGTGCAAACAAAAAGTTAAATACATGATAGAATATAAAGGGAATCGTTAAAATCAGGTAGCGCTTCTGTATATAGAGTGATAACCCAAAGCCAAAAGTAGCATAAACGACACCAAATACAAAATGAAGGAACACATAAACGAACATATAAAGCACGACATTCTCTGGTAACAAGCTCGAAAACGCCCCACCTATTTGGTTATCTGCATCAAACGTCTTCGGATAAATACTTAGAGTAAAAATAGTGAGCATCAATGTGGGAACACTAGTAACTACCCCACCAACCAACGCATTGATTAACAACTTTATTCTCACATAAGTACGATGTTCCATCCGCATCCGCACAAAATTTAGATACCCGCTATTACGCTCCATAGCATATGTATCCGCAAATGGCCAAACACAAATGATCGGTACCACAAACGAGTAAATCTCTAATCCAAATACCCAAGGAAAATATGCCTGTTCAGCAACGATTGGTCGTGGTAAACCAGCCATCATTATCCCAACACTGCAAAGAGCAATCGCCACAAATAAAGCTAAAAAGAAGTTTTTCCCCAAAAATGCGCGTGATAATTCTTGTCTAAAAACAGCCATCTACTCGTACACCCCTATCTAAAGATAAACCGCATTCAACGTTGAATGCGGTTTCTAATTAAAATGAATAATAGTACTTCTACATCACTTAAAAGCGGACGTAAATAGAATCAAGCGAAAGAAGGTAAACTTTACAAAGTCACCTCGCCAATTGTAAATAAAAACAACAAGTCTATATAATATAAAATTCAATCTAAAGTCAATAAAAAAACGCAATAATCATACATATTCGCGAAGACTCCTCCTCACCTCTGGAAGGGGAGAATGCAGGAAAATCCCCCTTTGTCAGCGCCGTTTTATGATTTGCGCATGCTTTGCCACTCTCGCAATGAAAAAGAGACATCCCCGCCTTTTGAGGCGACTTCTTCATCTTCCAATGTCAAAAATCTTGCAATGGTGAAATCCAAACGATCCACCTCTCTCACTGTTTCTGGGCTTACGCCATTTAAGTTAATCAACATGAAATTATCAACAGGGACATTCGGCTCAATAATCTCCGTCAAATCATCATTCGTCCAAGCGGTAAACACCTTGTCTTGGCTAATCACATTAAAGGTTCCTTCACGGAGAATGGCTTGACCCCTTATCAGTTTGAGGTGGCAAAAGGGATAATGATAACCGTTAGTGCTGTCTATTTTAAGTGGCACTTCCGTTTTGTTTTCCACTCTGTACTTGACATACAGAAAGAAATCTGTCATTTGCGGGTTGTTGTCCAACGCTCTCTTGATGCGCACGTCTCTGATGTCTGTGGCCCGCAAGAGTTTGATCTGTAGAAAAGAAACGGCCACATTGCCATCATTGAGCATGCGATCTTCCATCTTAGCATCAGTTACTTTTTGCACGGTAAAATCTCCATATGCCGGGTAGTGAATCATAGATTTGTCTTCATCAAACGGAATATTCTCATCTGTTACATAAAGTGTCTCATTGCTTCTCAACGTCCCTCCGCCTTGGTCACTTAAACATTTGGTGAACCGATTGCTAAATTGCGTCACCTTGATGGGCTTTAGGACATCCGGCTCCGGATCGCGGTTGGCGCACGAGCTTAAACACAAAGCCACTGCCACAAGCAACACAGGGAGGCCGTTCATTTTATTCCTCCTTCGGTTTCTTTAAAGGAAATGGTTCAAAGTCCATTTGCACATGATGCAAATACTTGTAATCATATTCTCTCACAACCCCGTATTTGAGCCTTAATCTCACGAATTTTATCTCTTTCTGTTTTTCCGTTCCTGCTGCGACCCGTTTGCCAGTAGCATTGGTGATAGTGATGTCCACTTTGGGGCCATCTTCTTTGATCGGCATAAGCTGATATGTGTCATCGACAGTGTAAAATTGCCTTTGCCCATATCTCGTCTTCATGGTCCGCTTTTTATTTGTCAGGTGAACGACGAGATACTGGTCCTGATAGGTACCCACAATCAATTTGTTGGTCACTTTCCCATCCTCAATGACGAATGGATAAACCTGATTATACATTGCGGCGCCTTGGCCTTGAATCACTGAATGGGAATAGGTGAGTACCAAAAAGAAAAAAAGGGAAAACAAAAATGTGAAAAAGCTGACCCAATACATGATGTGCTGTGATCGATCGGGCATGGTTCGCTTTTGGAAAAAAACATAAAGCGAAATGACAATCAATGTAATTAAGGGAATTTCATTCAAGGTGGACAAGTCTTGAATCATGAACTGCAAATCAAAATCACTTTGCGCATTACCCCAGATGGCAAACAGCCGATCAGTTTCTTTTGAGAAAATGAAATAGGCCCCAAGGAAAAGAACGAAACAGACGATCTGCGCCAGCACATGGATTCTGCGCTTTTTCCATGGCGGTGAGGTGGCAATCCCCATCTGATTGACAATATGATATGTGCAAATAGCCATAATCCCATAAATGGCAAACAGCAACATCTCGATGAAGGTGACAATCAACCAACTGCTATTTAGCATTTCAGCGATGGTCACTTCCGTATAATAATGAGGAATGCCAAAATAGGATAAATAACTGGCTTTATAAGAGTACACATACAGATACGTGAAGAGCGCGATCACAGCCAGAATAATTTCCACTGTCAAGATACGCATGATAATGGGATGTCTTTCAGAGAAGCGCACTTCTTGCGTATCCGGGCTGACGAGGTTGATTTTCAATTCGTTGTTTCCACGATACCATGAAAGAGGGCGTGTTGAGTGGCGGCTTGGTCCGTACCTTTTGTTTCGCAAACGATCCACCCCTAAGTATGCCGTTTATCATTTGTTTCCATTATATTCAGTCTTATCTTATCATTTCTTGAAAGCGGGGTCTAATATGAAGCATTGGCATATCTGGCTCCTAGTCTCCCTTCTAATCATTTCAGGTTGCACACTGTGGGGAAATGAGCCAGTACCAAGCACACAAGGGCGGCTTGTAGAACAGGGGAAAATCATCTACAAAGATCCCATCTACTATGAGAGTGGCGAATATTATGACCTAAAGCCAAGCGATCTACAACCGCTCCCTTATTCAAGGATAACAAAACCAAATCCGAGCCTGATGGAAGCCAAAAAGATTTTAAGGGATTTGACCAGCACCTACTTATACATGTATCCAGAAGTGCAAATCATCGATCTTGACAACAACAATCAACCGGAAGTGGTCGGTTTCTTTGAAAACATTGCAAACTTCGATGAAAACGGAGCCATGCGAATCTATGTAGCCAAATATAAAAACAAAAAGTGGGTTCTGGAACAAGGCTATTTGTTTGTTGATATTTTCTGCAAGAATAGACGTTTCTTCAAAGGCAAGTTAACCGCAAACAAGCATGCGATTTTCTTGGCCTGTGAAAATAACAAGCATGAAAAATGGACCTACTATATTGTCACGCTGAAAAACGGAAAGCCTGTGTTTTTAGCGGAAGATGTGCCTTCCCCTTCATGGGCGGTTAACGCTCCTCAAGCAGAGGACGAACCTTATTCCGATCTGCTTGGTAGCCATGTGCCTGTCTTCCCCAAAGACATAAACCAGGATGGGATCATGGAGATTCCCGGTCTTCACTTCCCAATGGAATACAAATCCGGCATCCCGCTCATGGAAAAAACAGATCAACCTCCGCAAGTGGCTTGGTATCAAGTCCGGCCAAATAACACATTCACATTGGTCAAAACGACGCCATATGATGTAAGCAAAGAAGTCGGCAAAATAAAACAACCATCACACCTTTTCGACCGTTATTTGCCTGAAAATCTCGTCATCAACACGCCAGCATACCAAAAGGTGCTCAGCGAATTGGCAAAGTTAAAGCAGGAACCGGTGCGGTTGGCCACATTTCAAAAAGGCCTAGAAGTGGGAAGCCATATCCTCATCGAAGGGGCATTGAAAGAAACGTCTCCCCATTTCCGAGGTTTACAGGCCGGCCAAGATTTGCTTATCATCCGCTCCGGTAAAACATACGCACTTATGCGCTTTGGCAACTACGCCTTCGCGATTGATCAGAATGGAGACACTCAATCTCTTAGCGCATTGAACAACATCAACGTCCTCAAGCCTCTAACGCAGCAAAATCCCTTTCCTTACACAGATGATCCCGGATATAATTCCTTACTTGATTCCCCTGAACTCTTTTACGCCCATCTGGAGAAATTTATCAACACCTTCTCGCAAAAAAAATTAGAAGCTTCTAACAAGGGGAATTATGAGATCGTGCAAGATCTGATTGCATGGGATTCGCCCGCGGAAAAGGAAGTGAAGAAGGCCATTACCAACACACGTGGAAAAAAAGAGGCGCCAATGAAACTGCTTAAGGCCAAGATCGATCGCCACAGCCATGTCATCCTGAACAAATCCCAACATAGCATACGGGTGTTGGAAGAATATCAACTAGCTCAACTTGGCAACACGACGAAGATAAAATTGACAAACAACTATATTTTATCTATGGATGCATTCGGATTTAAAGTGATCCAACTAGGGCGTGTCTGGTGAATCAAGTTAGTAGGGAAGAAGCGGCGAAAAGCACCAACACAGCATCCAGAGAAATAATATACTTGATATCAAGGGTGGATAAGTCTCTCTTCCTCCCTCCTATCCATAACTAGAAACTAGGTGAAACCATGATCGAATCGTATGTACAAAACGGTGTGAAAACCACCCTGATCGATCTAAGCCAATCTTTGAGCAATGATACGTCCTCCTTTGAACCCAACCCCCATCACATTCAGTACTTTGATCATCAGCATGGCACCAGCGTCTCCAATCACCTGTTAGGCCTAAACGAATCGCATTGGCCGGAAGGAAAAGCATGGGCGGTAGAAGAAGTGAAGTTGTCCACTCATGCTGGGACGCATGTGGACGCCCCATACCATTATGGACCGACTGTCGGCGACCAGCCAGCCAAAACGATTGATCAAGTACCCCTGCGCTGGTGCTACGGGGACGGGGTGGTGCTGAACATGACCCACAAAGGCAAAGGAGAAGGCATCACCATCGACGACATCCAAACTGAACTCACCCGCATCCGTTATGAGTTGAAACCTTACGACATCGTCCTCATCCGCACCGACACATCAAAACGGTACAACGAAGCGCACTATGATCTAAGCCACCCGGGCCTGCTGGCTTCTTCAACTGAATGGCTGATTGATCAAGGTGTGCGGTTGATTGGCATCGATGCTTGGGGGTTGGATCGCCCCTTTGACGTCATGGCGCAAGAAGCCAAGCAAGGGAAAACACAATTTTGGGAAGCCCACTTAGTCGGCCGGAAGAAAGAATATTGCCAGATTGAGAAATTGTGCAACTTGGACAAGATCCCCGTGTCCCATGG
The DNA here is from genome assembly GCF_900182735.1 of Laceyella tengchongensis. Lineage (NCBI taxonomy): Bacteria > Bacillati > Bacillota > Bacilli > Caryophanales > Thermoactinomycetaceae > Laceyella > Laceyella tengchongensis. The sequence goes on along the minus strand of NZ_FXTU01000001.1, from coordinate 27,619 downwards.
CTTCAAAGTAGCGGCGTTCCCAATCAACATCCAAAACGCCAGCGCCGGTTGGAGCCGTGTCGTGGCCATCTTGGAGGAAAATGTCTGAAGCGCGCCAGGAGATCATTCACCTCCGCAAATCATGGAGCTGCTTCGACGCCGCTTTGCTCCACTGTGAAGCTTGCGGGGCAAAGCGGGAACATCCCACCCTATCCGGTGTCTGACTTCCCGGCTTCTTTCACCGCTATCTGTTAAAATGATCCAGTGTTTGCCATTTGTCATAGACTTCCGTCTTACCCACACGATACAATAATGAAAGATCATTTGTTTGATTGTTACCCATCCTGCGAGGAGGGCTGGAGATGAAGCCGTCCTATTATTCAATTCGCCGTCATGTGATCCATGGAATCAACGCGTATTGCCTAGAGCAGTATCCGTATGAAGGATACGGCTTTTTGGCCGGGCGCGACTTTACGATCACCCATTTTTTCCCGATTCAAAGCCAGAATCATCGTACTTGCTCTTGGGAGTTGGAGCCAAGGTCTTACAGGGATAACATCAAGCAGATGCGCCAACTCCAGTTGGACTGGCTCGGCGTCGTTCATTCTCATCCCGTTACCCAAGCCTATCCTTCGGCCCGCGACCTGACCGGTTGGCATTTCCACGACAAAAGCTTGTGGATTATGTCGCTCAAGGATAAAGAATTCCAACTTTGCGCTTACTATATACAAGAAAAAAACATCCTTCCCATCATGTTTGAAATTATTGAATAGCACACCATAGGGAGAAGATGAATCATGTCTTTATCCATTTCCGCATTACATACTGACAAATACCAACTGACGATGATGTACGCCCACTACAAAAACGGGACGCACCAAAACCGGCGGGCTTTTGACTTGTACTTCCGCAAACTCCCTTTCGGCAACGGTTATGTCGTGTTTGCCGGCCTGGAAAGGGTGGTTCAATACCTAGAAGGCCTTCGTTTTCAAGAGGAGGACATCCGTTTTCTTGAGCGAGAGATGGCATTTGAACCGGAATTTCTGGATTTGCTCCGCTCTTTTCGCTTTACAGGCACGCTCCATGCTATGCCCGAAGGGACACTCGCGTTTCCGGGTGAACCCTTAATCCGGGTAGAGGGCAATATCATGGAACTTCAACTGATCGAAACAGCCCTCTTGAATTTCGTTGGTTACCAATCCCTGATCGCCACCAAGGCTGCCCGGGTTCGCCATGTAGCTGGACAAGATACCCTCCTCGAGTTCGGCACGCGCCGGGCGCAAGAAAAGGATGCGGCGGTTTGGGGCACGCGGGCGGCTTACATCGGCGGATTCGACGCAACATCCAATACGTACGCCAGCCAACGCTTCGGCATACCTAGTAGCGGCACGCACGCACATGCATGGGTACAAGATTTCCCCACTGAGCTGGAAGCATTCCGAGCATACGCCGCCGCCTTTCCCGAAGCCACCACGCTGTTGGTCGACACCTACGATACCCTGAAAAGCGGCGTGCCCCATGCGATTAAGGTGGGGCTAGAGCTGAAACAGCAAGGAAACAAGCTGGCTGGCATTCGTCTGGACAGCGGCGACCTCGCTTATCTGTCCAAACAAGCGCGGATCATGCTAGACGAAGCAGGACTCACCGATACCAAAATCACTGCTTCCAGCGATTTGGATGAGTTCACGATCCTCAACCTGAAGTCGCAGGGAGCCAAGATCGACGCTTGGGGTGTCGGCACCAAATTGATTACCGCGTTTGACCAACCGGCATTAGGGGCTGTCTATAAAATGGTGGCCCGCCTGGAAGATGGGGAATGGGCACCCACGATCAAAATTTCGTCCAACCCGGCAAAAATCACCACGCCGTGCCGCAAGAACGTCTACCGCATCATTGACCGCAAATCGGGCAAAGCGAGAGGCGATCTAATCACCGCCGTCGAAGAGACGATCGATGAAAGCAAACCACTTCACTTGTTCGACCCTGAACATCCATTCAGACGGAAGAAAGTGAAGCATTACCAAGCAATGCCACTATTGCAACCGATCTTCCAAAACGGCAAGCGCGTTTATCAACTGCCTCCCTTGTCGGAGATCCGCAAACACCACCAGCAACAACTCTCTTTGTTCTGGGAAGAGTATTTGCGCATTCTGAACCCTGAAGTATATCCTGTCAGCTTGTCGCGACAATTGTGGGACACCAAGCAGCAGTTGCTTAACCGCATCTACGATTCCATCAAAGCAGAAGAATGATTCATGTCTAGCTTCCTTGACCAAATACTGCCGCCTCCTTGGGAGGCGGCAGTATTTTTGCCTTGATCTCATGGGCGCATAACCCCATAATGAAATGAATCCCTACTTAAAGGAGCGTGAAAAGATGATCGTGATCCGCCCCGCCACGCTTGCCGATTTGCCATCACTCGTCGACATTTACAATTACGCCGTCTTGGAGACGACCGCCACCTTCGATTTGGAAGCACAGACCGTGGCCGAACGCCAAGCTTGGTTTGCCAGCCACTCCCCTGACGTCCATCCGCTCATCGTCGCCGAAGAAGATGGAACCGTTCTCGGTTACAGCGGGCTCTTGCCATACCGTACCAAACCAGCTTACCGCCACACAGTGGAACTCTCCATCTACGTCCATCCTGAGGCGCAAGGCCACGGACTTGGCAAACAGCTGATGCGATCCATCATTGCGCGGGCACAGGAAATTGGCCACCATGTCATCATCGCTGGCATCACTGGGGGCAACGAAAGCAGTTTTCGGTTGCATAAGCAATTTGGATTCAGAGAAGTGGGAATCCTGCGCGAAGTGGGATATAAGTTTGGCAAATGGCATGATGTCCACTTTTATCAATTGACCTTGCCTTCCCGCTAAACGATCAAGCGGTTAGAGACGATGCAAAGTACAACCCGCCTTTCCCCATCCTGTAACAGGGGAAAGGCCTCCCCGTCGCGAATACCTAAACATTGCAATCCATGCGAGAAAGGGCGAGCTGGCTTGAAATGTTACGAAGAGTATTGCGCACACATCAAAACGTTGTGGCGTGAGAAGCAGGTGATCCTGCACCTTGTTCATCCTGAGCGGCTGGAGTTGCGGTTTGACCCGTCCGCCGTTCAGTCGCTGATCCACAAGCACCAGCTGGAGGAAAAAGCATTCTACCAATGCCTTGAAGAAATTCCACGTTATTTGCTAGCCATCCTGAATCAAGACGAGGAACTCCTAATCGACATGGAGTTAAAATATTACGAAGAGGAAGGCATCCCATTGGCAGAAGGCGAGCAATTGAGCCGCGAAGTACAGGAGAAACTGAAAACGATCGAAAAGCTCTTCTACCATCCACAATTGTCGCAATCCCTCAAGATCAAGCAAACAGCCAAGACCAAATTGCTAAGCGGATTCAGCTGGGAAATCAATCAAAAGACGTTCGACCACCAACAAGGCAGGCTGGAACCGCTCTGCTATGCCCAATTAAAAATTGAAATCGCATCACCGCCCAACCACTCACGAAAACAGCCTTGGCTACGCTATATTTTGGACAACGAACCCCATAAAGATGAAGTGGCACTAACTTTGACCCCTGATGACATCGACTATCTGCTGATGGAGTTGACAAAAATGAAAAAGGTGATGTCACTTGAATAAACGCGATGGCCACTTCCCCTACCGAAGAGATAAAACGCGCACCAGCGAAGAAAAACAAATCACCGCCTTGCTCAGGTTTCTTCATCATTCCGCCGTCAAACAGGGTCTGTATCCCGGGCTGGAGGAAGAGCGGGCGCTATCCAAAGATCTGCTCACCCTCCGTCGGCAAGCGCTGTTTCCCCAGTCCCCGGCCAAACAAAATGCCAACTCGCTGTGGCGCTTCATGCATGCAGACACCTTTAGCAAGCTCCGCAAATATTTCACCCTTCTGGAAGAGCGTTTCGATGACATGCATGATCGCGTCCAAACGCTAGGCATTATCAAAGACCTCCTTCATCAGCTCAAAAACGACCTCCACCCCGATTTGCACAAATACGAGCGGCGCATCTGCCTCATCATTCACGACGCCATTCACAAGACCAAAGCGGAACGGCTGACTGCCGAGCATCTCGATGTTCTGTCCCGCTCCATCGACACGTTGTTAAACGGAAACTGCAACAAGAAAACGTTTCGGCGCGTGGATCAGTGGTTGCGTCACCACGGTCTCAATTGGATTATGGGGGATGACGGCGAATGAAAACACTTTTTTTGGACACCACCATTTTGGCGGACCGGTATTTAGCCAACACCGAGCGCCAACGGCAAATTCGGCAGCAACTAAACGGCAAATCGCTCACTACCTCCAATTATGTCATCGGCGAATTGAAAAACAGCTTTTTGAAAAACAGCATCACCCTTCATACTCTCTTGCTAGAGGAAGCGACAGTAGAAGACGCGCTGGCTCGGCTCGGACAGCGTTGCTTCAGTACGCGGCAATTTGACCGTGTGTTAAAAGTGTTCGCCTATCTAGCTAAAAAGGTGGGTTATGACAAGGAGGAATTGCTAGAGCGCCTTGACATCCTGATTGAAGATGAATTTGAAATCCTATTCATCGACGGCATTGATGAAGTGATCGACGAATGCCAATGCATTCGGGCCCATGCCACACCCGTCAAAGAAGGGAAACGGTGGATTCTAGATCTCGGTTGCCGCCAACAACCGCAACCCTCTTGCGACATTGAGGCATTTTACGCCAAATGCCGGGAAGAATTGGCCTCGCTGACGCAAATCGCAGAAGCAGAGCGCAGTATTAACGTCGACAATCTCACCGGCATGCTATCTGGTCAAAAAAGCAAATACGGGCGCAATTGTTGGAGCGTGGGCGATGCTATCATTTGCGCAGAAGTTCCTGCCGATCAGTGGATTTACACCTCCAATCTGAAAGATTACGGCCCGCTCAGCAGACACTTGGGAAAGAAATTATGGAGGGAAGGAACCGCACATCCCCCTTCATCACGAGACTCCATGTGATGCGTTCGCCACATGCAAAACGGCGCCTGTACCCAGTTGCTCAAGATGATGATTTAACTGGTCAATTCATTAAAAAAAGAAGCCGGGGCTCACCCAGCTGGCTGGTTGCAAGTGGTGCGAACAATATTGCGGGCTTTTCATTATTGAACGTTCGGTCGGTAAAGCTCTTTATTCACCTTTCGCACCCGTTTAGGCTTGTCAGCAGCCTGAAACCCGGCTCCCCAGCTTTGTTTAAAAATCAAGCTCAATGTTAATGCCATCCTCATCCGTATCAATCTCTACCTCTCTGGTTTCCCCATCCAATTCCCCATGATTCCATTCCAAATCCATCGGATCCCAATCTTTCATCATTATTCCTCCATCTCATTAATTGTCCTAATAATTTATTAAATTTACTGGTGAAAGTATTGGCTATGAATAAACAGATTCCTCCTATATCCCTGTTTTTAATTAAATATCAATTCGTCGGCAACAATGAAACATTGCATCCCCCCAGCCCCTATCTTGTTTCATTCCCTTTCTTCCACAAAAATATCTGCAATCAAACTGAAAATTGTGATTTATTCTTTAACATTTCCCCTGCACGACTTCCCATCATGAGGGCGTAAAAAACCCCCCGCTATGCACCACGGGAGGTTGTTGTTTAAGACTCTTCTTGCTTGCTCATCGCACGTAACCGCACCAGCCGGTACAGGTGGCTGACCACAACTTTCAACACCGCATAGGTCGGCACCGCCAACAACAGTCCCAAAAATCCGCCCAGGCTGCCGGCTACGAGCAATAACAATATGATGGTTAAAGGATGGACATCCAAACTTTTGCCCATCACATACGGGGAAACCAAGTTTCCCTCCAATTGCTGGGCTACAAAGGCCACCACCAACACCCAGACCACCATCATCGGTGAATCGATGAGGGCCACGATCACTGCCGGGATCGTCCCGATAAACGGACCAACAAGTGGGATCACATTGGTAAACATGGTTACTAGCGCCAAGATCAGCGAATAATCTAAACCAATGATCAAATAGCCGATATACACCAACACACCCACCAACAGGCTGACCAGCACTTGGCCCTTAATGTACGAACTGAGCGCAAAATCCATATCCCCGAGAATGCGGAGCCCCTGTTGCCGCTCTTTCTCAGGCAATAACCGCAAAAGGTACGAGGGAAACCGTTCCCCTTCTTTCAACATGTAATACAGGATGAACGGGACGGTCACGAATACGAGAATAATATTGGTGATCACTGAGAAAAAGTTGGCAATGTTAGTCCCAATCGTAGAAATGCTGCTCCGCAAATAATTGGACGCTGCCGTCGCCACTTGATTCCAGTCGATATAACTGGCCACCCAGGGATGATGGCTCCAATTGATCAGTTGCGTCTGTACGGAGTCGATCATTTGCGGAAAATTGGCCAACAAGCGGTTAAATTGCTCTTTGAGCAACGGACCGATCAGGAAGCCGACGAGCACCAACAACCCCAGCACCACTACATAAATCAGCAAAATACCCAATCCCCGCGGAATACCCCGCTTTTCCAAAAACCGCACCACCGGACGAAATAGGTAAAACAACACACCCGACACAAGGAACGGAAAAAACAGTGTTTGCACCAAAATGACCAACGGCTGGAAAATGAACTTGACCTTGTTTGCCAACAATATGATCAGCAACACCATGATCATTCCGTATCCTAACCGAAACAGCTTCGACTGCGGCATCTCCTCACCTAACTTTCTATTTGCTCTTTCGTTTTACATATGGCCGCATTCAACAGCCCTCCCAATATTAATACCATAGAAGAGAGGTAAAACCATCCTACCAATACGATAATTCCTCCCAAATTCCCATACACCAAGGAGTAATTGTTGAGGGAAACATAAAATGAAAACGCCAGTGAACTGGCTTGCCACCCCGCCATCGCAAAGAGAGCTCCTGGCAACGCTTGCCCAAAGGTGACATGGGTGTTGGGGGTGAATTTATACAAACACAAAAACACCATAAAAATAACCAGGCTACTCAACACCCAGCGAATCCATGTCCACACTTCATAAAACCATGCTGTCAAACCAAACATCCGAAATGCATATTGTCCCAACACTTTGCCGAAAATGGGCAACATCAGCGAAATCACCAGCGCTCCAAGCAAACCGAACATCAAGAATATTCCCAGCAAAACCTGCATCCAAAACGGCCTTTCTTTATGGACACGATATGCATTGTCCATGATACGAATAATTGATTGAAAAACAACTGAGGCCAGATAAATGGTGATCACCAAGCTAAGTGATAACACCCCTTCGCGTCGCTCATCCAAAATCACCGCCAGATTGGATTCCAACAATTCATAAGTGGAAGGCGGGGCGTAAGGCTGGATCATGGCCAGAATATCGGAACTGGTGAAAGGCAGAAAGCCCAACACCGTAACAGCAAGCAACAAAAAAGGGAAAATGGACATCAAGATATAATAAGCGAGTTGCGCGGACATATCAAAAACGTGCTCTTCTGCGATTCTTTTTTTTAATTCTTTCAGCACAGGAGTTAGTCTCATTGTTCCTCCTCAAGGCGCGAAAACATGGATGTCAATTATTAATGTATCCTTTTTTATACATAATTAACAACCCTTCGTCTACATAATCCTCTTCTCTTCTTTTATATTTAAGAAAATTTAAATATAATAGTTCCCAATTTTTTTAATAAGGTGTAATATAATAATAATCCACTACTTGTGAGGTGATCGGCATGAAAACATTAGCATTGCATGAGATTGGGGAAGTGATCCGCAAGGTCAGAAAAGAGCGTGGACTAAGACTAGAAGATTTGGCTGACGAGAACATATCCCCTGCCACGGTCAGTAACATCGAACGCGGTGTCGCCCACGTCAGTCCCGAAAAAATTTCATATTTATTGGAAAAATTAGATCTGCCGATGCATAAACTTCCAGAAATGCTGGTGAAAGAGCAGTCCGAGTTAAAAAAAGTAAAATTTAAGATGCTCACGGTTGCTACGCTACGGCAGATCGGTCTCGTCGACGAAGCACTCCAGCAGTTGGAAGAGTTGGTGTTGGATGAATCGCATCCGTACATCGCCCACGCCTATTATTTAAAAGGCAAATGCTATATGTCAAAGAAAAAGTGGAAACAAGCAGAACGTGCACTGTACAATGCCCTACGCCTCTCCCAACAAAACTCTTACAAAGAGCAAAATATGGAAGCGGCCAGCTACTTGCTGTTAAGTCTCAGCAGCTACTACCAGAACCAGATGGAACAAGCCCTCTCATTCACTGACAACGGGCTGGAAGCGTTTTTGGAAAACGGAACCAACCAGCACATCAAAATCCTGCTCTACAGAAACAAAGGCATCTATTTGCATCGGTTGGGTCGGATCACCGAAGGCATGCGTCTGGTTCAAGAGATCTGGAGCCAAATTCCGAATATTGCAGATGCCGCAACTTTGCTTGGTTTCTACTGGTTGCGTGCAGAATTTTCGAGATTAATCGGCTTATACGAGGAGTCGATCGAATATGCCGAAGAAGGCATTGAAATTGCAAGACGTAACAAATTGTACGACAGCATGTGCGATCTGTGGATCGTTTTAGGGAGCGCCTACACGGCGACCAAAGACTGGTCCATGGCTGAAACCTCCTTCAAAATGGCGCTGAAAGTTGAAGAAAAGCACAAGGAAGAACAGCGCATCACCAAAGTGTACAACCGCTTAGGCACTTTGTACATGAAGCAGAACAGAATGGAAGATGCCCGAAATGCCTTGCTAAAAGCGATCCAACAAGCGGAAAAATATAACGACTCCAAGCATTTGAGCACCAGCCTTCTCACCATTGGCGAGCTCTCGTACACCGCCGGCAACGTGGAGGATGCGATCGCATACTATAAAAAAGCGTTGGATTTAACCCAAAAACATGGATATAAAGAGAAAGAGTACAAAGCATGGTTTAATCTGGCCAAATGTTACGATGGCGTGGACGAGCAGGAATTTCAGAATTGCATGCGAAATATGTATAATGTAAAGAGAGACTTTACTAGGATGGAGGTAGAAGAGCATGATTTTAAAGATTAAATATCTGTCAACTGCTATGGTCGTCCTCGGGATTGCTACCTCTACCGTATTTGGGCTAACTAGCCAGGTAGAGAATATCACAACCGCGAGCCAAGAGCCCGGCTGGCCGGCTCCCGGTTTTGAGAGCCAAGAACCGGGCTGGCCCATTCCGCCTTTGGCATAACTTTGTCTGTACAACGGAACCTAGTCTCAACTTCAGCCTATAGCGGCAACGCGGGCTGATCGATAGGGCAACAAAAGCGTCGTCACAGCTCAATTCCTATTACGCATGCATGCTACTTTTCGCAGGTAGCATCTTGCGGAAAATTTTTCCCATCAGCAGGGCTCCCATCTGGAGCGCTGCTTTTGTCATGATTGCAAGCGATTACAACGCCCATGCGGCTAACACATAGATACTGTTTTCTCATTATCTGCGGCGCCGATTGCAACGGTGTTTATCTACAAGCCCTTCACTCTGCAAAAGCGGTTGTGATATACTTTCAGTGAACTTGTACCTTCCCACAGAAAGGATGCCTGTACATGAAAGAAATGAACGCTCACCAAATCATCGAGTTCATTCAAAAAAGCGAAAAGAAAACTCCGGTTAAGATACATATCAAAGGTCAATTGGATCACATTGATTTCGGGCCAAATGTCCAAACGTTCATCACTGGGCAAGTGGGCGTTGTCTTTGGAGACTGGAAAGACCTTGAACCGGTGTTGACCGCTAACAAAGAGCACATCGAAGACTATGTAGTAGAGCATGACCGTCGCAATTCGGCGATTCCGCTGTTGGACATGAAAAACATTCCGGCGCGGATTGAACCTGGCGCAATTATCCGCGACCAAGTGGAAATCGGACCGAACGCTGTCATTATGATGGGTGCTGTCATCAACATCGGCTCTGTGATCGGTGAAGGCACCATGATCGACATGAACGCGATTATCGGCGGCCGCGGCACCATCGGCAAAAACTGCCACATCGGTGCTGGTGCGGTCATTGCCGGCGTGATTGAACCGCCATCCGCTACCCCAGTTATCGTGGAAGATGATGTTGTGATCGGTGCCAACGCGGTTGTGCTGGAAGGCGTGCGCATCGGTAAAGGCTCTGTTGTAGCCGCTGGAGCGGTCGTCACCAAAGATGTACCGCCCAATGTGGTTGTTGCCGGCACGCCGGCTCGCATCATCAAAGAGATCGATGACAAAACCCGTTCCAAAACGGAGATCATCCAAGCCTTGCGCGATCTCTAAACCCTTCTCCACAGGCCCTTCGGGGCCTCCTTTTACTATCTGGCCTTCTTAGGGAGTGAACCACCATGCAAACATGGCAACAGCTGGACCAAGCTTACATCATGTCCACCGTTTCGCGTTACCCCATCGCCATCGGCAAAGCTGAAGGAAATTATCTCTACGACACGGAGGGGAAACGCTATCTAGATCTGTTCACGGGGCTGGCGGTCAACACCCTTGGCCATTCCCACCCCCGAATCTTGGAAGCGCTAGAAGAACAGGGGCGCCGCTTCCTCCACATCTCCAACCTTTTTTTAAATCCCCCGGCAATCCGACTCGCTGAGCGTTTGGTAAAGCATACGTTCGGCCAAGGCAAGGTCTATTTCTCCAATTCCGGGGCTGAAGCGACGGAAGCCGCCGTCAAACTGGTCCACAAATGGATTCAGCGCGAACAGCATGGGCGCCAAGGCATTGTCGTCTTGAATAACAGTTTCCACGGCCGCACATTGGGCGCATTGCGGCTCACCCGGCAACCTGGGGTCTACCAAGACTTCCCGCAACCAGACTTCCCCGTCTTTGAAGTAGAACCCAACCAGATTGATTCGTTGATGGAAGTTTGCCGCACGCATCGTCCAGCCGCTATTTTGGTGGAACCGATCCTAGGTGCGGGTGGGGTCGTGTCTCTGGAGCGCGCTTATTTGGAAACAATCGAGCGGTTGTGCAAAGAGGAGCAGATGTTGTTCTTGGTCGATGAGATCCAAACTGGAATCGGCCGCACCGGAAAACTATTTGCCTACCAGCACTTCGCCCTCTCTCCCGATATCATCCTCTTCGCCAAGGGAATTGGCGGTGGGTTGCCGCTGGGAGGCCTGATCGCTAGCGCGCATGTAGCGGACTTGTTCCAACCCGGAGACCACGGAACGACGTTTGCTCCCTCCCCGTTGAGCGCCGCTTTGGGCAATGCAGTGCTAGATGTCTTGTTGGAAGACGGCTTGCTGGAACAGGGGCGCCAGGTGGCCGATGCTCTTTGGGAAGAGCTTTATCGGTTGCAACAAGCACATCCCCGTGTTTTCAAAGGCGTGGATGGCCGCGGAATGATGCTAGGGATACGCACGCATCTATCCGCTGAGCAAGTGAAACGCTTGCAAAGCGAATTGCTGGAGGCGGGAATATTGGTTAATGTGACGGCCAAAACCGTTGTGCGCCTGTTACCCCCGCTTACCCTAACTCGCACGGAAGTCACATTTTTCATAGAAACATTGGAACGCTTAATCACGCAGATGGAACCTGCCTAGGAGGTAAACTGATGTCCCGGTCACAATTAGAAACGCTCATCCAGGTGCGCCGCGAATTGCATCAGATTCCCGAACCTGGCTTTCAAGAGTGGAAAACCCAACAATTTCTCTTAGATTACCTACGCACCCTACCGAACCGATTGCAGATCAAAACATGGAAAACGGGCATTTTGATCAAAATTCCCGGAACCCAACCGCAAAAATGCATCGCTTACCGGGCCGATATGGATGGATTGCCGATCACCGAGCAAACCACTTATCCGTTCCGCTCTCGGCATGAGGGCTATATGCATGCATGTGGACACGATATCCATATGACCATCGCCCTCGGCTTGATCAGCCACTTTGCGCATCAGCCGTTGCGCGATGATCTGCTCTTCCTGTTCCAGCCGGCAGAAGAGGGGCCGGGTGGTGCGCAACCGATGTTAAATAGCGAACCATTCAAGGAATGGAAACCCGACATGATCTTCGCTCTACACATCGCCCCAGAGTATCCGGTGGGCACCATCGCCACCAAACCGGGCATCTTGTTTGCCAACACCTCCGAATGCTTCATCGATCTCACCGGTACCAGCGGTCATGCAGCCCGTCCGCATCTTGCCAATGACATGGCGATTGCCGCCTCGCAGTTGGTGATGCAGTTGCAGACGATCGTCTCGCGCAATGTGGACCCGATCGACTCGGCCATCATCACCATCGGCAAAATGTCCGTCGGCACCAAACAAAACATCATCGCAGGACAAGCCCGCCTCGAAGGGACCATCCGCACACTGTCTATGGAAACGATGCACAGGGTGAAGGCACGCATCGAACAACTGGTGCAAGGCATCGAACAAGGATTTGCTTGCCAAGCTACCATCGACTGGGGCGCCAATTACTGCCAAGTAGATAATGATGAAGCCTTGACCCTTGCTTTCATGGATTGGGTCAAAACCGAGACGCCCTACACCCTGATCACCTGCCGGGAAGCGATGACAGGCGAAGACTTCGGCTATTTTCTGCGGGAGATTCCCGGCTTTATGTTCTGGCTTGGGGTGGACACTCCCTACGGGCTACACCATCCAAAAATCGAACCGCAAGAGGAGGCCATCAGCGTGGCCGTGGATGTGATGTCTCGTTACTTGACGAAGTTGGGCCAAGCATAGCCTTTAGATGAAAGGGAGCCTACCCACCTACTTGATTTGCTTGATACGCCCTACTCGAAATAACGTCCGTTTATCTTTCCCTTCGCGGCCGGATAAGCCGCAAATGCAAACAAGGCTCGTTGCCGCGCTCAGTAAGCGCGCAACGAGCCTTGTTGTCTCTCACCAGGTTCTTTTGGTCATGCCATGTCCATTTCTTTGATAAGCCCTTAATACTTTGGCGATTGCATAAACAAACACTCCCCGCCTAAACCCAGCGGGGAGTTGCACAATTTGCGATTAACCGATAGAGCCTTCCATCTCAAATTTGATCAGGCGGTTCATCTCCACAGCGTACTCCATGGGCAATTCTTTGGTAAACGGTTCGATGAAGCCCATGATAATCATCTGCGTCGCTTCGTTTTCTGACAACCCGCGGCTCATCAGGTAAAAGAGCTGCTCTTCACTCACTTTGGACACGGTCGCTTCGTGTTCAAGCGTAACATTGTCCGCTTTGATCTCGTTGTACGGAATCGTGTCCGATGTGGATTGGTCATCCAAGATCAGCGTATCGCACTTCACATTGGCTTTGGAGCCTTCCGCGTTTTTGCCAAATGCCGTCAAGCCGCGGTAAGTCACTTTACCGCCCTGTTTGCTGATCGACTTAGAAATGATCGTAGATGTGCAGTTTGGAGCCAAGGCGACCACTTTCGCACCCGCATCTTGGTGCTGCCCTTTTCCGGCTACAGCGATGGACAGAATGTCAGCTTTAGCACCTTCCCCTTTCATGATGACGGCGGGATATTTCATGGTCAATTTAGAACCGATGTTGCCATCAACCCATTCCATGTGGGCGCCTGCATGAGCTACCGCCCGCTTGGTTACCAGGTTGTAAATGTTGGGAGCCCAGTTTTGGATGGTAGTGTAACGGCAACGCGCGTTATCTTTCACCACGATCTCCACTACTGCGCTGTGCAGGGAGTCCGTGCTGTAGATCGGCGCCGTACAACCTTCCACATAATGCACAAACGCGCCCTCATCCACGATGATCAGTGTCCGCTCAAACTGCCCCATGTTCTCCGAGTTGATACGGAAGTAAGCTTGCAGCGGCACTTCGCAACGCACCCCTTTGGGGACGTAAATAAAGCTTCCACCGCTCCACACCGCACTGTTCAATGCGGCAAACTTGTTGTCCGTAATCGGAACAACCGTACCGAAGTATTCTTTCAACAGCTCTGGGTACTCGCGCAAAGCGGTATCCGTGTCGCAGAAGATAACCCCTTGCTCTTCCAACTCTTTTTGCATGTTGTGGTATACAACCTCAGACTCGTATTGCGCCGACACCCCGGCCAAAAACTTCTGTTCCGCCTCGGGAATGCCCAGCTTGTCGAAGGTTTGCTTGATCTCATCCGGCACTTCGTCCCAAGAACGGCCTTGCCGCTCAGATGGTTTGACGTAGTAGGTGATGTCGTCGAAATCCAGTTCATCGAGGTTTCCCGGCAACAGGGAGAACCATTTGCTGTTGGTTGATTCCGGCATGGGCATTTTGTAGAATTGCTCCAATGCCTTCAAACGGAATTCCAGCATCCATTCGGGTTCGCCTTTCATGCGGGAGATCTCCTCCACTACTTGGCGGCTCAGCCCTTTCTTGGACCGGAAAACCGAGACGTCCTTATCACGAAAACCGTACCTGTATTCCGATATCTCGGGAATGTTTTGTGCCACGGCCTTCTCCTCCTCTTCGTTTATCCATATGCCATCAGGAGCCGGGGCCCTTTGGCGCTGATCCAGTCGTCCTGCGCAAAAGGGCGATCCCGTTCCTTCCATCAGGTCAATGCTTTTCTTTCAAACCTTTCTCCAATGCCTTCCAGGCCAAAGTCGCACATTTGATCCGCGCGGGGAATTTGGCCACTCCTGTCAATGCCTCAATATCCTCAAGCGGAAACTGTTCCATGTCGACTTCTTCCCCTTGCATGAGGCGTGAAAAAAGGTCAACCAGCTCCAAACCTTTCTCCGGTGACAATCCGATCACCGCTTCCGTCATCATCGAAGCGGAAGCCAGGCTAATGGAGCATCCTTCTCCCAAAAACTTCGCATCTTGGATCACACCGTCTTCCACGCGCATTTGCAACGAGATGCTGTCACCGCAAGTGGGGTTGTTCAGATCAACAGTAACCGCCCCATCTTCGATCCGTCCCCGGTTGCGCGGGCGTTGGTAATGATCCATTATCACCCGGCGATACAGATCATCTAATGACATGTCCGAAGTACTCCTTTGTTTTTTGTAAACCTTTCACCAACAGGTCAATATCGGCTTCATCGTTGTATAGATAAAAACTCGCCCGGGCGGTGGCCGTCACTTGCAATTGACGCATGAGCGGCTGACAACAATGATGCCCAGCCCGCACAGCGATGCCCTCCGCATCGAGCACCGTCGCTACATCATGGGGATGAACGTCGCCCAAATTGAAGGTGACCACGCCCAACCGTCCTTCACGCGGACCAAAGATGGTCAACCCTTCAATCTGGCTTAAGCGTTCTACTGCATAGCTGGCCAACTTCCGGTCGTGCTCTTCGATCTTATCAAGTCCAATCGCTTCCAAATAGTCGATGGCTGCGCCCAAACCGATGGCGCCAGCGATGATCGGGGTTCCCCCTTCAAACTTCCAAGGCAACTCTTTCCACGTGGCATCATACAGATCCACATAATCGATCATCTCGCCACCAAATTCGATCGGTTCCATCTGCTCCAGCAACTCTTCCTTGCCGTACAGCACCCCGATTCCAGTCGGACCACACATCTTATGACCAGAGAAAGCGAAGAAGTCCACATCCAACTCCCGCACATCCACTTTCAAATGGGGAGCGCTTTGCGCACCATCGATCACGATGACGCCGCCTTGGGCATGAACGAGCTGGGCAATTTCTTTGATCGGATGTACCGTTCCCAGCACATTGGACACATGTTGCATCGCGACGATCTTGGTTTGGGGCGTGATCATCTCTTTCACTTTCCCCATCTCCAGTGTACCATCCGCTGCAAGCGGAAAATACTTCAACGTCGCGCCAGTCGCCTTGGCCACTTGTTGCCAGGGAATCAGGTTGCTGTGGTGCTCAGCCGGGGTCAAGATGATTTCATCCCCAGCTTGCAGGCGTGGTTTGGCGTAGCTTGCGGCTACCATGTTGAGCGCCGTGGTGGTGCCACGCGTGAAGACGATTTCCTTAATGGAGCGAGCGTTCACAAAGCGGCGCACTTTTTCGCGCGCCCCTTCATACGCGTCAGTCGCTTTGGACCCAAGGGTGTGAACACCCCGATGCACATTGGAATTGTATCCGCGATAATACTCTTCCAACGCTTGAATCACTTGCAAGGGCTTTTGCGAGGTAGCGGCACTGTCCAAGTAAACGAGCGGGTGCCCATTCACCTCTTGCTGCAAAATCGGGAAATCCCGTTTCAGGCCGTTCATGATTGGAGCTTCCTTTCAATCAGGCGATGGATGCTGGCTTGCAGGCTTTCAGAAGGAATCTGGGAAACCACCGCATCCAGAAACCCGCGGATGATCAACTTTTCAGCTTCGCGGCGGCTGATTCCGCGGGACATCAAATAATAAAGTTGGGTCGGATCGATCCGCCCCACACTCGCAGCGTGCCCTGCAGTCACATCATTCTCATCGATCAAGAGAATCGGGTTAGCGTCCCCCCGTGCATCTGGGCTCAACATCAGCACCTTGCCCGACTGTTGGCCGTCAGACTTACTCGCACCTTTTTCAATCTTGGTGATACTGTTCAAAATGCTGGTAGCCGAATCTTTCATCACCGAACGCGCATTGATGTCGCTGGCCGTGTGACGACCCCAATGATGAATGGACGAAGTAACGTTGGCTCTCATCTCATCCGTGCCTAACACGACGGTTTTCACATTTACCATACCGCCTTCGCCCTTTAAGTGCGTGGTGTTATCAGAAATCACGCGACCTTCACTCAAGTCGGCTACAATCCACTCCAGTTGGCCGTCACGGCTAACAAGGGAACGACGGTAAATGACATCGACGGTCTCTTTGCCAAGGCTACTCACTGTCGCCACGCGCACACGTGCCCCGTCGCTGACAAACACTTCGATTGCACTATTGTTAAACGCCGCTTCGTCACCGGGACGAGCGATGAAATTGGCTACAAAGTCGATGCGGCTGTTGGCTTCCGCCACAATGATGATATGAGGCATCATCGCCGCTTTCTCACCAGCGAGCCAGAACAATCCTTGGATCGGCACCTTCACTTCCACATTGCGCGGCACATAGAGGAACACGCCACCGCTGTTTAAAGCCGCGTGAAGCGCCGACAGGCGATGTTCATCCCGCTTGATGCCGTCAGTCATGAAAAACTTCTTCACTAGCGCTTCGTTTTCCCGCGCCGCACTAGCCAAATCAGTGAACAACACGCCTTGTTCAGCCAAGTCATCGCCTAAGCGGCGGAAAATGACACTTCCGTTTTTCTGAACCATGACATGGGCTTGCTCTTTGTCAAAGATGAACTCCTGCACATCTTCGGGCAACTCAGTAAGCGAACCAATCGCCGCTTCTTCAGTGAATGGCGTAAAGTCGGTGAAATTCCAACGGTCGATATTGGTGCGCTCCAGTTTGGGTAAAGGCAAATTAGGGACATCTTTAAATGCTTCTAGACGGGCATTGAGCATCCAAGCCGGTTCTTGCGTTTTGGCGGCAATTCCCTTCACAACGCTTTCATCAAAAAGCACGCAGGTTTCTACACTCATCTTATGCACCACCCCTTACGCCTTTTGACCGACGGTCTCGTCTTCAATGCCCAGTTCTTCTTTAACCCAATCGTAGCCTTCTGCTTCCAAACGCTCCGCCAATTCCGGTCCACCCGATTTCACGATGCGCCCTTGCATGAATACATGCACATAATCTGGCTTGATGTAGTTCAGCAAACGTTGATAGTGGGTGATCATCAACACGCCCAACTCATCGCTCAACATCGAGTTTACCCCTTTGGCTACCACTTTGAGCGCGTCGATATCCAAACCGGAGTCGATTTCGTCCATAATGGCGATGCGGGGTTGCAGCATCATCATTTGCAGAATTTCATTTCTTTTCTTTTCCCCACCGGAAAAACCTTCGTTCAGGTACCGGGTCGCGAACTTCTCATCCATTTCGAGTAGTTCCATCTTCTTATCCAGCTCGCGGATGAATTTCATCAGGGAAATCTCATTGCCTTCGCCGCGTTTAGCGTTGATCGAGCTACGCAAAAAATCGGAGTTGGTCACCCCGCTCACTTCTGCCGGGTACTGCATCGCCAAAAACAGGCCTGCACGGGCGCGCTCATCCACTTCCATCTCCAGCAGGTTTTCTCCGTCCAAGGTCACTTCCCCTTGAGTCACTTCATAACGCGGATGGCCCATCAACGCAGATGCCAGCGTACTTTTACCGGTTCCGTTCGGACCCATGATGGCATGCACTTCGCCACCTTTGACCTCGAGGTTCACCCCTTTCAAAATCTCTTTCCCATCAACGGAAGCGTGCAAGTTCTTTATCGTCAGTTTTGGTGCTTTCGACATCTTCATTCCTCCATCGTTCATTCGTTATATATCTCCTGCTGATTGGTGCGGGATTATTTTCTGGAGATATGATTTGCGAACCCATGGATGGTAAAATAAAGTGGAATAAAAACCATGGGTGTGTTATACCAGAACCACCTTCTACCACCCGCTTACTAAATTAGAGTGATTATCATGTGATTCTCATTTTATTTTACTTCACACATATCCCTATAGCAAGCGAAGTTTCGCACGTTCCGTGGAAATCCTTGATATTAGGATATCTTCCCCTCTCGCGGTTCACTCTCCAGCCGAGGAATTTGTTATTTTCGCAATCGTCCGCATCCGTTCATCCATCAAGAAAGGAGTTTTTTCATGAAACCAATCCGTTGCCTCGCATGCTATGAAAAACGGCCGGGCGGCCGATGCGATTTCTGCCCGTTGCACAAGAAAAACAAGTCGTCGTATCGCCATATCGGGGAAGGTTGGTACGTCCCTCTCCCGCAAACAAACCCCTTCGAAATACCAGCCCCCCACACCGCCAAACCCACCTCCAACAAAAAGGAAAAGCCATGAACGTGGGTATAGCTATGGAATCGCGGTGAGGCTTTTTTCGCAGTCCTTACGTATCGACACTAACACATTTGTCAAAAAAAAGAAAACCGCAGCTTTATGATAGCACCGCGGTTTGTGTATTTCGTTCTCTCCAGATGAACCATGATGTAGCCGCTAGCAAAACGACCGTACATGCGACACTCCCTTCCGGGCCAAATGCACCACCCGACAAAAATGTCCCGCCTTGCGACCTGGTTTGCAAAAACGACTGCATTTCCAACCCAGACACCTTAAATCCGTATACAGGACCTTGGAAAAAATTCCACGTGAAGTGAAAGCCGATGGGCGCCCACAATCCGCCCGACACATCCCGATAGACGCTGAGTAGCACTCCCACCAAAATGAGGTTTAGGATAGGAAATCCGTGGCTCCAAACCCCAGGGTTGAACCCGTGAAGCAGAGCGAAGACAAGCGCCGAAACACTCCATGCCACCCACTTGTTAAACCGATGACGAAGCAAGCCTTGTACATACCCGCGGGACATCAATTCTTCCGACAATCCCACCAACAGGAACAAAATTAACGTTTGCCATGCACTCTGCAATACCGTAGGCGTAAATCGCGCTTCCATGATCTGGGCTCCCCCGAACACAAAGATCATCAGCACTACCATGCTGATCAGCGCAATACCGAGCCCGGCCCCTTCGGCAAATCGCACCCATCCACATCGTTGCCCCAAGCCGAGCTTCCAACCCCGGCGCCTCTCAAATAGCCCATACATGGAGAAAACCGCTAGGATGAGAGCGACATCCTGCCAGGCGAGGCTGAGGTTCGCATTGCCGGTGTTCAGCATAAACGGCATAGAAAAAACAGTTGCCAAACCAATCAGCAACAACAGCTTCCCTATAAATTCCAATATTTTCACTATAACCGATTCCCTCGCTCTCCTAATTTTAGGGAAAACAGGAATTTTCCCGTTGCATACGGAAATACTATGATGAGACGTTCACAAACCACATTTTAGGCCGCATACATTTTACATTATATTACGAAAATAGACAAACCTTACTGAAAAAATATCTAAGAATTGTTCAAATATCAGGCGAAATTCAGCTGATATTCACTTGCTTAAAACACATTTTTAAGGCAGAATATTCTATAGAAGGCGCGATTTGAACGCCTTTCATCTTTTTTATCATTTTATTCTGTCTTCATTCGTTTTTTTATTTTTTACCACTTGTTCGTCTGATGCAGAAGTGCACTTGTAGGAGGAATAGTTATGGAAAAAAACAATATGCTATTGTCGAGAGGCCATCTTTCCATTTTGAAATCTATTGCTTCACCGGTTGATTTTTTAAGCAAAAAAACCTCTTCAGCAGCGTTGAGTGCCGACCCCTACAAGAAGTCTGAACGATCCTTTTTTTATGAAAACAAGGCGCGTGAAAATAAACCTTCTTTTCGCGTCCCGCTCGATTCGAAGGATCAAGACAGATACCGCAACAGCTTCCTAAAAAAACGCATGCTCCACATTTGGAAAAAACAGCGCCCCTTGGTACACGCCGCAGCGAAACTACCGGAAACGCTTGAAATCACCATTCTGAAAAGTGCTTACCGCGAGTTGGAACCCATCTTGATGTCTTGTTATAAAGAGGACTTTTCTTTTCCATTCATCCCCTTCTCCTTCTTTGGGTGGCTACAATACGTCAAATTGACTGCGCAAATCACTGAACGGCAACAAGAAGCTGCTCTTTGGCAAGAATTGAGCCAGTTTTTCCAGCAGTGCCATCAGCATCAACTGTTGAATGACCTGTTTGTGGAAGTGAAAAACTGAACAAACGCATGGTACTTATTATTTTTTATGTTTATTCTTTTTATTTTCTTTATGTAGAAAAACATGCCGCAGATCAGAGAAAACCGCCCAATCAAATTGGAGCGGTTTTCCTTTCCCCCATCTTAACTCCGGGTCTTTTAAACGTTAAATTTGATCTGCCACTGTATTCATATATTCTTCTTTGAAATATTCAATCACTTGTTCCATCATGACCTTTCTGGTCAAAATCCCCACAAACATCCCTTTTATATCAATGATGGGAATATATGATCGATTGATCAACACCTCAAAGGCGAATGAAAAAATCGAGTTGGCCAGAATGCCAGAATGGTTTTTGTTCATCGCTTCCTGCACTTTATACTTGCTAAGTTGGCTGAAGTCAATTTCATTTCCTTGGCTGATTTTAAACATGAAATCAAGTATTTCTGTTTTGCTGATCAGACCCTCTACTTGACCCACCTTATTGATCACAGGAACCGAATTCGTCCCCTTGCGTGTCAATACTAGAAGCGCCCTTTCCAGTGACCAATCCGGATCAACGACTACCACTTGCTCTTTCGGAATGATGAAAGGGGTAATCTTGCGTTCAAACAAATAGCCGGCTTGATCTCGTTTTAGCATGTGCTCAAACTCCCTTACTCTCGGTAATCAAACGCAAACTACCATAGAGTAGCTCAACACGGAACGCCCCGGGCTTCTCCTTGCTAATTCATTCTCCCGGAAGCCCTTATTCCCCAATATGGCTAAACTTAAACCGATTTGGAGCCATTTTTGTGTATGCGCAATTCCTTTCCCATCGTACTCTGGACTTTCCCCCTTGTCAACAAGCATTTCTCTATTTTAAAAAAGTTAATAATCCTACCATAACATCAACCGACTTTCTCGAATTGTTGTTGTTTTTTTAAATTTTATAAACCTCCCCTGTTAATTGTAAAAGCGCAACAAAACTTTTCTTGTTAACATATTTTTATATGAATAAAAATGATCAATCCGGTTCCATACCGAAACCGGATCAATCCACTCATTTTCCTTTCAATTCATCAAGCGCCTCAAGCAGAACCGTTACCGCTTGGGACATCGCCATGCCGCCCCCAAACGCGGCACTCACTCCAGCCGCTTCCAACACTTCTTGTTCGCTCGCCCCATTGTCCACCGCACCTTTGGTGTGATAAACGATGCAGTATTCGTCATTGGAGAACACGCCCAGCGCCAACGCGATGAGATGCTTCTCCTTCAGGGACAAGGCACCTTCACTGAAGCAAGCCCCAGTAAACTGATTATAAGCGTGCGCCACTTCAGGAAGATGCTTCGCCAACCGGCCAAGTCCTTCCTTGTATTCATGTAGCGCTTGTTCAATTCCTCGCTCCACCATGCTTGCCACCTCCTGATCCAAGATGACCCTGATGAAACCGTAGGGTGTCTACCCTAGTTTCTCTCTTTCCGGAAAAAAAATGCAAACAGGAGACCACAAGGATCAGGGGCACCTGTTTGCACGGAGCAAGCGAAGGAACCAAATCAATCTTCTATTCGCAACACAATCTTGCCTTTGTTCTTATTCAGTTCCATATAGCG
The DNA here is from genome assembly GCF_900182735.1 of Laceyella tengchongensis. Taxonomy (NCBI): domain Bacteria; kingdom Bacillati; phylum Bacillota; class Bacilli; order Caryophanales; family Thermoactinomycetaceae; genus Laceyella; species Laceyella tengchongensis. Next base: position 5,429 of record NZ_FXTU01000001.1, on the reverse strand, counting down.
GTGGGCTTCTTGCACTTCTGACAACGGATAGATAGTATCAATGACTGGCTTTAATTCTCCGCTGACCAACCGGGGGAGCGCGAACGAAGCGAAATCACGGTTTAGTGCTTCTTTGTACGCCAATGAACGGGAGCGCAGAGTCGTGCCGGTAATTGTCAAGCGCTTGCCCAATATAGCGCCAATCGAAGCTTGGTCCAGCTTGGTACCACCCAACGCACTGATGAAGACCAAACGGCCATCCATCTTCAGCACACTCAGGTTTTGTTGCCAATAAGGGGCACCCACAAAATCCAATACCACGTCAACGCCCTGTCCATCGGTAGCTTCTAGCACTTTGTCGGAAAAATCCCCTTCGCGGTAATTGAAAGCGTGTTTGGCTCCCAAGCGCAGGCAGAAATCCCGCTTTTCCTCCGAACCGACGGTGACCAACGCCTCGGCCCCAACCGCCCGCGCCAACTGGATCGCTGCTGTACCCACCCCGCTGGCGCCAGCGTGAATCAACACCTTTTCCCCTTTTTGCAGACGCCCGATCCAAAATAAGCACTGATATGCGGTCAAAAACACTTCGGGAATGGCGGCCGCTTCTTCAAAAGATAACGACTCCGGAATTGGGAGCGCCAACACACCGGGCAACACGGCATATTCCGCATACCCCCCGCCCGACAGCAGTCCAAACACTCGGTCTCCTACCGACCATCTGTCCTGGCATGCCTCCCCCACTTCCTCCACAATCCCGGCCAACTCCAACCCCAAGATGGAACTCGCCCCAGGAGGCGGCGGATATGCGCCTTCCCGTTGGGCGATATCGGCGCGGTTCACGGCGGTCGCTTTCACACGAACGAGTAATTCATCTTCTTTGCATGTGGGTTTGGCAATTTCTTTAATCTCTAATTGCTCCGCCCCGCCCTTTTCTTTGATCACGACTGCTTTCATGGATTGAACCCCTCCTAATTGGCAAGTTAACCGAAATCAAGTGCAGAAATTCAATTTAATCTGTTATAATACCTTTTAGTACCATTATAAAGAAAGAAGAAAGGGAGTTAGAATGGATCAACAAAAAAAACACCTCATCGGCATTATACTTAAAATGGTCAAAGATATTTATCATAAGACAAGTCAGTTGGAAACCTTATTTCAATCAAACAGCATACATATCTTAGCTCGTGATTTTGACCCATTCAACGAGCTTTTGGAAACCTTGAATCTGCCAGAGGACAAAAACACCCTTTTCCTCGAGCTGGTTCAGTTGTATTTGGAAAACCAAATGACTTTGGAAGAACTGTTGCTTGAATTTGAAAATCAAGTAAACTCCTTACAAAACGCCTAAAAAACGGACTCCGCCAATCTGGAGTCCGTTTTCATGTAGTTGCCAACAAAAGAAAAGCTTAAGCCAATGCGGCTTTAATCACTTTCACTTCGCTTTCAAACGCCTCATCCGACAAAACGGGAACTCCTTTCAATCCGCGCAGCTCTTCCGGCAATTGATGCCACGATTTGCATCCAAAATACGCATCGCGAACTGGAATGGCAAAGGGCTGTTCCAGTTTGTACACTCGCAACAGCAACACGTGCAGCGGGTGTTTCTTCTTCCACTTCAACCGCTCCGTCGCAAACCGGTCATTCCAGATATGATAGGGGGACAAGCGCAGTAACACTTCTTCTTCGCGCACTTCGATATCCTCATGCAATACGGCGAAATATTTGATGGTCACCATTTGTTGCCCATCCGTCCACTCCTTGCGGGTTTCTGCGATTCCTCCCTGATATTGGGGCTTCAACAGCTCTTCTTTCTGATGTTCATATGCCGGAAACAAATAAAACCGATCACTTTGGACGGTAAAATGGCGTGTCTCCTCGGCAATGCCCCCTTTGCGCATGACCAGTATTTGCTTACCGGAACCCAACGCTTCAACAGCTACCGTCCAATCTTTCAAACCCACCGTGGTCTCTGCAATGATCCCCGCCGCCATGTTGCTCCCCCTTTCTCATTCTCCATCGCGATATCGTACCGCTTCAATCAAGCGGTTCATAGCCGCCTCTCCATTTCCTTCCCGATACAACCGCTCTGCTTGCTCCACGCCGGCTTCGTCGACGGAAGTAGCGTACGGAATCATGCTGTTCGCTTTTTCATATGCGCGGTCCCACTCGCCCTCCATCGCATAGAACAAGGCCCACTGATGCAATGCATAACACAAGCCGGGGCCCACCAATGCCTTCGCATCACTGGGCTCCATCTCCCGAAATGCTTGCTCCTCACGCGCGCAGAGCGCAGCGATACTCGACAGCGCTTCGTCTTTTCTGCCCGCTTGATATTGGTAATAAGTCAAATACACTTCCAGATGAACTCTGCTCATCATATATCCCATCGATTCGGGATACTCGGCCAACGCCGTGGCCATATGTTCAGCCGCCTGCGAGTAGCGTTCGTTTTCAGCATCGATTTCAGCCATCTCCACCAAACTCCGCACATAAGCGAAGTGATGGTTGGCATTCTCCTTCGGCCCTTCCTGCGCAATCGATTCAAACAAGCGGTAAGCTACATTCACCGCCCCGACCCGCAGACAGGTGACCCCGATTAACAGGCGGTTGTTCGGATGTTCCGCATCCCTAAACGTTTCTTTCGGTAGCCGCTGACCGACCAAATCGTATGCTTCTTGCAACAACTCATCTATGGTTTGCACGTTCTTTCCCCCACTCTTTTTTATCTTTAAGCATGCCTGTCCACCCTAGGGGTTGTCAACTCCCGCCCGGTGGGCAAATATTTGCCGCCCCCAAATATAAGAATAAGAAGGAGTCTCCTACTGGTAGACGTGATAAATGAGTCACGTTATCATGGAATCGTTGTCGCAAGCAACGGCATTATCATTGACACGAACCGACACAGAAAGGAATATCGCTCCATGTGGTTCATACTTGCACTGTTCAGCTCGCTCACCTTCGGCTTGGCGGGTTTCATGATGAAAATCAGTTCCCACCATAAAGGATCCAACAATTATCTGCTGCTTGGCTTATATGTCAGCGGGGCTATGGGTTTTTTGTGGTGGATGTTGCACACGGGGGCGACGTTGTTCACTTGGCCCGTGGTGTTATTCGGATTAGTGATCGGCATCGGTTCCGCCGCAGGCAATCTGTTGTTCATGAAGGCGCTAGAAGTGGGACCCGCTAGTTTGACCGCTCCTTTGACGAACAGCAACATCTTGCTCACTGTCATCATGTCGATCTTGTTGTATCAGGAAACCATCTCTTGGACTGAGATGATCGGCGTGATTCTGCTGGTGGCCGCGATTTCCCTGTTGCCGATTGACCCCAACGAAAACTTACGCATCCGCAATATCTCATGGTATGGATTGGTGTTAACAGCAACGCTCCTCTTTTTCTTGCGCAATGGCGGTCTCAAAATCACGGAAGAGCTTCACCTGCCAGGCGCCACCATCTTATTCGTCAGCTATGTGGTGGGAATCGCTTGGTTTGGCATCAGCATCCTGCGCGACCGCCCCGAGCCACCACGAACCCGGGCAATCGGCTGGTGGTGGGGTCTTGGCGCAGGCGTGTTCTCGTTCGCTGGATTGCAAATCTATTCCATCGCTTTGTCAAAAGGGCCGGCAAGTATCATCGCTCCCATTTTCGCCACCAACAGTTTGGTTGTCGCACTGCTGTCGATCTTGATATACCGCGAGCGCTTATCATGGATGCAACGCCTTTGCTTACTCTTGTTGTTTGCTGGGTTGATCTTGATTCGGATGTGAGGGGGAGTTTCTATGGACAAGCCACAGGCTCCTTCGTTCGCCCTGCTTGATCTAGAAGGGAGAACCCATCGCTTGGAGCATTACGCTGGCCAATTGATCTGGCTCGAATTTTGGGTGACATGGTGTTCGGCATGTCTTGACGCTCTACCTAGGAAAGAAGTATTGTATCGCACCATGCAACACCCGAAAGTTACATTTTTGACCATTGATGTCACTGGCAGAGAAGCGAGTCCTGATCGCATCGTTGCATTTATGAAGCAATCATCTTTCACATTTCCTGTGCTACGGGATGAGGGAACCAAAGTAACCGATGCTTATGGGGTTACCTCTGTCCCTACTACCGTTTTAATCGATCAACAAGGCCGCATTCACGGCAGATATGATGAGACCGTTCCACTGCCACAAATCATCAGCGAAATAGGCAAGCTACTCTCCTGATTATTTGCGCAAAGTGCAGGGAGCATGCTATTCTCCGCCGATCTCTGTCCTCTTATGGCCTGATGCACCAATTGCCCCCCGGTCACCACAGGCCCCCTCCGGCCTGAGTGACCGGTTGCTCACTATTATCAGAACATTGCGTAAGATAACCCCTTTGGTCAAACTAGCAATAGAAGAGGCCTCCAATGGCTTTAATCGATTGTTCACAAAAAGGAGTTGCCCTTTCATCTTCCTCCCCTTATAATGGAAACATAAGAACACTTGTTCGATATTTTATGGTAGGGGGTCTGTTGATGAAATACCAATCTGAATCGTTACTCACTCTCTGCCAACAACTGTTGCCTGAAGATCCCACATTGGTCACGGAAGTGGAATGGAGCGTCACCTCCCCCATTTCCTACTTATACCATCACCCGATGCAGGCCTTGTGGGGCAAACGACTTACATTGCACAAGCCATTAAGCAATCTGCCATGGTTTGCATTGTTGTATGGGCTGAAACAACGCAAGCTTACTTTTCGTCTGCATCAACCCCAAGCACAAAAACGAATGGCTTGGGTCATTAGAGGGGGGCGGTTTGATGGGAGTCATGCAACTCGCCACAGGCAACCGGGATCAGAGACAGATTTATTCATCCAATTAGCCAGCCAATATCTGAAATCATTCGATTATGTACTATGTGAATTCTCCCCTTCGCCCGCAGGAGTCACCATGGGCATCCTCCCAACTGCGGGGATGGAAGATTGTGTCGCCTTGGCTCAAGCCTCAGGCTACGGCACCATCATTCCCTATACCCCCGGAGAGTCTTCCCTGAACTGGGCGATCCCCGACACGCTACCATCCGCCCTACCCTTATACGAACATCTCACCAGCCTGTGGAAAGCATAAACTACAGGTTGGCATTTTTTATCCACTTTCCATCACAATGGTGAATGCTCATAATCAACATAAAAAAGCTCCAGCCTAAAGCTGGAGCTTAATCGTATTCCCTGAAAACTAAAGAGTGAGTGTCACGTGACCCAAGAAAATGATCGATAATGCTCTAGAAAGAGCTCCTTAGAAAGGAGGTGATCCATCCCCACCTTCCGGTAGGGATACCTTGTTACGACTTCACCCCAATCATCTGCCCCACCTTCGGCGGCTGGTTCCATAAAGGTTACCTCACCGACTTCGGGTGTTGCAAACTCTCGTGGTGTGACGGGCGGTGTGTACAAGGCCCGGGAACGTATTCACCGCGGCATGCTGA